>NZ_JABBPC010000026.1 GCF_012927485.1 Polaromonas sp. | reverse complement strand
TTCTCCTGCGGCCTGCAACTCCTTGAGCTTGCCAGTCACCGCGCGAAGTATGTTGGTGTTCAACCCACCGCACAGCCCTTTGTCGGTCGTGACCACAATAAACCCGGTGGTCTTGGCCTCATTGGATTCCATGAACGCATGGGTGTATTCGGGGTTGGCCTGACTCAGGTTGGCCGTGATGTTCCGGATCTTATCGCTGTAAGGACGAGCGGCACGCATCCGCTCCTGGGCCTTGCGCATTTTGGACGCCGCCACCATTTCCATGGCCTTGGTGATCTTCCTGGTATTTTCTACCGATTTGATCTTGCCACGTATTTCCTTGCCTGCTGCCATATGGGTTCCTAATGGTTTCTAGAACGCTTGCGTCGATTCAGGCGAGCTCAGGCAAACGACTTCTTGAATGCAACCACCGCCGCGTTTAATTCCGCCTCAGCGTCCTTGTCCATGGCTTTGTTGGCTTCAAGTTTGGCCATCAGCGCGGCATTTTTATCTTTAAGCCAGGCATGCAAACCGTGCTCGAACGCCAACACCTTCTTGACCTCCACGTCGTCCATGAAGCCCTTATTCACCGCGAACAGCGTGGCACCCATGTTAGAAATAGACAAGGGTGAGTACTGGGCTTGCTTGAGCAGTTCGGTCACCCGAGCGCCGCGGTCCAGTTGCTTGCGGGTAGCCTCGTCCAAATCAGAGGCGAACTGCGCAAACGCCGCCAGTTCACGGTACTGCGCCAAATCGGTCCGGATACCGCCAGAAAGGTTTTTGATCAGCTTGGTCTGAGCAGCACCGCCGACCCGCGACACCGAGATACCGGCGTTGATGGCAGGACGGATACCGGCATTGAATAAGCTGGTTTCCAGGAAAATCTGGCCGTCGGTGATCGAAATAACGTTGGTCGGCACAAAAGCAGACACGTCACCGGCTTGGGTTTCAATAATCGGGAGTGCGGTCAACGAGCCAGTCTTGCCTTTGACGGCACCTTTGGTGAAGTCTTCAACATACTTCTCGTTGACGCGGGCCGCACGCTCGAGCAAACGGCTGTGCAGATAAAACACGTCGCCGGGGTAGGCTTCACGGCCAGGAGGACGGCGCAGAAGCAGCGATACCTGACGGTAAGCCACGGCCTGCTTCGACAAATCGTCATACACGATCAGCGCGTCTTGTCCGCGATCGCGGAAGTACTCGCCCATCGTGCAGCCCGAGTAGGCGCTGACATATTGCATAGCCGCCGATTCGGAGGCCGATGCCGCCACCACAATGGTGTACTCCATCGCACCGGCCTGCTCCAGCGAGCGCACCACGTTTTTGATCGAAGAGGCCTTTTGGCCGATCGCGACATAGACGCAAGAAACGCCTGTGCCCTTTTGGTTGATGATGGCGTCGATCGCCACGGCGGTCTTGCCGGTTTGTCGGTCACCGATGATCAGCTCGCGCTGGCCGCGGCCCACGGGCACCATGGAATCGATGGACTTCAATCCGGTTTGCAGAGGCTGGTCGACCGATTTACGGGCGATCACACCCGGTGCCACTTTTTCGATCACGTCAGTCAACTTGGCGTTGATGGGCCCTTTGCCGTCGATCGGCTGACCCAGCGCGTTGACCACGCGGCCAAGCAACTCGGGTCCGATTGGCACTTCCAGAATACGGCCCGTGCACTTGACGGTGTCGCCTTCAGCAATGTGTTCATATTCGCCCAGAATCACGGAACCCACCGAGTCGCGCTCGAGATTCAGTGCCAGGCCATAGGTCGGCGTCCCATCCGCAGTGGCGGGAAACTCCAGCATCTCGCCCTGCATCACATCGGACAAGCCGTGAATGCGAACGATGCCGTCCGCAACGGATACCACGGTACCCTGGTTACGGATGTCGGCATTGACTGTCAAGCCCTCGATTCGGCTCTTGATCAGTTCAGAAATTTCTGCGGGATTGAGTTGCATGACTCTTTCCTTCCTTCTATATTGTTGGCCAAAAACTCGATACAACGCCTAGGCGTCAGATCAAGAAATCAGCGCGACTTTCATTTGCTCTAAACGGGCCTTTATCGAAGTGTCCAGCACCTCGTCACCCACCACGACACGGACGCCGCCAATCAGGGCCGGTTCCAGTTCAACTTTGACATTGAGCTTGTGTCCAAAGCGCTTTTCTAGCGTTGCCGCCAAATCAGTCAGCGCGGCACCTTCAAGCGGAAAGGCGCTGTATACCGTGGCATCGGATGAGCCGCTCTGTGCATTTTTCAAGGCACGGAACTGATCGGCTATTTCCGGCACTACGCTGATACGACCGTTGTCTATAACGACACGCAGGAAGTTTTTCGCGGCTTCCGGCAACGTCGTTTTAACGACTCCGGAAATTACGTCAAACGCCTGCACCGCCGTCACACCGGGGTCCCCAACAAACTGCTGCAACTGCGCATTAGCAGCAATCGCTGCCAACTCGTCGAGCCAGGCAGCGGTGCCGCCCAAGTCGGACCCTGAAGCCTTGAACAAGGCTTCAGCATAAGGACGGGCAATGGTGGCTAGTTCGGCCATGTGTGTGCTCGCTTAAAGTTCGGTCTTCAAGCGACCCAGCAAGTCAGCGTGCACACCGGCATTGACTTCCTTGCGCAGAATCTGCTCGGCACCCTTGACGGCCAATGCGGCAACCTGCTCACGCAGAATCTCGCGGGCCTTGACGGTTTGCTGCTCAGCTTCGACCTTGGCAGCGGCAATGATTTTCGCCCCTTCTTCGGTTGCCTTGGATTTGGCGTCCTCAATCAGGGAGTGGGCGCGACGCTCGGCCTCGGCCAGACGCAGTGCCGACTCGTTCCGCGACGTCGCCAGTTCTGTTTCCACGCGCTTGTTGGCAACGGAAAGTTCAGACCTGGCTTTATCGGCGGCTGCAAGGCCGTCCGCGATCTTGCGGGCGCGTTCGTCCAATGCAGTTGTAATGGGCGGCCACACGAATTTCATCGTGAACAGCACCAGCAGTGCGAAGACGATGGCTTGCGCCACCAAGGTTCCATTAATGTTCACAGTACATCTCCCTCAACGAGGTGTTGCAGGAAGTCTTACTTGACCAGACGTGCAATTTGAGCCAGAAACGGGTTGGCCGTTGCAAACCACAAGGCAATACCGGTACCAATAATGAACGCAGCGTCAATCAGACCAGCCAACAAGAACATCTTGGTTTGCAATTCGCCCATGAGCTCGGGTTGACGAGCAGCCGCTTCCAGATACTTGCTACCCATGATGCCAATGCCGATACATGCGCCCAGCGCGCCCAAACCGATGATGAGGCCAGCAGCCAGAGCGACAAAACTAATAACTTCCATGATGACTCCTTAAAATACCAAAAAGAAACGAAAACAAAACTCAAACAAACAGCGCTTCAATGCGAGTCATGCGCCTGCCCGATATACACCAGGGCCAACATCATGAACACAAAGGCCTGAAGGGTAATGATCAGAATGTGGAACACAGCCCACGACCACCCCGCCACCACATGCAGCAGCAGCAGCATCAAACTGGCAGGCTGGAACGAGAATGCCCAAGCACCGCCGAGTAGCGCAATCAACATAAACACCAGCTCGCCGGCGTACATGTTGCCAAAAAGTCGCATGCCGTGAGACACCGTCTTGGCAACAAATTCGATCAGCTGCATTGCCAGGTTTATAACCCCCAGAATCAGTGCAAAAATCGGATTTTTGCTAGTGCCGAACGGAGCAGAAACCAGCTCGTGCGCCCAGCCGCCGATACCCTTGTTCTTGACGTTGTACACAAGACAAATTACCAGGACCGAAACCGACATACCCATGGTCACGGACAAATCAGCGGTTGGTACGCTGCGCAGGTAAGCATGACTTACATCGTGTCCGGTTGCACCGTAAATCAGTGCCCAAAGCTGAGGCAGTAAATCCAACGGCAACAAATCCATCGCGTTCAGAAGAAAAATCCAGACAAAGATCGTCAGCGCCAAAGGCGCCACAAGCTTGCGACTCTTGGCGTTGTGAACAATGCCCTTTGCCTCCCCTTCGACCATCTCAACCAGGATTTCAACCGCCGCCTGAAAACGACCGGGCACCCCGGACGTTGCGTTGCGCGCTGCCTTCCACAACAGCAAACAACCAATAACACCGATGAGAATGGAGAAAAATAACGAGTCGATATTGAAGACGGTGAAGTCAACAATTTCCGTTTGAGGTTTGTTTTGCCAGTGCGTCAGGTGGTGAACAATGTATTCACTGGCTGTCGGTGCTTGCTCTTCTGCGGACATATTCAACGCTTCCTAACTCTCAAATCTGTTGTACGTTTGGGGCGCAACCAAAGCGCCAGCCAATACATTTTCAAAGTTAACACCAAGCCCGCCAACATGGCCAGCCAACTCAAATCAGCAATCAATCGGGGCGCCGCGATCATCATCGCAACGCTCAAAGCAATTTTCACCGCCTCCCACACAAAAAAACCAAAACTAGCCGTTGCAGCATTCAAGGAGGAAAACTGACTTCTCAATCCCCGCGCGAACAACGCAGCAGGTATCACCACGACAAGCGCCCCGTAAAACGCGGACCAACCCACGCTTTGCCTTCCAGTCAAACCCCAGGCAACACACGCCCCCAGAATGCCGACCATCAACTGCCCCGCCAACACCGCCCAAGGAGAGACCAAAGGCTTCGCCTCACGAAGCCTTTGCGCTTCTTCACGCGTTAAGGGCTTGAAGTCCTCGTCCTTATCCTCCACCTGCACTTCCACCTTTACCGCTTGCACTCCACGCCGATTGATGGATTGATTGACCGAATTTGCCATTTTAGACGTCACAAATTACGGGAAAGTTACAGCGCAGTATTAGCAAAGCTTTTGATTATACGTAGAAACCCCATCGCGCTGATAGAACCCGGCATTTGAATTTAAGTACCGGTTGCTTCTGGCAAAAACACGCACCGGCAAGGTAGAAATCCTGGCTCGAGGCACGCCGGCATGCTGTGTCGTATACATTGTGAAATGTCGGTAGCGCGATAGCTGCCATCCCCAACCCACGAAAGATCGCCCATGTACAACTTGATGAAATTTCTTCACCTTGCTGCCGCCATCGTCTGGCTGGGCGGAATCACTTTTATGCTGTTCGCCCTTCGCCCTGCGGCCGCTGAACAGCTCGCGCCGCCGCAGCGCCTGCCACTAATCGCGCAGATTCTCCAGCGCTTTTTTACGGGGGTGTGGGGGACCATACTGGTTTTACTGCTGACGGGCCTGCCCATGTTGTTGGGTGTCGGAATGAAAAAGGCGCCTGCGGGCTGGCACCTGATGTTGGGCATCGGCCTGGTAATGTTCGCGCTTTTCGGTCATCTTTATTTCGGTCCGTTCCGCCGCTTAAAGCAGGCGGTCAGCGGTTCCGATTGGCTCGAGGGGAGTCGCCGCGTCGGGCAAATCGCCTCGTTGTCCCTGGTAAATCTGGCGCTCGGTGCCCTGGCCATTGCGGCTGTTATCTTTCTGGTCTAAGGAGAGATACGTTGAGTGCGCCCCACGAAAGCCAGCCCGGCCGAGGCGGTACAGGGGGTGCATTGCGTACCTGTAAACTAAACGAGAGCAATCGACATGAATTCCTCTTCTAAAAATCTTCCCGAGGCTACTGCTGAGACAGCTCGCGAAAACTCACTGATTGAGTACCCGTCGCAGTTCCCCATCAAGGTCATGGGCGTTAAGGTTGAGGGCCTGGTGCAGGCCATCACCGCTGTTGCTCATCATTTCGACCCGGCATTCAATGCCTCCACCATCGAGCTGCGTGAAAGCAAAGGCGGTAAATATTTGGGTGTCACCATTACCGTCACGGCTACCAGCCGCGAGCAACTTGACGAGCTCTACCGCACCCTCTCCACACACCCGATGGTCAAAGTTGTTTTGTAGCACCCTTTCACTAAAGACCCTGGCGCTCAGATTGCCCAGAAAGCTTGCGTTCGGCGCATCGAATCCCCTGTTATCTGTGTTGTTGGAACAGCCCGGAACGCCCAGCCAGAAGCTTATTCGAACAACTGCACACTCAGCGAGATGAGGTTTCTATGCCCATAGCAACCCGCCACCTCGGTCGCGTGGATTACCTGCCAACCTACGCCGCCATGCAGGCCTTCACCGACGCCCGCACTGCAGAGACCCCTGATTCGCTATGGATTTGTGAGCATTTTCCGGTGTATACACAGGGGCTAGCTGGTAAAAGTGACCATATATTGAACGCTGGCGACGTCCCGGTGGTGCAAGCCAATCGCGGCGGCCAAGTGACCTACCACGGGCCGGGCCAGGTCGTGGCCTATCCCTTGATCGACCTCAGGCGGGCGGGTTACTACATCAAGGAATACGTTTATAAGATTGAGGAGTCAGTGATCGCGACCCTGGCGCATTTTGGCGTGACCGGACATCGCGTCACCGGCGCACCGGGCATTTACGTGCGGATGAACGACCCAGGGTCGCATGCGGCATTGATCGGCCCGTTGAACCCGGCAGACCCCTTCCAGGGCTTGGGAAAGATCGCCGCGCTGGGCATCAAGGTGAGCCGCCACTGCACGTATCACGGTGTGGCGCTGAATGTGGCGATGGATCTGGAACCATTCTCGCGAATCAACCCTTGCGGCTATGCGGGCTTAGAAACTACCGACCTTTCTACAATCGGGGTATCGGCAAGCTGGCAAGAGACGGCAGACGTGCTGGGCCAAAAGCTTGCCACCTATCTGGCGCCCTAACCTGATACAGAAGTAAACACACCATGAGTCCCTCAGAAGTCAAGAATTCAGCGAACCCCGTTGTCCGCGAGGCCCAAAGCCTTGAAGCCTACAACCCTCTGGTCAAGCAGAAAGCGGCAGCCAAGTTATCGCGTATTCCAGTCAAGGTAGTCGCCGGCGAGGTGCTGAGAAAGCCCGACTGGATTCGCGTCAAAGCCGGCAGCCCCAGCACGCGCTTCTATGAAATCAAAGACATTTTGCGAAGCAACAAGCTGGTGACGGTGTGTGAAGAAGCGAGTTGCCCAAATATTGGCGAATGCTTCGGCAAAGGCACGGCCACTTTTATGATCATGGGCGACAAGTGCACGCGTCGCTGCCCGTTTTGCGATGTGGGTCATGGCCGCCCGGACCCGCTGGACCTGGACGAGCCCGAAAATCTTGCCAAAACCATTGCCACGCTCAAGCTCAAATATGTGGTGATTACCAGCGTGGACCGCGACGATTTACGCGATGGCGGCGCCCAGCATTTCGTTGATTGCATCAAGCGCATCCGCGAGCTGTCGCCGATGACGCAAATCGAGGTGCTGGTGCCTGATTTCCGGGGTCGCGACGACCGAGCGCTTGGAATCCTGAGTTCTGCACCGCCGGATGTAATGAACCACAATCTGGAAACCGCGCCGCGCCTGTACAAGGAAGCCCGCCCCGGTAGCGACTACCAGTTCAGCCTGAACCTGCTGAAAAAGTTCAAGGCCTTACACCCCAACGTGCCCACCAAAAGCGGCATTATGGTGGGCCTGGGAGAAACCGATGACGAAATCTTGGCAGTGATGCGCGACATGCGCGCGCACGACATCGAGATGCTGACCATTGGTCAATATCTGGCGCCCTCCACCTCCCACTTGCCAGTTCGCCGCTATGTGCATCCGGACACCTTCAAGATGTTTGAGGAAAAAGCTTACGAAATGGGATTTTCCCACGCTGCCGTGGGCGCCATGGTCCGCTCCAGCTACCACGCGGACCAGCAGGCGCACGCAGCAGGTATTTCCGGAAAAATAGCGGACGTGTCCGACGGAATATCTGGCGTTACCGGCACCGCCATGCAGTGACCGCGGTCATTGCGACACGACGGCACCGAGCAAGGCAGGCCTGTCCCTGCGTCCTTATAGCGCTGCTCGGCGGGAAGGCGCGTGGCAAAGGAATGCCATCAGCGGCGCTATCTCGCCAAGCGCTCCGAACGCAAAAAAATAAGACGTCACGGAGCGTGCTGTTTCTGCAGACAAAGAGGCATGGCAAAACGCCAACCTTAAACACAAAAGTAGCTCGCCGACTTCATTAATCAGGTCTACCGCCGCATATACTTTCACAACGTTCCTATCCGGGATTCAGCCCTCATCCCAGCAGGCTTATCAATATCTTTCCGCCAGATTTCTGAAGTCTGCACCAAAATCGATTCGGGTCAAAAAGGGCGATTATCTTGATACTCAGACGATTCCGCCAAGTCGCATCTTTGTTCCTAGGGAAGATGACCCTCCGCAATCGGAGTAAGTTGCTGGCGCTGATAGGCTTGACCGGGTTGCTGGTTTTGCTGGCGTTTTTGGTCAACGCCGAATTTCGTTCATCCCGATGGCAAGCCCGATATCTGTCCAGACTTGGTCGCGAACTGACCTTCCAGCCTGAGGTGGGACCGAGTCCATCAATACGTTTTCCCAAGTCGGGACCTTACGACGAGCGTCTCGGATACAGCAAGATTCCCGCGTTTACGCAGTTCCTGTCGGCGCACGATTATCTGATTACCGACCAAGCGCGCCTCTCGCCGCGGCTGGCAGAACTCGCGGAGAAAGGGCTGTCGCCTGCTTACCAAGAGAAGACCCAAGCCGGCCTCGACTTGCTCGATTGCAATCGACAGTCTTTGTATTCGGAACGTTTTCCCGAGCACCGCTATGACCGGTTCCAATCGGTGCCGCGCTTGCTGGTAGACGCCCTGCTTTTTATCGAAGACCGCGAGCTACTCAGCACTCGTTACCCGCTTCGTAACCCTGCGTTCGACTGGAGCCGCTTCGGCAAGGCCGTCTCAGACCAATTCCTGCATGTGTTTAATAAATCGCATCAGACCCCAGGGGCCAGCACACTGGTTACGCAGATTGAGAAATACCGCCATTCTCCCGAAGGTCGTACCGCGTCGCCGCAGGAGAAGCTGCGGCAGATGGCCTCGGCTTCGGTCAGGGTGTATTTGAACGGCGAGAATACGCTTCCCACACGCCAGCAAATTGTGGTGGATTATCTGAATACGGTACCGCTTGCGGCGATGCCCGGTTACGGCGAGATCAGTGGTTTAGGCGACGGCCTTCGAGCCTGGTATGGGCGCGATTTCGCAGAGGTAAATCAGCTGCTGGCCAGCAACGCCGAGCCAACCCAAGAGGCGCCGTTGCGTCGTCGGGCGGAGGCCTTCAAACAGGCGCTTTCGCTGATGATTGCGCAACGCCGACCCTCCTACTACCTGCGCGAGGGGGCGGCTGACCTGGCACAGTTGACTGACAGCCATTTGAGGGCGCTCGCCGCAGCGGGAATCATCCCAGTTTCGCTGCGAGATGCGGCGTTGCCGATCAAGCTCAACCTTCAGCAGAAGTCCGTGCCACCCCCCCCGGTCTCCTTTGTCACACGCAAAGCGGTGACCGCATTGCGCACCAATCTTTCGGGTCTGTTGCACCTCAGCCACCTTTACGATCTGGACCGGCTGGACCTCTCCGCCTCCACAACGATGAATGGTGAAATGCAGCGCGCGGTGACGACAGTGCTGCGGCAGCTCCAGCAACCCTCCAAAGCGAAAGCGGCGGACCTGTATGGTCATAACATGCTCAGCCCCGGCGACGATCCGAGCAAACTGATTTTTAGTTTTACCCTGTTCGAGCAACGCGGCGGCGCTAATCTGCTGCGCGTGCAGACGGATAATTTTGACCAACCCTTCGACATCAACGAAGGCGCCAGACTCAACCTAGGTTCTACCGCCAAGCTGCGCACGCTCATTACCTATCTGGAAATAATCGCCGATCTGCACCAGCGCTACGCCCGCATGACCGCAACGGATCTAGGCCAAGTGCGCGTAGACAAGGAGAACGTATTGAGCCTTTGGGGACTTGCTTATCTGGCCCAAGCCAGGGATCGGGGTTTACCGGCGATGCTGGAGGCCGCGATGGAGCGACGCTACTCGGGGAGTCCCGGGGAAGGTTTTGTCACCGGTGGCGGGGTGCAGACATTTTCGAATTTCGAAGCCGAGGAAAACTACAAGGTCATGACCGTGCGCGAGGGCTTCCAACAATCGGTGAATTTGGTTTTTGTCCGGCTCATGCGCGACGTCGTGCGGCATTACAAATTCAAAATGGCCGACGCCAATTCTGAGCCCGTGGATGCGCAAAGCGCGCCCCGGCGACAACAGATCCTCGCCCGCTTTGCCGACAAGGAAGGACGCCAGTTCATGCTGCGCTTCTACAAGAAATACCAAGGCAAGACGCCGCAGGAGGCGCAGCAATTGCTACTCGGAAACCTGCGTCCGTCGCCAGCACGGCTTGCCACAGTGTTCCGAAGTGTGCAACCGAACGCAGATCTGGCGAGTTTCTCCGCCCTGATGCGTGAACAATTTCCCAAAGACAGCTTGTTGGACGCCAGGTTGAAAGCGCTCTATGAGCAATACGGACCGGACAAATTTTCACTGGCTGATCGGGGCTACATCGCCGGCGTCCATCCTTTGGAGCTCTGGCTGCTCGAATTCATGCGCCAGCATCCCGAGGCGACCCTGACGCAAACATTGGACGCAAGCCGCGACGCGCGCCAGGATGTTTATGCCTGGCTATTCAAGACTCACAATAAGAACAAGCAGGACAAACGGATCCGGCAAATGCTCGAACTGGAAGCTTTTCTGGAGATTGGACGCGACTGGCGGCGACTCGGTTATCCGTTTGAATCCTTAACGCCTTCCTATGCCAGTGCGCTTGGCGCGTCGGGGGACCGGCCCGCCGCGCTGGCAGAGTTAATGGGGATCATCGTCAACAAAGGTATGCGTTTGCCACTTAGACGGCTACCTGAGTTGGACTTTGCAAAAGGCACGCCTTACGAGACACACTTTGCGAATGCCGGTCCTGCGCCGGAGCGTCTGTTGCCCGAGGCGATTACCGACGTGGTGCGTCGATCCTTGATTGACGTGGTGGAAGGCGGTACCGCTAAACGACTCAAGGGCGGCTTACGGCAGTCGAATGGGACCCCGGTGGAAGTGGGCGGTAAAACCGGCACCGGCGACCATCGCTTTGAGGTCTACGCGCCAGGTGGCAAATTGATTTCCTCGCGCGCTGTCAATCGCTCCGCCACTTTTGTTTTTTTAATCGGTGACCGGTTTTTTGGCACCATGACTGCCTACGTGCACGAACCTTATGCGGCCAAATACAAGTTCACCAGCGCGATTTCCGTGCAACTCCTCAAATCGTTGACGCCGACACTTCTTCCCATGATGCAAACGGAGGCAAGCGATACGGCGTTGGCCTGTCAGCAATGAGGATTGCTTCGGTTATCCGCGTCGCTGAGGCGAAGGGTTTCGCGGATCCGACTCGCGTTAGCCCACTCGAAAATTGATACACGCGTAGCGGGCAAACAGCCGCCTTATCGAACGCGCGTAGTAGTCCGGCGCTTCACTGCGTCTATGCTCACGGCCATGCCTGCCAATTTTTACGCGCTCTGCGCGATCGCTTTGTGGTCGACGCTCGCCTCACTCGGGCTGTCGCTGAAGCACCTCCCGCCCTTTCTGTTGACGGGCGTGGCGCTACTGGTGGGTAGCGTGCTGGCGCTGCCATTTGTTCTCAGGGACACCGCGCAGTGGAGAGTTCCTGCGACCACCCTCGCGCTGGGCGTTTATGGACTGTTCGGTTTCCATTTTTTGCTGTTCATCGCCTTGCGCTATGCGCCACCGGTCGAGGCCAATCTGGTCAATTACCTGTGGCCGCTGTTCATGGTGGTCCTTGCACCGCTGTTTTTGGCGGGTATGAAACTGCGGGCAGTCCACGTGGTGTCAGCACTAATGGGTTTTGCCGGGGCGGCGATTGCCATTCTGGGCGCCAACAGCATGGCGACCGGCCGATCGGGTTTGAATGGCTGGTCTTGGGGTTACCTCCCCGCGTTGGGATCGGCGTTCATTTGGGCCAGCTATTCGCTACTGACCCGGCGTGTGGCAGCCTTTCCCACGGCCGCCATTGGGCTCTTCGGCGTGGTGTCCGGTTTGCTTTCGCTGCTGTGCCATTGGGTACTTGAGCCGCAGGTTCAGCCATCGGCGCACGACTGGATGTTGCTGGTTGCGATGGGACTCGGTCCACTAGGTGCAGCTTTCTTTCTGTGGGACAAAGCGCTCAAACTGGGCGATGCCCGAGAGATTGGCATTCTGAGTTACCTCACACCACTGGGCTCCACCGCCTTGCTGCTCGTGGTGAACGGTCACCCGCTGACTTGGAGCATCGGCATTGCGTCCGTGATGATAGTTGCAGCGGCGGTGCTGGGCACACGCGGACAACTAACGCCCAAGCTGCGCGCGTCGCGACTTAAACCCTGACCACCCGCCCCAAGCGCTGGCGGCCTTTTTTAAGGTCCGAAGCTACCGGTTGGCAGCACTCAGGCCCCAGCCGGCGCCAATTTTTCCCACGCTGCGATGGTCTCGGCGGCATACATCAGCGCCGGGCCGCCGCCCATGTACACGCACACAGCGAGCATCTCTTCCAGTTCGCCGCGGGTGCACTCCAGCTTGTATAGCGCCTTGACGTGAAAGCCGATGCAGCCTGAGCAACGCTGTGTCACACCAATGGCCAGCGCTATCAGCTCCTTTTGCTTGGCACCGAGTGCCCCATCGGTCATGGCGGCCCGGGCCAGCTGACCGAAGCCCGCCATGGCTTCAGGCTGGGCTCGGCGAAAAGGTGCCAGGCTCTCGTTGATATCCTGAATCAGGCCACTGTGATCAAACGTACTCATTCATATCCTGCGGTTGTTTTGCGTGCCGAACGGCAGCGGCAGGATGCCAATGCTTATTCTCGGTCGCCTCTGCCCCGGGACCAACGCCAGGTGCTGGCGCTTTTCTCGGCTGGACTGGCACTTCCGACTGACAGTGTGATACCCCCCACCCTATTGCGTCTTGACGTCGGTCAAAGCGCTTGCGAGAAGGCAACTCTGTTTTCAGTCCTTGATAGATTGTTCGACGCCACGTTGTCGAATATCCCTTCTATTGAACTGGATAAATATGATTGTCAGCAATTATATTGCTCGCAATTTATGATTTGTTGCCTAGAAAGCAAGCTCATTTCCAGCTTCCACCCGTTTTTAACTTAAGTGATTTGGCCTTCACTTCAACCATCAAGGAATCAACGATGACAAACATCACCAAACTATTTTCCGCCTCCCTGCTAAGTCTCGCAATATCCAGTGCTATGGCCGCAGGCAATCCTGCAGTCGAACACAACACACAAAAATTCCTTGACGCGCTGGCCGCAGGCAACAGTAAACCGATGGAACAAATGTCGCCAGCGGATGCGCGCGCAGTACTCGTGGGCGCCCAGGCCAGCGTCAAACTTGAGCTGCCGAAGGCTGACGTTACTCAAAAGGTTATTGAGGCTGATGGTCAAAAAATCAGTCTCACCATTGTCCGTCCCGCTGGCGTGAAGAAGAGCGTTCCCGTCTTTATGTTCTTCCATGGCGGCGGTTGGGTTCTCGGCGATTTCCCGACTCATGAACGTTTCGTTCGAGATTTGGTGGCCGGTTCCGGCGCGGCTGCCGTGTTCGTTAACTACACCCCATCTCCTGAAGCACGGTACCCGGTGGCGATCAATCAAGCCTATGCCGCAACCAAATGGGTGGCTGAGCACGGCAAGGAAATCAATCTGGATGGCTCGCGCCTGGCGGTAGCCGGCAACAGCGTTGGCGGCAACATGGCGACCGTGGTTAGCCTGATGGCCAAGGACAAGGGTGGGCCGAAGATCCGATTGCAAATGCTGTTTTGGCCCGTCACCGATGTGAACTTCGAAGATGGTTCGTATACCCAGTTTGCAGAAGGTCACTTCCTCACCAAGAACATGATGAAGTGGTTTTGGGACAATTACACGACGGATACCGAGCAACGCAAGAGCATCTACGCCTCGCCTCTGCAAGCGACCACCGAACAGCTCAGGGGCTTGCCACCAGCAGTGATTCAAACTGCAGAGAACGACGTGCTCCGGGATGAAGGCGAAGCCTATGCCAGAAAATTAGACGCTGCGGGTGTCAACGTGACGGCGGTGCGCTACAACGGCATGATTCACGACTTCGGTTTGTTGAACGTGATCAGTCAAATTCCAGGGACGCGCTCAGCCATGCTTCAGGCCTCGGAAGAGTTGAAAAAGCACTTGAAGTAATAGCCACCTGAAAAGGGGCACGCTTGGTGAGACCGCAGATGCTTACTCTTTGGCTAGCCGCGAAAACAGATTCGCAAGGAATCCTAGCCGGGAATAGACGTTTACTGAAAGCCCCAAGCGTGCCTCCATTCACACACTAATTTTGAATCAGACTAGCCGGGTCCTCACTGTCCAGCACCTGCGCAGCCCAGGCAGTTAGCTTGCTGGCGTCGGCCCGCAAAATCTGCTGCTTGACGGCCAATATCTGTGACGGGTGCATGGAAAAGCTGCGCAGTCCCAAGCCCAGCAATAGCCGCGTCATGCTCGGGTCCCCCGCCATTTCGCCGCACACGGTGACCCCTTTGCCTTGGCGCTGGCATTCTGCAATTGTGTCCGCGATCAGGCGCAGCACGGCCGGGTGACAGGGGTCGTACAAATGTGCGACCGATTCGTCCGAGCGGTCTATCGCCAGCGTGTATTGAATCAGGTCGTTGGTACCTATCGACAGAAAATCAAAGTAGCGGAGAAATAGCTTGAGCGTGAGCGCTGCAGCGGGAATTTCAATCATGGCGCCCAACCGCACCGGACCGTAGGGAATGCCTTTGTTATCCAACTGCATGCGCGCCTGATCGATCAACCCCATGGTTTGGCGGATCTCGCTGGCATGGGCCAGCATCGGCACCAGCAGGTTAACCTGACCATGCGAAGCGGCTCGCAAAATGGCGCGAAGCTGCGTCAAAAACATTGGGGGGTCTGCCAGGCTCCAGCGAATTGCACGCAATCCCAGCGCTGGGTTCAGGTGACCGTCTTGCGCCTTGCCGACAAGCCGATCAAGCGGCTTGTCCGACCCTATATCGACAGTGCGAATCGTGACGGGAAGGCCCTGCATGCCTTCAATGGCTTTGCGGTAGGCCAGGTACTGCTCGTTTTCATCGGGCAGCTTGCCTTTGCGGCCCATGAACAAGAACTCGGTGCGAAACAGCCCAACACCCACCGCCCCGACCTTGACCGCGCCGAGCGTGTCTTCCGGCATTTCGATATTGGCCAACAGTTCGACCCGTTGTCCGTCCATTGTCAGGGCGGGCGTGTGCTTGAGCCGATTCAGGCGCTCGCGCTCGAGCTCGCCCTGGCGCTGCTTGAAACCGTATTCGGCCAGAATGATGGGCGACGGGTCGACAATCAACACCCCGGCATCGCCGTCAATGATGACCCAGTCGTCTTGCTTGATCAACTGGCTAGCGCTCCGCGCGCCCACGACGGCCGGTATGTCCATGCTGCGCGCGACAATCGCCGTGTGCGACGTCTTGCCGCCCACGTCGGTCGCAAAACCGGCAAAAAGACTTTGTTTGAACTGCAGCATGTCGGCTGGCGAAATGTCGTGCGCCACCAGAACCAGCGGCACATCCAGTGTGTCGTCCAGCAACAGATCCTGCTGCGATTGTTTGCGACTTGCGCCTGCCTGCGCAGCCGGCAGCATCGGCGAAGCAGCACCCTTCATGTGCCGCAAGATGCGTTCCACCACCTGCTCCAGATCAGCCTTGCGTTCGCGCAGGTACTCGTCTTCCATATCGTCGAACTGGCGCGCAATAATCTCGTACTGGGTGGTGAGGGCCCACTCGGCGTTGTAATGCCGATCAGTGATCCAGTGCTTCACGCCGGTGATCAGCAGCTCGTCTTGCAGCAGCATCAGATGCACATCCAGCAAGGCTGAGATTTCAGGTGGCGCGTCTTTCGGCAAGTCCTGCTGCAAGCGCGTAATTTCATCGATCACTGCGTTCCGGGAAAGCCTCACCCGTGCAATTTCTTCCGTTGTTTTTGAAGCGTCTATAAAGTAATGCGTGACATCGGCGCGACTCGACGCTACCAGCACGGCGCGACCAATCGCGATGCCTCGGGAGACCGCCAGTCCGTGAACTGAGAAAGTCATTTAGAGGTCCCCAACACAGAGACTTCGGACATCACTCGCCGTTCCACGCAGGAAAGGGGGAGCTTGGCGACTGCCACGCCCCGCGCCGTGCTGCCCGAAGAGCTAACCGCTTGGGCAAGGGTCAGCACATCACGCAAAGTAAAAGGCGTGGGGGCCATACCCTTACCCTCCCTCGCCAAACTTGTCGGCGATGAGCGCGAGCAAGGCATCCATTGCGGCCTGCTCGTCCGTGCCGTTGGTTTCAACCTCGACGGTGCTGCCGAGGCCAGCCGCCAGCATCATCACCCCCATGATGCTTTTCGCATTAACGCGGCGCTCGTTCTTGGTCATCCAGACCTCGCAAGGAAAGCTTCCCGCCAGTTTGGTGAGTTTGGCGGACGCCCGGGCATGCAGGCCAAGCTTATTGCTGATGTTCGTGCTGGTCTTGATCATTTTTTCTACGTACTTGATTTTGCGGTGCGGTGATAGCCACTTGCATCACGCCTTGTGTTGCGCCCACCAGAGCTCGCGTTACGAGGGCGTCGAGCGGCTCGTGTCGGTAGGAGACAGTGCGCAGCAGCATGGGTAAATTGATGCCGGTAATTAGCTTGGTGTTGACCCCATCGACCAATTTTTGCGCCACATTGCAGGGCGTGGCGCCAAAAACATCTGTCAGCACCAGCGCGTGCGACGTACCCATCTGGGCAAGAATGATGCGCGCCTGGGCCAGCGTTTCTTCGGGCGGCATGTTGGGCGGAACATCCAGTGCCACCACGCCCGCCGCATTGTCCGGAAATACGTGTAATACGCACTGGCGAAATGCGGACGCCAGCGGCGCGTGGGCGATGATGAATATGCCGTTCATTGAACTCAATTATCTACGTAGGCTCTGAAAATAGCCGAAACAGGCGGCACAGCAACACAAAAGAGACCCCTGCCTCGCCTAAAAACTGTCCTGGGCAAGCAGATGGCGCTGACCGCCTTATAAGAACTATTCGATTATTCAAATTTAAGGCTGGAAAAATAGGTCTCGGCCACTTCAGGCGTTATTTCTTGCGCATAGATCACCACTTGAAACACCTGCGATCCTCGGGCAAAGTAGGCAGCCTGGCCGCTTACATCGGTTCCTCCCGCCCGTTTTCCCCGAGCCTGCACCACCAAAGGGGAGGGCTTCGCTGCTGCGCCACGAAGCTTGAGCGGATTCACCTCAACGGTGTCTGGCGCGGCTTGCATATTGGCCAACGTCAGTCGCTGCCACTGGGCGAGTATGGGGGTGGCCTTGTCGGCATCGCCCACATCCGCGACGGCCACAGCAAAAGTTGCGCCCCCCGCTTCGCAGCCCAGCATGAAAAGCGTGGTGTTCTGGCCGCCTAGCGGCACGACTTTTTCGGCCTTGTCGGGCTTACAGGGCAAAAGTAGACTGAGCGGGGTGTTATCCGGCCGCACCTCACGCCAGTTGAAGGCGGGGCTGCAGGCGCCCAAGGCCAAAATCGCAGTTAATACGGCAAGCTGTAAAACTCGAAGCATGATGGTTCGTGGGGTCAAGTGCGGTGAAACCTTATAGGTGCTAATGAAGGGGCGGCAAGCCTCGCACTTTACAGGGGATTCGCACAACGTTTTTAACGGCAGACTGTATTGCCGGTGGCTGTCGGCGCACTGATTTGGGCGGGTCTCCTCCTTATTTTTGCACCAATCTGGGCACGATGTTTGCTTGTCGGTGGTATGTTTACTGGCGCCTTGATGTGCAACACCGTCCCTGCTGAAACGGTGCCGACTCCTTTTCCGGGGGAAGGTCAGGTCGTCTGGCGTGATAGGCTCTCTCAACTGCTTGAATCCACCGGCGAAGGAATTTACGGCATCGACATGGACGGTCGCTGCACCTTCATCAACCGCGCTGGCGCGGCGCTGCTAGGCTACGCGCCGGACGAGGCACTGGGTCACAACATGCACGAGCTGGCCCATCACTCCCATACGGATGGGTCGCACTACCCCGAACACCTGTGCCCCATCTTCAACGCCTTTCGCGAGGGGTTGCCGTGCCGCATCGACACCGAGTTGTTCTGGCGCAAGAACGGCAGCGCGTTTGCGGTCGAATACTCCTCTCACCCCATTGTTGAAAGCGGCGTCGTCCAGGGTGCAGTGGTCACGTTTGTGGACATCTCGGCACGCCGCGAGGCCGAAGACGCTTTGAGGCAAGTCCACGCCGTGCTGGAGCAGCGTGTGAGCGAGCGCACTCAGGCACTGTCGGAAGCGTTGCAGCAACTGCGCGAACTCTCGGCGTACGCGAACACCGTGCGCGAGGAAGAGCGGACCCGCATCGCGCGCGAAGTTCACGACGAGCTGGGCAGCTTGCTGGTGGCACTCAAAATGGACGTCGGCTGGCTGGACAAGCGACTGGGCGAACAGCCGCAACGCAGTATGGACGAGGCGCAAGGCATGCGCGACCGTATGCGCTTCAAATGCCAGAACATGAGCCGGCTGATTGAGTCGGCGGTCGAGAACGTGGGCCGCATCATCACCGACTTGCGACCGAGCATTCTGGACCATCAGGGTCTATGGGCTGCACTCGACTGGCAGGCACACGAATTTGTGCAGTCGGCCGAACTCGCACTGGATTGGCAGATGGACGTCACCGACGCCGCCCCACTGCCAGAGCAGGCGGCGATAGCAGTCTTTCGCATCTTCCAGGAAATGCTCTGCAATGTGGGCCGCCACGCGCAGGCCAGCCAGATTGCCATCGCCATCAAGGCCACGGCAGATGAGATCAGCATCGCGGTGGAGGACAACGGTAAAGGAGCGGAGACCGCCGCATTCGAAGCCAACAACGCTTACGGCGTGATGGGCATGCGCGAGCGGGCCCGCCATTTGGGTGGTCGCCTTGAAATCTCAAGCGAAATCGGCTTTGGCGCTCGATTTCATTTACACATCCAGCTACTCCATAAATAGTCAGTAAACCCGATGAGCCGGCCATGAAAACTGTACATATCCTGATCGGCGATGACCACCGGATCGTGCGCGAAGGCCTCAAGCAGGTGCTGGCCGACGCCCCCGAGATCAAAGTGGTGGCCGAAGCTGAAACCGGCCCCGAAATTTTGCAACGTGTTAATGCTTTGGGCGGTCACGGCGGGCTCCATGCCGTGCTGCTCGACATTGCCTTACCGGGTCGCGACGGGATGGACGTGCTGCAGGCACTGAAAAAAAACTGGCCCTTGCTGCCGGTGTTGATGCTCAGCACGTATCCGGAAAAACAATATGCAGTTCGCTGCATCAAGCTGGGTGCAGCGGGTTACCTGAACAAAAGCGCCAGCTCCGACGACATGGTTGCCGCGGTGCGCAAAGTGGCTTCAGGTGGCCTGTATGTGTCAGCCATTGCCGCCGAAGCACTTGCCAGCGCCGTCAATGGCAGCGCGGCGCGCGGCGGTATCGAGTCGCTTTCGCACCGCGAGCATCAAGTTTTCCGCTTGCTTACGGCCGGTAAGTCTGTCGGCGAAATTGGTGCACAACTCGGACTGGCGTCTAACACGGTGAGTACTTATCGTTTGCGCATTCTGGATAAGACCGGTACAAAGAATGACGTTGAACTGGCGCTACACGCCGAGCGTCACACCAAACCACCGTCTGTCGCCTGATTTAGCGGGGACACCCTGGGCTGGTGTAGTGCGCGCACTACAAGTCGTCATTTAGTACGCGGTTAATTGTGGGGTACCGCAGGGCGGTGACCCACATTGGCGCGCACCTTGCAAGGGCTGCTTCATCTTCTTTTCGAAAGATGCGCGCCATGACTGAACACTTTTCTCCTTATGATGCCGACCGCCCGCTCATGCTCAAGTGCAGCTGCGGCCAAGACCACTCGGCGGCCGATCACCGACATGAGGCTGCCGCAGTCGAGCTGCGCCAGAGAAGCCTTACGAGCGAATTCGAGGCTTATTCCAATGAGTTCATCGAAGCCACGCTGGTCAAGGCATTGTTTCCACAAGATGCCGTACGGCGGCGCTTTTTGCGCGCCGTCGGTAAAAGTACCGCGCTGGCAGCGATCTCTAGCGTGTTGCCGGTGGCGAGCATGCAGGCGCTGGCGCAGGACGCAGGCAAAAAAGCCGGTTCGCTGGAAAAAACTAATCTGAGGATTGGCTTTATTCCCATCACGTGCGCCACGCCACTCATCATGGCGCAACCCTTAGGTTTCTATAAGCAGCAGGGCCTCAATGTCGAGGTGACAAAAACCGCTGGTTGGGCTCTGATTCGCGACAAGATGATCAACAAGGAGTACGACGCCACCCACTTCCTCAGTCCCATGCCGCTGGCCATCTCTATGGGTCTGGGTTCGAATGCCACGCCCATGAACGTCGCCACCATTCAGAACATCAACGGTCAGGCCATCACGATGAGCCTGAAGCACAAGAACAATCGCGATCCGAAAAACTGGAAGGGTTTTAAGTTCGCCATTCCCTTCGAGTTCAGCATGCACAACTTTTTGCTGCGCTACTACCTTGCGGAGGCTGGACTAAATCCAGACACGGACGTGCAGCTGCGCGTGGTACCGCCCGCCGAGATGGTCGCCAACCTGCGAGCGGGCAACATTGACGGCTTCCTTGGCCCTGACCCCTTCAACCAACGGGCGGTGTACGAAGAAGTGGGATTTATCCACCTGCTGACCAAAGACATCTGGAATGGGCACCCCTGCTGCGCTTTCGGAACCAGCACGGAGTTCATCGAGAAAAATCCGAACACCTTTGCGGCGCTCTACCGCTCGATATTGACTGCCGCCGCGATGGCGCGCGATCCAAAAAACCGCGAATTGATCGCGCGGGTCATCGCGCCTCAAGCCTACCTCAATCAACCTGAAGCCGTCCTTAATCAAGTGCTAACCGGCAAGTTCGCCGACGGTCTGGGAAACATCAAAACCGTACCAGACCGTGTCGACTTTGACCCCATGCCGTGGCAGTCGATGGCGGTATGGATGCTGACTCAAATGAAGCGCTGGGGCTATGTCAAGGGCGACATCAACTACAAGCAAATCGCCGAAAAAGTCTTCCTGATCACTGACGCTAAAAAGTATATGAAAGAGCTACACCAGAAAGTACCCGAGGGCGCGTATCCAAAGTTCAGCATCATGGGCAAAGAGTTTGACGCGGCCAAGGCAGAGCAATATGCCAAGAGCTTCGACATTCGCAAGGCCGGTTGAAAGCTAGCCATGAACATCATAAAAACAATGGGCTTTAGAGCGGGCGTGGTGTCGGCGCTGGTGCTGCTGGTTTTCGTGTCCGCATGGTACGTGGCAACCGCGTCATCGGCGGGCACTGGGACAGCAGGCGTATTAACTCAGACGGCAGATCAGATCGAGTATCAAAAGATGATGGGCAAAGACCCCGGAGCCTCTAAAGCGTCGGGCTTTCCTACGCCCGGCCAAATGGGCCAGACGGTGGTGAAACAGCTCAGTGATCCGTTTTACGACCGAGGCCCCAATGACAAGGGCATCGCCATCCAATTGGCGTACTCGCTAGGCCGGGTCGGCCTGGGCTTTCTGATGGCCTGCCTTATCGCCATTCCACTCGGCTTTGCGATTGGCATGTCGCCTTTACTGCGCCGCGCGCTGGACCCCTTTATCCAGGTGCTCAAGCCGATCTCCCCATTGGCGTGGATGCCACTGGCGCTGTACACGATCAAAGACTCTTCCGCCTCAGGAATTTTTGTGATTTTCATTTGCTCGATTTGGCCCATGTTGATCAACACCGCCTTTGGCGTGTCGGCGGTTAAGCGCGAGTGGCTCAATGTCGCCAGCACCCTTGAAGTCAATCCGCTGCGCAAGGCGTTCCTGGTGATCCTCCCGGCGGCGGCACCTACCATCCTGACAGGCATGCGAATCTCCATGGGCATTGCCTGGTTGGTCATCGTGGCAGCAGAAATGCTGGTTGGGGGCACCGGCATTGGCTACTTCGTTTGGAACGAGTGGAACAACCTTTCGCTCACCAATGTGATTTTTGCGATTCTGGTCATCGGCGTGGTGGGGATGCTGCTCGACCTCAGTTTTGCTCAACTTCAAAAGATGGTGACTTATGTGGAGTGATCTGACATCACGTACCGTGACGACAAATCTGACGGTCGGCGCAAGCTCCCCAACGAAAGAGCACACCATGCAGGGATTTCTGAAAATCGAAAGCTTGAGCAAAGCGTTCGCACCCGCGAAACCGGTGTTTTCCGACGTGTCTTTCACCATCGCCAAGGGCGAGTTCGTTTGCATCATCGGCCACTCGGGTTGTGGAAAAACCACCATCCTGAACGTGCTGGCCGGTCTGGATACGGCCACTTCGGGGCACGCTTTCATGGACAACCGCGAGATCGCCGGACCAAGCCTTGAGCGTGGCGTGGTATTTCAAAGCCATGCCCTGATGCCCTGGCTCACCGTTCGCAAGAACATTGCGTTTGCCGTGCTGTCGCGCTGGCCCGACTGGACCGCGGCCCAGGTAAAAAATCATGTGGAAAAGTTTGTAGGCATGGTGGGCTTGAGCGCCGCCATTGACAAGAAGCCCTCGCAGCTTTCTGGCGGCATGAAACAGCGTGTAGGCATTGCCCGCGCCTTTGCTATCCAGCCCAAAATGCTGCTGCTGGACGAGCCATTTGGCGCTCTCGATGCATTGACGCGCGGCACAATTCAGGATGAGCTGATGACCATTGTGCGTGAGACTCATCAAACGGTTTTCATGATTACGCACGATGTTGATGAAGCTATTTTGCTGGCCGACCGCATTTTGCTGATGAGCAACGGTACCGAAAATGCGGGCGGGTATGCACCGGGCCGCATCGCTGAAGAGGTGATCAACCCACTCCCACGAAAGCGCACACGCGCCGGGCTGCACCACTTGCCTGGTTACTACGAGCTTCGCAACCATATCGTTGACTTTTTGGTCACCCGGGCTAAAGCATGTTGAATGCGGACCGCCTCGCAACTCTCCCCCACTCTCTCAACCAACCGGAGCAAACATGAACCGCAACGACATTACCGAAAAAATCATCACTGCCAAAGTTAGCAAGGGCATCACTTGGGAGTCGGTCGCTAAAAAAGTGGGCCTGAGTAAGGAATGGACAACCGCCGCCTGTCTGGGTCAGATGACACTCGACGCTGGCCAAGCCACGATCGTCGGCGAAATTTTCAGCTTGACCGAGGAGGAGTGCAAATGGCTGCAAGTGGTGCCCTATAAAGGCTCGCTGCCCACCGCCGTGCCGACTGACCCCCTGATCTACCGCTGGTATGAGATCGTCAGCGTATATGGCTCGACCATCAAGGAGCTCATCCACGAAGAATTTGGTGACGGCATCATGAGTGCGATTGACTTCAGTATGAACATCGTGCGCCAGCCGGACCCAAAGGGCGACCGCGTGAACGTGGTGCTGTCGGGGAAATTTTTGCCTTACAAGCAGTACTGAATCCGACCTGCCCTTGACTGTATCTCCCACCGACTCCAGCTCACTTGAAAGAAATCTGAAGCCTGCCGGCTCTCAGCCCAAGGTGAGCGGCAGTGAACTTGTTTTAACGCGCACCAACGAGGGGCGTACGGTGTAGGGCAATGGCGATTGGCCCGCGAGTTCTGCTGCAAGGGTGAGCGCTTGGCGGGCAATCGGCTCAATGAAACGGCTGGTTTGGCCCGCGATGCTGATGCAGTCACCGAGCGCGTGAATCGCGGCGGCGCTGGTGCGCAGGGTCAGATCCACTGCGATTCCGTTCTCCCAGGCCAATCCCGCGCCTTTAGCCAAGCGGCTTGGCGTCTGCAGACCTGCCGCGACAATCACCTGGTCAGCGGCGAATTGCTGGCCACACGCCGTAGTGACGCGAAAGCCCGCACCTATTTTTTCAAGGCTGGCGACGCTCACGCCGCCCACAAAGCGAATCGGCAAGTCTTTCCAGGCCTGCAAAATCTGTTGGCCTGCCGCCTCAGCCTGCCAACGCGCCAAAGGCTCAGATTGCACGTCCAATAGCGTTATCCGGTGGCCCCCCAGGGCTAGGTCGTTCGCGAGTTCGCTGCCGATCAGGCCGGCGCCGACGATCACCACCTCTTTGGACGTTTCTCCCAGCGCAGCGCGCAATTGCAAGTAGACCCCTAAATGATTAATACGCCAGCAGAGCGATGCAGAAAGTTCAGGTGGCAGTGCCGCCTGCGCGCCATGCGCCAGCACCAGATGGTCGTAGCGCAGTGTGCCGCGCGTCGTGCGCAGCCGCTTGGTATCCCGACAGATGCGGATCGCATGGGTATGCGACATCATGCGCAGGTTAAGACGTCGGGCGGCATCGATACCGCGTTCCTTGATGAGTTTTTCAGGCGTGAGTTGACGCGCCATAGCCACCGACAGCAGGGGCTTGTCGTACACATCGCCCGCGCAGGAGGTCACGATGGTAATTGGCATCTCTGCGTTGCTGGCGCGCAGGTTTTCAGCCAGTTGCCAGCCTGCGCGTCCAGCGCCCACGATGACGACACCGGGGGTATGACGTGCGCTGCTGAGGGTGGCGGGCGCGCCGGTAAGACATTCAGCGCGCAGCGCGTCAAAGCTTGGCGGCGAGTACAACTCGAAGTCTTGCTTGGTCACGCCACACAGTGGGCAGTACCAGTCGTCGGGAATGTCGACAAAGCGCGTGCCAGCGACCAACCCACTGTCCGGGTCGCCCTCCGCCTCGTTGTAGATATACCCGCAGGCGTGGCAAATGTACTGCTGCCACGGAGAAATTATCCCCTTGAGTGCGGAGCTACCTTCAGGAGGGGGCGTGGCGGCAACGGCGCTCATACCGGCATCTCCTCGGTACTCAAATTCGCGATTTCCATCCGCAAGTGCTTGATGGCTGGCGTCACGATAGCGACGAAGTGTGACTCGCGCACGCGTCGCTGTACGCTGGAGCTCATCAAGTAGCCGCGCGCGCCCTGGTGCATCAGTGCGGACTGCGCGGCACGCAGGCAAAGCTCGGCGCCGTGCGCCCGAGCGTCCAGCACGTCGATAAAAAATTCACGGGTCGTATCGAATGGGGTTGCAGCCATCGTCATCACCCGAGCAGTCAGCGCATCCAGCTCGGCTTGCAGTGCGGCTGGTCGGTCTTCCAGAAATTGGTTTACATGGCCCAGTTGGGGCTCCACGGCCCACATGGAGTCAATGGCACCTTGAGTGATGCCTACCGCCATGCCGCATTGCAGCATGACAAACGCGGCGCGAATGCGGGCGATATACGGCTTGGCGGGGTCGGCGATGATCTCATCGGCCCCAATGAAATGGTCTTTCAAGCGCAAGGCATAGGTGCCGGTGCCCTCCATTGCCGAGAAGCTCGGGCACTCTCTCAATTCCACGCCTGGTGCGTCGCAGCGAAGTAGAAACATCACTTCGCGTGACCCGGGCGCAGCACTGTCCACCACCGCCGCAATTGCGCCACAGTAATGGTCAAGTGCCAGGTTGCTGACCCAAGGCAGCGTGCCGTTGACCAAATAGCCGCCGTCAACGGGTACGGCTTTGAGCAGCAGGCTTTCGATCTGCGCATAGCTTTTCATAGGGTTCGACAACGCTGTGCCGCCCAGACCCACTCCGCTGACATGCCGTTGCAAAGCCTCACCCATGAGCGCGGGGTTGCCAGACTGCTGCATATAAAGGCCGCACACCGCCTGGCACCACATCATGAATCCGGTGGCGCCGCAAACGCGCGACGCTTCGGCCATGGCGCGGATTGCCAAGCCGTAATCGCCGGTGCCCGCCGCGGAATCCAGGTGCGCACTCATGGTGCCCATTGCAGCGAATTGCCGCAAAGTAGCGAGCGGGTAGAGTCCTTTGCGGTCGATGGCTTCGACTTGCTCCGTCAGCAAGCCCTGCGCCAAGGCACGCACCGCAGCCAGCAGAGCGTCGCCTACAAGCGGCTCGTTGTTAGTGAGTTCACGGGGCAAGTCAGCAAGATTCATTGGGAGTCCTTGAGGTACGGGTGATGGACGGGGGCTAAGTCTGGGGGTTGGCGATCAGTCGCTCAATCTGCAAGGCTGATTTCCATGGGGATCGGATTACGCATGCTGTTGGCCACAGGTGAATAGAAGTTAGCGTGATGCACGATCTCTTCCAGCACTTCGCGCGGCGCGTCACCCTCAACCAGAACCTTCACGCGGATGGCCTGAAATCCCATTTCGGGGGGCATTTTCTGCAACGCACCGCCAGCACCCCAAGCAGCGGGGTTGCCAATGTCGCCTTCCAGGAAGATTTCGATTTTTGTGAGCTTGACCTGCTTCCAGGTGGCCACAGCCGTTATGCCAACGGCGAGGCAACCGCCCAGACCCGATAGAACGATCTCGCCCGGCGCTGGGGCAGTGTCCTGGCCGAACAAGTGCAGAGGCTCGTCCACCACCACCGGGACGTGGTTTCCTACCTGACTCAACGAGCGGTACTGGCCGTCCATCACCGTATGAACCTTGTTGGTGCCTCGGCTTGCGGGATTGTTGCGGCCCTTATCGGCGAAGACCATCAGGCCGTCGCGGTCGATAGGGTTCAGATAGGTTTTTACGGTTTTGACAGTCTGGGCAGGGCTAAGGGTGGCAGTATCGGACATGAAGAGTTCCTGATGGAAATTTTTAAAATAACGTGGGCGGTCTGCAAATTTGCAGACTCGGGAGACGACCGTTAAGGGTTTAGGCAGCCAGCGCCCGTGGTTGGGTCGCGGCAGCGTGGCTCGCAGTGGGCAGTCCGGTTTCGATGGGTAGAGCCGGATCGCGAGACCACTCGTTCCACGACCCGAAGTACATGCGCACGTCCTTGAATCCCGCCTGTTTGAGAGCCAAGAACGTATTGGAAGCTCGTGCGCCCTTGAAGCAATAGAGGTAGACCGTGTTGTCGGGCAGGATGCCAGCGGTGGCGCATTCAGCGCGTACCTCATCCGGCGACTTGAACACCGGACCCTGCGGTGACGGCTTCATGAAGCGGTACCACTCCAGCCATTTCGCGCCAGGCAAACGACCCTTTCGTGGCGCAAAATCTTTACCGTACGGCGAAGAGCTATCCCCAATCCATTCGTCCACATCGCGCACATCCATCAACACGGTATCGGTACCGAGCACCGCCTTGACGTCATCCAGCGTGACCATCACGTCTGCTATGGGCAAATCAGTCGGGAACTTGACTGCAACTGGTGTGGCAGGTGCAGTGGACACTGCCAGCCCGGCCGCTTTCCATGCTGAGAAGCCCCCATTAAGGACCCGCACCTTCGGATAACCCAGCCAGGTCAGCAGGTAATAGCCGCGGCAAGACTGACCATAACCGCTGTTCAAAGCGTCTTCGTAAAACACCGCCGTTTCGCGGCCGGAAAGGCCCGCCGCGCCAAGCTGCTGTGCAAAGCTTTCCTTGAGAGCTTGTAGCCCCTCTGGCGTTGAGGTGGCGAGGTAAGTAAAAATTTCGCGCAGGTTCACCGCGCCTTCAATATGGCCGGCGACGTAGGCTTCAGCGTCGCGGGTGTCGATGATGACTACCGGTTCGGCGCTCTTGAGCGCCAGGAGCTGGTCGGGGGAAATCAAAACAGGTGAATCGATTGCGTTGGCCATTGTGTCCTCGTGTAGGTTGGGTTGCAGGCGGGTTGCCCGACGGACTAAATGCAACACCTGTGCCAATGGCGGCCTATTGCAGTAAGTTTTAGCAATCTGTCCTGTGAGTCAGGTATTTGAAGGAGTCTTTGCTATGGAAAAGTCATCTTTTTAGATTTTTAAGACCTGCCGGCGTTCGAACTGCGCCGGGAGGTCACTTCAATATGTCAACAATTTGTCGACATATTGAAAGCCAAGCTGAGTCAGCGCAATCCAGCCTTGCGCAATCGGTAGCCGTATTGGCGCATCGTGAGACCCAGACTCTGCGCGGCGCGAGACTGGTTGCCGCCGTGCGCCTCCAATGCAGCTTGAAGGGCGAGGGCGGAGTGCGAAGTCGCACTGGAGTAGTCGCGTACAAGCGGCGGCTCCCTCAGGCCAGGCACCGTTGCCAAAGGGTCAGAGGAAGGCGGCAAGGAAGTGTCTAAAGGTGCTTGCTGCACAAAGCGCTGCAACGCGGCTTCAGTCACGACGGTCTTGTCCGCTAGAAGGACCAGCCGCTCAATCAAGTTGCCCAGCTCGCGGATGTTGCCCGGCCAGTCGTGGCGTGTCAGCATTTGCAGGGCACCCGCCGAGAGGTTGACGTTGCGTTGGTGAGTTTGATTAGCCCGATTCAAAAAGTGAAGGGTCAATGCGGGAATATCCTCGCGCCGCTCGCGCAAAGAGGGCAGACGAATCGGTATGACATTCAGTCGGTAAAACAGATCCTGCCGGAAGCGGCCGATCTGCACGTCGGCCGATAGATCACGGTGGGTCGCCGCTACCAGGCGGACGTTCACCTTCAACTCACGTCGCCCACCCAGGCGAACCAGCGTGCCTTCCTGCAGAGTCCGCAAGAGCTTGGACTGCAGGGCCAGCGGCAGTTCGCCGATCTCGTCGAGGAAGATGGTGCCGCCATCCGCCTGCTCGAACCACCCTGGACGTGCGCTGTTAGCGCCGGTGAAGGCGCCCCGTTCGTGGCCGAATAGCTCGGACTCGAACAGTGACTCAGGGATGGCCGCACAGTTGACCTTAATGAAGGGTTGGTCGCGTCGGCCACTGGCCAAGTGCACGGCGCGCGCAAAGAGTTCCTTGCCGGTGCCCGATTCGCCCAGCAGCAAAACGCTCACGCTGGCCTGTGACACCTGTTCCAGCTCGGCGAGCGCCCGGAGAAGTGCAGGAGAACTGCCGACCAGTCCATAGCGCGCTGTCTTGGCGTCAAGCGTTTGGGCCAGCATCGTATTGTGGTCCTGAAGTCCCCGGGTTTGCTCGGCCACGAGTTGCTGCAACTGGAGTAGCTGGCCTGCCAAGGTAGCGAGTACGCGCAGCACCGCCAAATCGTCATTGAGGTGCCGCTGGCGGCTGCGGATGCGGTGACAAGCCAACACGCCAACCGGCACATTATTCACCACCAATGGCAGCGCAAGGAAGGCGACAGTTTCGGGCGGAAGTTGATTGCGCGCCACGGCCCGGAACAGAAACTGCGGTTCTTGGTCGATATCCTGCACGAGGACCGGCTGGCCGGTCGCCAGCACGCATCCGGTGAAGCCCTCACCCCAAGCATAGCGGCCCCGGTCGATTTCTTCGCGCGTGAGGCCGTAGGCGTGGCGTATGGAGGAGGTACGCGTCTCCTGCCCACCCGTCTGCCCCTCGGCCCCCTCATCAGCCAACACGATCCGGCCACGATTAAGCCCTAGTAATTCACTCATTAAGTGCAGCATTTCGCGAAATACCAACTCCGGTGCCAAGCTCCGGCCGACCAACCGCATGATCTCGTGCATCAGCAGCAACTCCTGAACGTGCCATTCGTTGGCATTCAGGGAAGGGGTGTCGAGTTGCGATTTCGGCATGTCCTGCCTACCGCAAGTTTCGGGCCCAGAGCGGAAATTCAGGCGCAGAGTACGCTGGCAAAATAGCGACCATGAACTCTCTTCAAGGCATTCGCATCCTCGATTTGTCCCGCGTCCTCGCGGGCCCGTGGTGTACCCAGACGTTGGCTGACCTCGGCGCTGATGTCATCAAGATCGAGCGCCCAGACACCGGCGATGACACCCGTTCCTGGGGACCGCCGTTTTTAAGGGATGAGCAGGGTGCGGAGACGCAAGAAGCCGCCTACTACCTCGGCACCAACCGCAACAAGCGCTCCGTCACCTGCGATATTTCCCAGCTGGCCGGCCAGACGCTAATTCGCGAACTGGTCACGCACTGCGACGTCTTTGTCGAGAACTTCAAAGTCGGCGACATGGCGCGCTACGGCCTCGACTATGCCTCGCTGAGCGCGATCAATCCGCGTTTGGTCTATTGCTCTATCACGGGGTTTGGCCAAAACGGGCCTTACGCCGAACGGGCCGGTTACGACTATGCGATTCAAGGCATGGGCGGGCTGATGAGCATCACCGGCGAGCGCGACGACCTGGGCGGTGGCCCTCAGAAAGTCGGCGTAGCCGTCGCGGATCTAATGACCGGCATGTATGCCACGGTCGGCATACTCGCCGCCCTGCGCCATGTCGAAAAAACCGGCGAAGGCCAACAAGTGGACATGGCGCTACTCGACACTCAAGTCGCCATGCTCGCCAACCTGGGGGCCAACTATCTGGTCAGCGGCAAGGTGCCGCAGCGCATTGGCAATGCGCACCAGAACATCGTGCCTTATCAGGTGTTTGAGGTATCTCCTGCAGCGGATGGCAGCAAAGACCACTTGATCCTGGCGGTGGGCAACGATTCCCAGTATGTGAAGTTCTGCAAGGTTGCCAATATTCCGGAGCTAGCCTCGAATCCACTCTTTTCCAAAAACCGAGACCGGGTCATTAACCGGGGCCAGCTGGTGCCGATGCTGGAAGAGGTGATGAGAACCCGCACCAAAGCCGATTGGCTGACCGCGCTGGAAGCGGAAAAAGTGCCGTGCGGCGCCATTAACAATCTAGCGGAAGTGTTTGCCGACCCGCAAATCGAGGCCCGTCACATGGTCACGCACTGGAAGCATCCGATTAAAAGCGACCTGCGCTTGGTCTCCAGCCCGATCAAACTCAGCGCCACACCGGTCCGTACTGATCTGCCGCCCCCCCTGCTGGGCCAGCACACCGAAGAAGTGTTGCGCAGCTTACTGAATTACTCTGCGACACAACTGGCGGAGCTGAGGCAAAAAGCGGTAATTTGATCGCCAGTTGCTCGCACCCCGCAGTTGGTTACCCAAGGCTCAAAGGAGATGCCCATGCTGCAGTACCTCATCAACCTTATCGGCCGCCTTGGACAATGGGGCTATCTAGTCATCTTCGTTGGCGCAATGCTGGAATCGGCCGCTTTTGTCGGCTTGGTTATTCCGGGCGAAAGCCTTGTGTTGGTCGCCGGCTTTCTTGCTGCCCAGGGACTGCTCGACCTGGACCTGCTGATCGCGGTCGTTGCCGTGGGAGCGGTCGTGGGAGACAGTCTCGGTTATGAAATGGGACGCCGCATGGGGCGCCCGGCGTTGACACAGTATGGCGGGCGACTAGGCTTGACCGACGCGCGCGTTAGCAAGGCAGATGCATTTTTTTCACGGCATGGCAGTAAAGCAGTTTTTTTGGGCCGATTTGTCGGTTTTGCCCGAGCCGTGGTGCCCTTCCTGGCTGGATCGTCCCGAATGGCTTATCGGAAGTTCTTGCCTTACAACGTCGCAGGCGCGGTTCTCTGGGCGTCCGCTGTCGCGCTGCTTGGATACTTCCTGGGCGCCAGCTGGCACACCGCCGAGCGCTGGATGGGGCGGGCCAGCGCATTGCTGGGCGGCCTCGCGGTATTCGCACTGTTGCTGATCTGGTTATGGCGATGGGCAGCGCGCCATGAGGGGTTCATTAGGCAAGTCGGGTATCGCCTTCTTCAACAACCGCGTATCCGAACGCTGGCGCTCCGCTTTGCGCCTCAACTTGCTTTTATTCGAAACAGGCTGTCTCCTCGCAATTATCTTGGCTTGCAACTCACCATAGGCGCAGGGGTGCTGATTGGCGCGAGCTGGTTATTCGGCGGAATCGCCGAAGACGTTGTCAGTGGTGACCCGTTAACCGTCATCGATTTGCGGGTGGCGCAATGGTTTCACGCACACGCCACACCACTTCTGACGCAAGTCATGCGCGTGGTTACGCACCTCCATGATCCGATTCCGGTTACCGCAGCCGTGCTGCTGATGGCCAGCTATTTGGCCTGGAAGCGGGACTGGTATTGGTTCATCTGCGTAAACGTCACCATACCATTCGGGATGCTGCTCAATGTCCTGATGAAGTACGCTTTTCACCGCGCCCGCCCCAGCTTTGACGATCCACTCGTTGCCTTGTCGAGTTACAGCTTCCCAAGCGGTCATGTAGCGGGCGCAACGCTTTTTTATGGCGTGGTGGCCGCAATGCTGGTGAAGACGATTCACGGTTGGCGCTGGCGGGTGATGATTGTGCTTGCGTCGATCGCGTTGGTGATTCTGGTGGCACTCACCCGAATTTATCTGGGTGCGCACTACCTCAGTGACGTGCTGGCTGCTTTCGCCGAAGGGGTCGCCTGGTTGACGCTATGCCTCACGGCGATGCACACTTACTGGCAGCACTCCCGTAGAAACCTCGCCCCCCACCCAAAACCGAACCCGCCCGGCCACACTGAATAGGGCAGCCACCTTGGTCACATTGATTAGTCAGCGCAAAACCACCTGAATCCGATGAGAGGTCTCCTTGCCAGCGTCGTGCAGGGACTGGGACAACTGACGGCACTGACCATGAGCATCAGTGGTGACTGGTTGTTCACGGGGAAGATACCCAACGGCTTGGTGCTCGAGAGACTTAAAGCTATCGCCAACCTGATGTGGATCTTCGTGATCAGCCATGCCGGACTGGCGGTGTTCCAGCAGATTCTGAGTCATCATGTACTGCAGCGGCGGTTCAGCAGTTCCCCTTCAATGCAGTTTGACTCATCGCCTGGGTGACGGGCATAAAAAAGCCCTGTCACGCGACTGAGTGACAAGGCTTGCCGTTCAGGAAAAGTTGAACTTAGAAGCGCCAGCCCAGACCAACGCCGAAGAGCACGGGATCGATCTTGAAGGTGCCGAGATTTGCCCCGCCGGCATGCACATCCGTGCGGATGTAAACCTTTTTCACGTCCACGTTGAGGTACATATTGCCGCTCAGCGGGATATCTACACCCGCTTGCAAGGCGGGACCCCAGCTGTTTTTGTCGATGGTGGCCGCGCCTCCCAGGACATCAACGCTGGAAAAATGCGTATAGTTAATACCTGCCCCAACGTACGGTTTGACACCCTTGACGTCAAAGTGGTACTGCAACGTCACCGTCGGTGGCAGGTGATAGAGGGTGCCGATGTCTTTGCCCAAAAGGCTGGAGTGCAATGTCTGCTTCTGGGGCACCGTCAGAACCAACTCAACCGCCAAATTTTTACTGAAGAAGTAGCTGAAGTCCACTTCAGGAATGACCTTGTTGTCAATACTCAGCCCCAGGCCCGTGGTGTCGCCATTGGCGCTTTCCAGGTTCACGGCACGAACACGCACCATCCAGGGACCTTCTTTGGCCTGCTGGGCAAAGGCTGCACTTGACACGAGAGCGCACAGCACGGCAGCTGCGATAACTTGTTTTTTCATGATGAGCGTTTAATAAAGAATTGGGAACATTCCCAGCACTGATTGGGCGCTTCCGGGGCCAAAAGCACGCTTGATTTGGCTCAAAAGTGCCACAAGCGGCCTAGTAGCCCGCCGTAAGGTTGACGCAGATCAAACATCGGGACCCAAAGGTCGGCCAAATCGTTGCGTAGCTGAAACAACGTGGCCGAAGAATCAGACCACGGACAGCGCCTGTTGGAGATCCGCCAGCAGATCATCAATGTGTTCAATGCCGATGGACAAGCGCACCATATCGGCACTGACACCCGCTTTAGCCAGTTCGGCGGGATCAAGCTGGCGATGGGTGGTGGAGGCCGGGTGGCAGGCGAGCGACTTCGCGTCGCCGATATTGACCAGGCGCGTGAAGAGCTTGAGTGCATCCTGGAAGCGGGTTCCGGCGGCAATCGCGTCAGCAGAATTCACGCCAAAGCTGATGATGCCGGAGGCTCGGCCGCCCATCAGCCTTTGCGCGAGCGCATGGTCGCGGTGGTCAGGCAGGCCCGCGTAGTTGACCCAAGCGACCTTAGAGTTGCTTTGAAGGAAGTGCGCTATTGCCAAGGCGTTGTCGCAAATGCGATCCATACGAAGGGCCAGAGTTTCAATCCCTTGCAAAATCAAAAAAGCGCTCATGGGGCTGAGCGCCGCGCCCATGTTACGCAACGGCACCACACGAGCCCGACCAATATAGGCCGCAGGGCCAAACGTATCCGTGTACACCACACCGTGGTAGCTCACGTCAGGCTCATTCAGGCGTTTGAAGCGGACCTTGTGATCGGCCCAGGGGAACGTGCCGCTGTCCACAATAGCGCCGCCTATCGTCGTACCGTGACCTCCGAGGTATTTGGTGAGTGAATGCACCACAATGTCCGCGCCATGCTCGAATGGTCGGCACAAGTAGGGGCTGGGCACCGTGTTGTCCACAATGAGCGGGATCCCTGCGACGTGGGCGACCTTCGCCAAAGCGGCAATGTCAGTGACATTTCCCAGCGGGTTGCCGACCGATTCGCAAAAGATGGCCTTCGTGCGTTCATCGATTAACTTGGCAAACGAGGCCGGATCTCGCGGATCGGCAAAACGCACCCCAATACCCATTTGCGGAAAAGTGTGTGCAAACAGGTTGTAAGTGCCGCCGTACAGCGTTGCACCCGAAACGATGTTGTCTCCTGCCTCGGTAATGGTTTGGATCGCATAGCTGGTAGCAGCCATGCCAGAGGCCACAGCCAATGCACCCACCCCGCCCTCCATAGCCGCCAGGCGCGCTTCCAGCACGCCATTGGTAGGGTTCATGATGCGGCTGTAGATATTGCCCGCAACCTTCAGGTCGAACAGGTCCGCTCCATGCTGCGTGCTATCGAACGCAAAGGCCGCCGTCTGATAGATGGGCACCGCGACAGCCTTAGTGGAGGGATCTGGCGAGTAGCCGCCATGGACGGCAATAGTTTCAATTTTCATGGGGTGCACCGGTTCAAAAGAAAGCAGCGTAACAGCCCTCTTGCCGGCTTGTCTAATACCCAGTAGTTGGATGCTTATGCAGGCGTTCTCCTGAAGCGGGGGAGCCCGTCGCAATTAGCGCTACTTCAAGGCCCCAAAAACCTTCTGAAGGATCGCGCTGCCGGTGCCGACTGGATTTTGACGTATTTTCCTTTCTTCTTCGGCAATGATCAGGTAAAGGCCGTCTAGCGTCTTGCTGGTGATGTACTGCTGAATGTTCGCGTCTTCCTTTTTAACCAAGCCAAAGTCAACGGCCTTGCTGGCAAATTCGTTGTATTTTCTGGCGACTTCAACCTTTTCGGTGGCTTGCGTGACTACCGGCAAAAACTTTGCACCCAACGGGGAACGGGTTTTTTCGACAAAAAAACTGGTGACAGAGGTTTCCCCGCCCTGCAATATATTTTTGGCGTCGTTAACGTTCATGGACCGGACTGCGCCGATTAGAAGGTCTTTACCCATCGGCACGGCGGCTTCAGCGGCGCGGTTGATGGCGGTGACCAGCTCGTCGATGCGCTTGCCTTGACCAAAATTTCTAAGCAGCTGTGAGGCGTTTTCCAGGTACCCAGGCAAAGGAATGCGAACTTTTGGGTTTCCGAGGAATCCATCTGGTTTGCCCAGTAAGGCCACGGCCGCCAATACGCCCTTTTCAAGGGCAGCTTTCAAGCCCCTACTGGCCTCGGCGTTGGTCAGGTCACTCAGTGACAGCGCGTAAGCTGGGCGGTTGGTGGTTAGCAGCAATGCAACCAGCGCAGCGACGCTGGCGTGGTTAAACTCTCGACGTAGCATGATGAGAACTTTCCCGATGAAAAACTTTTCTATTTTGTCAGTATGCCGCATGGTGTTGGCTAGCGCACTGGTGCTGAGCGGATTAGCGAACCTGTCGGGTTGCAGCGGCGCGCAGGCCGCGCCGGAATCGACCTTCGTGCTGCTGGATGGCAGCACAAAGACCACCGCCGACTTGAAGGGAAAAGTCACTCTCGTCAATTTCTGGGCCACCAGCTGCACGACTTGCGTGGCGGAGATGCCCAAAGTCATTTCCACCTACAACAAATACCATAGCCAGGGCTACGACACGTTAGCAGTAGCCATGAGCTACGACCCGCCAAGCTACGTCGTCAATTACGTCGAAACACGCAAACTGCCATTCAAGGTGGCGATTGACAACACCGGTTCAGTCGCCAAAGCCTGGGGCGACGTGCAGTTGACGCCGACCACCTTTTTGGTTAATAAACGTGGACAAATTGTCAAGCAGTTCGTGGGCGAGCCGGACTTTGGCGCGCTGCACAAGCTGATCGAGCAGTTACTCGCTGAAACCTGATCTCACTGCCTCAATCGTCGAACCTGCGCGGAAAAGCTCCTTTTGAAGCCATTTAGGCCTTTCTCGTTCGGCGGACTGCGCAGGCAGGCACTCATTCGACAGCGCCGATTCGGCGCTGATTCAGGTCACTTTTCGCGGAAAGCATCGTGGCAAACCTTGCAGGTCTCGGCGGTGGCGGCAAAAGATGTTTTCAGACTGGCGAGGGTGCCGGTCTTGGTCGAAGCTGCCAGCTTGGCAGTTTCTGCAATCATCTTGTCGCTATTTGCTTTGAACTTGGCCGGCTCGGTCCAGATTTCAGGTCGTGCTTTGGTATTCCCATCCATGTCCGTACCAGGGCCGAAGGCCGACCAGGGCAATTTTGCGAGAGCGGCGACGACTTCGGCGTTGTCAGCGGCCACCTTGGGATCGAAAGGCGTTCGACCATTGACCATAGCGCCCAAGCGGCCGAAATGCTGGCCCATCACAAACAGCGCACTTTGGCGGTATTTGATGGCATCCTCCGCTTTTGCAAATTGCGCGTACGCGGGAGCAGACAGGGCAACCAGAGTAGTTGTCGCAACGATACCGGCAAAAGCTTTCATGTTTTTCCTTCTCGGTTTTTCTTGAACTCGGGTGAATGGCAACTTTGCTCCGAGTTGCCAAACAGCTGGAGTTTAGCGACTACCTGTGAGTTCCGCTGGAACCTGACCGGCGAGGGAAGGCAGCCATCTTCAACCTGGCCGCCAGAACCGCTGTAGCAGTTCTGTAGCGTCAATAACAAACAATTATGTACACCAACAAAAGTTTGAACAAGGTGCGAGTCTGGGACTTGCCGACGCGGATTTTCCACTGGACACTGGCACTCTGCGTGTTGGGCCTTGCCATTACCGGCACCCTTGGCGGCGATGCGATGGTCTGGCACTTCTGGTTTGGCTATTCAGTCTTGGCGCTGCTTTTGTTTCGTGTCATTTGGGGGCTTGTAGGAGGGCGTTGGTCACGTTTTGGCGCCTTTATTTATGGCCCTCAGAGCGTAATTAGTTACCTCAAAGGTCAAGGCAAGCCCGAGCATGGTGTGGGCCACAGCCCTATCGGGGCTGTTTCGGTCTTCGCCCTACTAGGCGCTTCTCTGGCTCAAGTTGGCACGGGCTTGTTCAGTGACGACGAAGTCGCCTTTGCCGGGCCGCTGACACGCTTTGTATCCAACGCCACGGTCAGTCTATCAACTCATTACCATGCCCACATTGGCAAATGGTTGCTGCTTGGACTGATTGCACTGCACATTGCAGCCATCCTCTTTTACCTGCGTCGCAAACACAACTTGGTTGGCGCCATGCTGCACGGCGACAAAGCATTGGTGGTGGCCGCGCCGTCCGCTCGTGACGACGCGGTGTCACGCGGGCTAGCGCTGCTAATTTTGGCAGCTTGCGCTGCGCTGGCCTATTGGGTATCGGGCCTCGCGACGCCGCCTGCCTTCTAAATGGAAACGGACTTTCGACTGTCAGGCCTTTACTTCAACAGGGCCACCAATGCCGATGGCCTACTCTCCAGGTCCTGACTCTCGAGCGACCCGAACAACTGGCAGAAGCAGTGCTTGACGACGCCTGCCGAGCGGGCCAACAGCGCCCTCTCCCAAGCGCAAAGACGTCAGGCTTTGGCTTGTGCCAGCAGCGTATCCGCGTCACTGACTTCAAACTTGCCGGGACCTTCAATATTGAGGCTCGCGATTTTGCCGTCTTTGACCAGCATTGAATAGCGGCGGCTCCGCAAGCCCATGCCCTTGCCCGTCAAGTCCTGCGTCAGCCCGGTTGCCTTGGAGAATAGTGCATCGCCATCGGCCAGCATGCGTACCTTACCGTCGGTCTTCTGGTCACGCGCCCAGGCCCCCATGACGAATGCATCGTTCACGCTCACGCACCAGATTTCATCGACACCGGCGGCCTGAAGCTCAGAGAATTTCTTCACATAGCCTGGTACGTGCTGGGCTGAGCAGGTGGGAGTGAAAGCGCCGGGAAGCGCAAACAGAGCAATCGTTTTTCCGGCGCTCGCCTTGGTCACGTCAACCGCATTAGGTCCAATGCTGCAACCTTTACCTTCCACTTCCGAGTACTCCAACAGCGTAGCTGCCGGAAGAGTGTCACCTACTTTGATCATAAAGGCTCCTAAATTGAGGAAAAGTGAAAATCTATCAATACCGCCATTCTGATCCATGGAGAAAGTCTCGGGGCGATCACGGTCTTTTTTCGTCTCACACTTTGTCACGCGTTAACGGGAGCTGGAAACAAAAACGGCTCACAAAGCGAGCCGTTCTTTAATGACTTACCGCCAAAGCCCGGAGGACTTAAACGGCAGCGCCTTTCTGCACCAACCGGGTCACAACCCAGTTTTTGGTTTTGGAGATAGGACGACTCTCCGTGATCTCGATCGTGTCACCCATCTTGTACTCGCCTTTTTCGTCATGCGCATGGTACTTGCTGGACAAAGAGACAATTTTGCCGTAAAGCTCGTGCTTGACCCGGCGTTCTACCAGCACCGTCACGGTTTTAGCGCGCTTGTCGCTGACAACCTTGCCAACCAAAGTGCGTTTGAGGGATTTTTTAGGTTCCGTCATTTGTTGGCCCCTTGCTTGATGATGGTTTCCGCCAGAATGGTTTTGGCACGGGCGATGGCACGACGCGTAGACCGCAGCGTGGCAGTGTTGGTAAGTTGTTGCGTCGCTCTTTGCATGCGCAAACCAAAGTGGGCTTTTTGCAGCTCTTTGACTTCCACTTGCAGGCCGGCAACGTCTTTTTGGCGCAGTTCAGTAGTGTTCATTGCTTCATTCTCCTGATCACTGGCCGATCATGCGGCTGACGAACGTGGTGCGCAGCGGCAGCTTGGCCGAAGCCAGGCGAAACGCTTCGCGTGCAAGTTCTTCAGGCACACCGACGATTTCAAAAACGATCTTGCCGGGCTGGATTTCAGCCACGTAGTACTCTGGGTTACCTTTACCGTTACCCATACGCACTTCAGCAGGTTTTTGGGAAATAGGCTTGTCCGGAAAGACACGGATCCAGATACGGCCGCCACGTTTGACGTGACGGGAAATCGCACGACGTGCGGCTTCAATTTGACGAGCAGTCAGGCGACCGCGGTCAGTGCACTTCAGGCCGAAGTCACCGAACGCGACCGAGTTACCCCGGGTTGCGACGCCGGTGTTACGGCCTTTTTGCTCTTTGCGATATTTTCTGCGAGCGGGTTGCAGCATTGGTTATTCTCCGTTATTCCGACCGATTACTCGGTCTTGGCACCGTCAGCTGCTGCAGCTGGCGCGGCTTTGCGGACGCGCTTAACGGTGGTGGTGTTCGGGGCCTCGGCGCCAGACGCCTCAGCGGGTTTGTCGCTGCCGTCAGCTGGCGCCATATTCACGCCGACTGCGCGTGGCGCACGGGGTGCACTGCGGGGAGCGGCACGGTCTGGACGATCACCTGGGCGTGCGTCACGACGTGGGCCGCGTGGCCGGCGCTCCTCTTCCGCAGGCGTTTCCATCATCTTGGCACCAGGCGCATCGCTGCGACCCAATGTATCACCCTTATAAACCCAGACCTTGACACCGATAATGCCGTAGGTTGTCTTGGCTTCAGAGGTGCCGTAATCGATGTCAGCGCGCAGTGTGTGAAGCGGTACGCGCCCTTCGCGATACCACTCGCAACGAGCAATTTCGATGCCGTTGAGACGGCCAGAAGACATGATTTTGATGCCCAGGGCACCCAGACGCATGGCGTTTTGCATGGCGCGCTTCATCGCCCGGCGGAACATGATGCGTTTTTCAAGCTGTTGGGTAATGCTGTCAGCAATCAGCTTGGCATCAATTTCAGGCTTGCGAACTTCTTCAATATTCACGGCGACCGGCACGCCCAGCTGGCGGCTCAGTTCTTTCTTGAGGTTCTCGATGTCCTCGCCTTTTTTGCCGATCACAACGCCCGGACGCGCCGAAAAAATCGTGATGCGGGCATTTTTGGCAGGCCGCTCAATCACGACGCGCGAAACGGCGGCGTTCTTCAGCTTGGCTTTGAGGTACTCGCGAACCTTGATGTCTTCGGCCAGCATGCCCGAAAAATTGCGATTGCTTGCATACCAGCGGCTGGCCCAATTGCGGCTAATTGACAGGCGGAACCCGGTTGGGTTGATTTTTTGTCCCATATCCTGCTGCCCTTAGTTGCCAACTACCACGTACACATGGCACGTGGGCTTGCTGATACTGTTACCGCGGCCTTTTGCGCGCGCCGAGAAACGCTTGAGCGTGGCGCCTTGTTCGACGTAAATGGTTTTCACCTTCAATTCGTCGATATCGGCACCGTCGTTATGTTCAGCGTTGGCGATCGCAGACTCAACGACCTTCTTGATGATTCCGGCAGCTTTTTTCTGCGTGAAATTCAGGATGTTCAGCGCTTGATCCACTTTCTTGCCGCGGATCAGGTCAGCAACAAGACGACCCTTGTCGACCGACAGACGAACGCCCCGGAGGGTTGCACGTGTTTCCATGGTCTTTCCTTACTTTCTCACAACTTTTTTGTCAGCCGGGTGACCTTTGAAAGTCCGGGTGAGTGCGAACTCGCCTAGCTTGTGGCCAACCATTTGATCGGTGATGTAGACAGGGACGTGCTGCTTGCCGTTGTGCACGGCAATGGTCAGGCCGATGAACTCGGGCAGGATCATGGAGCGACGCGACCAGGTCTTGATCGGCTTTTTGTCTTTATTGGTAACCGCTTTGTCAGCTTTAGCTACCAGATGATGGTCGACAAAGGGACCTTTTTTGAGTGAACGGGTCATAGCCTATCCCTTACTTCTTGCGACGCGACACGATCATGACCTGCGTGCGCTTGTTGTTACGGGTACGGTAACCTTTAGTCAGATTGCCCCATGGATCGACAGGATGGCGGCCTTCGCCGGTCTTGCCTTCACCACCACCGTGCGGGTGGTCAACCGGGTTCATCACCACACCGCGAACGGTTGGTCGAATACCCATCCAGCGCTTCACCCCGGCCTTGCCCAAACGGCGCAGGCTGTGTTCTTCGTTGGCAACTTCACCAATAGTGGCGCGGCATTCGATGTGGATCTTGCGGACTTCACCGGAACGCATACGCACTTGAGCGTAGGTACCTTCACGTGCCAGCAGTGTCGCAGAGGTACCGGCCGAACGCGCAATTTGCGCACCTTTTCCGATTTGCATCTCGATGCAGTGGATGGTGGAACCTACCGGAATATTACGGATGGGCAAGGTGTTACCGACGCGAATCGGGGCTTCAGAACCGCTGATCAGCGTCGCTCCGACTTCAAGGCCACGGGGGGCGATGATGTAAGCGCGCTCGCCGTCGGCGTAGCAGATCAAAGCAATGTGGGCCGTGCGGTTGGGGTCGTACTCGATACGTTCGACCTTGGCCGGAATGGCATCCTTGTTGCGCTTGAAATCGACCACGCGGTAGTGATGCTTGTGGCCCCCGCCTTTGTGGCGAACCGTGATGTGCCCGTTGTTGTTACGGCCCGACTTCTGGAATTGTGGCTCCAGCAGTGGCGCGTGAGGTTCACCCTTGTGCAGGTGATCCCGGGAAATTCTCACCATGCCACGCATGCCTGGTGAGGTTGGTTTCATCTTAATGACGGCCATGATTATGCAGTCTCCCCGCCGAGGTTCAGCTCTTGACCAGGCTTAAGCGTTACATAGGCCTTGCGGATGTTGTCCCGTCGGCCGACGGACTTGCCAAAGCGCTTGGTCTTGCCTTTGATGTTAAGTACAGCGACTGCTTTGACATCCACCTTGAACATCAATTCCACAGCGGCCTTGATTTCATACTTGGTGGCATCTTGCAACACCTTGAAAGTCACAGAATTGGATTTTTCCGCGATCATCGTGGCCTTTTCAGACACGATGGGAGCGACCAAAACCTGCATCAGGCGGCCTTCGTCATATTTGGTTTGGGCGTTCACGGCGCTCATGCGAACATCTCCTTGAGTTGGTCCATGGCGGCCTTGGTCACCAGCACTTTTTTGTAGTGCACCAATGACAGCGGGTCAGCATAGCGAGGCTCAACCACCAGAATATTGACCAGATTCCGGGAAGCCAAGTACAAGTTTTCGTCGACCTGATCCGCGATGACCAAGACAGAACTGAGATTCATGGCCTTGAATTTATCAGCCAGGACTTTGGTCTTGGGGGAATCTACCGTCAATGAATCCACCACCGCCAGGCGGCCTTCGCGCGCCAGCTGGGAAAATATGGACGCCATGCCAGCGCGGTACATTTTCTTGTTGATTTTGTGCGTGAAGTTCTCGTCAGGCATGTTCGGGAAAATCCGTCCACCTCCACGCCATAGCGGCGAAGAGGTCATACCGGCACGTGCGCGACCTGTCCCTTTTTGTTTAAAAGGTTTCTTGGTCGAGTGACGTACTTGCTCACGGTCTTTTTGAGCGCGAGTACCTTGGCGGGCGTTGGCCTGGAAGGCCACGACCACCTGGTGAATCAGGCTCTCGTTGTATTCACGACCGAACACGGTATCAGGTGCGTCCACTTTGGACGAAACCAGACCTTGGTCATTCAGGAGTTCGACTTGCATCAGTTCGCTCCTTTCGCGGCAGCGGAAGGTTTGGCCTTGATCGCGGCACGAACCGTAACAAAACCACCTTTGGAACCAGGCACCGCACCACGAATCATCAGCAGCTGACGCGCTTCGTCGATGCGCACGATATCGAGGTTTTGCGTGGTTTTGGTGACATCACCAAGATGGCCAGTCATGCGCTTGCCCGGAAACACGCGACCAGGATCTTGCGCCATACCAATGGAGCCAGGAACATTGTGCGAACGGCTATTGCCGTGCGACGCGCGCTGCGAACTCATTTTGTGGCGTTTGATGGTACCGGCAAAGCCTTTACCAATGGAGGTACCCTGAACGTCCACCAACTGGCCAACCGCAAACACGTCGGCAGCTGGCACAACGGTACCGGCAGCGTATTTGCCTGCAACGTCGGCCGTCACTCGGAATTCTTTCAGGATTTCGCCGGCTTCAACACCTGCTTTTGCAAGGTGTCCCGCGGCTGGCTTGGTCACGCGCGATGCTTTGCGTGAACCAAATGCCACTTGAAGGGCATCGTAGCCGTCATTTGCTTCGGTTTTGACCTGGGTCACGCGGTTGTTAGAGACATCTACCACTGTGACAGGAACGGTATCCCCATCATCAGTGAACAGACGCATCATGCCCACCTTGCGGCCCAGCAACCCTAGGGAGTTGCTCAGACTCATTGTTTTCTCCGTAACTTCCACCGCTGCGACTTCAATTGGCCGCGGGCGTTTTGATGTGAAAGACTGTTAATAAAACTGTTTCAGACCTGAAATACAAATCCGGAACAGCCCAAGATTATAGCGCAGCCTGTCGGATAAGGCAAATCCGCGCTAAATCTTTGGCTTTTTTGGAAGACTTTCCGCAGTGGGCCGTTTGCCCTACGCGTTCAACCTCCCCGTTTCTCATTTACTGCAACTTGATTTCAACGTCTACGCCAGCCGGCAGATCGAGCTTCATCAACGCGTCGACGGTTTTATCCGTTGGGTCAATGATGTCCATCAGACGCTGATGGGTGCGGATTTCAAGCTGATCGCGACTCGTCTTGTTGACGTGAGGCGAACGCAAAATATCAAACCGCTTCATGCGGGTTGGCAGCGGCACGGGGCCTTTGACAATCGCCCCGGTACGTTTGGCAGTGTCCACAATCTCGGCAGCGGACTGGTCAATCAGTTTGTAGTCAAACGCTTTGAGGCGGATACGAATTTTTTGCTTGGTGGCCATGGTAATTCCTTTGGGTTATCTGGAATCAGGCGATGATTTTGGCGACAACGCCAGCACCAACGGTTTTTCCGCCTTCGCGAATAGCGAAGCGCAGGCCTTCTTCCATGGCAATCGGGTTGATCAGCTTGACGGTGATCGACACGT
>NZ_JABBPC010000025.1 GCF_012927485.1 Polaromonas sp. | reverse complement strand
CAACAGTGTCTTGCATACCGACCAGGACATGCCGCTAAGCATTGGTGAAAATGTCACCGTCGGCCATCAGGTGATGTTGCATGGCTGCAGTATTGGCGATGGTTCTTTAATTGGCATTCAGGCGGTGGTCCTGAATGGCGCCAAAATTGGCAAGAACTGCTTGGTCGGTGCGGGTTCTCTCGTGACCGAAGGTAAGGAGTTTCCCGATGGTTCCATGATCTTCGGTAGCCCGGCCAAGGCGGTAAAGCAACTCTCCGCAGAACAGATAGAGGGTTTAAAAATGAGCGCCAAGCACTATATAGACAATTCCCGGCGCTATAAAACCGGGCTCAAGAAGCTGGCCTAAGCAACAGATTTCTGCCGGTTACATTCCATTCGCGCACCAAACCTTACCCCTTAACATGTCCGAACTTCATAAATTCCTATTTGACGGCCTGCCGGTGCGTGGAATGCTCGTGCGCCTGACTGATTCCTGGCAAGAAATCCTCAAGCGCCGTCAAGCCGCCGGAGGTTATCCGGTTGAGGTCATGCATTTACTCGGTGAAATGACGGCGGCAGGCGCCTTGATGCAGAGCAATATCAAATTCAATGGTGCTTTAATTTTGCAAATTTTCGGCGACGGCCCGGTCAAGCTTGCGGTGGTGGAAGTGCAGCCTGACTTGAGTCTACGGGCCACGGCGACCGTGACGGGCAACGTCGATGCGGGAAATTCGCTGAGCCAGCTGGTTAATGTCAACAATAAAGGGCGTTGCGCGATTACGCTGGACCCGAAAGATAAGTTCCCCGGGCAACAGCCCTATCAGGGCGTGGTGCCACTTTTTGGCGACCAGCACGAGAAAATTGAAAAGCTGAGCGAGGTGCTGGAGCACTATATGCTGCAAAGCGAGCAGCTCGACACCAAGCTAATCCTCGCTGCGGATGGGAATGTGGCAGCAGGTCTGCTGATTCAGCGCCTACCCGTCACGGGTCTGGGCAATCTGGAAGGTCAGATTGACCGGGATGCCAACGAAGATCAGATCGGTATCAACGAGGACTACAAACGCATCGCGATGCTGGCCAGTACTCTCAAACGCGAAGAGCTGTTAAGCCTGGATGTGGACACCATTTTGCGACGCCTGTTCTGGGAGGAGCCCCTAACGCGGTTTGAGCCCGTGACGCCCAGTTTTGCCTGCAGCTGTTCGCTCGATCGCGTGAGCAACATGTTGCGCAGCCTGGGCACGGCAGAAATTGAAAGTATCCTCGCCGAGCGCGGCAAGGTCGAGGTAGGGTGCGAATTTTGCGGCGCGCAGTACGATTTTGATCCGGTGGATGCGGCGCAGATTTTTACCCATCAGAGCCGCCAGCAACCGCCCACGTCTACGGTGCAATAAGTTGTGCCCTGATCGTCGCTTCGGCCGAAGTGCTGGGCCTGTTCAGCCGCTGCCTGAGCGCCGGGTCAACAAAGCCGTTAACAGCAAATGCTCGCATTGCGGGTCGCCGCATTTGTCGCAAATCCAGGCCCAGGCGCTATTTTTTCCGCCCCCTCGGGTGCTGATTTGGCGTGGATTTTTAGCACGCCGCAGCAGGCCCCCAATCGCATCGATTGCTTGGCTAAGGCGCTCTTCGTGTGAGCCATAAATTACTTGGTAAGGCACGCCAGCGTTTGTCAATGCATTGCGAATTGAATGGTCGTCAGCTTCCCGCATCAACGACGAGGTTTCAGTGAGCGTGCTTTCCCCCGTTTGTTCAACGCCAATCTCTAGCCCCATAAGCAGCGTCAGATCGTAGCGGGCACAGTCTGCTTGAAACGCCGCAATGTTGGCCACCAGCACGACCGCTTCTTGTTCCGAAGCTTTCAGTGCCTCGGACAACGCGACAGCCAGTTGAGATTTTCCAGTGCCGCTTGCGCCCGCCAATGCGATTTTCAGCATAGTTATGTCAGCCGATAAGGTGAAAGTTTTTTCAGGCCAGTAAAGCCGCTTTCACGCTGTGGAGCAAGTTGCTTACTTGGTAATCTGCACGAAGATTTCATTCGGCTTGACCATGCCCAACTCACTCCGGGCTTTTTCTTCGACCATTTCCAGACCTTCCTTAAGGTCCCGGACTTCGGCTTCCAACTGATCATTTATGGCTTGGCCCTGCGCATTCTTTGCGCGTTGTGCATCCAGCCGCTGCTGCATCTCACGAACGCTTGGAATGCTACCCCGGCCAATCCAGAGTTGAGCATGAAATAACAGCAGCAGCGCAATCAGGATCGCAGGAATAAGGCGGTTTCGCACGTGACGGTTGAAAGGGTGCGGCCAGCGGTGGCGAAGTTAGCGCAGGTTATAAAACGCTGCCCGACCCGGGTAGTACGCGATCTCGCCCAAGTCTTCTTCAATGCGCAGTAGCTGGTTGTACTTGGCCATGCGGTCAGACCGGGAGAGGGAGCCGGTCTTGATCTGGCCAGCATTGGTCCCTACCGCGATGTCGGCGATGGTGGAGTCTTCGGTTTCGCCCGAGCGGTGCGAGATCACAGCGGTGTAACCAGCGCGCTTGGCCATTTCAATCGCGGCAAAGGTTTCGGTCAGCGTGCCGATCTGATTGACTTTGATCAGAATCGAATTGGCAATGCCTTTGTCAATCCCTTCCCGGAGGATTTCGGTGTTGGTAACGAACAAATCATCACCCACAATTTGCACCTTTTTGCCCAGGCGGTCGGTCAGAAGTTTCCAGCCGTCCCAGTCACCTTCGGCCATGCCGTCTTCGATGCTGATAATGGGGTACTTATCCACCCAGGTCGCCAGGATGTTGGTCCACTCTTCAGCTGACAAACTCAGGCCTTCGCCGGACAGCACATATTTGCCGTCTTTGTAAAACTCGGAGGCCGCGCAATCCAGGCCCAGCGCAATCTGCTCGCCGGCCACAAAACCCGCCTTGTCAATCGCTTCCAGAATCATTTGAATAGCGGCCTCGTGGCTGGGTACGTTCGGCGCAAAGCCGCCTTCGTCACCCACCGCCACGCTCATACCCTTGTCATGCAGGATTTTTTTCAGCGCATGAAATACTTCGGCACCATAGCGCACCGCTTCGCGAAAGCTCGGTGCGCCCACCGGAATAATCATGAATTCCTGTAAGTCCAGGTTGTTGTTCGCGTGCGCGCCACCGTTGACCACGTTCATCATCGGCACCGGCATTTGCATGGCGCCACTACCGCCAAAGTAGCGGTACAAGGGCAGCCCTGCTTCTTCAGCCGCTGCGCGCGCCACTGCCATGCTGACGGCTAACGTGGCATTTGCGCCCAAGCGGGATTTGTTGTCGGTACCGTCCAGGTCAATCAGGGTACGGTCTAAAAAGGCCTGTTCGCTGGCGTCGAGCCCTAACACGGCTTCAGAGATTTCAGTGTTGATGTGCTCGACGGCCTTGAGAACGCCTTTGCCGAGGTAACGTGATTTATCCCCATCGCGCAACTCGATTGCTTCGCGCGAACCGGTGGAGGCGCCCGAGGGCACCGATGCGCGGCCCATGACGCCGGACTCCAGCAGCACATCACATTCAACTGTAGGGTTGCCACGGCTGTCGAGAATTTCGCGGCCGACGATATCAACAATTGCGCTCATTTATGTTCTTTCAAATCAAAAATTACAAACCTTGAACTTGCTTTTAACTTCGTTTTAAGACTACTCACGAACTGACGCGCGGCTCAAGCCCCCTCAACGGCGATCATCTGCATGATCGCCGCACCCTGTCGAGCGGTTCTGGCCTTGCCATATTCGGGCGAATCCGAAAATGCCTTGGCCGCTTCGAATGTGGAAAACTTCAAAATAACCAGACGCGCTGGCTGCCAGTCGCCTTCCAGTACTTCGATCTTGCCGCCACGCGCGCACACCTCTGCGCCATGCGCCAACATGGCGGCGCCAGACCACTTTTTGTATTCCTCATACTGCACCGGGTCGGTGACGGTCACGCTGGCGATAATGTAGCCGCTCATTGAAAATCGTTTTCCAGAAAGCCATTCTTTTTGGTCACTCGGTCCAATTCCAGCAGCGTTTCAAGCAAAGCTCTCATGTGTTTGAGCGGAACGGCATTGGGGCCGTCGCTCATTGCTTTGGCGGGGTCGGGGTGGGTTTCCATGAAGAGGCCGGCAATACCAACCGCTACGGCGGCACGTGCCAGCACCGGGACCATTTCGCGCTGGCCACCGCTGCTGGTGCCGTTGCCACCGGGCAATTGCACGGAGTGGGTGGCGTCAAATACTACAGGGGCATTGGTCTCGCGCATGATCGCCAAGCCGCGCATGTCGGACACCAGATTGTTGTAGCCAAAACAGGCACCACGCTCGCAGGCCATGAAATTGTCTTCATTGAGGCCTTTTTCGCGGGCCGCCGCCCGGGCTTTATCAATCACATTTTTCATATCGCCGGGCGCGAGAAACTGACCCTTCTTAATATTCACCGGTTTGCCGGATTGCGCAACCGCGTGAATGAAGTCGGTCTGGCGGCACAGAAAAGCAGGGGTTTGCAATACATCCACCACGCTGGCTACCTGCGCAATTTGCGATTCAACGTGAATATCGGTCAGGACTGGCAGCAATAATTCACGTTTGACCTTAGCCAAAATTTCAAGGCCTTTGTCCATACCCGGGCCGCGAAAAGTATTGCCGGAGGACCGATTGGCCTTGTCAAAACTGCTCTTGAAGATAAATGGAATGCCAAGCGCCGAAGTAATTTCCTTCAGCGTTCCGGCGGTGTCCATCTGCAACTGCTCAGATTCAATGACGCAAGGACCAGCGATCAGAAAAAAAGGCTGGTTCAGGCCGATGTCAAATCCACACAGTTTCATGATCAGGCGACCGCTTTCAGAGGTTTTGCGGTGGCTTTGCCCTCCTGGCCTGCCATAGCGCGGTGTTGGAGCGCCGCCGCAATGTAGGCGTTAAATAGCGGATGGCCATCCCAAGGCGTGGATTTGAATTCGGGATGAAATTGGACACCCATAAACCAGGGATGGACGTCTTGCGGCAACTCGACAATCTCCGTCAGGTGTTCACGCTGTGTGCGCGCAGAGATGACCAGGCCAGATTTGCGCAAAGCATCGAGATAGTTGACGTTGGCTTCATAGCGATGGCGGTGACGTTCCGTCACCACATCGCCATAAATTTTGTGGGCGAGCGTTCCTTTTTCAACATCGGAGCTTTGTGCTCCCAACCGCATGGTCCCGCCCAGATCGGATTTGGTGTCGCGTTTCTTGATGGTGCCGTCGGCGTCTTTCCACTCGGTGATGAGCGCAATGACGGGGTAAGGGCTGGCCGGATCGAACTCGGTGCTATTGGCACCTTGGAGGCCGGCGACGTGGCGAGCGAACTCAATCGTCGCAACCTGCATACCCAGGCAGATGCCCAAGTAAGGAATTTTGTTTTCACGCGCAACCCGGGCGGCGCAAATTTTGCCTTCGACGCCGCGTATGCCGAAGCCTCCGGGCACCAAAATGCCGTCAAACTGCAACAGGCGCGACACGTTCTCTGGCGTGATGGTTTCGGAATCTATGTATTCGATGACCACTTTGGTGTGGTTTTTCATGCCGGCATGGCGCAGCGCTTCGTTAAGTGACTTGTAGCTATCGCTCAGGTCCACATACTTTCCGACCATGGCAATGCTGACTTCGGTTTTTGGATGCTCGAATTCATACACCAAGTCGTCCCATCGCTTTAGATTGGCAGGCGGGGTGTTAAGACGCAGCTTGTCGCAAATCAGTCCGTCCAGACCCTGCTCGTGCAGCATGCGCGGGACTTTGTAAATCGTGTCCACATCCCACATGGAAATGACGCCCCATTCGGGGACGTTGGAAAACAAGGAGATTTTGTCGCGCTCTTCCGTGGGAATAGGGCGGTCTGCGCGGCACAGCAACACGTCAGCCTGTATGCCGATCTCGCGCAGTTGCTTGGCGGTGTGTTGCGTCGGCTTGGTTTTGAGTTCGCCTGCGGCAGCAATCCAGGGAACATAGCTCAGGTGCACGAACGCGGTGTTGTTAGGGCCCATGCGAAGGCTCATCTGGCGCACCGCTTCCAGGAAAGGAAGCGACTCAATGTCGCCGACCGTACCGCCGATTTCAACGATGGCCACATCGACGGCTTCCGGTGTTTCATAGCACGCGCCGCGCTTGATGAAATCCTGAATTTCGTTGGTGACATGCGGAATCACCTGCACGGTCTTGCCCAGGTAGTCGCCGCGGCGTTCCTTTTCGAGCACGCTTTTGTAAATCTGGCCGGTCGTGAAGTTGTTGGACCTGCGCATGCGCGTTTCGACGAAACGCTCGTAATGGCCTAAATCCAGATCGGTTTCCGCCCCATCCTCGGTCACAAAGACCTCGCCGTGCTGAAACGGCGACATGGTGCCCGGATCTACATTGATATAGGGATCGAGCTTAATTAAAGTGACTTTGAGGCCTCGCGATTCAAGGATCGCAGCTAAGGAGGCTGAGGCGATTCCCTTGCCGAGGGAGGACACCACACCGCCGGTGACGAAGACAAATTTGGTCATGTCAGTTACGAACCACAAGTTCGCTGAGGTGGTAAACGGAGATTATATGGGTGGACCGGGCAATGCCCGGCAGACAGCGCTACAAAAGCGGTAACATTTTCCAGTCGGCACGACGACGCAAAAAACAGACCGCCGGGGACGGGCGTTACACCAAGTTAAAAGGAGGGGTCTCGCCAACTGCTACATTGCGGAACATGATGAATCAAGCAAATGATACGGGCGGAGAGGAAACGCTGGAGTTGGCCGGTAAACATATTTTGTTGGGTCTCTCGGGCGGTATCGCCTGTTACAAGGCGGCAGAACTCTGTCGCACCCTTGTCAAGGCAGGTGCGACGGTGCAGGTGGTAATGAGCCAAGCGGCCGAGCAGTTCATCACCCCCGTCACTCTGCAGGCGCTCAGTGGCCGGCCGGTCTACACCAGCCAGTGGGACCGCCGCGAGTCCAACAATATGGCGCACATCAACTTGTCGCGCGAAGCTGACGCCATTTTGATTGCGCCCTGCAGTGCCGACTTTATCGCCAAACTGTTGCATGGCCGCGCCGACGATCTGCTTAGCCTGATGTGCCTAGCCCGACCTATCGACAAGGTGCCTTTGCTGGTGGCGCCAGCGATGAACCGCGAGATGTATGCCCACCCAGCCACGCAACGCAACTTTGCTCAGCTTGAGTCGGACGGTGCCCGCGTGCTGGGTGTGGGGAGTGGCTTTCAGGCCTGCGGTGAAACCGGCGATGGTCGCATGTTGGAGCCGGAGCAACTTCTCGAAGACATCATCGCTTTTTTTACCCCTAAGGTGCTGATTGGCCAGCGCGTACTGGTCACGGCCGGCCCTACGTATGAGTCCATCGATCCGATTCGCGGCATCACCAATCTGTCGAGTGGAAAAATGGGTTTTGCCGTCGCCCGTGCAGCGCGCGAAGCAGGCGCCGAGGTGACGCTGGTTGCTGGTCCCGTGAGTTTGCCTACGCCGCGCGGGGTCAGCCGAATCGACGTGAAGTCGGCAAAAAATATGCTTGAGGCCGTTATAGAGCGAGCACAACAAGCTACTATTTTTATAGCAACTGCCGCTGTGGCCGATTGGCGGCCCGCAACGCCGTCGGACCGAAAGATGAAGAAAGACGGGTCTGGCCATGCGCCCCGGTTGGAATTTACCGAAAACCCGGATATTCTGGCGACCGTCTCTCACTCCGCTGCCGCTCAGGCGGGCAAGCTGTTTTGTGTCGGTTTCGCGGCTGAAAGTCATGATTTGCTTGAAAACGCCCAAGCCAAGCGGGTGCGAAAAAAGGTACCCCTGCTGATCGGTAATATTGGACCGGATACCTTTGGTCAGGACCACAACGCGCTGCTTTTGGTGGACGAGCAGGGCAGCACCGAGTTGCCGCGGGCGTCGAAGCTGTCACTCGCGCGGCGCCTGGTTCGGGAAATTACCATCAGAATGTCGGCGCTTGCTCGGTAGCGTGGCAACCAAGAAGTCAAAAGACCGCAACTATTCAAAAAAACAACTGATGAAAATTGACCTCAAGATCATAGACGGCCGCCTCAAAGGTAATCTTCCCAACTACGCCACGCCCGGCAGTGCCGGGCTGGACCTGCGCGCCTGTCTGGATGCACCACTCGTACTCGGCGCCAATGCCTGGCAACTTGTGCCCACGGGGATTGCTATTTACCTGCACAACCCCGGTTATGCCGCGCTCATCCTGCCGCGCTCCGGGCTGGGTCACAAACACGGCATTGTGCTCGGTAATTTGGTAGGCCTGATCGACAGTGATTACCAGGGCCAGTTGATGGTTAGCGCTTGGAATCGGAGCGATGTGTCTTTCACCATCCAACCCATGGAACGCATTGCCCAATTGGTAATCGTGCCGGTCGCGCAGGTCGAGTTCAATGTTGTCGATGAGTTTGCCACCAGCCAGCGCGGCGAGAGCGGCTACGGATCGACCGGTAAAGCCTAGCGAGCAAAAAAACCCATTCAGCGTTTTTCCTAAGGCGTCAGGTTTCTCCTACGGGCATTGATGGCGACTTCCCACGGCGGGATAGCCGAGGACCCCACCTTGCGATGTCCTTTGCGCGCGCTTAATCGATGGTGAGAGCCGGAGGCAATCTGCTCGTTAATTGCAATGAGCTAATGCGCAAGGGTTCCATGAACGGTATAGACAGGAGATTTTCATGCGCCATCTTTCCCGCCTTATTGCGGTTGCTTCTTCGGTGCTTCTAGTGGCCGGTCTGGCCGCCTGCGGCTCGGCACCGATGTATTCACCGGTTCCGATGTCGTCCTATCCCAGCTCGGCTTATCCCACCTCGTCTTACCCGGCCCCGACTCAGCAAAGCAACTACATTGAGTATGGGCGTGTCAGTAATGTGGAGGTCCTTCAAAATCAGGAGCAGGGTAAGGGCTCGGGCGTGGGAGCCGTATTAGGGGGTGTGGCCGGAGCGGTCATCGGGCATCAGATCGGCGGCGGCAGCGGCCGCGATGCTGCCACCGTGCTCGGCGCTGTGGGCGGCGCGGTCGCTGGAAATGCGATTGAGAAAAATCGCGGCACCAACGTTCGCGAGAGCTATCGCGTCTCCGTTCAGCTAGACAATGGCGCCTTCCGTGCCTATGACGTGCAGTCGTACGGCGACCTGCGCATAGGTGATCGGGTAAAAGTTGAAAATGGCCAGGTGTTTCGAATCCAGTAGGCGCTTGACTCTTCATGCAAAGCCGGCCTCGTCCAATAAGGACTGGCCGGCTTTTTCAATGGCAAGCGGTATCAGTGCACCGTTGTGTTGACCGGTGCTTGCGGCTCAAGTTTGAAAAATCCTGTGCCCAACGAACCTTTTCCGATTTCCGGTTCGGTAGCGTCGCGCACGGACTCGACCTTGGCAGTGAGCCTTAAGGCGATTCCCGCAAGGGGATGGTTACCGTCCAGAACCACATGGTCAGGGTAGATTTCTGTCACCGTGTAAATGTGGTTATGCGGAATGGGGGCGCTAACACCCGCTGGAAGAGCAACGCCATCGAAGGTCATACCTTCTTCCAGTTCGGCCGGGAAGATGTTGCGAAGCTCGAGAAAAACAAGATTTTCATCATAGTCGCCGAAAGCGTTTTCGGGTTCCAAGTGCAGGTCAAGCTGGTCTCCCGCCTCGTGATCTTGTAGAGATTCCTCGATTTTTGCCAGCAAGTCATCACCCCCCAGCAGGAATTCAACTGGCTCGTCTAATTCATCCAAGACCTCGCCCAGAGTATCTTTCAGCGTCCATGTCAGGGCTACAACGCATTGCGGGGTGATTTTCATCGCACAATTGTCCCATGGATATAAATCAATCTCTAGCTCTTCTCGCTGGCCTGAGCCCGGCGCAGTTCATGCGTCAATACTGGCAAAAAAAGCCGCTGCTTGTGCGCCAAGCCATTCCCGGCTTTCAGCCCTTGTTGAGCCGCGCAGCGCTGGTTAAGCTGGCGACATTCGAGCATGTTGAATCGCGGTTGATCGTTCAGCAGCCAAAGGGTTGGCGCATGAAACAAGGGCCGATTGCAGCTAGAAGTCTGCCGCCCTTGAGCAAAGATGGCTGGACCCTGTTGGTGCAGGGGGTCGACATGCACGATGCGGGCGCGCACGCTTTGCTGCAACAGTTCCGTTTTGCGCCCGATGCGCGATTGGACGACTTGATGATCTCGTTTGCAACGACGGGGGGGGGCGTGGGGCCCCACTTTGACAGTTACGACGTGTTTTTGTTGCAAGCCAGTGGACGAAGGCGGTGGAGGATAGGCCAGCAAAAAGACCTGACCCTGCAACAAGGGGTGCCTCTGAAAATTTTGCAGAACTTCGAACCTGATCAAGAGTTTCTATTGGAGGCGGGAGATATGCTTTATCTGCCTCCGGGTTATGCGCACGATGGCGTCGCTGAAGCCGCTATCGGGAGCGATGGAAAAGCGGCCGATTGCATGACTTACTCCGTTGGCTTTCGGGTCCCCATTCGTAACGTGTTGGCCGCCGAATTACTGCACCGCTTGGCTGAATTTAGCGAAGACGCGGTGGACACAGCACCCGTCGAAGGGCGTCGTCGAGCTGCGCCGCTGGCTCGGCTGTATCGTGATCCGGGTCAGCCCGCGACCGCGACCCCAGCGGCATTACCCGCAGCTTTAGTGACCTTCGCAGAACAAGCTGTTGTTCAGGCGCTGAAAGACCCTCTGGCCATTAGCTGTGCCTTGGGTGAATGCATGACCGAGCCAAAACCATCCGTATTGTTTGATGAGCCCCTGCAGGCTTGGGCGCCCGATGCTGCGAAAGCGCACCAAACCAGCATTCGTCTGGACGCGCGGACCCGCATGCTGTACGACAGTGACCATGTTTTTATCAACGGAGAAAGCTACCGAGCCAAGGGTGCCGACGCAACTCTGATGCGGCGGTTGGCCGACCAGCGAGGTCTTTCGGCGCACGAGCTGAGTAAAGCCAGCGTGTCCGCCATTGCGCTTCTAGGGGAGTGGCACGATGCAGGTTGGCTGCAGCAAGAGCGGCATGGACTGCCGGGTGCGAATACCTAAAGTAGTCGGTGGTAACTTCGAAAGGAGCGGAAAAGGCGAATAAAAACCAAGGAGAAAATCTTATGGATTCTGAAAAAACGCCTGCAATGCCGGCTGCCTTGTTGGAAGGTCGATTCGCCGGCCGCACCGAGTTTACCGATTTGATCCGTCACGCCTTTGCCGCTGCGTCCCGCCAGGGGTGGCGCGAAATAATTTTATGCGATGCAAACTTTGAAGACTGGCCGTTAGGCGAACGCGTTGTGGATCAAGCGCTAAATGACTGGTCCAAAACCGGCCGAAAACTAACGATGCTTGCTAATAATTACGACGAGATAGCGCGGAGGCACACGCGCTTTGTGACGTGGCGCCGAACCTGGGCGCACATTGTAAAATGCCAGCGGATGGTGTGTGCGCCGGACACTGAATTGCCGAGTGCTCTGTGGAGCCCTGGCTGGGTATTTGAACGACTGGACCCGCAACGGTGCGCGGGAATAGCCGGGTCTGAAGCCGCTAGGCGCGTGGCGTTGAAGGAGCGGCTGGACCAACGATTGATGAAAAGTTCCCCGGCTTTCCCGTCAACCACCTTGGGACTGTAGAGTAAGGTGTGGTTTTTTGGCCCTTGATGGCTGCTGTGCCCCATTTCTGCTGGCAGTTTTCCGGCTTAGGGTTTTCAGCCTTGTACTATCCGGCATATAATTTATAGCTGGGTAGGAAAAGCTCGAGTCCTTTCCCCAGTCAAAAAGTAACTTGTATTTTAGTTTAGGTTGTCTTTTGACAATTTCCGGAAATTGTTTTCTTAATTCATCAAGGATCGTAAAAATGAACAAATCACTTGTTTTGGCCGCTATCGTTGCCGCTATTGCTCTGGCTGCTTGCGGTAAAAAAGAAGAAGCACCAGTTGTCGTGACGCCTGCACCGGTTGTGGTTACTCCCGCACCAGCGCCTGAAGCTGCTGCTGCTGTCGGTTCCGCTAGCGACGCAGCTGGTTCCGCTGCTGCTGCCGGCGCCTCGGCTAACAGCGCCGCTGACGCCGCTGCCCAAGCTGCTAGCGCTGCCAAAGATGCAATGAAGAAGTAATTTCTTTCGCTTGAGAAAAAAGCCGCCTTCGGGCGGCTTTTTTTGTGTTCCTGACCCTTATGTCGATAACCTGATTTGAGAGCGTTACGACGAGGCTACCGCTGGAGCTATCCTATATTTCAAGCCAGCGAGTGCCAGCATTGGCGTCGGCAATCACTACCTCAGTGGAGTCTCCCAGCGCCTCAGACATGGCGCGATGCGCAAGTTCCGGCCGGTTGTTTTTTTCGCTCAGATGAGCGGCAACGAGATGCTTGAGTCCGCTGTGGACCACGGAGCGGGCAATCGCGCTCGCAGCGGTGTTGGATAAATGTCCGTACATCCCCCCGACGCGCCGCTTGAGAAAAGGCGGATAGGCCGACAGGGCCAGCAACTCGCAGTCGTGGTTGCACTCAAGCAGCAAAGCATCGCAGAGCGCCAGATGGTCCAGCAGGTAAGCCGTCGCATGGCCGAGGTCGGTCAGAATCCCAAGCTTCGCAGTCCCGTCCGTGCAGGTGAGCTGCAACGGTTCGCGGGCATCGTGCGGAACCGTAAAGGGCATGATCTGGAGAGCGCCCAGATCAATGCCTTCGCCGTCGCGTGCGGTATTCAGAAGGCCGTCGAAGTCGGGCGAGCCGATCCCCTCATAAGTGCCGCGGCTCATCCAAACCGGCACCCTGTGGCGCTTCGCGAACTGGCGCGTGCATCCAATGTGATCGCTGTGTTCGTGCGTGATAAAGATGGCATCAATGTCGTCAGTGATCAGTCCGGCGCCGGCCAGTCGCAGTGCGAGTCGTTTCTGCCCGAGGCCGCAGTCAACCAGCAGGCGCACCGGCTTTCGGCCCGCAACCTCTACAAGCGTAGCGTTGCCCGTACTGCCACTGCCGAGGCTTTTAAACCTTAACACCAGGGCAAGGCGCGGTTATGTCGCTGCAAACTTTCCCGCCTTTACTTCAGGTCGTCCGCAATCACCTGAACAATGCGCTGCGCATTGGCTGACGATTCAGCAGCGCCTTGGGCATTGAGGACGGACACCGTTGTGCTTTCACCCTGACTCTTGACCGTGATGCGGTACTTCAGCGGCGGTGGCGCGGTTGACGAACCGCTGAACAGCTTACTGAAGAATCCTGGCTCACTTTTGTTGGCTACGGGCTCGACGTAACGCACGAAGTAGGTGCCTTGGCTGCGGTCACGGTCCTCGACGGTAAAGCCCGTACGGTCCAACGCTAGGCCAACCCGGCGCCATGCGCGTTCGAACCCTTCGTCGATCTGGACCACGGGCAGGTTGTTCACCACGGCGACGCGAGAGGTTTGTTTGGTTGCGCCCGCTGCGATCAGTGCTTTCGACTGTTCCTGCGTCACGCCCAGCTTGACCATCAGGCGGCGCAGAAACTCGGCTTCCAACTCCGGGTCGGCGGGGCGGGGTTGCCAGATCGTGCTGTCGCCCGAAGACGCGCCGCTTTTGGCACCTGTCACCACTTCCACCAGCCCACGGTGACTGATGTAGATCTCAGTGCCACCGTCTGGCCTGCGCTCAAGTCGGGTCCGGAACTTGTCACGTTCTCCGGTGGAGTAGAGGCTTTCCAGTACTTTGCCCAAAGTATTTCGGATGAAATCCTGCGGTAATTTGGCACGGTTCTCGGCATAGTCCGTTTCCATGATGCCTAGATTTTCCTGGTCTAGTGACAGCAAAAATCCGTTCTCTAGCCAGAAATCGCGCACCGGCCCCCAAAGCTTGTCCGCAGGCCGGTTAACCACGAGCCAGCGCTGGCTGCCTGAGCGCTCGATCCGTACGTCGCCAACTGTCGCGGCTGCGGTCGGCACCGTCTGGGTAGGCTGGGCCACTTGGTAGCTGCTTGCCGTGACGGCCGTGCCGGGAACAACGTAACGGGTATCGCGGGTGAGCTGCGTCAGGTCGGGCGGGATATCCAGCGAGGGGGCTTTGACGCCGGTTGTTTTGTAATCGACCCGATCGCCCTCCATCGTATTTTTGATGGTGGAGCAGCCAGCGAGCAGGCTGATGGCAAGCAAAGCAGCGACGGCTGCAGCGCTTCGAGCTTTTAAGAAGGTAAAACGATTTGGCAATGTCTTCACTGGGGTTCCCTAAAAAATTAGATCAGGCTGCAGGCGCGCAGGGCGCCTTCAACGGCAGATTCGTTGCAGGTCTCAAGCGACGTCATAGGCAGGCGCAGCGTGCCGCCGCAAAGTCCCATCCGGGCCATGGCCCATTTAACCGGAATAGGGTTGGCTTCGATAAACAGGTTTCTGTGAAGGGGCAACAGTTTGAACTGCAATTCCATGGCGCGCCTGACGTCGCCCGCTACTGCCGCCACACACAGTTCATGCATCAGCTTGGGCGCAACGTTGGCGGTCACGCTGACGTTGCCTTGGCCACCACACAGCATCAGGGCCACAGCAGTGGGGTCATCGCCAGAATACACGGCAAATCCCTTCGGAACTTCTTTGATCAGCCACTGTGCGCGCTCGATGTTGCCGGTCGCTTCCTTGATGCCCACAATTCCGGGTATCTGAGCCAGGCGCAGTACGGTCGCGTGCGCCATATCGGCCACGCTGCGGCCCGGGACGTTGTACAGCACGATCGGCAAATCCCCGACTGCCTCGGCAATGGCCTTGAAGTGACGGTACTGACCTTCTTGGGTGGGCTTGTTGTAATAAGGAACCACCTGCAACTGGCAGTCGGCGCCTACATCCTTGGCGAATTTGGCGAGCTCGATCGCTTCAGCCGTTGAATTGGCGCCGCATCCGGCCATGATGGGGACGCGTTTCTTTGCCTGCTCCACCGAGACGCGAATGATTTCGCAATGTTCTTCAACATTGACGGTGGGCGACTCCCCGGTGGTACCTACCACGCCTATGCAGTCGGTCCCTTCCGCGATGTGCCAATCGACCAGTTTGCGCAGAGTGGGGTAGTCCACCGTGCCATCTTCATGCAAGGGAGTTGCCAATGCAACGATGCTGCCAGTAATGGGTTTCATGTCTTGCTTGTCAGGTTCGCGATTGCGGATGTTAATGTTGGTCGGGCTCAACAATCAAAAGACCGGCCCAAAGAGCCAATCCTGCATTCTACCCAGAGCCTAGGGTAGTCTATAGCGCGGCGGTCGGTCGTCTTCCGGGCCTGGGTGCTCGGGCAAAGCGCAACGCTTGGCAGGTTCGCGGACCGCGGCAATGCGCTGTAGGAATCGTGGCAGTTGCTCCCCAGACGCTAGCTTCAAACCGTTCTGAAAACCGTCTTCAAAAGCCACTACGCGCAAGCCCGCGCAGACCTGGAGCAGCTCGCCGGGACGCAACAGAAAATCGGGTCGGGACGGTTTGCCTACCGTTTCGTTGCCTTGCGTAAAGGTTTCATAAATCAGTACGCCGCCTGGCGCCAGGCTCTCCAGTAAGGTCGACAGGAGCGGGCGCCAAAGGTAGTTGATCACGACCACCGCGTCAAACTGCCGCCCCGCGAACGGCCAGGGACCGTTCTCAATATCGGCCACTATAGCTTCGCAGGCTTGTCCCGGAATTGCGATTGAATCAATCGCTTCCTGCGACCTGTCTACAAGCACAACAGAGTGATTTCTTTCATAAAACCAGCGAGCGTGGCGGCCTTGTCCGCAAGCAACGTCCAGCACCACCCCCCGATTCGGAACAAGATGCGACCAGCGCTGCACCCAAGCGGACGGCGTCTCTTTCAATGTGGTTTCACCTCGTCTTTAAGGGCGGCAAGCGCCATAAGCTCTACCCGGGCTGGCGCAATTAGCTTGAGCCACCGACCCAGCTTGCCCTTGGCTGTCATGACGACCTCGCGTTCGCGCTTCCCCATACCTTGCAAAATCAGCCCGGCACACTCTTCTACGCTCATGGCGTCGTCTTCTTTGAGTCCGCTGGAGCCCGCAGCGACACCGAGCGCGTTGAAGCCGTGGTGCCGGATGTTGGTGGACACCACGCCCGGGTAAGCCGTCGTGACGCTGATGCCCGCACCCTTTAATTCAGCGCGAAGGGCCTCAAAGAAACCGGTCATTGCAAATTTGGTGGCGCTGTAGGCCGTGCGGCCCGGTACCCCGATCAGCCCCGCCAGACTGGAGACCGCCACGATGCTGCCGCGGCTTTGTTTTAGATACGGCAGCGCGGCATGCGTGCACCAAACGCTGCCCCATAAATTGATGCGCATCAACTGCTCGTACCAGGCCAGATCGTCAGCTCTTACGTCCTGAAAAAGAGCCTGCGCAGACATGCCGGCATTGTTGATCAAGGCGTCGATCTGGCCAAACTTGGCAATAGTGAGGGTTATTAGTTGCCTGCATTGGGCCTCAATCGAGACGTCGGTTTTAACCACCAGCGTTTGTGCACCGTGTGCTTCACAGTGCGCTGCGACTGCCGAGAGTCGGACCTCATCGCGCGCGGCCAGCACCAAAGCGACGGCCGCCCGATGCGTTTGCGCCAGTTGCCGTGCCATTTCGGCGCCGATGCCGTCCGAGGCACCCGTGATTACTATTATTTTCATTGCGATTGATCTTTATCTCGAAGAGGCAGGACGCCCAAATAACCGTGAAATGAAGCTTTAAAAACAGGCCCAAACCTGATTCGCAAGTGTGAACAGGAACTCCGGCCGGGTATAAAGGGTGAACACCCCCAGCGACGCGAGGATCGCAATGGCCCAGATGCCGATTCTTTTGGCCAACTCAGGCACCCTGCAGCAGTTTGCCGTGGCCGGCCCTGGAAATCGGTGCTTCGCGCACGGGCAAATTTACCAGTGCTGCAAAGACGCCGAGCCCAATGGAGATATACCAGACAACGTCATAGCTGCCGGTGCGGTCATACAAATAGCCGCCTAGCCAGACGCCCAAGAACGACCCCATCTGGTGGCTGAAGAAAATAAAGCCGCCCAGCATCGAAAGGTGCTGGATGCCAAAGATTTGCGCCACCATGGCGTTGGTGGGAGGAATCGTAGACAGCCAGAGCAGCCCCATCAGACTGGCAAATATATAGACACTGGCGGGGCTTACCGGCGCTGCCAGAAAGACAGCGATGACCGCGGCGCGTGAGAGATAAATGGTTGCAAGAATTTTCTTTTTGGCGATTCTTTGGCCCAGCGCGCCTGCGGCGTAGGTGCCAAATACATTGAACAGGCCAATCAGTGCCAGCGCGTAGCTAGCGACCTGCGGCGAAAGGCCCTTATCTCTAAGATAGCTGGGCAGGTGCACCCCAATAAACACCACTTGAAAGCCGCAGACGAAGTAACCAGCCATCAGCAGCTGAAAGCTCGGGTATTTAAAGGCCTCGTGCAACGCCTGGCCGACGCTTTGTTCTCGTCTGGCCGATGGGGCCCCTTCGAAATGACGCTCCCGCAGGCCGAGCGCAAGCGGCATGATCAGAAGCACGGCGGCAGCGAGGACCAACAATGCCGTCTGCCAGCCCAAGCTGCTGATCAGGAAGCCCTCGGTAGGGACCATTAGAAATTGGCCAAACGAGCCTGCTGCCGCTGCGACACCCATAGCCCAGGAGCGTTTGTCGGCCGGTATATTGCGGCCGATCACGCCGTAAATTACGGCATACGTGGTGCCTGCCTGCGCCGCGCCAATCAACACCCCGGCGGTCATGGTAAACAGCAAGGCCGTGGGTGAAAGAGCCATTCCTACCAATCCCAGTGCGTAGAGCAATGCACCGACCACGACCACGCGCAGGGCACCAAATCGATCAGCCGCCATGCCCGCGAAAATTCCAAAAACTCCCCAGGCCAAGTTCTGAATCGCAATCGCAAAGGCAAAGGTCCCGCGAGTCCATCCCTGCGCCTGAGTGATCGGCTGAAGCCACAGCCCGAAACCGTGCCGTATGCCCATGGAAAGCGTGACAATTGCCGCGCCACAGGCCAGCACTTGAAACATCGAAAGCGCTTTGCTGGGATAGGCGGTATTTGGATGCATGGGCAGACTTTAACGAAAATACTGACGAGTCGCCGCCGCCGCGCAGATTTGAGGTTGCCGGTGCGTCTGCTGTGCTCTCATCGCCAAGGAAGGCTGGTTATTTATACAGGTACTTTGGAGGCTCGGACTACAATCGGGGCAATTATTTCTACCGCCATGGCTGACAAAACCCCTACCGACTATTCTGAAAGCTCGATCCGCGTGCTGAAGGGCCTGGAGCCTGTAAAGCAGCGTCCGGGTATGTATACGCGCACCGATAACCCGCTGCACGTGATTCAGGAAGTGCTCGACAACTCGGCTGACGAAGCACTGGCGGGACACGGCAAGAAGCTCAGGGTCGTCCTGCACACGGATGGCTCGGTCACGGTGGAAGACGATGGCCGCGGTATTCCATTCGGCATGCATCCAGAAGAAAAAGCGCCGGTGCTTGAACTGGTGTTTACCCGGCTGCATGCGGGCGGCAAGTTCGACAAAGGCAAAGGCGGCGCCTACAGTTTTTCGGGCGGCCTGCACGGTGTGGGGGTGAGCGTCACCAATGCGTTGTCCAAGCGGCTCGAAGTCACCTCTTACCGCGAAGGCAAGGTCGCCAAACTCGCATTTTCGGGTGGGGACGTGATTGAACCCCTGACCTTGCGCGCGGCGGGCGAAGGCGATCGCAAGACGGGCACCTCGGTGCGCGCTTGGCCGGATGCCAAATACTTTGAGTCTTCCGCGTTGCCGATGACCGAATTAACGCATTTGCTGCGCAGCAAGGCGGTGCTGATGCCTGGCGTGACTGTCACGCTGACTAATGAAAAAACCAAGGAAACGCAAAGCTGGGTCTTTAAAGGCGGTTTGCGCGACTATCTGATGCAGACGCTAACGGGTGAACCCGTTATTCCACTGTTTGAAAATGAAGGCTTTGCGGATGCCTCGCATGACAGTTTTGCCGAGGGGGAGGGTGCCAGTTGGTGCGTGGCCTTTACCGAGTTCGGCCTGCCAGTGCGCGAGAGCTACGTCAATCTGATTCCGACGAGCGCCGGTGGCACGCATGAGAGCGGTCTGCGCGACGGCCTCTTCAATGCGGTCAAGAGCTTTATTGACCTGCATTCGCTGTTGCCGAAAGGTGTCAAGCTGTTGTCTGAAGACGTCTTTGCCCGCGCGAGCTACGTGCTTTCGGCCAAGGTGCTGGACCCGCAATTCCAGGGCCAGATCAAGGAGCGACTCAATTCCCGTGACGCCGTTCGATTGGTCTCTAACTTCGTACGACCGGCGCTGGAACTGTGGCTGAACGAGCATGTCGAGTACGGCAAAAAACTCGCCGAACTCGCCATCAAGGCTGCGCAAACGCGTCAGAAAGCGGGTCAGAAAGTTGAAAAACGCAAGGGCTCGGGCGTTGCCGTTTTACCAGGCAAGCTGACCGACTGCGAAAGCAAGGATCTGGCGCACAACGAAGTGTTCCTGGTAGAGGGTGATTCTGCTGGTGGCAGCGCCAAAATGGGCCGCAACAAAGAAAGTCAGGCCATTCTTCCGCTGCGCGGCAAGGTGCTGAATACGTGGGAGGTCGAGCGCGACCGCCTGTTTGCCAACAACGAGATTCACGACATTGCGGTTGCGATTGGGGTCGATCCGCACGGGCCTAACGATACGCCCGATTTGAGCGGACTGCGCTACGGCAAGGTTTGCATTCTGAGCGATGCGGACGTCGATGGCTCCCATATCCAAGTGCTGCTGCTGACCCTCTTTTTCCGTCACTTCCCAAAATTGATAGAAGCCGGACATGTTTATGTCGCCCGCCCGCCGCTGTTCCGTGTCGATGCACCGGCCCGTGGCAAAAAGCCGGCATCCAAGGTGTATGCCCTTGATGAAGGCGAGTTGAACGCCATATTGGATAAATTACGCAAAGATGGAGTTCGCGAGAATGCGTGGACCATCAGCCGTTTCAAGGGCTTGGGCGAAATGAGTGCGGAACAATTGTGGGATACCACACTCAATCCAGACACACGCCGCCTGTTGCCGGTGCAACTTGGAAACTTTGATTTCCTGCAAACCGAGAGTCTAATCACCAAGTTGATGGGCAAGGGCGAAGCGGCGGCACGCCGCGAACTGATGGAGCTACACGGCGACGCCGTAGAAATTGATATTTGATGGACCTGAGCCTGAAGGAGTTTTTGTACAACACGCCGCCGCTGCGAGCGGGCGCCCGGCTGCGCTCGCTGGGTTTGTCCTTACTCCTTCTGGTGCTCGCTGCATTGCATGTCACGCCGGCCCGGGCTGATATTTGGGGCTACGTCAATGCCCAGGGCACGGCTCACTTTTCAGCGACGCAACTGGACGAGCGTTACGAACTCTTTTTTCGCGGAGGCGAAAGTTTCGATGCCGGTAACCCCAGCCGTACCCGCATTGTGGGAAGCGCCGATGAAGCGCTGACCAGCAGTTCTTATGCGACTACGGGCGTGGCGGCGGCGCCGCCCAAGCTACTGGCCTACTTTGATGTGTCGCCCAATTACAAGGCCGTCAAGCATTTGCTGCGCGAAGCCTCGCTGACGCACGGGATTGACTACGAATTACTGCAGGCCTTGATCGCCACGGAGTCGGGATTCGATACCCACGCGGTTTCACCGAAAGGTGCGGTGGGCTTGATGCAGTTGATTCCGCCCACTGCGGAGCGTTATGGCGTGAGGGCCGACAAGAATTCGCCCATCCAGAAAAAGCTCACAGACCCCAAGACCAACATTGGGGCCGGTGCAAGCTACCTGAGCGATCTGATCAAGATGTTTCCTGGCCAGCTTGAATTGGCCGTTGCCGCCTACAACGCCGGTGAAGGCGCGGTGCAGCGCGCCGGCAACAAGATACCCAACTACCCGGAAACCAAAAATTACGTCAAAACCGTGATGCAACTCTATAACCATTTGAAGCCGCCGAGCATGATCGCCGCCGCTGGCAGAGTGCGCATGGAAATGATGGGTGGGGCCACTGGCCGCAGCAACATGCTTCCGTCGACAATGGTTTCCACTGCCGTGCCAGAGGTCAAGGCTGTGCGGGATTGAGCGCCCCCTGTTGTCTGGTGGGGCGTTCCAATTTCGCGTGATTGTCAGTACTTTGAGATTGAAGCCGCCTCTCACCTTGACGAAGGCTCAGACTTGGCTGACAGCGTCCACCGACCATTTTGTGTCGCGGCCTGGCAGCCATCGAGTGTGCAGCCTATGGATTGTCGAAGAAAACCAGATCATTAAGCGCGGCGGATCGTAATCGACTCGGCCGACCAACCGCTGTGCCTGACGCAACCGATGCGTTCCGGCAGCGCATAACCTGTCTAACCCAAGCAAATTCATGACGGATCTTTTTTCGCCGGGCCCGGAAGCCCAGAACCCCGACGCTGCTGACCAAGATTCGCTCGCCGCCTACGCGCAGCGCGCCTACCTGGAATACGCGCTCAGCGTGGTCAAGGGCAGGGCGCTGCCTGATGTGTGCGATGGCCAAAAGCCGGTCCAGCGACGCATTTTGTACAGCATGGCCCGGATGGGTCTGGGATTTGGCGGGGCCAACGGAAACAGCGGGGCCAGGCCCGTCAAAAGCGCCCGCGTGGTAGGCGATGTGCTGGGTCGCTTCCATCCCCACGGTGACCAGGCGGCTTACGACGCCATGGTCCGCATGGCGCAAGATTTTTCGCAGCGTTATCCGCTGGTCGATGGACAAGGAAACTTTGGCAGCCGCGACGGCGATGGCGCCGCCGCCATGCGCTACACCGAGGCGCGACTGGCCCGCATCACCAGCCTGCTGATGGAGGAAATCGATGAAGGCACGGTAGATTTTGTGCCCAACTACGACGGATCGACTGAAGAGCCGCGTCAACTCCCGGCCCGCTTGCCTTTCACGCTCCTCAACGGTGCCAGCGGCATTGCCGTCGGGCTCGCCACAGAGATACCCAGCCATAACTTGCGGGAGGTGGCCGACGCCTGCGTTGCCCTGATCAAAACTCCGCTGCTCAGCGATGCGGAGTTGTACGCACTGATCGCTGGTCCCGACTACCCAGGCGGCGCACAGATCATTTCGAGCGCTGCAGAAATCGCGGCGGCGTACAGCACGGGTCGTGGCTCACTCAAAGTGCGCGCACTCTGGAAAATTGAAGACCTGGCGCGGGGCCAATGGCAACTGGTGGTGCAGGAGCTTCCACCTGGCATCAGCTCGCAGAAGGTGCTTGAAGAGATTGAAGAGATCACCAATCCCAAAATCAGGAGCGGCAAGAAAGCGCTCAGCCAGGACCAGGTACAACTCAAACAAACCGTACTCGCGGTTCTCGACGTGGTGCGCGACGAGTCCAGCAAAGATGCGGCCGTGCGTCTGGTGTTTGAACCCAAGACCAGCAAGATCGAACAATCCGAACTCATCAACACCTTGCTGGCCCACACCAGCTTGGAGAGTTCTTCCTCCATCAACCTCACCATGGTGGGGCTGGATGGAAAGCCAACGCAGAAATCTTTGCGGCAGATGCTGCAGGAGTGGATTACGTTCCGGCAGACCACCGTGCAGCGGCGTTCGCAGCATCGCCTCGACAAGGTGCTGGACCGTATTCACATCCTGGAGGGGCGGCATCTGGTGCTGCTCAATATTGACGAAGTGATTGCGATCATTCGCCAATCCGATGAGCCTAAGGCAGCGTTGATAGCGCGATTCAGTCTCAGCGACCGGCAGGCTGAGGACATTCTTGAAATCCGACTTCGCCAGCTGGCGCGGCTCGAAGCCCTCAAAATTGAGCAGGAACTGAAAGCCTTGCGTGAAGAGCAGGGCAAGCTCGAAGAAATTCTGGGCAGCCCGGCGGCGCTTCGCCGACTGCTGATCAAGGAAATCGAAACCGATGCGAAGCAGTTTGCCGACCCGCGACGGACCTTAATTCAGGCCGATAAAAAGGCCGTTCTGGAAGTGAAGGTGCTGGATGAGCCTGTCACGGTCGTGGTGAGCGCCAAAGGCTGGGTGCGCGCACGCGGCGGGCACGGACACGATTCGTCGAGCTTCGCATTTAAAGCCGGCGACGCGCTCTACAGCACTTTTGAATGCCGGACGGTCGATACCTTGCTGGGCTTTGGTAGCAACGGGCGCGTCTACTCCGTGCCCGTTGCCCTGTTGCCGGGCGCGCGCGGGGACGGTCAACCCGTGACGACGCTGATCGAACTGGAGTCGGGCACGCAATTGCTTCACTACTTTGCCGGGCCTGCGTCCGCCATGCTGCTGTTGTCCAGCTCGGGCGGCTACGGCTTTCTGGCCACGGTTGAGGGCATGGTTTCGCGCAACAAGAGCGGCAAGGCTTTTATGACCTTGGGAGAGGGTGAAACCATCTGTCGGCCCTCTCACGCAAAGGGCAGTACGGGTGCCCAGCCGTTACCACCCGCAACCTATGTGGCGTGCGCCTCAACGGCGGGACGCATCCTCACCTTTGAGATCAACGAGATCAAGCAGATGGAAAAGGGCGGGCGCGGACTGGTCTTGATTGACCTGGACTCGAAAGACGCGCTGGCCGGTGCGGCGGCTTACACCCGCAGCGTACGAATCGAAGGCATTGGTCGCGGCAGTAAGGCGCGCGAGGAAACTCTGGAAATCCGCAGCCTGAACAATGCGCGCGCCGCGCGCGCCCGCAAAGGCAAGGCGGCGGATTTGGGATTCAAGCCGACGGGAATCATGCGGGTTGAGTAATGAAAAATGGCGGCTAGTCTTTGAATAGGCGCACTAGCAACTTCAGTCCACCTCGGCGATCAGTTCAATCTCCACGCAAGCCCCCATCGGAATCTGTGCAACGCCAAACGCGCTCCGGGCATGTTTGCCAGCGTCGCCGAACACTTCTCCCAGTAATTCACTGGCGCCGTTGGTCACCAGGTGCTGTTCGGTAAATTCGCTCGTGGAGTTGACCAGGCTCATGAGTTTGACGATGCGCTTGACCTTGCCCAAGTCGCCGACGGCGGCGTGCAGTGTGCCCATCAAGTCGATGGCAATTGCGCGGGCGGCAGCCTTGCCTTCTTCGGTGCTGAGGTTTTTTCCAAGCTGGCCCACAATGACCTTGCCGTCTTTCTTTGCCAAGTGACCGCTCAGAAACACCAGCTTGCCAGTCTGCACGAACGGCAGGTAAGCGGCGGCCGGGGTCGCCACTGCAGGCAGCGTAATGTTAAGTGCTTTGAGCTTTTCGTAGATGTTTTGTGGAGCGCTACTCATGGTGATTTCCTTTGAATATGAATTTAAATGGAATTTATAATGAATCGGTCGCTAGTGGACACAAGCCGGACGCAACGCGCTATAGAAAACATAGCTTCACTGGTGCCATTCGGGTTTTATCTTAACGTAATGCAGTGGACAATCGATCGGCTGCTGGATCGGTTGACTCGGGTTCGTCGGCAGGCCTGCTGACGAATGGTGGGTTCAGCAAGCTTGTCGCGCTTTGGCGTTGCGGGCCTGTTGAAGAAGGCGATTTTGCGGTTGAAAAATAATAACTGCGGAGGCGGCAATGGATCGACCCGTTTTGGGCAAATCCCCTGCGAGGGCGATCAGCCCGGGGCTTGTTTTCAGTGGTTTCATCGCCGGTGTGGCGGTGCAACTGCAGCAGCCTAGCCTGTGGCCTGGCGGCTGGTATGGTTTGCTTGCCGCGCTGGCCGGTGCCGCGGTGGTTGCTGTATGTGGTGCGACGGTTCTGAAAAACAGGACGCTAGGTGGCGCGGGTCTGGCTGTTTTCGTAGTCGCCGTGTTGCTCGGTTTCGGTCTGACCGGCTGGCGGGCCAGCACGTTTCAGGTCACTGCATTGAACCCAGCGCTGGAAGGGCGCGATATCGCGGTGACGGGCAGCGTGCTGGCCATGCCGCAGTTTGGCGATGACGGCGTTCGGTTTCGCCTTCGCCTCGAAACTGCCAACCTTAACGGGCAACGGGTGACCTTGCCACCGCAAATTTTGCTGGGCTGGTATACCGGCTTCGGTGCGCGGGACGCACCAAGCGGGTCGGCGCAAGACGCGGATCCTTTCGAGTCGGGGCTGGCGTTGCAGCGTCAGCCGCAAACCCTGCGCGCCGGGGAGCGCTGGGAGATGACGGTGCGGCTCAAGGCGCCGCACGGCGGCAGCAATCCCTACGGTTTTGATTACGAGCTCTGGCTGTGGGAGCAGGGCATTCAGGCCACCGGCTATGTGCGTGCCGGGCTGCATGATGCGCCGCCCGCGAAGCTCTCCAGCAGTTGGGAGCACCCCGTGGAGCGCGCCCGTCAGTCTGTGCGGGAAGCGATTTTCGAGCGCGTCGAAAACCGGCAAGTCGCCGGTGTGCTTGCAGCCTTGGTCGTGGGCGACCAAAACGCCATTGAGCGTGCCGACTGGGATGTCTTCCGCGCGACCGGGGTTGCCCACCTCATGAGTATTTCGGGCTTGCACATCACGATGTTTGCATGGCTTGCTTCTTTGCTTCTAAGTAGCTTTTGGCGGCGCTCTGCCAAGCTGACACCCCGGCTGTGTCTGGCGCTACCGGCCGCCAGTGCCGGGGCATTGGGTGGGCTTTTTCTGGCCGCTTTGTATGCGCTGTTTTCGGGCTGGGGCGTACCGGCCCAACGAACCATCTGGATGCTCGCTACGGTGGTGATGCTGCGGCAAAGTGGAAAACAGTGGCCCTGGTTGCAGACCTGGCTGCTCGCCATGGCGGTGGTAGTTGCCCTTGATCCCTGGGCGCTGATGCAGGCAGGGTTTTGGTTATCGTTTGTCGCGGTGGGCGTTCTCTTTGCCTCAGCTTCAGGCGAACGTGAGGCCGGTCACGCCAAAGCCGAATCTCAACGCGCTTCAGGGCGTTTAGTGCCGCCCCGATTTTGGCGGTCTCGTCTTTCGCAACTGATGGGAGGCCTGGGGCGTGCCGCCCGAGAGCAGTGGGTCGTCACGCTGGCGCTGACACCGTTGTCGCTGCTGCTGTTCAATCAGGTTTCCCTTGTTGGCTTGCTGGCGAATGCGGTGGCAATCCCCTGGGTGACGCTGCTCGTGACCCCCTTGGCGATGCTGGGCGTGCTCTGGCCGCCGGTGTGGGACGGTGCTGCGTGGTCGGTGAGCCTGCTGGCGATGTTTCTTCAGTGGCTTGCCAATTGGCCGCTGGCTTCCCTCAGTCTCGCTGCAGCGCCGCTTTGGTGTGGTGCCTTTGGTGTGCTGGGAGGCGGTTTGATGGCCATGCGCTTGCCATGGCACTGGCGGGTGCTGGGCATCCCCCTGATGCTGCCTGTTTTGTTGTGGCAACCAGGGCGTTCGGCACCGGGGCAGTTCGAGTTGCTGGCCGCCGATATCGGACAGGGAAATGCGGTCTTGGTGCGCACGGCCAGCCATACCCTGCTGTACGACACCGGGCCGCGTTTCTCACGCGAAAGCGATGCCGGGAACCGCGTTCTCGTGCCGCTCCTGCGTGCGCTGGGCGAGCGGGTGGACGTGCTGATGCTCAGCCACCGGGACAGCGATCACACCGGGGGCGCCGCTGCCGTGTTGGCCATGCAGCCGCAGGCGAAGTTGCTGAGCTCGATTGAAGACGGCCACGAGCTGCAGGCGTTGCGCAAGTCGACCCGTTGCGCGGCGGGCCAGCGCTGGGAGTGGGACTCGGTGACTTTTGAAGTGCTGCATCCCGCTACCGCCGATTACGAGGTAAAGAATAAATCGAATGCCCTCAGCTGTGTCCTGCGCGTTTCCAACGGCACCCGGACGGCGCTACTGGTGGGAGATATTGAGTCACCGCAAGAACTCAGGTTGTCCGCCGGTGCCAGCGCTGCCAATGTGAAAGCCGATTTTTTGCTGGTGCCGCACCATGGCAGCAAGACCTCGTCGAGTGCGGTCTTTCTGGATACCGTGCAGCCGCAACTGGCTTTAGCCCAGGCAGGTTATCGCAACCGGTTCGGCCACCCGGTCGAATCGGTGCTGGCGCGCTATCGGGAGCGCGGCATTCGGGTGATCAGGTCGCCACAGTGCGGCGCTGCGACCTGGCAGAGCATCAAGCCAGGCGACATCACCTGCCAGCGTCAGGAAAACAAGCGCTACTGGCAGCATGTGATTGATCTATAAAGAAGCGACCAGTGAGCCGACCTGGCCTATACCTTGCTAAGCTACAGGGAAACCTCGGTATGACCCGTCGAGAGCCCCGCAGACAAAGGCTCGGGCGGTCTGAGATGTGCCTCTTCGCGCCAAGTGATGCCGTGCGCCAACCTTGCTGGAGATCTAGTTAATGAGCCGACTGACGTTTGATGAGATGAATGCGACGGCATCCAGTGTCCGTGCGCACTACCAGGGTTACCAGCGCTGGCTGGCAATGCAGCCAGCGGACATGATGGAGGCTCGCCGTGTTGAAGCGGAAATGATTTTTCGCCGCGTGGGCATTACCTTTGCCGTGTACGGCGACAAAGATGAAGACGGTGCCGGCACCGAGCGGCTGATCCCGTTTGACCTGATTCCGCGCATCATTCCGGTGCATGAATGGGCTAGCATTGAAAAAGGGCTGATTCAACGCGTGACAGTCCTCAATCGATTCATCCACGACGTCTACCACGGGCAGGAAATTATCAAGGCTGGCGTGATTCCATCCGAGCAGATCTTTCAGAATGCCCAGTTCCGTCCAGAGATGATGGGCGTCAACGTACCCGGCGACATTTACTCGCACATCAGCGGCATTGACATCGTGCGCGCGCCCGGAGCGCAAGGAGAGGGCGAGTACTACGTGCTCGAAGACAACCTGCGTGTGGCCAGTGGTGTGAGCTATATGCTGGAAGGCCGGAAGATGATGATGCGGCTGTTTCCTGAACTGTTCAGTGAGAACCGCGTCGCCCCGGTAGCGCACTACCCAGATCTTTTGCTGGAGACGCTGCGTGCCATGGCGCCCCCCGCCACGGACGAGCCTACTGTTGTAGTGCTTACGCCCGGCATGTTCAATTCAGCCTACTTTGAACACGCGTTTTTGGCGCAGCAGATGGGCGTAGAGCTGGTCGAAGGCCAGGACCTTTTCGTCAAGGATAATTTTGTCTACATGCGCACCACGCGCGGCCCCAAACGCGTCGACGTGATTTACCGTCGGGTGGACGACGAATCTCTCGATCCGCTGGCTTTTCGGCCAACCTCCACGCTGGGCTGCGCTGGTTTGCTCAACGTCTATCGAAGCGGCAATGTCTCGCTGTGCAACGCCATTGGCACCGGTGTGGCAGACGATAAGTCGATTTATCCCTATGTGCCGAAAATGATCGAGTTTTATTTGGGAGAAAAACCCCTCCTCAAGAACGTGCCGACCTACCTGTGCCGAAACAAAGAAGACCTGCAGTACACCTTGGCCAATCTCAAAGACCTGGTCGTCAAGGAAGTTCATGGGGCCGGCGGTTACGGCATGCTGGTGGGCCCGGCCTCGACCAGCGCAGAAATTGAAGACTTTCGGCGGGTGCTGCTGGCGAACCCGTCGGGCTACATCGCCCAACCCACCCTGAGTCTGTCCACCTGTCCAACTTACGTGGAAAGCGGTGTGGCACCGCGCCACATTGACCTTCGGCCCTTCGTGCTGAGCGGCAAAGAGGTGCAAATAGTGCCCGGTGGCCTGACGCGGGTGGCGCTGAAAGAAGGCTCGCTGGTAGTTAACTCATCACAAGGCGGTGGGACCAAAGACACCTGGGTTTTGCAAACGGGCACCGCAGCACCGGGGCAACACCCATCACCGTCACAGGCACAGTCAAACGGTGGAGAACTCTAACCATGTTGTCACGTACTGCTGACCACCTTTTCTGGATGTCTCGCTACACGGAGCGGGCTGAAAATACCGCCCGCATGCTGGATGTGAACTACCAGACCTCCTTGCTGCCGCAATCCACTGCGGTGGCCCAACTGGGATGGGAAGGCCTGCTCAGCATCAGCGAGCTGAAAGTCCCCTACGCCGTCAAGTATGGCGACAGCATCAATCGGCGCGATGTGATGGACTTCATGGTGCGTGACGAGAAAAACTCTTCAAGCATTATTTCGTGCCTGCAGAACGCCCGCGAAAACGCCCGCGCTGTGCGGGGCACGCTGACCACCGAGATGTGGGAAACGCAGAACCAGACTTACCTTGAAGTCATCCGCATGTTGCGCCAAGGTGATTTTGAGCGCAATCCTGGCCAGTTTTTTGAATGGGTCAAATTTCGCTCGCACTTGTCGCGCGGCGTAACGCTGGGCACCCTGTTGCAGGACGAAGCGTTCCACTTTCTCCGTCTGGGTACTTTTCTGGAGCGTGCCGACAATACCGCCCGGCTGGTGGATGTGAAGTTTCATGCCGTGCAAAGCGATTCCGCTGGCGCCGGCAGCGACAGTGATCAGGAATACGATTTTTACCATTGGAGCGCGATCCTGCGCAGCGTCTCGGCCTTTGAGGTCTACCGCAAGGTCTACCGTGATGTCGTCAAACCTGAGCGCGTGGCCGAATTACTGATTTTGCGGGCCGACATGCCGCGTTCTTTGTTGGCTTGCCTTAACGAGGTGATGAGCAACCTTGCCATGGTCACCAGCGACGCGTCGAGTGAAACGCTGCGTTGCGCGGGCAAATTGAGGGCTGATTTGCGCTACGCCCGAATCGACGAGATCCTGGCGACGGGCCTGCATGCTTTTTTGACGCAATTTCTGGACCGCGTCAACGAACTTGGCGCGAACATCAACCGTGAGTTTTTGATGCCGGCTACCCGTTGAACAGTGCGTTGTTCAAGAGAAACCTCAGGCTCTGACCATGAAGCTGCACGTCAGGCACACCACCGACTATCGCTACACCGAGCCGCTGCGCTACGCGTTGCAAACACTCTGGCTGACGCCGCAGTCCGGCCCTGCGCAAACGGTTCATTTCTGGAGCCTCGGTGCGCCCGAGAAGCTTTTTGCCCAGTGCGATGCTTTTGGTAACAGCATTCATTCCTACACCTTTGTCGGTAAGGTCGCGGACAACGTGCGCTGGAGTCTTGTCAACGCAGCGGGCGATGTCGAAACGTTGGGGGTGGCCGAGTTCACCGATGTGGACAGCCTGCCACACCCTCTTTTCTATTTGCGCGCCACGCATTTAGCGCGACCGCATCCGAAACTGGCTGAATTCGGCCGTCGCTTCGTGAGTCCGATAAGTGGCTCCAGCGTGGTTGATTTGGGTATGCTTTTAGCGCTTAGCCAAGGCATAGCTGACGTAGTAAGCTATCGAAAATATAGCACAAGCGTGACTACCACAGCGCTGGAGGCCTTTGAAGCAGGTGCTGGCGTGTGCCAGGACCAGGCCCACGTGATGGTTGCGATATGCCGAAGCCTAAGCATTCCGGCCCGTTACGTGAGTGGCTATTTTTACGCCGCCAACGAGCCCGACCTTGCGAGTCATGCCTGGGTGGAGGTGTGCCTCGATGTGGCTTCCAGGCGATGGGTCAGCATCGACGTGACCCACAGTTGCCTGATTGACGAACGCCATATACGACTCGCCATGGGTACCGACTACAACGCTTGCCCCCCGATCAAGGGTGTGCGGCAGGGCGGCGGCGTGGAGTCCATGAGTGTGAAGATTACGATCCAGCCAGTTTGAGTTTTTAGGGCGCATTTCTGCGCCAAACGATCTGCACACGCCGGAGGCGAAAAGCCCTTAAACTCGCAAATCTACCCTTTCGTCACGAGGTCGGTCATGAGGCATCTTGCCGCGCTCATCACACTAATTTCCTTGCTCGGCGGCTGCGCCTCGCGTGAGCCGCTGGACCCGGCGAATTTCGAGATTGAAACCGGCCGCCTGCCACCGGCAGACGTGACGCTTTCCATCCCCGGCCTAGGGCCTTGCACCGACAATCCGGATCGCCGTTTGCGTTTGGATTCCAGTCAACCGATTAATGTGCTGGTGCACGGTTGCTTCGGCTCTGCCGGTGAGTTTAGGGGTTTGGCGCAAGTCCTGGCGTTCCACGGTCAACAGAGTGCCTGCTTCAGTTACGATGACCGCGCCGGACTCACCCGCAGCGCTGTTGATCTCCATCGCGCGGTGGATCAACTTGCTGCGCAAACCCGATCGCCGCAAATCACGCTGATCGGGCACAGCCAGGGTGCACTGATCGCACGCAAATCACTGACCGAACTTGAGCTCACGGCGGCGCCAGGGTCTGCTCTGACGGATCTGCGCCTGGTGACCATCTCTGGCCCTTTTGCCGGCATAGCGGCGGCGCAGACCTGCGGCAAGGTCTGGTTGTACCCGCTCACGCTGGGTCTGCTGCCAGCGACTTGCTACCTGATAACGGGGGCCAAGTGGGCTGACATCACCTACTCCTCGCGCTTTATTCTCGAACCGGGCGCGCTGCGGCCGCAAGTGAGTAGCTATCTGAAGATCGATACGGACGAACGTGGCAGCTGCCGGCGCGAAAAAGACGGGCGTTGCGTCGAGGCGGACGACGTGTTCTCCCTGGACGAACAGCGTAGTCTGCCCGTTGAAACTGATGGCCGCGCGCGACGGGTCGAGGCGCGTGCTGGTCATGTCGAGATCGTTGGTGACAAGCACGTGTCACCGACCAAGCTGATCACGATCCTGCAGAATCAGGGGGTGCTTCGACCAACCGAGCCTGAGCGGCTGTCGGCGCTCAACCGACTGCTCGGGCGAGTCTATGAGGATGACGCTTTGCTAAAGCAGAATGCCTTCAAAAGCCGCTGACCGTCGCAACAAAAATATCAGCGGGTTTTTGCCACTGGGGGTGGACGTCTACCCGGCTTCGTCGGGAACATTAAGAATTTTGGGTTAGTGGAGAGGAATTCCCCGCTTGGATTTTCAACGGGGTGAAAAAGCTATACACCACCCACGTAGTTTCACTGGCCCCCCAACAATCTTGCAGGAACCATTGCCCTCATCCGATGCAGCTGAAGGAGTGAAGGCTGCGCATCCAGAGCACATTTGTCCATCTTTGGGGTCTTCCTGATAATGAAGCATGGCCTTATTGGAAGAACCGGCTTTGACTGACGCTGAGAAGATAGCGATTGGCAAAAATATAATGGAACCCCGTACGCTGCTGTCCAAAATCATCTTTCGCCGAGAGATGGGTTCGATTTTATTCATGTTCCTGCTTCCTGTAATTCGAGTGGGTAAGATTTCTACACGGTAAAATGCAAATTGGTTCAATTCACCCCAGAGAGGTAGTCAGTACTTATTTCTTTATTGGTTAAAAGACCAACGACAAAATTTCAGAACATAAACCAGGCATAGAGGTAAAGGGTATTATTATTTTTGGCATCTCGTAAAGTGGCATCATAATTTGATGCGCTGCCATTAAATTTGGTATAGGCGGTGTACTGGAGGCCGAATCGTACGTTCATTTGAGGATCCCAAAGAAAGTTGAAAGTTGGCCAATAATTTAATTCAAGAATGTAGCCGGTAGTATCTGGATTTCCCGTAGTCGATCCAAATCGGGCGAAATCAGCATCTCCTGTGACCTTGAACCCGCCGGCGGTAATTCCATAAGTTCGATCATAAAGATAACTTATCTTCGCTCGGGTGGAACGCAGCGTAGAGCTTGGATTGTCATTAATCCCGTTAGGAAAGCCGGACCGCCAATCGGTTTTTTCTTTAATCACGGAAGCATGAGCAGTGACAATATGATGTTTATCTTTACTAAAAAACTGGTATTGGACATCGAATCCCCGGTCACGAAATCGATCCGCCGGGGTGATCCCATCCGCCACATCGACCGCCACATTCGCGCCGAAGTGACCAAGTGTTAGATTCTGATTTTCATCGCCAAATGTATACGCAATTCGCCAGTAAGGATTGGATCCGGAAAGGGAAATCCTCTGACTTTCTGGAGTGCCGGCACGCAAGACCGAGAAAGCACCCTTCGCAGTTTGATAGGAGGTACCTTCCAGATAAAGCGAATCAAATAAATAGGAATAGATGCCAACGCCGGCCACACGGGCGCCCGACTCTAGAAAAGTCTGTGTACCTCGGCCGGGGGCTGCAAGACTCGGACTGTAATACGGATAACTCCAGGCTGGTGTTGTGTTAAAAACGTCCTGAACCGTAGGATTGTTGTGCAATGTGAGGCCGAAAAGCATCGACTTTTCTTCAGGCCCAATTGTTTTTACCAAGCGCAGGTCCGTGTTATCGAGCGCGCTATGGCCATAAAAGTGTTGATTATCCGTAGTGCTTATATTGTTATAAGTCCATTGAATAAAGCCACCGGCATTATCAGTAAATTTGCCACCTGAAAAAAGACTGATGGCTTCCAAGGCAAAATCTCCGTTTTTGCCGTAAATTTTTTCGCCAGTCGATTTATCCGTGTTGTCATTAATCGAATTCCTTGAAACGATAGCCATTAGCGCAAGCGGAATTTTCTGCCGCTCTCCAAGGGTATAGCCACCCAATTTGAATTTTCGGCCAAACGGCGTCAGTTCTGGATAAATGGTATGACAGGAAGCGCATTTCAAACCGGTTTGTCTTGCAAAAAGCGGATTAGCTTTCACGACCGGGATATATCCAAAAATGGCAAGAAACGCCAGTGAGAATGCTGCGCGTTTCAGAAACATGTATGTCGTCATATGCCTCCCTCCGATCCGTTGACTTTGCTAGGTCATGTGATTTGGAGAATACATGTGCTCTGGGTGAAGGCTAATGGGGAGAGGTACTATCTTGCAAAGGAGGCACTCCCTACCATGGGCCACGCACTTTGGTAACCGCATGGACGAGTTCAGTGTTGCGGCCCGCTCTGGAGCGAGCCATTTAGGAGCGGTTTACTCCCTGACGCGCGCCGCCACTTCCTGCCCCAACTCAATCACCGCCATCGCGTAATAGCTGCTCCAGTTGTAGCGCGTGATGGCGTAAAAATTCTCGGTGCCCGCCACATACGTCGGTGCAGCCGGGCCATTGAGTAATTCGATCAATGCGAGCGGCCCGGCGTGTTGCAGCGCGGACCCTTCAAGCACCGCGCCTTTGGCCGTGAAACTGGCGACGCTGAACGTCGGCAAAATGTCAGGCGCCATCAAGGCGTCCATGTCCAGACGACTCGCGTCGAAAGTCACCGGGTAATGGGTGGGCATGCCGGGCTGCCAGTTGAACGACTTGAAATAATTGGCCACGGAGCCTATCACGTCGGCCGGGCTGTTCCACAAATCGATGATGCCGTCGCCGTCGAAGTCCACCGCGTATTTGATCCAGCTGGAAGGCATGAATTGCGGCATGCCCATGGCGCCAGCATAGCTGCCAAGGGCATCAAAAGGATCGGCGCCCCGGCGGCTTTGCAGGGTCAGAAACTGCTCGATTTCTCCTTTGAAATACTCGCTGCGCTCCTTGGCGCGCGGGTGGTTGTCCGGGAAATCAAAAGCCAGCGTGGCCAGCGCGTCCATCACGCGAAAGCTGCCGGTATTGCGGCCGTAAATAGTTTCCACGCCAATGATGCCGACGATGATTTCAGGCGGCACACCGTATTCTTTTTCTGCGCGCTCCAGTGCCTGCCGATTGGCCTGCCAGAAGCGCACGCCCGCCGCAATGCGGATGGGCTCAACGAAGCGGCTGCGGTAAACCTGCCAGTTTTTGACAAAGGTTTTGGTGGCGGGCTGCATCAGCCGCGAAACCGTCGGAATATAGCGCGACCGGCCGATCGCGTCCCGAACCCAGATTGGGTCCAGGTTGCGGCGGCTGGCCAGGTCGTCGGCAAACTGCATGGCCTCGGGGCGGGTTGAATAAAACGTGTCTTCTAAAGCTTCATCAGCGGTGGCAGAGACCAGCCTTTTAAGCGGTTTTGCCTCGCTAACGAGGGCCGTACCGGCAACAGCAGCTATAAAAAAAATAGTGAATAGAAGACGATGAGGAGGAGGAAGGGTTGGAAGTGTCATGCGAAGAAAGTAGATCGGCTGGCTTCAATTTTAAGCAGGCCATGCAAGTCGGTTGAATTGGTGTTTTAGTTTATTGAGCTGCTGTAACCGGCTCGCTGCGCCGGCGACCGTGGCGGCGTAACGCTCTAATTCCAGCGCCATGAGCCAGTCATGCAGTGCCTGCCCCTGACTCCCCTGCAGTGCCAGCACCTGCAGGGCCAACTGGCGTGGGGAAGTGGCGGCTGTACTTTCAAACCCGGCCTTGGTCAGCCGCTTGCGCGCTCGCGCTAGCAGGCGCAACCAGGGGTCGTGCTGGGCACGCTCCCAAAGCGTCCAGGCCGCGCCAGCCAAGCTCGCGCTGACGATGATGCCTATCAGGACGTAGCTTAAATCCTCCCAGCTTGGGGAATCAAAACCGATGTCTTTCAATAGGTTCAGTTGCTTGCCCTGGGTGTAGTTAAGCACCCACTGATTCCAGCCGTTGTTCATGGCTTCCCAAGTGGCGCGAAGTTGGGTTGTCAAGGTGGGGCTGAAGTTACCCAAGGCCTGCGCAACGACGCTTTGAGGTGCGACCAGCCGCTGAAATGAGCCGGTGCGTCCGGGTGCTACGGCAGCCGTCGGGTCCACGCGCATCCAGCCCACGCCGGCCTGCCAGACCTCTGCCCAGGCGTGCGCATCGCTTTGTCGGACGACCCAAAATCCATCGACACCATTGAGCTCGCCGCCCTGATAGCCGGTGACGATTCGGGCGGGGATGTCCATTGCGCGCATCAGAATCACAAAAGCCGAGGCGATGTGCTCACAAAAGCCTTCCTTCCGATCGAACCAGAATTCGTCGGCTGTGTTCCGGCCATACACGCCGGGCTCAAGCGTGTAGGTGTAGCCACCGCTGCGCAGGCGGTCGAGCGCCACTTGCACCAGCACGCGTGCACTCGCATTGACGTAACGCGGGTCGCGCCGTAACTCGCCAGCCAGTGCCAGCGTGCGCGGGTTAAAACCCGGCGGCAGATCTGTAAACTGCTGTAGACCGGCCACAGGCTGCAGCGGCCCATGCGTGAACGCCGGGAAGCTCTGGGCCTTGTAGCGCACGAGGTCGCTGACGGGGCGACTGGTGAGCCATTGAAGGTCGTTTTCCATGACGCTGCGGTAACCGGCTAATTCCGGGCTATGGATCGCCGCTTCCAGCACAAAAAGCCAGGGACGGCTGGTCGGCTCCAACGTGACTTCGTAGTCGATCGGGGAGCCAGAGACTTGCAGGTTGGCCGGCAGCAAATAGCGAGAAGGCAGGCTGGCAGGCGCGGGCTGCCACTGACGACCATCAAAGGCTGACAGTACCGGCCCGCGGAAATACAGGCTTTGTTGAGGGGGGGGCCTGCCCGCGAACTTGATTCGCATGGCCACACTGTCGTCCAATGCCAGACGGGCAATGGTGCCGACCCGCATACTGTCGCTCAGGCCGCTGCGTCCAGTCATGGCATCGCTGGGCACCCCCCACAAAGGGGCCAATCTGGGGAACAGCAAAAAAAGCACAAGCATGATGGGTGCGCCCAGGAGGGTCATCCAGCCGGCGGTTTTGGCAGCGAGCAGCAAGGGTGGTTTGCCGACCGGCAGGTGTGCATTGACCAAAACGGTCAGCAGTCCGATTAACCCCAACAGCATGCTGAACGCTGTCAATAAAGACTGTGAGTAGAAAAAACTGCTCAGCATGCAAAAAAAGCTGAGGAAAAAAACTACGAAAGCGTCGCGCTTGGCGCGCAGTTCCATTGTTTTAAGTGTCAGCAGCACTACCAGCAAAGTCACGCCGGCGTCTCGCCCCAGTAAGGTGCCGTGCGTCAAAAATGTTGCGACAAGAGTAACGCCCAGCAAGGTCAACAACCATAATTTTCCAGGCAGCGGACCGGTCACCACGGCGAGCCAGCCGCGCCAGAGCAAGACGACCCCTGCCAGCGCGCTGCACCACAGCGGCAGGTGATTCACTTGCGGCAAAAGCACCCAGGCAATCACACCTAACAAAAACAGCGTGTCCCGACTGTCGCGTGGCAGATGGCGAAGCCTCGAAAAATTGAGGTGCGTCGTTGTCAGCACAGGGCCAGTGCCTCCAGGCAGTGCCGCTTATGCGTCTCGCCGCTGTCCGGTGTGATTTCCAGTGCCGCTAGGCGCAAGCCATAGTCCAGCCCCAGTCGATCGGCCTGAAGAATCCAGGCGCAGAGCCGGGAGAGCTTTTGCTCCGCTGCCAGCGGACCTGCCTGCGTGAGGTCCAACCAAAGTTCATAGCGCTGGGCTTGCTGGCTGTCACGCACCACCAGCCCACTGTCCTGGCCACCCCTCGGGCCGCTGGCATTCAGCGCATTCACAGCCTTTTTCCAGACCACCCGCTTCATGGGATCGCCGCGCCGGTATGCCCTGATACCGTCAAATTCACCGCTGTTCTGCGGTCGCGCCGCAGCCGCAGCGCCGCCGGAACGGGGTTCGGCGGGCGGCAGTGGCGGCGGATTGATTTCCGGAGTTGGATAGATCACCACCTGAGCAGCAGGTCGCCAGACGGTCCAGACCCGGAAAGTGCCGAGCGGAAAACGGGTTTCGGCAGTCAACGTTGGTAAGCGGTGCAGCCCGCGTCGCGCTGGTGTGAACGCGACCTGTACCACGCTGCTGCCCTGCGCCGGTACGTCGGTCCACGCCCAGTGGCGGTGCTTGTTTTCTTCAGTATCTCCCGCTTGGTGACTGAGAACACTCAGGCCGATGCCGTGGCGCGCCGAGCGTCGGGTATTCGTAAGCTTTACATCAAAAACAGCTGCTGCACCTGCGTAGTGTGGCGGCGGTGCTTCTAAATTCAGAGCCAGCCCACGCAGGGTACCGTGGCTGACGTGCATCCCCACCAAGGCGGCGCCCGCCAGCAAAAACGTCAGCAGGTAGCCCAGGTTGAGCTGGTAATTGATGGACGCGATCAGCAGCACCAGCAGCGTAAGGGCCAGCATCAGCCCCGGGCGTGTCGGCAGTATGTAAACATTTCGCTGGGTCAGCGTGACGAAATCGGTGAACGGTGATTTGGCAAGCCACCAGGCCTGCATGCGAGCCCTGATGAAGGCCACCGGGTTAGGAATGAACGCGAAAGCGGTCATGACAAGCTGTGGTCCGAGCGCTCAGGGAAGCGCGACGGCGTCAAGCATGGCGCGCACCTGCTCCACCGAACCCCGGCCGGCATTGCTGACAGGCGTGAGGCGATGTGCTGCCGTTTGCGGCAGCACCGCGGCAACGTCGTCGGGCGCGACATAGTCCCGGCCGCTCATGAAAGCCTGCGCCTTGGCAGCGCGCATGATGGCGATGCCTGCACGCGGACTCAGGCCCTGGAAGAACCAGCGCCCAGAGCGGGTCGCGGCAATCAAATCCTGTAGATAGTTCAGCAGCGGCTCAGCGGCATGAATTTGTTGAACCCGCTGCTGCAGCTCTAAAAGGTCGAGCGGCGTCAGCACGGCGCGCAAGTTGTCGACCATCTCGTGGCGGTCAATGCCGTTGAGCAGTTTTCTCTCGGCGTCGCGATCCGGGTAACCCAGCGAAATCCGCATGTGGAAACGGTCCAACTGGGATTCCGGCAAGGCGTAGGTGCCGAGCTGGTCGTGCGGGTTTTGCGTGGCAATCACAAAAAAGGGAACCGGTAGCGGGCGGGTTTCGCCGTCGATCGTGACCTGCTTTTCTTCCATCGCCTCCAGCAGGGCACTTTGGGTTTTGGGGCTGGCGCGGTTGATTTCATCAGCCAGCAGCACCTGGGCAAACACCGGTCCAGGGTGAAATACAAAACTTTCCTTTTCGCGCTCGTACATCGAGACACCCGACAAATCGCTGGGCATCAAATCGGCAGTGAATTGCACCCGCGAAAACTGAAGTCCAAAAGAGCGCGACAGCGCGTGAGCCAATGTGGTTTTACCTACCCCCGGAACATCCTCAATAAGGAGGTGCCCCCCTGCGAGCAAGCACGCTACGCAGTCGCTGACTTGTGACGGCTTTCCGACAATGACCGTGTTAAGCTGATTCAGGAGCGCTTGAAGTTTTTCTTTAACGTGCATGTCGTCAACCTTACCGCAAAAGTTTTCCGTTATGAACGCGACTGGTTATTTCACTCACAGAGACTGCTGGAAGCATGAAATGGGCGCAGGGCACCCGGAGTGCCCCGAGCGACTGGATGCGATTGAAGACCGGTTGCTGATCACCGGCGTGGGGGACGCATTGGTCCGGCGCGAGGCCCCGCAGGCCCCGCTCGGAGATATCGAACTCGCGCACGACCGCATGCTGGTGGCGGCGATTCGAGGTTTGTGCGATCAACTGGCGGATGACATCACGGCGGGCGGCCCTGCCTACGCTCAGATTGACCCTGACACCTCACTCAACGTCCACACCTGGAATGCGGCGCTGCGTGCGGCAGGCGCCGTCATTGCCGCCACCGACAGCGTGTTGGCGGGGGAAATGGAGAACGCGTTTTGCGCCGTGCGCCCGCCGGGGCATCATGCGGAACGCAACAAGGCCATGGGATTTTGTTTTTTCAACAACATCGCCATTGCGGCCAAATACGCGCTGGAGCGCCACGGCCTCAAGCGCGTCGCCATTGTTGACTTCGACGTGCACCACGGCAACGGAACCGAAAACATTCTCAGCGGGGATGACCGGGTGCTGATGGTAAGTTTTTTCCAGCACCCGTTCTTTCCCTACAGCGGCTTTGAGGGGCACGCCAGCAATATGGTCAACCTTCCCGTACCTGCTTACACAAAAGGGATGGATGTGCGCGAGCTGATCGAGATGATGTGGATTCCGCGCCTGGAAGAGTTCAAGCCCGAAATGATTTTTATCAGTGCTGGATTCGATGCGCACCGTGAAGATGACATGGGTCAAATGGGCCTGGTCGAGCAGGACTACGCCTGGATTACGCAGCGCATCAAGGATGTGGCCAAGCGCCATTCCAAGGGCCGGATCGTGTCGTCGCTCGAAGGTGGCTACAACCTTAGCGCGTTGGCGCGCAGCGTGGAGGCGCACATCCGGGTGCTGGCTGATTTATAGGAATTTTCATGACCGCTGCTTCCGCTGATCTGTCGCCTCCGGTGCTGCACACGCAGGACGAGCGAGGGGTTCATAGCCTCGTCCTGAACCGGGCGAGCACCTTTAACGCGCTCAGTGAAGAGGTGTTGGCAGCCCTTCAAACTGCGCTCGATACCATTGCGATTGACCGTTCCGCCCGGGCAGTGGTGGTGTCGGCGCAAGGCAAGGCATTTTGCGCTGGCCACAACCTCAAGGACATGCGCGCACGGCCTGAACTTGCTTATTATCAAAAGCTGTTTGCCCAATGCACGCGCATGATGCTCAGCCTCCAGAATTTGCCAGTGCCCGTGATTGCCAAGGTTCAGGGCCTGGCAACCGCAGCGGGGTGCCAGTTGGTGGCGCAATGTGATTTGGCGGTGGCCGCGAGCCATGCCAGCTTTGGGGTCAATGGCATTGACGTGGGCCTTTTTTGCGCCACACCCAGTGTGCCGCTGGTCCGCAACATCCCGGCCAAGCAGGCGATGGAAATGTTGCTGACGGGTGAGTTCATTACGGCCGATGAGGCCCGCGTGCGCGGTCTGGTCAACCGCGTGGTGCCGGTTGAGGCGCTTGACGCCGAAGTCGAAAAACTTCTTGAAGCGTTGTTGTCCAAGCCGCGCGAGGCAGTTGCCATGGGGAAAGCGCTCTTTTATAAACAACGCGAAACCAGCGTAGAAGCCGCTTACCAGCTTGCAGGCCAAACCATGGCATGCAACATGATCCACGCAATCGCCCAGGAAGGCGTACAAGCCTTCATAGACAAAAGGAAGCCCCAATGGCCAGTGGCGGGATCTTGAATTTTCTGAATGCGCCCTCGACGCGAATTGACAGCCTGGACGCCTGGTTTGCGGCGCTGACCCAGCCTTCCGCGCTGACTGAACTGGCGGTTTTAGCGACTTGCGCGCTGCTGGCCTGGCTGGTAGTGCGGGTACTCAGCCGAGCCCGCCGTGTGGTTGACGATGCCTCGATTTTCTTTGGACGCCGGTTGGTGGACGGCGTGCTCTTTCCTATGCTGCTGTTGTCTTTCGCTTATGCGGCCCAGGCGCTATTGGGTCGGTTGTTTCCGTTGGCCGTGTTCAAAGTGGCGATTCCGGTACTGTTGTCCTTGGCGTTGATTCGACTCGGGGTGAAGGTACTCCAGTCCGCGTTTCAAAATGCGCCGATAGTGCGCGCCCTGGAGCGCAGCATTTCATGGCTGGCGTGGATCGCCATGGTGCTCTGGGTCAGCGGTTTGCTACCCGTCATTCTTGACGAGCTAGACGACATCAAGTGGAAGGTCGGCGGCTCAATGATGTCGGTGCGCACCATGCTGGAAGGCGTTCTCACGGCGGCTGTCGTGCTGCTCATCACCTTGTGGATTTCCTCGGCCATCGAATCTCGTCTGCTGCGCTCGGCCACGGGCGGCGAGTTGTCCTTGCGCAAGGCCGTGAGCAACGCCACCCGGGCGGTGCTGATGTTCGTGGGCCTGCTGCTGGCACTGTCCTCAGTCGGTATTAACCTGACCGCCTTGTCGGTACTTGGTGGGGCGATTGGCGTGGGGATTGGCTTCGGCTTGCAGAAACTGGCAGCCAGCTACGTGAGCGGTTTTGTGATTCTCGCCGAACGCAGTGTGCGCATCGGAGACAACGTGCGCGTCGACAATTTTGAAGGGCGCATCACCGACATCAACGCCCGTTACACGATCATACGTGCGTTGTCGGGCCGGGAATCCATCGTTCCCAATGAGATGTTTATCAGCAACCGCATAGAGAACCTGTCGCTTAGTGATTCCCGGCTACTGCAGTCCACGGTGGTGTCGGTTGGTTACGACAGCGACGTTGCGCTGGTGATGCGCTTGCTGATTGAGGCCGCCGTGATGCAAGCCCGCGTGTTATCGGAGCCAGAGCCCGGAGTCAATCTGACAAACTTCGGGGCGGATGGTCTTGAGTTCACGTTGAACTATTGGATGGGAGATCCCGAAAATGGTCAGCAAAACCTTCGCTCCCATATTAACGTGGCTATTCTCCATGCCCTGCGGGAGCACCATATTGAAATTCCTTTTCCGCAGCGGGTGCTTCATACCGGCGGCAAAGGGGCGGAGTTACTGCCAGCTGTCATTGCGGTGGGCAAGACCCCCGTCTGATTGGGTGCTTTAACTTTCACGCGCCTCCATTTATACTAAAATAGTACGATCGTTCTTTTTACTGTCTGCTGGCATAAAAAAAGCGGCTTCTGCCAACCCGCATGCGACACCTTAAAGGCAGCAGTCTAAAATGAAAAACCTATTTTTAAGTCAACGTCAATTAACAAACTCTGGAGTTTTGCAATGAAGGTCTTGGTACCCGTCAAGCGTGTAGTCGACTACAACGTGAAAGTCCGCGTCAAATCAGACGGCACCGGCGTCGATATTGCCAACGTCAAGATGAGCATGAATCCCTTTGACGAGATCGCTATCGAAGAGGCCACAAGGCTCAGGGAAAAGGGCGTCGTGACGGAAGTGATCGCGGTAAGCTGCGGCGTGCTGCAGTGCCAGGAGACTTTGCGCACAGCCATGGCGATTGGTGCCGACCGCGCCATTCTGGTCGAAACTGCCGAAGAGCTGCAGCCGCTGGCGGTGGCCAAGTTGCTGAAGGCGCTGGTGGATAAGGAGCAGCCGCAACTGGTGATTCTGGGCAAGCAGGCGATTGATGACGATTGCAACCAGACCGGTCAGATGTTGGCCGCGCTGCTGAACTGGCCGCAAGCCACTTTTGCGTCCAAGGTGGAAGTGGAAGGCGAGAAGGTCAAGGTCACGCGCGAAGTCGATGGCGGCCTCGAAACCGTGTCTTTGACCTTGCCGGCCATTATCACGACCGACCTTCGCCTCAATGAGCCGCGTTATGTGACTTTGCCCAACATCATGAAGGCCAAGAAAAAGCAGCTCGACAATTTCAAACCTGAAGACCTCGGGGTGGATGTCAAACCGCGCATCAAGACACTCAAAGTCAGCGAGCCGCCCAAGCGCAGCGCCGGTGTCAAGGTGGCTGACGTCGCCGCGCTGGTCGACAAGCTCAAAAACGAAGCCAAAGTAATTTAAAAGTAGCCAGTCTGAATGGAGTAAAACGATGACCTCTTTAGTGATTGCCGAACACAACAACGCGAGCATCAAGCCCGCGACCCTCAACACCGTGACCGCTGCCGCCCAATGCGGAGGTGATGTGCATGTGCTGGTCGCCGGCAAAGGTGCAGAAGCGGCTGCCCAGGCCGCGAGCCAGATCGCTGGCGTCGCCAAAGTGATTCACATCGAAGGCGAGCAGTTTGCGCATGGACTGGCTGAAAACATGGCGGCGCAGGTGGTCGCTCTGGCGCCGGCCTATTCGCACATCCTGTTTCCGGCCACGGCGTCCGGCAAGAACATTGCCCCCCGCGTGGCCGCAACGCTAGACGTCGCGCAGATATCGGACATCACCAAAGTCGATGCGACCGATACTTTTGAGCGTCCCATCTATGCCGGCAACGCCATTGCGATCGTTCAGAGCCTGGACGCGACCAAGGTCATTACTGTTCGTACAACCGGTTTTGATCCTGCAGCGGCCAGTGGGGGAACCGCGACGATTGAAACTCCGGCGGGCGTGACGGATAGCGGCAAGTCGTCGTTTGTCAGTGCCGAAATTGCCAAGAGCGATCGGCCTGAACTCACGGCGGCCAAGATCATCGTTTCGGGTGGTCGCGCGCTAGGCTCCAGCGAGAAATTCGACGAAGTGCTGACGCCGCTGGCTGACAAACTGGGGGCTGCGCTGGGCGCGTCGCGGGCGGCGGTGGATGCGGGTTACGCGCCCAACGACTGGCAGGTGGGTCAGACTGGCAAGATCGTGGCACCGCAACTCTACGTTGCTGTGGGTATCTCGGGTGCCATTCAGCACCTGGCCGGCATGAAGGACTCCAAAGTCATTGTGGCGATCAATAAAGACCCTGAAGCACCGATTTTCAGCGTGGCTGACTACGGACTTGAGGCGGACCTGTTCACGGCCGTGCCGGAGCTGGTTGCCGCGCTGTAGCGTTGAAACGCGTCACGGCAATGAAATCAAAGGGCATCTCGTTAGATGCCCTTTTTGTATGTATATCTGGTAGCTAGTGCGCTGACTGCTTGAAGTAATAGGCAACGGCACCCCGAATTAAGTGGAGAGACGTTCATGAGTTATGTAGCCCCCCTCAAAGACATGCTGTTCGACATCCAGCACCTGGCCGGTATCGACCAGGTCGCGCAGATGCCAGGTTTTGAAGACGCAGGTTTTGAAACTGCGCAATCTGTATTGGAGGAATGCGCCAAGTTCAACGAGGGCGTGCTGTCGCCGCTCAATTGGGAAGGGGACAAAAATCCTTCGAGCCTGAAAGACGGCGTCGTCACGACCACCCCCGGGTTCAAGGAAGCTTTCAAGCAATACGTCGAAGGCGGCTGGCAAGGGCTGCAGCACCCGGCAGACTTTGGCGGCCAGGGCCTTCCTAAAACCATTGGAGCGGCCTGCGGCGAAATGCTTAACTCCGCCAATATGAGTTTTGCTCTGTGTCCGTTGCTGAGCGACGGCGCTATCGAGGCGCTGCTGACCGCCGGCTCTGATGAACTCAAGGCGGTCTACCTTGAAAAGCTGGTCAGCGGCCAGTGGACCGGCACCATGAACCTGACTGAGCCACAGGCCGGCTCAGACCTCGCCATGGTCCGTAGCCGCGCCGAGCCGCAGCCGGACGGCACCTACAAGGTATTCGGTACCAAGATTTACATCACCTACGGTGAGCACGATATGGCTGAAAACATCGTCCATCTGGTGTTGGCGCGGGTGAGCGGGGCGCCCGAAGGCGTGAAGGGCATCAGCCTGTTCGTCGTGCCTAAATTTATGGTCAATAAAGACGGCTCCCTGGGTGCCCGCAACGATGTGCATTGCGTCAGCATCGAACACAAGCTGGGCATCAAGGCCTCGCCTACGGCCGTGCTGCAATACGGTGACCATGGCGGCGCCGTGGGCTATCTTGTCGGCGAAGAAAATCGCGGTCTGGAGTACATGTTCATCATGATGAACTCGGCGCGCTACGCTGTCGGCATGCAGGGCATTGCGATTGCAGAGCGGGCGTACCAAAAAGCGGTATCGTTTGCCAAAGAACGCGTGCAGAGCCGCCCCGTTGATGGTTCCATCAAAGCCAGCGTAGCCATCATTCATCACCCTGACGTGAAACGCATGCTGATGACCATGCGCGCTTATATTGAAGGCTGCCGCGCCATGGCGTCGGTGGCCGCCGCCGCTTACGATGCGGCCCACCACCACCCGGATGTGGACGTGCGCAAGCAGAACGCAGCGTTCTACGAATTCATGGTGCCGCTGGTCAAGGGCTACAGCACCGAGATGAGCCTGGAAGTCACCTCGCTCGGCGTGCAGGTCCATGGCGGCATGGGCTTTATTGAGGAAACTGGCGCGGCGCAGTACTATCGCGATGCCAGGATCCTCACCATCTATGAGGGCACGACCGCCATCCAGGCTAACGACCTGATTGGGCGCAAAACCGCGCGCGACGGTGGGCAGACCGCCAAAGGCATTGCCCAGCAGATTGAAGCGACTGAAAAAGAGTTACTCCAGCAGGGTGGCGACGACGCGGTGGCGGTAGCCAAGCGCCTGAAGGCCGCGCGCCTCGCGTTTGTGGATGTGGCGGAGTTTGTAGCCAGCAACACCAAGACCAGCCCCAATGCCGTATTTGCGGGTAGCGTGCCTTACCTCATGCTGGCGGGGAATGTGGTTGCAGGCTGGCAGATGGCGCGCTCCTTGCTGGTGGCCCAGGAGCAGTTGGCCCAAGGCGTGCAAGGCTTGGATAGCGGCTTCATGCAGGCGAAGATCACCACGGCCCGCTTTTACGCAGACCACCTGTTGACCAAAGCGCCCGGCCTGCGTGACAGCATCGTCGAAGGCGCGGACTGCGTAAGCGCACTGGCGCTGGAGGCCTTCTAGGTTCTCGTGGCTTTTCCTTTTACCAAATTAATAGCTGCGGGATCTCAATGACCTCCCCTTGCAGGCTGTTCTTCATTTATTTATTCACCATGACGGAGCGACCATGTCCAGACTTCCTGGCGCACTGAACAAGCTGCCGCTGCCCATCATCGGCTCGCCGCTATTCATCATCAGCAACCCCAAGCTCGTGATCGAGCAATGCAAAGCCGGTGTCGTAGGCGCCATGCCGGCACTCAATGCGCGGCCGGCAGCGCAGCTGGACGATTGGTTGGCCGAAATCACCGAGACGCTGGCCGCCTACAACCTCGCCCATCCCGATCAACCCGCAGCACCGTTTGCCATCAACCAGATCGTGCACAAATCCAACGACCGGCTGGAACACGACATGGCGATGTGCGTGAAGTACAAGGTGCCTATCTACATCACGAGCCTGGGCGCCCGCGAAGATATCAACGCCGCCGCACACAGCTACGGCGGTGTTGTACTGCACGACATCATCAACAACAAATTTGCGCATAAGGCGATAGAAAAAGGCGCTGACGGCCTGGTGGCAGTGGCGGCCGGTGCCGGCGGGCATGCCGGCGTCAAAAGCCCGTTTGCCCTAATCCAGGAAATCCGCCAGTGGTTTGACGGCCCGATCGCGCTGTCGGGCGCGATCTCGACTGGTGGCGCCGTTCTCGCGGCACAAGCCATGGGCGCTGACTTTGCTTACATTGGCTCAGCCTTTATCGCCACCTACGAGGCGCGCGCCGCCGATGCGTACAAGCAAGCTATCGTGGAGGGTAGTTCTGACGACATCGTCTACAGCAACCTGTTTACGGGTGTGCACGGCAACTACTTGGCCCCATCGATCCGTGCCGCCGGCTTGGACCCAGCCAACCTGCCCGAGAGCGACCCGAGTCAAATGAACTTTGGCGGTGACAAGTCCAAGGCCTGGAAAGATATCTGGGGTTGCGGGCAAGGCATTGGCTCTATCGGCAAAGTGCAAAGCACGGCTGATTTTGTGGCCCAGCTCAAGCGCGAGTATCAGGAAGCACGAGAAAGGCTGGCTCTTTAGCGCCCTGGAGCCCGCCTGATAGCCCATGACCCTGCCTAACAAGCGCTTGGTCGGCATCGATGCCTTCAAGGGCATTGCTTGCGTGATGATCGTCTGGCATCACCTGGTTTTTTATGGCCCGATGTCGGACGTGATGTATCCCTTTGTGCCGGGTCTGACGGATTGGCTGTACGACTATGGGCGCATGGCGGTTCAGGTATTTCTGGTTGTCAGCGGGTTTCTCGTCGCCAGTTCGCTGGCACCGATGGGGGTTGCGACCTTCAGGCAACCGGGCCGCCTTATTCTTCGGCGCTATCGCCGGCTGGTGCTGCCCTATCTGGTGGCACTCGCCGTGAGTGTGCTGATCGCCGCGTGGGTGCGTCCGTGGTTTAACGATCCCTCCGTTCCTGCCGCACCGACACTCCCACAGCTTGTTGCCCATGTGCTGCTGCTGCAGGATGTACTGGGCCAGGAAGCGCTATCCGCAGGCGTCTGGTATGTGGCGATCGATTTGCAGTTGTTTGCAATGACGGTGCTTGTTTTCGGCACGGCGCGGCAACTTCAGGTTCGCTGGCCGGGAGCGCCTGTGCGGCTCCTGGGGATTGCTTTGTTGCTGATACTGGCTATGGCGTCATTGCTTTTGTTCAACCGCGACACCGGTCTGGACATGACCGGCCTCTATTTCTTTGGCTCTTACGCCTTGGGCCTGCTGGCTTTTTGGGCATCAGCAGCGGCAAATAATGCCAGTACAGGGAAGGGGAGTGCGTGGTTGATCGCCATCGCCGGGTTGGGCGGAGTAGCGTTGGCACTTGATTTCAGGGGGCGACTTGTCGTTGCCTTGGTGGTGGCGTTCGGGCTGTTCGGACTTCAACAGGACATCTTTTCGGGGCGCTGGGTACAACCGCGGTGGCTGTCGAAACTCGGTCAGGTTTCATATTCGGTTTTTCTCATTCATTTTCCGGTGTGCTTGCTGGTCAATGCCGTTGTCAGCCGTTTTTGGCCCACGCAAGTCATTGCTAACGCCATCGGCTTGCTGGTCGCCTTTTTGATGTCGCTGCTGGCGGGTGCAGCCTTGTATTGGGGCGTGGAGTCCAGAGGTGCACCTTCGTACTCAGTGACCAAGGCTGGCCTCACCGCCCGATGAGTTCAGCAGCTTGGGTTTTTAAGAAAAAAATAAATCCAGTTTGAACAGCACGGCTGGCGCCGTATCAAGCCTAAACACTTTGCCGAGCACCCTTGACCCTAGGATTTGGCGCAGTGGGCGTAGATATCCAGCGCGGGTTTGTAAACGCTGGTTTGCACGTTCATCAAACCCAGTACTGAGTGGAAATAATTGTCATGGCTGACCGGGTCGTCAAGTTGCTGCTTGAGGCAGGTCGTGGTGATCTTGCTACGCTGCTCGAATTCTGGCGACAACCAAGTGATCCAGGGCACCCGTTTTTGCACATCGGGTGCAATGCTGTATGGCATACCATGCAGGTACAGATTGTTTTCACCGAGCGACTCGCCGTGGTCGGCCAGATAGAGCATGGCGGGCGCGTTGTGCGTCTCCTGCGTCTTGAGCCATTGAATGGCAGAGGCAAGAAGATGGTCGGTGTAGAAAATGCTGTTGTCATAGGCGTTGATCAGTCCAGCGCGCTCACAGCTTTGCAAGGCATTGTCAGTGCATTCAGGTAAAAACCTTTTGAATGCGGGCGGCGATCGCTTGTAATACGCCGGGCCGTGGCTTCCCATCTGGTGCATCACCAACACCACGCCCTTGGCTCTGCGCTCGGGCGGCAGGGCGGCAATGCGTTCGTCGAGGCCCCGCAGCATAACTTCGTCAAAACATTCGCCGCCGTCGCACAGTCCGGGCACCTTTAGTTGTGTGGTGTCCACGCTGGGAACGCGGTCGCAGACGCCTTTGCAGCCGGATTGGTTATCGATCCAGAGTACGGCAAGGCCGGCATGCAGAAGTACATCCAGCATGCCTTCGTAATTGGCGGGGCGCGAGTCGTAGGCTTCACGCCCGAAATTGGAAAACATGCAGGGCACCGAAGCCGCCGTGCTGGTGCCGCACGACCAGGCATTGCGCT
>NZ_JABBPC010000031.1 GCF_012927485.1 Polaromonas sp. | reverse complement strand
CACGCGTGCACCTGAAGGCCTGTCCAATCTCGAATACGCGCCTTTGTGCGAAATCATGGGCCGCGTACCGTTTGCGGCCGAGGTGTTCAACTGCTCGGCACCCGACACCGGAAACATGGAAACCATCGAACGCTATGGCTCCGAAGCCAACAAAGACCAGTGGCTGGAGCCGCTGCTCAAAGGTGAGATCCGCTCTGCCTTCCTGATGACCGAACCGGAAGTGGCTTCGTCGGACGCGACCAACATTCAATGCCGTATTGAGCGCGATGGCGATGACTACGTTCTCAACGGTCTCAAGTGGTGGTCGTCCGGCGCCGGCGATCCACGCTGCGCCATTTACATCGTGATGGGGAAAACCAATCCCGATGCCGGTCGCCATGAACAGCAATCCATGATTCTGGTGCCTGCCAATGCGGCCGGCGTCAAGGTGATTCGACCACTTTCGGTCTTTGGCTACGACGATGCACCGCACGGTCACATGGAAGTGCGCCTGACGAACGTGCGCGTACCTGTCGGCAACCTGCTGCTCGGGGAAGGTCGCGGCTTTGAAATCGCCCAGGGGCGGCTTGGCCCCGGACGCATTCACCACTGCATGCGCAGTATCGGAATTGCCGAGCGGGCTGTCGAACTGATGTGCAAACGCCTCAACACCCGCGTTGCATTTGGCAAGCCGATTGCACTCCAAACCGTCTGGCATGAGCGCATCGCCCAAGCCCGTTGCATGATCGAGCAGGCCCGCCTGCTGACGCTGAAGGCGGCTTACATGATGGACACCGTGGGCAACAAAGTGGCCAAGGCCGAGATTGCCATGATCAAGGTGGTCGCGCCCAGCATGGCATGCCAAATCATTGACTGGGCCATTCAAGCCCATGGTGGCGGTGGCGTTTCGGACGATTTTCCACTTGCCTACGCCTACGCCAGCCAGCGCACCTTGCGCCTGGCCGACGGTCCGGACGAAGTGCATCGGGCTTCACTGGCCAAGCTGGAGCTGGCCAAGCACTTGCTGAATCCCCGAGTGGTCAACATGCCAATAACGCGCGGCTCCTAAATTATCTGCGACGTTTTTGAACCGCGGGCGCTATTAAAATAATAGCTGCCTGCGCTATTTCTCTAGGGGCACTAAGCATTTGTAGGAGCGCGGTCAGAGTGATGACGATGGGGAAAACCTTCAGCAGCTGATTCGCAAGGATCGAGACAGATCGAAGCGGTATGCCCCGTCGCTGGCGGTTCCGTAGGGTGTATTCATGAAGTGTTTCAACGGTTGAGGCACCCCTGCGCCCGCCTCGCCCACGACCATCCTTTTTTGGAGCCGCTCCAACAGGTTTCGCACTTTTCTCGTACAGTACGATGACCAGAATGTACTAAAGGAAGCGTCCATGATTCAGCTTTACTCATGGGCTACGCCCAATGGCCACAAGGTTCACATCATGCTGGAGGAATGCGGCCTGCGCTTGGGCCGCGACTGGGAGGTCTTCCCGGTGAACATCGGCACAGGCGATCAATTCAAGCCCGACTTTCTTGCCATCAGTCCCAACAACAAGATTCCGGCATTGCTTGATCCAAACGGCCCGGACGGCAAGCCCATTTCCTTGTTCGAGTCCGGCGCCATCTTGCTCTACCTGGCTTCCAAAACCGGCAAACTACTACCCAAAAGCGACCGGCTTCGATTTCAGGTCCTTCAATGGCTGATGTTCCAGATGGGCAGTGTTGGCCCCATGCTCGGGCAAACCCACCATTTTCGCGTCTACGCGCCCGAGAAGATCGACTACGCCATCAACCGCTACACCAACGAGACCAAGCGGCTTTACGGGGTGATGGACAAGCAGCTGGCCTCCAGCAAATTCATCGCGTGCAACCAATATACGATTGCCGATGTGGCCATTTTCCCGTGGCTGCGTAGCTGGGAAAACCAAGGAATTGACTGGGCCGACTATCCCCACCTCAAAAAATGGTTTGATCTCATCAACGCCCGCCCGGCCGTACAGCGCGGCGTGAAAGTGCTCGCGGATCTGCGCCACCCCCTAACCGGCGACAAGGAGCGGGAGATTCTGTTTGGAAAGATGCAGTATCAAAAACGCTGACATCAGCAGGCAGATCGGGCGCCCCCCGAGATACAGCGAACGCAGCCAGTGGGCAACTTGATCGTCTTTTGCCGACTAAGAAATTTGGCCTCGGATCATGTGCCGAAAACGTCATGGAAAAGTCCAAGTCGCACTGAGGCGACCGGACGGTGCGCATTGTCCAGAAATTCGTTAGTCCTTGATCCCAGTTTGAGATTACAAAAAACTCGCCTTGCCGACGAGCAAGCGGGTTTAAAGTGTCTATGAGACGATGTGAAGGGCTGTCTTGGTCTGCCCGGAGGGGATCGAACCCCCGACCCTCAGCTTAGAAGGCTGATGCTCTATCCGACTGAGCTACGGGCAGTAAGCCTTGCGGCGATAGTGTTTGATAAAAAAATTCGGAGCGCTCCGAATTTCCGTTTCAAGCATCTTTATTATCGCAGGATATAAGCTGGTCGACTCCTGTCCCACAGCAGCATAAATGTGTCGCTTCAGCAGGCTTACCTTTCAATGCCTGATTCAAAATCCGGATCCTGCATCAGAACACCAAAGCCTGGCGACCTCAAGGCCGGTGACACCCGCCGAATTGATTCATACAGGCACGGACTACGTCGTTTCGACGCTGAAGTAACGCTGGAAGCGCCAGGCGGCGAACGGGCCCGCCTCCAACGCTAGCGCGGCGCGCCTGAAGTAGTCGCCGGCCCAGGCGGAGCCTGTTTTTATTTCAAGCTGACAAGCTCGCAATGACGTCAAGCAAGCGCGCAGCGATTTTGAAGATGACGGGCGGCAAAACCAACATCTGCAGTATCGGTATGACGCCGATACCGGAGCCCAGCAACAGTGGCATAGCCACCGTATAGCTCCAGCGGCCGAGGATATACACCGCAACCCATTCAATAAATACCGCCAAAGTGAACCCGGACAGAAGCATCAACATGTAGCCTGAAACTCTCGGCCGATCCGACCAATCTGATCGGCGCAGAAAAACCCGGCCAACGCCGAAAATCATCAAGACAATAATGCCGTCGCCAAGACTCGGGGCAATGCAATGCACGGCAACATTGGCAATACTGCCCTGCCCCGCATAAAGAGGCATCTGCGTCACTTCCCAAAAAAAATTGATTGCTACGGCAACCGCGAACGTGAGTGCGATTCTCAGTGCGGTTTTTGTCATAGCGCGATTCGTCATCTTTCGGATCTAAACATGAAAAGCGGGCAGCCAGCGCAAATTCGTGATGAAACTCCTGGGGACGGTAAGCCAAGCGCCGTAACGATCGCGTTTTGCGTCCGTTGAAATCCCGCCACGCCAGCTGGTGCGAAGGAATGGCCTTTATCTGTAAACCAGGCAGCGCAAATAATTACCGAGCAGCTACGCACTTCATGGTTTCAATACTTCAACCTGTGTTGCATAGTCATCTTAGGGGAAAAAGTGCTGACAGCTCGATTTTTAAATCGCGCTCACCACGCGTACGGCTCAATGTGTTTCGGCTCCTGGTCAAGAAAGGTCCCGAGGGCATGGTCGCAGGCGAAATTGCTACGGCGCTTGATGCGCCGCCCGGCAATTTGTCATTTCACTTTAAGGCGCTGGCACAAGCGCGCCTGCTCAGCGTCGAGCAAGAAGGCCGCTTTCGCCGCTATCGGGCCGACAGTCGGCGGCCGCTGTTGCTGAACCAAGGAGACGGCTGCATGAAATTTCTCGATCACCCTCCCCTGACATATTAGTTTTGAAGCGATCCTGCATAGTGAAGGGCTCCATTGGGAAGCACGATAAGAGCTGGGCTAAACCTCAATTTTTGAACACGAAACATGTTTCCAGCGACTGCGGTAGACCAATTTCATAGCGCGCCGAGCTTAACGCCATACTAAACGGGACACTCAGTACGTCTGTAGTTTCAGCGGCCGTTCTGGTGGCACTGCCAAGCCAGCAGCAGGAAATGCGGAGACGTTAAATCGATACATCGTGTACCCTCGGCTTGATTGCGCAAAGCATTCATTAAGGTCAATGATTCATGTGTGAACTTTTTGCGCTCTCAAGCGACAAGCCTGCCAACGTGACGTTTTCCCTGGGCGTTCTGGGCGGGCGCGGAGGACGACTGGGTCCGCACAAGGACGGCTGGGGCGTTGCGTTCAAGGAAGGTGCCGATTTTCGCTTGATCAAGGAAGCGGCGCCCGCGTCAAAAAGTGCCTGCCTGCGCTTCATCGAATCGCACGAATTTCGCAGCGAAATAGTGATCTCGCATATTCGTCTGGCCAGCCTGCCGCGCGTGAACGCCTACACCAACACACACCCGTTTGCGCGCGAGTTGTACGGGGCTTGCCATGTGTTTGCACACAACGGCAACTTGCCGGGCGTGATGGGCGATAGCCGCCTGACGCCGACCTGGAACTTTCCGCTGGGCGAGACTGACTCGGAACGGGCCTTTTGTGCCTTGATGGACCGCCTGCGTCATGCGCTGGCACCTCACGAGGTAATCACTCTCAACCAGAAGTTGCCAGTGATTCAAGACTGGGCGAATGAGCTTGCGCGGCACGGCGTGGCCAACTTCGTGCTGTCCGACAGCCAATACCTGTATGCGCACTGTTCGACCCGGCTGTTCTACATTGAAAGGAAATGTGCGGCGCCCCACGAGACGTTCGGCAGTCCCACTTTGCAAATTGCATTGAAACCGGTGCAGGACGGCGCCCAGCAAGTAAGCTTGGTCGCCACCCAGCCCCTGACTACAGACGAAGCATGGATCGCGCTGCCTGTCGGAGAAGTGGTGGTCTTTCAGCACGGCCGACGCCTGTTTGAAACCTAAAATCCGACTGGAGACGGACATGTCCACACTTATTCCGCATCTGTTTCATGATCACGCGCCTTCGCTTTCAACGCTGCCGGCGCTGGCAGAACGCATGCACCAGGTCCAGAACGGCAGTGACGCAGCGCTGTGGGTTTATATAGTAGGACCCGCCGAAGGCGCGCTGGTCCCGCAAATCGACAGTCTGGTCAAACAAGGTGTGCGCCTGACAACGTACATTGGACTGGCGCAAAAGTCCGGCTCCGAAGCGGCTCTTCGTGCGCGCGGCATCACGCTGGAATCGGCGGCGCTCGGCTTCCCTCGCTTCGCTGCCGAAGCGGCAACCGCGATCAGTTTTTGATTTATCAATAAACAAAATCTTCCAATGGCCGATTTGATGAGCTCCCTCCCAGCGACACCATTGGTAGTTGCTTCACGCCACGGTGTGTCGATCCAAGCCCTTAACAGCGACGCGCTTCGGCGCGCATTGCAGTCGGAAATTGGCGCGCCGGATCTCTTTGACCTGGCGCGCGAGCGCCGTCGCCTTGTCTTCAAGCCGTTTGCCGGCTTCGGCGGCCGGGCGGCTTACCGGGGGGGCAGCCTGACCCAGCGGATCTGGCAGAAAATCCTTGTCGAGGACTCTATCGCGCAGGCATTGGTCACACCGGGCGAACGCGTCATTTCAGACCAGAACCCGGCACCGGTACTAAAGTTTGACTTGTGCGACTACAGCTGTGACGGCCAGGTGCAATCGGTGACAGCCCGCCTGTACCAGGGCCAGACGTCCACCGTTCGAACCCCTGGCGGCGGCTTCGTGCCGATGCATGAAGGACCCGCATGATGTCAACGATTCTCGAAGGCGACTATGCGCACACTGCCGCTGCCGCAGACCATGAAAACCGCCTGTTCCTGGTTGGTGACGACAGCCACGTGCAGCCGCTGGCGTATGACCGCTACCTCGCGCTCGCCCGCAACGAGACCGCTATTCCCGAGTTCGCTCGTCGTCGCTTCATTCTGATTGACTGGAATCTGCGCGTCGTTGGCGGTCAAGCGCAGGATGTCGTCAAGGAGATCTGTACCTGGCTGGTGTTCGATGCGCAAGGTCGGCTGGACCTCCCTGCGGCGCTGGCAATCCACGGCGAAGCGGTACCGCACGAGGCGCAGCGGATGCAGGTCCGCGCACTCGTGTTCGGCGACGCCGTCAAGTCCCCGGGCGCCTCGGCGTCATCCTCTGGCGCATTGCCAGCGCCGCAAGGCTTGAGCACTGCCGAAGCAGCGCAACGGCTGGCCACCGAAGGACCTAACCTGCTGCCCGGCAGCAAGCCGAAGTCCACGGCTGCGATTGTGCGCGAGGTACTTACCGAGCCCATGTTCCTGATGCTCCTGGCTGCCGGTGGTATCTACCTCGCGCTGGGCGACCGCGCCGAAGCCCTGTTCCTGCTCGGCTTCGTGTTCGTCGTCATCGGCATTACGCTGATGCAGGAGCGCAAGACGCAACGTGCGCTGGAGTCGCTGCGCGACCTGTCGGCACCGCGCGCGCTGGTGATCCGGGACGGGCAGGAACTGCGGATCGCGGGGCGCGACGTCGTGCGCGGCGATCTGCTGGTGCTGCGCGAGGGCGACCGCATTGCCGCCGATGCACTGCTGCTGGACGGTCAGCTGGAGGTGGACGAATCGCTGCTCACCGGCGAGGCCGTTCCGGTGACAAAGCTGCCATCCACCAGCAATGTGGATAAACCCGTTGCAAAGGCCGCCGAGTTTGCAGTGACTGGGAGTAACGGCGCGGCAGCCTTGTTTGCCAGCACCGTCGTGACGCGCGGCCTGGGTATGGCCGAGGCGAGCGCCATTGCAAGCGCGACGGCGGTAGGACGCATTGGCGCCGACCTGGCGGCCACCCTGGAGCCACCCTCCGCATTGCAGCAAGCCTCGCGCAAGCTGGTGCGGCGGCTTGGCCTGGGCGCGCTGGTTCTGGCCAGCCTCCAGGTCCTGCTGGGATGGTGGTGGGACGGCCGGCCGATACTGGACAGCCTGCTGTCGGGCATCGCGTTTGCGATGGCCATCCTGCCCGAGGAGATCCCAGTCATCCTCACCGTATTCCTGGCGCTGGGCGCCTGGCGTATTTCAAAGCAGAAGGTCCTGACGCGCCGCGCCACGGCCGTCGAGGCGCTGGGCGCCATCACTATCTTGGCGGTGGACAAGACGGGCACACTGACCGTTAACCGCATGGCAGTGGCTGAGCTGGCAACCGTTGATGCGCACTTCACGCCGGACAGCGCCAGCGATCTGCCTGAACCCTTTCACGAACTGGCCGAGTTCGCGATGCTGGCCACGCCGGGCGACCCCTTCGATCCGATGGAAAAGGCGCTCCAGCAGTTCGGCCACCGCTGGCTGGCGGGCACTGAGCATGTACATGAGGGCCGACTCCCCGAGTTTGAATACGCGCTGTCGGGCGAGATCCTGGCAATGACGCGGGTGTTCGCCAGCGCCGATCCGACCCAACACCTACTGGCTACCAAGGGCGCACCCGAAGCGGTCGCCGACCTGTGCCACCTGAGCGCGGAGCGGCGCGAGCCGATCCAGCACCAGATTGAAGCGATGGCTGAGCGGGGCTTGCGCGTTCTGGGCGTCGCGCGAGGGCGCTGGTCCAACGCAGCAGTTGCCTCGGGTGCTGATCCGTCATGGCCGAAAAGCCAGCATGATTTTGACTTCGAATTCCTCGGTCTGGTGGGTTTGGCCGACCCAGCGCGTCCCGAGGTACCTGACGCGCTGGCCGAATGTCGACGCGCCGGTGTACGCGTGATCATGATGACCGGCGATCACCCGGCCACCGCCCGCGCGATTGCGCGTCAGGTGGGATTGTCCGAGCGACCTGAGGTGATCACCGGAGTCGAGATCGCGGCACTGGATGACACGGCGTTGCGCGAGCGGCTTAAACAAGTGGACCTGTGCGCCCGGTTGCAGCCCGTGCACAAGCTGCGGCTGGTGCAGGTGCTGCGCGCCGCCGGCGAGGTGGTGGCGATGACCGGCGACGGCGTCAATGATGCACCTGCGCTGAAAGCCGCCGACGTGGGTATCGCCATGGGTGAGCGCGGCACCGACGTGGCCCGGGAAGCCGCCGCCCTGGTGCTGCTGGACGACAGCTTTGCCCGTATCGTGGCTGCCATTCGCCAGGGTCGGCGCATCGATGACAACATTCGAAAGGCCACGCGCTTCGTCTTTGCCGTGCATGTGCCGATCATCGGGTTGGCGCTGGTGCCCGCACTACTGCAGTGGCCAGTGCTGCTGCTGCCGGTGCACATCGTGCTGCTGGAACTGTTGATCGACCCGGCCTGTTCCATCGTTTTCGAGGCCGAACCAGAAGACCGCGGCCTGATGGAGCGTCCGCCGCGCCCGGTATCCAGTTCGCCCTTTGCCGCGGCGCCGGTGGGTTATGCGGTACTGCAGGGTTTGGGCATCGCGGCGGTCCTCCTGCTGGGCTTCAGCTGGCTCGCAGGTCGGGACTGGAGCGCTGCGCAGGGCCGCAGCACGGTGTTCCTCGCGCTGGTGCTAAGCGTGCTGCTGCTTATCCTGGCCAATCGCGACCTGACACGCCCGGCACTGATGGGCGTCACCGCCGCCAATCCGTGGCTTGGGCGCATGGCGGCCGCAGTCGGTCTGCTCCTGGTCGCCGTGCTGGGCATGCCCTGGCTGCGCAACGTCATGGGTTTGGAGTGGCCCGGCACGGAAGGGCTGGCCGTGGCTATCCTGCTGCTGGCACTGTGCGGAATCTGGCTGGAAGGGGTTCGACGCGTCGGAGGGCGGTGGCTCGCAGCCCGGCCGGACCTGAAAACCTGAGGCCTTTGCGCGCATCACCATGCAGCGCCGAGACGAGGAACTGAAGCAAATGCCGCCTGACCAGAAACCAGCCTTCCTGGTCCCCGGCACGGCGGCGGCCTAAGCGCAAAAGGAATTGAACGATGACTGAAAATACCTTAAAAATGACTTTTGAAGTGACCGCCCATCGGCTTGACGCCCACGGCAGCCAAGCCGACTGCAAGGACGCGAAGATCACGCTCGACACCGACCTGGCCGGCCGGCGTGACGCCTTCAACCCCGCTGAACTGCTGCTGGCTGCGTTGTCGGCCTGCATGATTAAAAGCATTGAGCGCGTCACGCCGTTGCTGAAGTTCAACTTGCGCGGCGTTGAGGTCCGCATGCACGGGGTGCGCCAGGATGTGCCGCCGAAGATGGCGTCCATCCGCTACGAGATCGTGGTGGACACCGATGAATCCGACCAGCGCCTCAACCTGCTGCACGACAACGTCAAAAAATACGGCACGGTCTTCAACACCGTCGCACCCGGCACTGAACTGGACGGCGTGCTGCGCCGCCAGTCAAGCCGTGATGCAGGGGCAACGCAATGAGCGCTGCGCACGACCATGGGCACAGCCATGCGGCCGCAGAATTCAGCCGTGCCTTTGCCATCGGCATTGTGCTGAACTTCGCCTTCGTAGCCATTGAGGGTTTTTATGGCTGGAAGATCAATTCCCTGGCGCTACTGGCCGACGCTGGCCACAACCTGAGCGATGTGGCCGGCCTGGTGCTGGCCTGGGGCGGCGCGCTGGCCGGCAAGCTACGACCCACTGACCGCCACACCTATGGCTGGAAAAGGGCCTCGATTTTGGCGGCGTTCTTTAACGCCATGCTGTTGCTGGTGGCCATGGGTTCACTGGCCTGGGAAGCCTTTAATCGCCTGGGTGTGCCCGAAGCCACTGAAGGCTGGACCGTCATGGCCGTGGCCGGAGTCGGCATCGTGATCAACACCGCTACCGCCCTACTGTTTATGCGCGGCCCGAAGAACGATCTGAATATTCGCGGCGCCTTTTTGCACATGGCGGCCGACGCGCTGGTGTCACTCGGCGTGGTGATTGGCGGCGCGCTCTACCTATGGCAGGGCTGGACCTGGATCGACCCGGTAATGAGCTTGGCGATTGTCGTGGTGATCGTGCTGGGCACCTGGGGACTGTTTAAACAATCGCTGCATATGCTGTTTGACGGCGTTCCCGAAAGCATTGACATGGCGGTGGTGCGCGCGCTGCTGCTGCAGCTGCCGGGCGTTGCCGAAGTGCATGACCTGCATGTCTGGGCCATGGGCACCTCTGAAGTCGCCCTCACGGCTCACATGGTGTTGAAAGACCAGGGCACCGACACCAGCGCGGTATTACAGGAGGCCGAGCACGAATTGCACGAGCACTTTGAGATTCGCCATGTCACGCTGCAGCTGGAGTTGCCCGCTTATGCGGAGTTGTGCGGGTTGCGAGCGGGCGAAGGTTGCAGTTGAAAGCGCGGTATTTTTGAGCGCCATTTACGCAAGCTATACAAACGCCAAAGCTTCTTTTATATTTGAAAATTTATACAGTCACGGCCAACCTGCACCGGAGAAAGCCGACGCGTTCCAATTTTCGGATCGGGTCGCAGCGCAGTTCAACACCCAGCACCTGACCCGGATAAAAGAGGCCCTGATCCGCTTGGCGCCAGAGCGGTCCTGGTCAGCCGCCCAACGACCGCGGCCGGCACCTTCCTGAGTCTGTTTTATCTGCCGATGTTTTATATCTGGGTAGTGGACAGGAAAAAGCATGAACGGGGCGAGCGAACCAGGGCCGCGCCAGGAGCCGACGACTGGAACCGGCGCTGTACGCAATTTCATGTCTCGCCAATCCACCCTAATATTCTGTCGCTTGAGTACCTGCACACGCATTCCGCATAAGAACCAGCGAGCTATTTGATGTAAATTTCTCGGCATACTGCGTCTTTTGGCGCGGTTGTCCGTCTTCACCAGTATGAACACCCTTGCGACTCCTCTGAAATCCTGGCCGTTGCGGCAGCCGATTGCTTTCTTGATCCTGGCTGCGATCGTCTGGTTCGGCTTGTACCAAACGCTTGATCCTGCTGCTGAAGCCCTGGTCGCCGCTTTGCCGGTGGACCGCGCCAGCCATCTGGGCGGCGCCCTGCAATTCTTCTTCTACGACACGCCCAAGGTGCTGATGCTGCTGACAGGCGTGGTGTTTGTCATGGGCATGATCAACAGTTATTTCACGCCAGAACGCACGCGGGCGCTGCTGGCGGGCAAGACCGAGGGCGTGGCCAATGTGATGGCCGCCTCGCTAGGGATCGTGACTCCGTTTTGCTCCTGCTCGGCCGTGCCGCTGTTTATTGGCTTCGTGCAGGCCGGGGTGCCGCTCGGCGTGACCTTCTCTTTTCTGATTTCTGCTCCCATGGTCAACGAAGTGGCGCTGACGCTGCTGTTTGGCATGTTCGGCTGGAAGGTGGCCTTGCTCTACATGAGCTTGGGACTGGGTGTCGCCATCGTGGCAGGCTGGATCATTGGGCGTCTCAACATGGAAGCCCATTTGGAAGACTGGGTGCGCGACATGCCCAGGATAGCCGCTGAATTTGAAGACACGGGCATCTCGCTCGGAGAGCGCATTCAGAGTGGTTTCAATTCCGTGCGCGAGATTGTCGGCAGAGTCTGGCCGTATATTTTGGTCGGCATCGCCGTCGGTGCGGGCATCCACAGCTACGTTCCGGAAGACTTCATGGCCAGTTTCATGGGCAAGGAAGCCTGGTGGTCGGTGCCGCTGGCGGTAGTGATCGGCGTGCCCCTGTATTCCAACGCGGCTGGCGTGATACCCATCGTGCAAGCCTTGCTGGCCAAGGGTGCCGCATTAGGGACGGTGCTGGCATTCATGATGAGCGTGATTGCGCTGTCCTTGCCGGAAATGATCATTCTTCGCAAGGTGCTGAAAGTGCGGCTGATCGTCGTCTTTGTAGGCGTAGTGGCGACCGGAATTTTGCTGGTCGGCTATGTTTTCAACGCAGTGCTTTGAGCTCAAGCAACCCCATCTTAAAATTAAACAGGAGTCATCATGAACATCAAAGTTCTCGGAACCGGCTGCGCTAACTGTAAAAACACCATCGCCCTGATTGACCAGGTGGCGCAAGCCAAGGGCATTTCAGTGACGCTGGAAAAGGTCGAAGATCTGCGCCAGATCATGCGCTACGGCGTGATGAGCACGCCCGGCGTGGTCATCGACGGCAAGGTGGTGCATGCCGGCGGCGTGCCCAGCCGCGACAAAATCGAAAAGTGGCTGTCAGCCTAAACGAACCGAAGGAGATTGCCCCACCGCCTTGCGCCGCATGCGTGGCGAGGGCGCAACGATGATCGACGTTCGCGAGAGCGCTGAAGTCGCCGCCTTCGCTCGATGTTCCCGGCCTGATCAACATTCCGTTAACCCCGCTTGAGCCGCTTCAACGCCACGTATTACCTGCAGTACGCCGGGTATTCAAACGTCAGCAACAGTCCGCACTGTGCTCAATTAGGAAAGATATCCGTGGCCGGCTAGCGCGTTGACGGCGCAGGCGGCTGTGCTCCGGTGGGGCTGCCGAGCAACCTCAAAGCTCTTGGCGGTAGATAAAGTTCCGGATTTATCGGCTTGCCCTGTCGGCGGATCTCAAAATGCAGGTTTACGCGATCGGTGTCGCTGTTACCCATTTCGGCAATCTGCTGGCCTTTTTTTACTGTCTGATTTTCCTTGACCAGCAGTGTCCGATTGTGTGCGTAGGCAGTGATAAAGTTTTTGCTGTGCTTGAGAATCAACAAGTTGCCATAGCCGGGAAGGGTTGATCCGGAATAAACGACCAGACCATCGGCGGCTGCCACGACCGGGTCACCAGACCGCCCCGAAATATTAATCCCTTTGCCGCGCCCATCAAATTTGGCAATCATCGGTCCGTTGGCGGGCCAAACGAAGCCAATGGAATCGGCGGGCGCGTTCGACGCGGGCGGGAGAGGAGTGCTTGCCGACGGTGAAGCCAGCTGGGAATTGTCAACTGCGCGTTGGACCGGAGAGGTGCAAGCGATCTGACTGCCCATCAGCAAAGAAATTGAGACCGCGCGATAGCCAGCGCGCGTTGATGGCCAGCATTTAAATTGAAGCGACGCAGCAAACCTCATGGTCGTCCTCGTTGGGGTGTCAATGACCCGACTATATCGACTCGGATTACCGCATCATGACGCATCTGGGCCGCCGCGTCCCGACCCTGGCTGGCGAACCGTGAAAATCCGTAAGCTTGATGAGCCCGCATGACGACTTGGACACCGTCGTACTGTGCACGAACGCTCGCTCACTGGCCTGTTTTTGGCCGAGCGGTGCAAATCCGGCAGCAAGCTGATGTCTTCTTCAGGCACCGATTTAGATTTTTCAGCCTGTTGTGTCACCGGTCTTTAAGGCAACAATGCGCGGCCATTTTGGATGGATCTCGACACAAAGGGTGAAATTGCCAGTGTGCAGCGCGGGATTAGCGCGCCATGACGCGCCGCGACAGGTAGCTCAGGGCGTCGACCAGCGTCACCAGCGCGATCATCGCCAGCAAAATGGAACTGGTCTCGTCCATCTGGAAAAGGCCCATGTAAAACGCCAGCATCTGCCCCAATCCGCCCGCCCCCACCACCCCCAGGATGGCGGCTGCGCGAATGTTGTTTTCCCAACGGTACAGCGTGTAGCTGAGCAGTTGCGGCAGCACCTGGAAAAATGTGGCGTAGCAAAACACTCTGCCTTCACCGATACCGCGTAGCCGGAGCGCGAAGCCTGGGCCCTCGGGAACGTTTTCAATCGCCTCGGCAAACAGCCGTCCAAGCACGCCGGTCGTGTGCAAGGCCAGCGCCAGGGTGCCGGCCATGGGTCCTAGCCCCGCGGCAATAAGCAGCAGCGCCGCCCATACCAGTTCGGGGATGCTGCGCAGCGCATTGAGCAGCAAGCGGGTGAGTCCTTTGTAGGGCGCCCTGTCCTGGGCATGAGTTTGGCTTGCGGGCAAAGCCAGCAGAAGGCCGAGTATTGCCGCGATCAAGGTCCCAAGCGCCGACATGGCCAGCGTTTCCAGCGTGGCGCCTAGCAGCTTGCGAAGGAAAACGACTTCGCCGGTGGGATGCATCAATTCGCCGGCAAAGCGCCCCATTTTGCGCAGCGCACCGACCGAAAAAAATTGCGCCCACTGTAAATCCAGCGACCAGAAACTCAGCGCCACCAACGCAGCCACTCCGCTCACCAGCCAGCATACTTTGCAACGTGCACCAAACAGAGCCGGTGGCATGCGATACACCTCGTTGCCTGCTGGTGCAGAAGGACGCAAGTCATTCATGGCGGTGTCCTGCTTCAACCCAAAGCCTTGCGCAGCCAGGCGCTGGCTTTGTCCGCAAACCCGACCAGTGCCATGAATACGAGCAGCATCGTACTGACTTCGGCGCCGTTAAACATTTTCATAGAGGCGTCCATCTGTTGCCCCAAGCCACCTGCGCCCACAAAGCCCAGCACCGCCGACGAGCGGATGGCGCACTCCCAGCGATAGACGCTGTAGCTGGTCAACTCGGGCGCGTTCTGCGGCAACAAACCATAAAAGAAAGCCTGCAGCCGACCCGAGCCATTGCGTAGCAGCGTCACGGTGGCGTGACTTTCCCCACTCTCCAGAATTTCGCCGTAGACCTTGCCGAGCATGCCGCTGTAGGTCAGCGCAATGGCCAATACACCTGCGGTTGGCCCGAGCCCGACCACGCGTACAAAGACCAGTGCCCAGATCAACTCGGGTACGCTGCGCAGCAGGATCAGGATCCATCGCACCAACTGGCGCACTGCAGCTGGCATGAGCGCCATGCGTCCGCTCAAGGCCGATACCGACAAGGCGCGTACCGACAACAGCGTCAGTGGCACAGCCAGCAGCAGCGCCAATGCCATGCCAGCGGTCGCAATCGCCACCGTGCGCCACGTTTCGCGCGCAACGAGCCACAAGAATTCCGGTTCTACCTTGGGCGGCACAAAATCGCTGAGAAACCTGAGGGTGGACTTGAGCGTGCCCGGCTCGATCATTAGCCAGGGCTTGAATTCGGTCAGCACCAGCGCGGGCCAGAGCAACAACAGTGCGGCCAGTGTCCAGAACACGCGCCCGCGCCAAGCCGGGTCGCGCCGTTCGGGGCGCGAGGGTAAGCGAGCAACCGTGCTGGTCATGGTGAAAGGGGATGCCGCAGGCCCGTCAGCGGCAGTTCATGACCCTAGGCGGCAGAACGGCAACGGGCAGATCCGGTGCGGCGGGGCCGGGGCCGGTAAGCTCGTGCAAATGCTGGGCATAGAGCGCCCTCAGACGCTCGGGCGTCACCTCGGCCGCCGACAGATCAAACGCCAGTGCTCCGTCACGTAAACCGACAATGCGCGGAAAATGCTGCAACGCCATCTCGACGTGATGCAAGGTGCAGACCAGCGTGGCACCGCGCTCTTGCGCGGCCTGTGTTAAAGACACAAGGGCCTGCAACCCGCGCGTCGGGTCCAGCGCGGAAAGCGGCTCATCGACCAGCAGCAAGGTCGCCTGCGTGACCAGCGCACGGGCCAGACCGACGCGCTGACGCTCGCCGCCGGAGAGCCGGTCGACCCGGGCGAATAGTTTGTCGCTCAGATCGAAGCGCGCCAGCGCGGCATCGGCCTGCGTTATTGCCGTCGGATAAAAAAGGCTGCGAAGGCTTTGCCATAGTCCGATCTGCGGCAGGCGTCCGGCCAGTACGGCGGTCACAACACGTTGACGCGGCGGCAAGGGTGGCACCTGTGGCGCCAGAAAAAGCTCGCCCCGCAGCCGCTGCAACTGGCCGCGCGGCAGTTTCCAAGGGTCGCGCGCGTTCAGCTCCAGACAGCCGGTCGAAGGCGGCAGTGCACAGCACAGCAGATGCAACAGCGTGGTCTTGCCTGCACCCGACGGTCCGATAACGGCGACCTGCTCGCCAGAGGCCATCTGCAGCGACAGGCCACGCAGCGCGGCAGCGGTAGTAGCCTTTGCGGCGGGATGCCGGGCAGACACGTCCCGAAGACTAATTTTCATAACTAAACAGGCCCGCGTCCGATGACCAAGCTAGGAAACAAGCCACTTACTTCAGCAAGCCCGCACTGCGGGCAGCGGCCTCGATGCCCTGGTAATTCTCCGCCTTGGTCGGGATATAGCGCGTGGCACGGTTAAGGTCGAGAATTTCCTTGCCCTGTGGCGTTGCCGGGTCGATATCTATCAGCGCCTTGGTGACTTTCTCACGCAGGGCCACCGGCATGTCGGCATGCACGGCCCAGTTGTAATTGTAGTAACCGGGGGTGGTGTAGAAGACATTCACCTCTTGGGTATCGACCCTCTTTTCCTGAACGAACTTGTTCCACACCGTGATGTCCAGCGCAGCCGCTTCGACCTTGCCGTTGACGACGGAGGCAATCGTGGCGTCGTGCGCGCCCGAGTAAGCCACGCGCTTGAAGTCCCGTTCCGGGTCGATATGCGCCTGGAGTAAAAAGCTGCGCGGCATCAGGTGGCCGGAGGTGCTGGATTGCGAGCCGAAGCTGACCTGTTTACCTTTCAGGTCGGCCAGCGTCTTGATGCCGGAATTGGTTTTGGCAATAAATACCGACCGGAATTTAGTGTCTTCTTCGCGTTGGGCAATCGGAATGATCTTGCCGCCCGACCGGTGCTGCGCCTGGATGAAGGTAAAGCCGCCGAGCCAAGCCATATCGACGTTCTTGTTAACCAGCGTTTCAACGGCTGCCGGGTAGTCGCTCACGGGGGTGAATTCAACCTTCATGCCAAGCTTTTGCTCCAGATATTTGACGATCGGGCCGAACTTCCGCGCCTGCTCGGTCGCCGCCTCTTCAGGAATCGTTGTAATCCGAAAAACCTGCTGGGCCTGAGAGACTCCGGTAATAGCCAGCACAGTGCAGGCAGCCCAAATTCTGAAGGCTTTACAACGGGAAAATCGGATCATGAAAGGCTCCTGCCAAAGCGGCAAAAATGTGATGGGCGATGTTAACCCGACAACGAAAGTCCTTGTGCGCAGCACAACGGGAGCCCCTGCTACAGTAGCCGGTAGCTTGCTTGATCTACGCCATCCAGACCAGGGGCCGGGCCAAGTTGCGGGTCCCTTCAGGCTGAATGCTCCATGCGCCGCGCTGTTGTAATTAGTCGTTGAACCATCGCATCCGCTCCACACCGCGTTACACGGGCCGGCACAAACCAACTTATGAATTAAGACTGAAATGCAATCACAGGAACAACCGGTCCTCAGGGATATCGTGCTAGTCGGTGGCGGCCACAGCCATGTCGGTGTGCTCAAAAGCTTTGGCATGAACCCCTTGCCGGGTGTCCGCCTGACCGTAATCTGCCGGGACACAGACACGCCCTACTCGGGCATGTTGCCGGGCTATATTGCGGGGCACTACAGCTACGACGAGGTCCACATCGACCTGAATACGCTGGCTGCATTTGCCGGCGCGCGTTTTTTTCGCGACGAAGTGATCGGGCTGGACCGGGCTGCCGGCAAGGTGTTGTGCCGGAATCGGCCCCCGGTCGCGTACGACCGACTGTCCATCAACATCGGGTCGACGCCGCGGATGAACCAGGTTCCGGGCGCGGCCGAACACGCGGTCGCGGTCAAGCCGATTCACCTTTTTAATGACCGCTGGCTGGCCTTGCTGCAGCGCGTGCAGCAACATGCGGGCAAAACCCGCATTGCCATCGTCGGCGCGGGCGCTGGTGGAGTCGAACTGACGCTGGCCATGCAACACCGCTTGCAACACGAATTGCGCGCGCTCGGCCGCGCTCCCAGTGACCTGAATTTTCACCTTTTCAGCAGTGGTTCAGAAATTCTGCCTACGCACAACCGCCGGGTGCGCCATACCTTCGAGCGCGTGCTGGCTGAACGTCAGGTGGTACTTCACCTCAATAGTGAAGTGACCCAGGTTTCCGCCCGGGGCCTGCAAACAGGCGACGGAACCGTGCTGGAGATGGATGAAATCGTTTGGGTCACGCAAGCCAGCGGCGCACCGTGGTTGCGCGAAACCGGGCTGGCGCTTGACAGCGCGGGGTTCATCCAGGTCAACGACCACCTGCAAAGTCTGAGCGATCCGTCTGTCTTTGCAGCGGGCGACATCGCCACGTTGATGAGCCGCCCGCTGGAAAAGGCCGGCGTGTTTGCGGTACGGCAAGCCAAACCACTGGCGGCCAACCTACGCCGATCGGTGCAAGGCGCACCCTTGGTCAGCTATCGGCCGCAGCACCAGTGGCTGGCGCTGATCAGTACCGGCGACCGCCGCGCCGTGGCCTCGCGGGGGGCTTTAAGCTGGAGTCTGGGCGGGGCCTTGGTCTGGCGCTGGAAAGACTGGATCGACCGCCGCTTCATGGACAAGTTCCAGTCCTTTCCCGCCATGGACGAAACGGTGATGGGGAAGGCCGTGGCGTCAGACGTAAAGCTCGATCAGGAAGAAGCCGCGCAGGCGATTTCTGCGATTGCCATGCGCTGCGGCGGCTGCGGCGCCAAGGTCGGTGCGACGGTACTTTCGCGCGCTCTGGGTGCCCTGCGGCCGATAGAGCGCGACGATGTGCTGATTGGCCTGCACGCACCGGACGACGCCGCCATCGTGCGGGTTCCTCCGGGCAAGGCCATGGTGCATACGGTGGATTTTTTCCGCGCCTTTATTGACGACCCCTACCTCTTCGGCAAGGTGGCCGCCAACCATGCGCTGGGCGATATTTTTGCGATGGGCGGCGAGGCACAATCCGCGACCGCCATTGCTACCGTGCCCTCCGGACTGGAAGCCAAGGTCGAAGACGTGCTGTTTCAAATGATGACGGGCGCGGTCGAAGTGCTCAATGAAGCTGGCTGCGCCCTCGTGGGCGGTCACACTGGTGAGGGCAAAGAGCTGGCGCTGGGTTTTGCCATCAACGGGCTGGTCGATGAAGACCTGCACACGGTGATGAAAAAGGGCGGCATGCGAGTCGGCGATGTGCTGATTTTGACCAAGCCCATAGGCACCGGCACGCTGTTCGCCGCGCACGCCCGGCTGCAAACCCGGGGCCGCTGGATTGATGCAGCGCTGGCCTCCATGATCCAGTCCAACCGGCTCGGCGCGCAATGCCTGCAAGCCCACGGCGCGACCGCCTGCACCGACCTGACCGGCTTTGGCCTGCTCGGTCATCTGGTCGAGATGACCCGGCCCTCCGGCGTGGACGCCGAGCTCGACCTGACCGCGCTGCCGCTTCTGGAAGGCGCTGCCCAGACCAGCGCGGCCGGCATTTTAAGCTCGCTGCAGCCGGCCAATGTGCGCCTGCGCCGGGCCTTGCGCAATCAGGCGGAAGCGATGCACCACCCCAACTACCCGCTTATTTTTGACCCACAAACCGCAGGCGGCCTGCTGGCCACAGTGCCCGCTGACCGGGTCGATGCCTGCATTGCCGCGCTACACCAACTTGGCTATGGCAAAACAGTCGCCATTGGCCGAGTGCTGGCGCAAGGCGATGCGCTGGAGCCCATTGTTCTCAGGTGCTGACCGGAATGCATGGGGTTTCGCTCGCAACGAACCGTCGCACTCCCCATCACCTTCACCGGGTGTGAACCGCTAACCCCCGCCGCGGGCGCGGAATTCAGGATCAAGAGGAAATTGGCTGGCGCTGCGCCAAAGCAGACTGCCCTTCGATTTGAAAAGCCTACTGCGTCAGGCGGAGCCGATTGACCTTGTAAGGTATCCATGAATCAGGCGGCCGGCACCACCACACAAAGCCGATTACCCATATGGGCTACCCGACATTACCCTTTACGGTGATAGACGCACCGTGACCCCTATTCAAAAATCAGTGTGAACGGCAGACACGCTGGCTACGGCGTAACAACGGCTGGGCTTGCCCCCAAATTGCCGGCTGCAATCAGTCAACCAACGGAGACACGACATGGAATTCAACAAGGAATTTGACGCGACTGGCATGGCCTGCCCACTGCCCATCGTAAAAACCAAGAAGGCGCTGTCCGACATGACCTCTGGGCAGGTGTTGCGCGTCATTTCCACCGACCCGGGCTCGGTGTGCGACATGGCGGCCTTCGCTGAGCAGACCGGCAACGCGTTGCTGGAACAAGGCAGCGAAAGCAGCAAGTTCGTGTTCTATCTCAAGAAGGCCTGAGACACCGACCATCCACTTACCCCGGAGCACACGCATGGCAACAAAAAAAATGGCGCTTATCGCCACCAAGGGCACGCTGGACATGGCCTATCCGCCATTCATCCTGGCTTCAACGGCGGCAGCGCTGGGCTGGGAGGTCCAGATTTTCTTTACTTTCTATGGTCTGCAACTGCTGCGCAAGAGTTTGAACGGTGTCAAGATCAGCCCGCTGGCCAATCCCGCGATGCCGATGCCGGTACCCATGCCGGTCATGGTGCAAATGATGCCCGGCATGGAATCCATGGCGACGATGATGATGAAGAACAAGATGAAATCCAAGGGCGTGGCATCGCTGCAGGAGTTGCGTGACATCTGTCTGGAGGCGGAGGTCAAGTTCGTCGCTTGCCAGATGACGGTGGATCTGTTTGAGTTTGAGACCAGCGAGTTCATCGAGGAGGTGGAGTATGGCGGGGCTGCCACCTTCATGAAATTTGCGGGTGAATCCGATGTCTGCCTGTTCATCTGACAGTGGCAGCCGAATCAGTCGTCGCCTCTAGGCCCTGGCGTGCGAACCTGGCACAGCAGATCTTCAGCCTGGAGTTCATTGTCCGCAAACATGATTTTGATTTTTCCAGGGGATTCCGCCATCTGGGCCGCACGCAGCGACTTGGCCTGTTCTGATGCTTGCGTAAAAGCCTCGCATTCGGACAGTTTTTCCAACTGGGCGAATGGTTTTACGCGGTAAATGTAATAGGGCATGGATAACTCCGTCGGGTTGAGAGCGAGATTTCAGATGTAATGTTTGGAAGCGCGCCGACGCCCCGGCAATGCTTTCTGAATAATGACGCCGCGCACGGCGCTCAGATCGACCAGCGGCGCATCCGCAAACGCCGGGTTCAGCGGGTGCAGCACCCAGCCTGTGCCAGCCTGTACGAGTTGCCTGAAGGTCCATTCTTCCCGATGCCAAGCCAGCACATAGGAGCCGTCCCGGGCCAGTCCGTCGGGCTCGATGATGATGATCTCGCCTTCGTTGAACTCTGGCACCATGCTGTGCCCCAGTACCCTCAACGCAAACGATTCGCCGCCGGCGCAGTCCGGCACGGCCGCATTTTGCGCTGCGGATGACGCATCGGCGTAGGTAGTGCCCGGCGCTGCCGCTGGAAGCGTAGGTCGGAGCTTGTCAAACGGGTTGAGTGGCATGGCTTTACAACAACTGGATGGCTATTTGCGCCGCCGCCACGCCGGCCGAGCGCAGTTCTTCGTGCAATGGGTTGATAAACTCCGGCGGCCCGGCCAGATAAAAGTCGCAGTCAATGTCAAACAAATCCGCCCGCATGGCCTGGGCGATCTGCCGGGCTCCGACGCTGGCATCCGCATGCGACACCAGTTCGTATTCAAACTGGTCCAGGGCTTCAGACCAGGCACGGCACTGATTGCTGCAGAAATGTCCGTCGCTGGTCGTGGCCAGCCAGAACAGTGAAACCGAAGGCGCAACGTCCAACGACAGCGCATGTTCGATCAGGCTTTTGATTGGCGCAAATCCGGTGTCGCAAGCAGCAAACACCAGCGAGCGGTGTCCGTCGGCCAGAACAAAATCACCGGTCGGCCCCAACACTGTGACGGCAGCACCGGGCTGGATGTCGCCCGCGAACAGATGCCGCGCCAGTGCATCAGACGCATCGCGCGCAATGAAAAAGTGCAGATTGCGGTCGTCACAGGGGCAACTGGCCAGCGGGTAAGCGGTCTGCACAGTGTCGTGGCCCGGCAAGGTCCAGCCCAGCAGCACCGATTGTCCGGCCAGAAAGCGCAGCCGGTAGCTACTCGGGGTTTTCAAGTGCAGCAGTCGCGTATCGGGTGCCAGTTCGGTGACCGCGCGCACCTGGGTCACGATGTGTTGTTCAGGGATATCGTGCGGGTCGCTGGCCTCCAGCATCTCGAGCGTGAGTTCGCTGCTGGCGGCGGTGTGGCAGCACATCAGGGTGTAGCCCTGGGCTTTTTCTGCTTCCGACAGGGTGTAGTCCGAGTGCTGCGTTTTAACCACTTCACCAGAAATCACGCGCACCTTGCACATGCCGCAACTGCCGTTGCCGCAACCGTAGTTGAGCTTCAGTCCCGCGTGCAGACCGGCCTGCAGCAGATTGGCGTGCCCCTCCACCGAGAATTCGTGCCCGCTCGGGCGAACCGTGACCTGTGCCGTCATGACTTTAAGCGAGGTGCCCATCACCTCCCGCAAATCGACTGGCTCGGTCGCCAGCACCTGCGTCAAACCCTGGGTGACCTGCTGTTCCAGCGCCCGCCAGGCGGCGTCGCCAGGATGCTGTACGGCCAGATCTCGAATACGTTTTTGCAGTGCGATCACCAGGCTGCGGTAGCGCTGCACGTGTTTGCGCAGGTCGGCGAGATCCTGGCTTTGCGCAGCCAGCCGCCGCGTTGGAACTTCCTGACTGGGCAGCCTGACGTCGCGCACTTGTTGCGGCAAAACCCCGCGCGCCAAACCGAGTAATTGGGCGGCGCGCGAAACGTCAAACGGATGGGCCATAGTGCTTTTATGCTAATTATTTAAGAGCTAGCGACGCCATTTTTTAAGGACAAGAGGCCTGGTTGCCCTGTAAAGCGGAGAAAGTACCGGGTTTGACAAGCGTGGCGCACGAAGCCGTTCCAGATAGCGGGCGCGGTACAGCAGTCGAGGCTGCAAGGGATCGTCAACAAAGCCTGAACGGTCATGCAGCACGTTGTTGCACACCAGCCCCATGCCAGGTTCAAGCGTCACGCGAAACATGTGCGGTCCGTCACGCTCAAGCAACCGCGCCAGAAACGCTGCGGCCGCGCGCGTGAGCGCATCGTCTTTCCACTGCACGCTGCGCGTGCGCGCCGTGTAACGCATGTGCAATTCGCCGCTGTGCGGATCTATAGAAAACACCGGCCCCGTCTGCTCGGCACGCGCCACCCCGTCTTCATCCAGCCGTTCTGGAATGGTCATGGCGTCGGGTTCCATCAACGCGTGCACCCAGTCCGGATTGGCTTCGCGCACGGCGATGTAGGCCATTTCATGATCCATCAGCGCGTTCTCACCACCTGTACTGGCGCAACGCACGCAATGCAGCACCATGGCCCGGATGTGACGGGATTGCGGGCGGTAATAGCCATCGGTATGCCATTTGATGGGTCGATTGGTATAGGGAATAAAGGCGGCGCGATCACCCACCGGGGCGGCTACCTCGATTTGCGAAATGCCGTCTTCGTCGGCCAGCCAGTTGCCATCGAGTCGGAGCAGCCCCAACTGCTGCGCCAGCCGGCGCGGGATGTTTTTGTCCTGGGCACGCACCGGGCTGCGGTAGACCGCCATATTGGCCGTGGCGCAGCGCTGCAACAGCGCTTGCAGTTCGGCATCGCTGAGGGCACGGGGGTCGGCCACGTCCACCACCAGGTCCTCTGCCCTAAACGGATGGCTAGCGCGTTTGGAATCACGCCAGCGTTGGTAGGTGGCTTGCGCATCCAGCTCGAAGGGAGTATCCACCATGGCTGGGGACTCAGTCGCCGGATGCGCCGGCACGCGCGGCGCGCGGCGCACGCACTTCGGTGGACAACACGTCCTGCATGGCGTGTTGAATCATGTGCAATGCCTCAGGCACTTCGGTGGCCATGATTTGATCAAGCACCCAGCGTTGGTCCTTTTGGGGCATGAGCGCCTCGATCCGATGGCCGAGATAGCGCACAAAGCCAAAGTCCGGCCCTTGCGCGTCAAAACCGAAGTCGGCGTAATGGTCTGCCAGCGCATTGAACAGATCAATGAACACCTCGTAATGACTGGGCTGGCCTGCCGGCGGTTGGCCCAGCAGGTCATCCTCGTTCTCCTGCAACACCTCGGCCACGCGCCGGACCAACGCGGTGATGAACTCGGCTCGTTCCTCAGGCCCCATGCGCTCGAAAGCCATGCGGTCCACTACCTGGGTCAGGAACACCAACACTTCACGCGTGAAGGCAAAGTACTGCAGCCCGATGTCAATATCAAAGTGCGCCGAGCGCATCTGCTTGAGCATGTTCTGGGACACGCGCCAGACGATAAAAGCCATCGCACTGGCGGTTTGCTGCGCACTTTTGGCGGTTCCAGTGCGGAACCACTGACTCTTGATTCTGATGTTGGCCATATCAAACCAGCGAACGTGGGGGAGTCCGTCCGCCGCGCTGGGCCGCCCCAAGCAAGGCCAGCCCCCTTGGGGGGCAGCGCAGCACACGCAGTGATAAGCGTGAGGGCTGGCCGCCGCGCCGGGCCGCCCCAAGCAAGGCCAGCCCCCTTGGGGGGCAGCGCAGTACACGCAGTGACAAGCGTGGGGGCATCAATATCCACCCTTGCCCAGCGGTTGTGGCAAGGCGGCCACCTTGGGCCCCTGTTTGGCGGGACCGATGGGAAACAGGTCGTACAGGTATTTGCTGTCCACTTCAGGGCGGATGTCGGTCATGCCCTTGAGCATGTTGCGAAAGCTCGGCGTGTGGCCGTGTTCCCGGTATTGGTCGCGCAGGTAGTTCACGACCTCCCAGTGCGCATCGGTCAGCTCGATGTTTTCTGCCAGCGCGATGACGCGTACCGCCTCGTCTTCAAAAACGGGCTCCAGCAAATAGCCCTGATCGTCGGTCTCAAGTTCCAAGCCGTTGATGTGATAGCCCATTTTTTGTTTCCTTTTTTCCCAGTTCCCAAGAAGTCCCTACACCGCAGCGGCCGACTTGTGCGGCACAAATAGGCCGCAGCCCAGCAAGCGATACGGTCCCAGGCCGCACTGTTGCAGACGCAGCGATTGATCCGCGGGCAGCGCGTGCAGCATCAGGCTGAAAGTGTCCAGCACGCGGCCCGACACCCGCATCCGCTGGTGCTTGCCGCACACCCGCTCGCCGCCGATCGCCAGTTCGGCCAGTTCATGGTCCATCGCGGCCATGAATGTCATTTCGTCTGCACTTTCCGCTGCCACCCTGTAGGCATACAAGGTGGCATGGGGCTGCAGTTCGCGCCGGTGCGGAACGCCCAGATGCAGCGGATGGCCCTCTACGCTGAGGTCAAGACCTGGCAACGCGATCAGCGCATCCAAACGTCGCGCTCCCACCCGCAGCAACAAACGCGCGCGCCCGGACAACAGGGCTGGCTCGTCGCTACCGGGTACCAGCTTGATAGGGTGTATCCCTGCCAGTGCGTCGGTTTCCAGCCAGGGCAATTGTGCGCACAGGGCCTGCTGCAGTGCCTGTGCATGGTCACGCGGCAATGACTTCCCGTCGATGGGAAACACCGCGTCCGTTACCGCACCACTGGCGCTATTCCAATCCGTCATACCGGGTCGCCTGCAGCGCCGGCCTGGGGCTGCGTCTGCGCCCACCGCAGCAAGGCTTCCCCCCAAAAGCGGGCCGTTTGAGGGTCGATCTCAAACACCGTAAAACGGCTCTTTTCGCGAATGCGCGTGCGCAGCAGGCTCATGCCGCCGGCTGCATAGTCCAGCTGCTGCAATTCGATAACCTGCCCACCCAGCGGAACGGTCAACTTTTCAAGCGGTGTGATGGTCGTCATGGTTCTATTTGGCGCAATGACTGCGTTGCCGTCTATTACCGGCATGGGTGGGGGCCTATAGCCCCAATGGGTAGCACTCACTACTCAACGAGGGTGATAGCGCGCGCAGCATTGCGAAACGTACTATTTGTCTCAGCGCTGGCCGAGAAGTGAGCCCCGAAGAGGCAACCCGTCAACCAGCCCCTTGACCAATCGGCGCCCCCATTCGCCCCTGACAGGAGACACACCATGAGCAAAAAACCGCACGACACTCCCATGCTCGACCAACTGGAGGCCGGCCCATGGCCGAGCTTCGTCACCGGTCTGAAACGTCTGGCAAAAGACAGCGACTACATGACCGACCTGTTGGGTCAACTCGAACACTCCTACAAAACCCGCAAGGGCTACTGGAAGGGCGGCACAGTGGGCGTATTTGGCTACGGCGGCGGCGTCATTCCGCGTTTTTCCGAAGTCGCCGAGATGTTCCCTGCCTCCAAGGAGTTCCACACGCTGCGCATTCAACCACCGGCGGGCATGCACTACAACACCGATGTACTGCGCAAGATGTGTGACATCTGGGAGCGACACGGCTCCGGCCTGATTGCTTTTCACGGCCAGTCCGGCGACATCATGTTTCAGGGTGCCAGCACGGCCAACGTGCAGGGCGCTTTCGATGAGCTGAATGAACTCGGATTTGATCTGGGTGGCGCCGGCCCGGCGGTGCGTACCTCCATGTCCTGCGTCGGTGCCGCGCGCTGCGAACAGTCGTGCTTTGATGAAGCACGGGCGCATCGTCAGGTCGTCAATACCTTTCTGGACGACATGCATCGCCCGGCGCTGCCGTACAAGTTCAAGTTCAAGTTTTCGGGTTGTCCGAACGATTGCATGAATTCGATCCAGCGCGCGGACATGGCCGTAATTGGCACCTGGCGTGACAACATGCGCACCGATGAAGTCCTGGCACGCAAGTGGTTCGTCAAGCATGGCTTGACTGAACTGGTGAACGATGTGGTCAGCCGCTGCCCGACCAAGGCCATCCTGCTCAAGGAGACCAAGGAGGTCTCCAACTGTCCCAAGATTTCCAGCGTCGCCCTGAACGACACGCAGTCGCTGGAAATCGACAACGCCAATTGCGTGCGTTGCATGCACTGCATCAACGTCATGACCGGCGCGCTGGCCACCGGCATCGACAAGGGCGTGACGATCTTGATGGGCGGCAAGCGCACGCTCAAGATCGGCGACTTGATGGGCACGGTGGTGACACCCTTCATGCCGATGAAAACCGATGAGGATTACCAGGCACTGGTCAAGCTGGGCCAGAAATCGATCGACTTTTTTGCTGAAAACGCGCTGGAACATGAGCGCACCGGCGAGATGATCGAGCGCATCGGACTGGTCAACTTCCTGGAAGGCATCGGGCTGGAGATTGATCCCAACATGGTTTCCACACCGCGCACCAACCCCTATGTCCGCACGGACGGCTGGGACGATGAAGTGGCAAAAATCAATGCCCGCAAAGTAGCGGCCTGAGATCGACTCACAGTCTCTGACAAACACAGGAAGACCCACATGGCAACCATGCGCACCCCCATCGAAAGCGGCGTCCCGGACAACAAGCAGTACCTGCATCCGCTGATGCTCAAGAATTACGGCAACTGGAAATACCACGACCGGCCCCGACCCGGCGTGCTGCACCATGTCTCATATACCGGCGACGAAATCTGGACGGTACGCGCCGGCACGCAGCGCCAGTTGGACCTGTACAGCGTGCGCAAGCTGTGCGACATCGCCGACACCTTTGCCGACGGGCACGTGCGCTTCACGATCCGCAGCAACATCGAGTACATGGTGTCCGACCCACTGCGCGTGGCCCCGCTGGTCGAAGCTCTCACCCACAGCGGCTTTCCGGTAGGCGGCACCGGCAACTCGGTATCTGCCATCGCGCACACCCAGGGTTGGTTGCACTGCGACATTCCCGGCACTGACGCCTCGGGGGCGGTCAAGGCCCTGATGGACGACCTGCACGCCGAATTCATTCAGGAAGAAATGCCCAATCGGGTGCATCTGTCCACCTCCTGCTGCGAGATCAATTGCGGCGGCCAGGCCGACATTGCCATCATCATCCAGCACACCAAGCCGCCCAAGATCAATCACGACCTGGTGGCCAATATGTGCGAGCGGCCCACCGTGGTGGCGCGTTGCCCGGTGGCTGCCATCCGGCCCGCGATGGTGAACGGCAAACCGTCACTGGAAATTGATGAGGCGAAGTGCATGTGCTGCGGCGCCTGCTACCCCCCCTGCCCTCCGATGCAGATCAACGACCCCGAGCACAGCAAGCTGGCGATCTGGGTCGGCGGCAAGAATTCCAATGCGCGCGGCAAACCCACCTTCATGAAGATGGTGGCCTCGGGAATACCCAACAACCCACCGCGCTGGCCAGAGGTGTCGGCCATGGTCAAGAAGATTTTGTACACCTACAAAGAAGACGCCCGTTCCTGGGAGCGGGTGTCGGACTGGATCGAACGCATTGGCTGGCCGCAATTTTTCGAAAAATGCGACCTGCCGTTTACCAAATACCTGATAGACGACTGGCGTGGCTCGCGCGCCAGCCTGAACGCCTCGACCCATATCCGTTTTTAACCAACACCGGAATTGATGCCACCATGAAATTCGGTTTACTTGTCAGTGAAGGTCCGTACACGCACCAGGCATCCGACAGTGCCTACCAGTTTGTCATCGCGGCATTGGACAAAGGGCACGAGATCCAGCGCGTGTTTTTCTACCACGATGGCGTCAATAACGCGACCCGACTCACCGAGCCGCCGCAGGATGACCGCCACGTGGTGAACCGCTGGTCGGCACTGGCTGCCGCGCACAAGGTCGACCTGGTGGTGTGCGTCGCGGCGGCATTGCGCCGTGGCATCACGGAAGAGGTTCTGGCGCCGGGTTTTCGGATCTCTGGCCTGGGCCAGTTGGTGGACAGCGGCATCAAGGCGGATCGCCTGGTCACGTTCGGCGACTAATCGACTACCGAAAGATACTCAAAATGAGCGAACAGGAATCTGGTCAGCCTCGCAAACCCAAAGTGAAGAAATTCATGTTTGTGAACCGTAAGGCGCCGTACGGCACCATCTATGCGCTGGAAAGCCTGGAGGTGGTGTTGATCACCGCCACCTTCGACCAGGACGTGAGCCTGGTTTTTATCGACGATGGCGTCTATGAATTGCTCAAGGGCCAGCAAACCCAGGGCATCGGCGTCAAGAACTTCTCGCCCAGCTACCGTGCGCTGGACGGCTATGACGTGGAAAAACTCTATGTCGATCAGGCCTCACTGGATCAGCGCGGCCTGACTGAAAAAGACCTATTGGTGCCGGTAGAAGTGCTCACTGTCCAGCAAATGGGTCAGCTCATGCAGCAACAAGACGTGATCCTGAGCTTTTGAAGACGAGGAAATTCCATGTTGCACATCATTAATAAATCCCCTTTCCAAACCACCACCCTGGACAGCTGTTTGCGGATGGCGCAACCCGGCAACGCGCTACTGCTCATCGAAGACGGGATTTACGCCGCCACCGAGGGAAGCGCAGCGGAGTCCCGCGTGCGCCAGGCCTGCACCACCCTCAAGGTCTACGCCCTGCAACCCGACATGGATGCGCGTGGCGTAACCGGCAAGCTGATCGACGGCGTCACGCTGGTCGATTACCGCGGCTTTGTGGAATTGGCGCTGGAACACAGCACCTCGCATTCCTGGCTGTGAGGCGGACGCAGTCTGCAACCAATTTTTTATCTGGAGAACACCATGAGTTTTGAAATCAACGGCACGAACTACGACACCGACGAAGAGGGTTACCTTCTGAACCTGTCTGAATGGACCACCGAGGCGGCCGAGCATCTGGCGGAAGAAGAAAAGGTACCGCTCACCGCCAACCACTGGGAAGTCATCAACTTCCTGCGCGAGTACTACAACGAGTACCAGATCGCGCCCGCCGTGCGTGTGCTGACCAAGGCCATTGGCAAGCAGTTCGGGGAGGAAAAAGGCAACAGCAAATACCTCTATGACTTGTTTCCCTACGGCCCGGCCAAGCAAGCCTGCAAGATTGCGGGTCTGCCCAAACCCACCGGCTGTATCTAAGCCAATCGGTCGCCGCCCGCCCCTCCTGAAACGACGTTCAACCGCCGCTCCTGCTCATGTCACTCCTGACAATCTTCTATGCGGTATTGTTTTACGGTGCCAGCGGGGTGTTCGTCATCGGCGTGGCGCTGAAAATTCGCAGTTACGCCAAAACCCCGGCACCGCTGAAGATACCCACCACGCCGGCACCAATGACAGCCGCCGGTGTGGGCTGGCGTATGGCGCGGGAAGTTGTATTTTTCGAGAGCCTGTTCAAGTCCAGTAAGTGGACCTGGATCTTCGGCTGGACCTTTCATGTGGCGCTGCTGCTGGTGGTGTTGCGCCACCTGCGCTATTTTCAGGAACCCGTGTGGCTGCCGGTTGTTTTGATTCAGCCCTTTGGCACCTACGCGGGTTTTGCCATGGTGGCAGCCCTGAGCGGCCTTTGGGCGCGGCGTTGGCTGGTAGACCGCGTGCGCTACATCTCCACCCCGTCCGACCATCTCATGCTGGCGCTTTTGTTAGCCATCGGCCTGAGCGGTCTGGCGATGCGCTTTTGGGCACATACCGACATCGTGGCCTTGAAAGCCTTTGCGCTCGGGTTAATGCGGCTTGACTGGCAGCCCCTACCCTCCGACCCGGTTTTACTGGTGCATCTGGCGCTGGTGGCACTGCTCATGATCATCTTCCCCATCAGCAAGTTGCTGCATGCACCGGGCCTGTTTTTCAGCCCCACCCGGAACCAGGCCGACAACGCCCGCGAGGTGCGGCACCTCTCGGCCTGGGCCTCCGCGCTGGACCAGCAACCTTAATCACACCCCCACCATGGCCACCGCTGCATTCGACACCCCCAAGCTCAAAAGCTATCCGGTCATCCCGCTGGTGCAGGTGGGGGCTATGTCGCACCTCAAGCCTTTTATCGCGTCTGCGCCGATTCAAAAGGCGCTCGGATTTCCGGAAGAACTTGTAGAAGACTGGCAGTCCAAGGCGATTGCCAAGATGGGCGAGTTGCTTGGCAAGTACCGCTCGCTGCAGGTCTATATGGACGCCTGCGTGCATTGCGGGGCTTGCTCTGATAAATGCCACTATTTTCTGGGCACGGGAGACCCCAAAAACATGCCGGTGGCGCGGCAGGACCTGATGCGGAAAATCTATCGCCGCTACTTCACTTTTGCCGGCAAGTATTTTCCCAAGCTGGTGGGCGCGGTAGACCTCACCCGCGAAGTACTCGACGAGTGGTACACCTATTACCATCAGTGTTCGGAATGCCGTCGCTGCTCCGTGTTTTGTCCCTACGGCATCGACACCGCCGAGGTCACCATGGCGGCCCGCGAAATCATGGCCTCAATCGGCATGGGGCAAAAGTACGCCAACGAAATTATTGGCAAGGTGCACCGCATCGGCAACAACCTCGGCATCCCCGGGCCAGCACTGGAAAACACGCTCGAAGGCCTGGAAGAAGACACCAAGGCTGAGACTGGACTGGACATCAAGTTCCCGCTCAACGTCAAGGGTGCTGAAGTCCTGCTGATCACCCCCTCCGCCGACTTCTTTTCCGAACCCCATGTGGAGAGCCTGATCGGCTATGCCAAGGTGTTCCACGCAGCGGGGATCAGCTGGACGCTGAGTTCACACGCCTCGGAGGCCGGCAATTTCGGTATGTTCATCGGCAACTACGAGCAGATGCGCACTATCTCACTGCGCGTGCGTGAGGCCGCGCTGGAATTGGGCGTCAAGCGCATCGTGGTCGGCGAATGCGGCCACGCCTGGCGTGTCGCCTACAGTTTCTGGAACACCTTGATCGGCCCGTTTGATTATCTCGATCAACGCTACCCGGTACCGCAGCACATCTGCGAGTTCACCGACGACCTGATTCAGCGCGGCGCGCTGCGCTTCGACAAGGATGCCAACGACGAACGCATCATCACTTTCCATGATTCCTGCAATGTCGCACGGGCTTCGCGCATGGGCAATATGCCGGGTGGGCAGTTCGTCATTCCACGCCGGATCATCACGTCGGTGGCCAACCATTTTTATGACATGGCGCCGCAAACCATTTATGAAAACACCTTCTGCTGCGGCGGTGGCGGGGGGGTGCTAACGGACGATTTGATGGAGTTACGCGTCAAGGGTGCCTTGCCCCGCATGGAAGCCTTGAAGAACGTGGTGGACGAAAACGGCGTCAATTTTATGGCCACCATCTGCGCCATTTGCAAAGCGCAATTCACCAAGGTATTGCCCTACTACGGCTTCAACATGAGCATGGTCGGCGGCGTACACCAGTTGGTCAGCAAGGCGATCCGCCTGGGCGACAAATAGCCCGCCCGCTCGCTGGCTGGCTGCAATTAAAAAATATCAGGAGACCCCCATGACTGCATCCACAGCATCCGCTTCCGTCAAACCGCTTACGTTCCGTCGCTACAAGGATGGCGACGACAAGGTGAGCTCATGGCAAAAAGAAATCTTTGATGCAGGCCACTCGCACAAGTGCCCGACCTACATTCAAAGCACCCCCCCCTGCCAGGGTAGTTGTCCGGCGGGCGAAGACATTCGCGGTTATCTCAATATCGTGCGCGGCATCGAGAAGCCGCCGGCGGGAATGGTGTGGCAGGAATACGCCTTTCGCCGACTGACCGAAGCCAACCCCTTCCCCTCTGTGATGGGCCGCGTTTGCCCGGCGCCCTGCGAATCGGGCTGCAACCGCAACCAGGTGGAAGACTTTGTCGGCATCAATTCGGTGGAGCATTTCCTGGGTGACTACGCGATTGCTAACAAGCTGGCCTACCCCAAGCCGACCAGCTTGACCGGTAAAAGCATTGCGGTGATCGGGGGCGGCCCAGCAGGTTTGTCAACAGCCTACCAACTGGCGCTCAAGGGCCACGAAGTCACATTGTTTGACGAGCGCGCAGAGCTCGGCGGCATGATGCGCTATGGCATTCCGGGTTTTCGTACGCCGCGTGACGTGCTGGACGCCGAGATTCAGCGCATCCTCGATTTGGGCGTCAAAACCCGCCTGAACTGCCGCATTGGCACCGACATCAGCATGCCGCAGATTCGCGCAGAATTCGACGCCGTCTTTCTGGGGCTGGGCGCGCAAGCCGGGCGGGCTCTGCCCGTTGAAGGCGCTGACGCACCCAACTGCGTCACAGCCACTTCATTCCTCGAAGCCTTCAACGACGGTCGTTTGCGCCATGTCGGCAAGCGCGTGGTGGTGGTCGGCGGCGGTGACACCTCCATCGACGTCGCCACGGTGGCACGTCGCCTGGGTCACATCGACAAGGTTCATGAATCAGATCGTCCGGAGCACGCGATAGCGGGCCAGGTAGCGCACGACGTGGCGGAGGCCTCGGCGCGTCAAGGTGCTGAAGTGACCTTGACCACTATTTTTGCCATCGACAAGATGCAGGCTACCCGGCACGAGGTGGAACATGCCCTGTCCGAAGGCATTGCCATTCGTGGCGGCATGGCCCCGGTGGCGGTAGTTTGCGGACCGGATGGTCGCGCCATCGCCTTGCGCGTCATGCGCTGCGAGGCCAGGATCGTGGGCGGTCGCCTGGAGATCAAGAACATCGAAGGCACGGAAGAAGACATTCCCGCTGACCTGATCGTCTCCGCCATTGGTCAGTCGGTGGATTTCACTGGACTGGAGGAGTTCAACAACGGCAAAGGTGCCATCAACAGCGACAAGAACTACCAAGTGCAGGGGCAGCCCGGCTTCTTCGTGGGCGGCGACGTGGTGCGCCCGCATCTTTTGACCACCGCCATCGGCCACGGTGCCATTGCGGCGGACGGCATCGATCGCTTTTTGCACAGCGAAGCGCTGGAAAAACGCCCCAAGATCGACGTCCATGCCTTCGATCTGAAACGCAAGATGCTGGAAAAGGGCTACACCTTCAGCGAAGTGCATGAACCCATTCGCGGCACGGACAAGAACACTGCGGCCATCCACAATTTTGACAACCGCTCGGACCGCTATGTGATTTCTCACAAGGAGTTGTTCCTGGGGCACTTTCCGTTTGTGGCGCGCAACCGGCGTGGCATCGTCTTGCTGACTGCCGAGCAGGCATTGAACAACTTTGAGGAGCGCCTGCAACCGCTGCTGGAGGCTCAGGCGATGGCCGAGGCCAAGCGCTGCATGAGCTGCGGCCAGTGCTTCGAGTGTGACAACTGCGTGGTCTATTGCCCGCAGGTGGCGGTGTTCAAGGTCCCCAAATCCAAGGCCACCATCGGGCGCTACGTGGACACCGACTACAGCAAGTGCATTGGTTGCCATATCTGCGCCGACGTGTGCCCCACCGGCTACATCCAGATGGGGCTGGGGGACTAGCGCCATGCACGGATTTGGCATAACTCGACTCACCATGGCCTGTCGTTGCTACGGTGTGGCTTTGTTGCTGGTAGCCGGTCCCGCAGCGTGGGCGGAGGCATCGGCACCGCATGCCGCTTCAGGGCGTGTGCCGCAACCCGTGATCGAACCCGCCCGTGGCGGCCAGTGCGTGGGAGACCCGGCTTTCATGCGACGCAACCACATGACTCTTCTCAAACATCAGCGCGACGACACGCTTCGCGGCGGGATTCGCACGGAAAAGTACAGTCTGAAAGCCTGCATTGCCTGCCATGCCAGTCAAACCAGTGGCAGTGTAAATCTGGCAAGCAGTAATTTTTGCCAAAGTTGTCATGCTTACGCCGCGGTAAAAATTGACTGTTTTGAGTGCCATGCCAACAAACCACCCGCAAACTCCTTCCCTTCGCTGGTGTCCCATGGAATGCCAGGCGGCAATCCTTTGAGTCTGCAATTGCGACAGCTGGTGGTGCAGCAACAGGTCAAGCCATGAAACCAGACCTGACGCTTCCATCCAGCGAACTGACGGAGACGAAGACCGAAAGCAGCCGACGTGGTTTTCTCGGCGTAGCCGCTGCCGGTCTGGCCGGCGTCTTGATCGCTCCAGGCGTTCGGCTGATCGAGATTGCGCAGGCCGCCCCCAAAGCCAGCGCTAGCGCCATCAGCGCCGGTGCCAGTAGCAAGGTCCGCTGGGGCATGCTGATTGACAGCGGCAAATGCGCCAGTGGTTGCAACGACTGCGTCACCGCTTGCAGCACCGAGAACGGTCTCTCGGGAGGCACCGGCACGACCGATTCGCAATGGATTCGCAAGATCGAAATCAAGGAAGTACGCACCGGCAAAATCCAATCCCTGCCGATGATGTGCCAGCATTGCGCCGAGCCCCCTTGCGTCGATGTATGCCCCACGGGCGCCTCCTTCAAGCGTGCCGACGGCATTGTGCTGGTTGACAAACATACTTGCATAGGGTGCCGCTACTGCATGATGGCCTGCCCCTACAAGGCCCGCTCCTTCGTACACGCGCCCCAAAACAACCAGAAGCCGGATGTACCGCGTGGCATGGGGACCGTCGAAGCCTGCACCCTGTGTGTGCACAAGGTCGATCGCGGTGAGCAACCGGCCTGCGTCAGCGCCTGCTCAGCCGCAGGTCACGGCGCGATTCTTTTCGGAGACCTCAACAATCCGGAGAGTGACATTTCAAAGCGGGTTGCCAGTTACCCGACGCGCCAGATCCGCGAAAACCTGAATCTGAATACCGGTGTGCGTTACAGCGGAATTTGAAGGCAAAGGGTCTTATTCATGAAAATCACACTGCGTGAATTGCACGGCACCAGCCCCGGCTACTACCTGCTGCTGACCGTCCTGTCGCTGGTGACGCTACTCGGCCTGGGCGCCGCCTGGTTCATGGAACACCATGGCCACATCGTCACTGGCATGAACAACCAGACAGTCTGGGGTCTGCCGCATGTGTTCGCGGTGTTTCTGGTGGTGGCCGCATCGGGTGCGTTGAACGTCGCTTCGATGGCCTCGGTATTTGGGAAAACCGAATTCAAGCCCCTGGCGCCCTTGTCCGGACTACTCGCGCTCGCGCTACTGCTGGGCGGCTTGACCGTGTTGATGCTTGATCTGGGGCGACCGGACCGGCTGATCGTGGCCATGACTTACTACAACTTCAAGTCCATCTTTGCCCTGAACATTTTTTTGTACTCAGGCTTTATGGGTTTTGTCATCGTTTACCTGTGGACCATGATGGAACGTCGAATGAACCGCTTCACCTCTCTTGCGGGGCTTCTCGCCTTTGTCTGGCGCATGGCGCTGACCACCGGTACCGGCTCGATTTTTGGTTTTCTGGTGGCTCGGCAGGCGTATGACTCGGCGCTGCTAGCGCCCCTGTTCATCGCACTGTCGTTGAGTTATGGCCTGGCTGTTTTTCTGCTGGTGATGATGCTGGCTTGCCGGGGCAGTGGTCGCCCCCTGGGCGATGCACTGATGGCGCGGTTTGCGCGGCTGCAGGTGATATTTATTGCGGCCGGGCTTTATTTTGTGCTGGTCTATTACCTGACCAATCTGTATTTCACCAAGCACCATGATTTTGACCGTTTCATCCTGCTCGATGGCGGCATTTACACCTTCCTGTTCTGGCTTGGCCCAGTACTGCTGGGCGGTGTATTGCCGCTGGTGTTGCTGCTGCACCCGCGCATTGGGCAGATGCGTTTGCGCATCGCGGCTTGTGCTGCGTTGGTCGTAGGGGGTGGATTTGCGCAGTTGTATGTCACGATCATCGGCGGACAAGCCTTCCCGCTGGTGCTGTTCCCAGGTCGGCAAGTGAGCAGCAGTTTTTATGATGGCGTGGTGAACAACTACTCGCCCAGCTTGCCGGAATGGCTGCTGGGCTTTGGCGGCGTCGCCATCGCGGGCGTGATCGTCATGCTGGCGCTCAAAGTGATGGGTTTTCTACCCGAGCGGCTGGGCGACGCTGCGCTGCAGTCCGGCGCTACCAGGCACGCCGTGACCAGCGCCTGAACCGGCTCCCGCATGTCCCGCCTTCTGCTTTCTGCTGCACACAAGTCTTCGGGCAAAACCACGATCAGCGTGGGCCTGTGCGCAGCCTTGTCCTTACGAGGTCTGGCCGTGCAGACCTTCAAGAAGGGACCTGACTACATCGACCCAATGTGGTTAAGCCAGGCCAGCGGGCGCGACTGCTTCAACCTCGACCCGTACCTGATGACGCCTGAGCAGATGACCCGCTGCTTCACGCGCTACGCAGGCCAGGCGGACATTAGTATCGTGGAGGGTAATAAAGGTTTGTACGACGGACTGGCACTGGATGGCAGCAACAGCAACGCCGCGCTGGCCCAGTTGCTGGATTTGCCTGTTGTACTGGTGCTGGATGCGCGCGGCATGACGCGCGGCATCGCGCCGCTGATTCTGGGCTACCAGGCGTTTGATTCGCGCATCCACATTGTCGGCGTCATTCTGAACCAATTGGGCGGTGCTCGACACGAATCGAAGCTACGCGCGGTGATTGAGCATTACACCGATGTGCCGGTACTCGGTGCCATCGCCCACGACCCGCGTCTGGCCGTGGCGGAACGCCATTTAGGCCTCATGCCCAACCACGAGCTGGACGACGCCGCGCAACGTGTGCGCGCCATGGGCGAACTGATTGCAGCCCAGGTTGATGTGCCTCGCGTGTTGCGCCTGGCTGCCGACGCCACAGCATTGCCTTCGCCACCCCCTCAAGAAATCTCTGCGATAGTGTCACGCCTACCAACGCAGCCACGCGTTCGCATCGGGCTGGTGCGCGACAAGGCCTTCGGCTTTTACTACCCGGACGACCTGCTGGCCCTGGAGCAGGCGGGGACCGAAATTGTCCTGATCGACACATTGCGCGATGCCGCCCTGCCTGCGGTAGATGGTTTGATCATCGGCGGCGGCTTTCCGGAAATGTTCATGCCTGAGCTGCAAGCCAACACCTCGATGCGCAGCAGCGTTCAAAACGCCATCGAAGCCGACCTGCCGGTCTATGCCGAATGCGGCGGCCTGATGTACTTGGCGCGCACGCTTCGCTGGAAGGACCGTGTTTGCGACATGGTCGGTGCGTTGCCGGTTGATGCCGTGATGCATGAGCGCCCGGTGGGTCGCGGCTATGTGGAGCTGCAAACCACCGCCGAGGCGCCCTGGCCACGCCGTACGGATGCAGCGCCGCAAACCCTGCGCGGGCACGAGTTTCACTATTCCAGCCTGGAAAACCTGGCACCCGAGCTGAAATTCGCCTATCGCGTGCTGCGCGGGCATGGTGTCGATGGACAGCGCGATGGCATCGTCTATCGCAACGTACTCGCCTCCTACGCCCATCTGCGCAGCGGGGCAGGCTCAGCCTGGACAGAACAGTTCGTGACCTTTGTTCGTGCGCGGAAAATCGCGGCGAAACAAAAAGGCGCCACCGTGATGCGAACCGTGCAGGTCAATGGCGCACCCGTCGTCACCGACGTTGAGGGCTATTTAAAAAACCTGGACGATTGGTCCGAAGACTTTGCACGGGCACAAGCCGAGGCGGAAAGCCTGGAGCTGACAGAAGCCCATTGGCAGGTCATTGCCTTTTTGCGGGCCTATTTCGAAGAACATCGGGTGCAGGCGCAGGTGCGCGCCATGATTTGGCACTTCGCCAAAACATGGGGGCCAGAGCATGGAAACAATCACTATCTTCACACGCTTTTTCCGATCGGTGGGCCGCAAAAGCAAGGCAACCGTTTGGCTGGACTTTTGAAGACCAAGGGTGAACATTAATTCACTACAGGAGGACGGTCTGTTTACATTAACCAGCGCCGCTGCACGGCAAATTCAGCAGGCAGCAAACGCCAGCGGAGCCCAGACGATGGCTCTGCGCATCGCCGCCAGGGTCGATGCCGACGGCTCGATGCAATACGGCATGGGCTTTGACGACCCGAAAGAAGAAGACATGAAGCTTGACCTGGACGGTGTCGCAGTCATCATCGCCGACGAATCCCAGCAATTGCTGATGGACACTGTATTGGACTATGTCGAGTTGCAACCGGGTGAATTCAACTTCATTTTTATGGATGGCAGCCAATCCCCATGCGCGAGCGAACAGGTGCCAGCTAGTGGCGGCTGCGCCAGCGGAGGCTGTAGCAAGGGTGGCTGCGGCAATACCGGGCGCACACATTGAAAGCCGAGATGATGCCCCCCTTTCCCGCTGCCGGGCGCGTCTATCTGGTGGGCGCTGGCCCAGGTGATCCGGAGTTATTGACGCTGCGCGCCGTGCGCTTGCTGCAGCAGGCGGAAGTGATCGTCTATGACCACCTGGTTTCCAGCGCCGTACTGGAATTTGTCTCGCCCGCCGCCGAGCGCATCTATGCAGGCAAGCGCCGCAACGAGCACACCATGCGGCAAGAACAAATCAACGCGCTGCTGATCAAGCTGGCCACCGAGGGCAAGCAGGTGGTTCGCCTCAAGGGCGGCGACCCGTTTATTTTCGGGCGCGGCGGCGAGGAACTGCAAGCACTGGCGGCGCATGGCGTTGCCTTTGAAGTGGTGCCCGGTGTGACGGCGGCCTCTGGCGTCGCCAGCTACGCCGGCATCCCGCTGACGCACCGCGACTATGCGCAAAGCTGCCTGTTTGTGACCGGCCACCTCAAGGACGGCACAGCCGGTCTGGACTGGCCGAACCTGGTCAGGCCACACCAGACCGTCGTCATCTATATGGGACTGGGCGGACTGCCCGAAATTTGCCGCCAGATGATGGCGCATGGTGCGGCCCCCACCCGTCCCATCGCCGTCGTGCAGGACGGCAGCATTGCGACTCAGAAAGTCGTCACCGGTACACTGGCCGACATGCCTGAGCGCGTGGCACAAGCGGGCCTGAAATCACCCTGCCTGACGATCATCGGCGAGGTGGTCAAGCTGCATCATTCGCTGGCCTGGTTCAAACCATTGTTGCTGCACACGGTCCGTTGACCGGTCCCGTCGAGGGCGCTATTTCAGCTGTCGGCTTTTTGAGCGGCGGCACCTGCCGCCTTGATTCCGTCCGGAGAACTGCGGTACTCAAACGCAAACACAGCCGCTTCGACGCGCGAGCGCAAATTGAGTTTATCCATGATGTGGCGTACGTGCAGTTTGACGGTGTTGTGGCTGATATCCAGCGCCTTGGCGATGACTTTGTTGCTCTGGCAGCGCGCCACGTGATCCAGCACCTCCCGCTCGCGCTCAGTGAGCAACGCCACCAGGTCGCCCTTGACCGATCCCTTGGGGCCGGATTGCAGTATTTGCGCTAGTTTCAGCGTCATGGCCGAAGCCACGACCATCTCGCCGCGTGCCGCCCGGCTGATCGCCTCGATCACCGCCTCGGGTTCCATGTCCTTGAGCAGGTAGCCCAGTACGCCAGCGCGTAGCGCCGCAGACATGTCGTCTTCGCTATCGCTCATCGTCAGGATGACGACCGGCGTATCGATACCTTCGGCGCGAACCATGCGAAGCAAGCTCAAGCCATCGGTCGTGGCCAGGCGCAAATCCAGCACCATCAGGTCGGGCTGTTGTTCACGCAGCATCGAGACCACCTGTGCCGGGTCGCCCGTGGCGCCCACCACCGTCATGTCACCCCGGTGCTCCATGAGCTCGGTCAGGCCGCTTCGGCACAGCGCGTGGTCGTCCACCAGCAGCACTCGCGTCCTGGACGTCATGTAGTGCACTCCGCCATGGAAGAACTTGTTGGTAGCACCAAGCGAACCCGCGTGCCACCACCGTCATTCGTACTCACCTCAAGAAAGCCACCCAGGCGGAGCGCACGGCTCTGCATGATTTCCAGCCCGAAATGGGTGGCGGGCGCCATCCCTTTCGCCATGGTCACAATCGTCGCCACGGACGGTACGGACATTCCCAAGCCATCGTCTTCAATCAGGAACTCCAATTGCTGGGCTGTTTTGTCAATCGCCACGACGGCATGTCCGGCCATGGAATGCTTCGCGATATTAGCCAATGCTTCCTGAACAATGTGGAACACCTGAACCTCCTGTTCGTCGGTCAGGTTCAGCTTTGCTGCGGAATTCCTGATTTCCAGTGTGATGCCGGTGCGGCCAAAAAAACCGTCTGCGATGCCCTGGAGCGCATGCAGCAGACCCAGCGGGTCCATGCGAGTGCGAAAGTAGGTCATGACCTCACGCAAGTTGTCGTGCACCTCACCGATAGATTTTTTAACATCCGAGAAATACTTGAGCGAGCGCTGGTCGTCGTGAGCCAGCATGGCGTCGCTTAACAGGGGCAGGCGCATCCTGACGTAGGCCAGCGTTTGTGCAATGGCGTCATGAACTTCGTTAACCATTTCCTGACGCTCTTTCATCACGGTCACGCGTAGCCGCTCGCGCTCAATCCGAACATTGTGCAGTGCCATTCCCAATAGCTGGCCAATCAGGCGCAAGATCATCTCCGTCTGCGCATCGAGGTGCGCTTTTGTCTCAAAAAACAGGTTATAGATACCCAGTATTTGATTCTTATGAAGCAGCGATATGGCCAGTATGCTCTTGCACTGCAGGCCGAAGTAGGTTTCGGTACTTTGTCGGGTACAGGATCGCACATCGTCCACCCAGACCAGCACGTCGGTCGCGGCGGCAATACCGCAAATGCCGCATTCGCGCGCCACCAGCTGTTCGGCGCTCAACACGTGCAGCGGCAAGCCTTGCTGCGCCACCAGCCGCATGTATTGCCCGTCGTCGGTCAGGACTCGCACGGCGCCGGCCTGCGCACCTGCCAGCGCAACAATGGACACCAGGAAGCGTTCCAGTAGCGGCTCCAGATCGCTGCTGGCAGCCAGTTCCAGCGTCAATCCGGAGACGACAGAACCGCCGTCCAGAGAGGTTGCGGGGGCGAACAGGGTATGGGTAGGGGTCATGTGAGGTCGCGAGCGAACCATGCTAATACATTCCGCGCAGCTTATGAATCGTAAAAACCCGAAGTTCAGTTCGAATTTATAACCCTTACCCATTTGGGCTACACCGAATTACCCGTGTCGGCTATAGACGAGGCTGGGTGCCCTTGTCTTTAATAGGGTCACTCTGTACACCCCTCCTTGAACGGCGTTCATGGAAAGTTTGCACGGCTTTATTGTTGACCCGCCAGCGAGAAGAGTTCCCCGCATGTCTGACACACCGCTTCACGATCCCACCGTCGCGCCGATGCCCGAGGCCACCACCGAGACGCGTAACACCACCTGCTACATGTGCGCCTGTCGCTGTGGTATCCGGGTGCACTTGCGCAACGGCGAAGTCCGCTATATCGAGGGCAATCCGGATCATCCGCTGAACCAGGGCGTGATTTGTGCCAAGGGTTCGTCGGGCATCATGAAGCAGTATTCCCCAGCGCGCCTGACCAAGCCGCTGATCCGCAAACCCGGCAGCGAACGAGGTGATGGCGAGTTTGAAGAGATCGAATGGGAAGAAGCCTTCTCGATGCTGGAACAGCGTCTGAAAAAGATTCGCGCCACGGACCCTAAACAATTCGCGCTCTTCACGGGGCGCGACCAGATGCAGGCACTCACGGGACTGTTTGCACGCCAGTTCGGCACGCCCAACTACGCTGCGCACGGTGGCTTTTGCTCGGTCAATATGGCGGCCGGAATGATCTACACCATCGGTGGCTCCTTCTGGGAGTTTGGCGGCCCTGATCTGGAACGCGCCAAGCTGTTTGTGATGATAGGCACGGCCGAGGACCATCATTCCAACCCGATGAAAGCGGCGTTGTCCAAATTCAAGCGCGACGGCGGGCGGTTTGTATCCATCAATCCGGTGCGCACCGGTTACTCGGCCATTGCCGATGAATGGGTGCCGATCAAGCCGGGAACCGATGGTGCACTCCTGTTGGCGCTGATTCACGAACTGATCAAGCAGGGCTTGTATGACCGGGAGTTTTTGGCGCGCTACACCAATGCCGGTCAATTGGTGAATCAGGATGCCGATAGCGACGACTTCGGAATGATGCTGCGCAACCCCGAGGGGGATGTCGTCAACCCGCTTCGTCCCGCCAACTTTTACTGGTGGGATCGCCTCACCGACCAAGAGGTGGCCGACCACGCTGACCATGCCGACCCGGCCTTGCTCGGGCATTTCCGACTGCCTGACGGGACTCCTGCAGTGCCCGCCTTTCAATTGCTCGAAGAACGCGTCAAGCCCTACACAGCGGAGTGGGCGGAAGGCATTACCGGCATTGCAGCGGCCACGATCCGACGCTTGGCCCATGAAATGGGGATCACCGCGCGTGACCAGAAGATTGAGTTGCCGATCGCCTGGACCGACTGCTGGGGCAAGCGCCATGAGTCGGTCACTGGCAACCCGGTGGCTTTTCATGCCATGCGTGGCTTGGCCGCACACTCCAACGGTTTTCAAACTATTCGCTCGCTGTCGATTCTGATGTCGTTATTGGGAACCATCGACCGCCCCGGTGGTTTCCGGCACAAAGCGCCCTATCCACGTGCCGTGCCGCCCAATGCGCGTCCGCCAAAAGGCCCGCAGGCGGTCAAACCCGATACCCCACTGGACGGTGCGCCATTGGGCTGGCCTGAGAGCCCGGACGATCTCTTTGTTGACGACAAGGGGGAGCCGGTGCGCATCGACAAAGGCTTCTCCTGGGAACATCCCTTGTCGGCACATGGCTTGATGCACAACGTCATCACCAACGCCTGGCGCGGTGACCCCTACCGCATCGACACCTTGCTGATTTTCATGGCGAACATGGCGTGGAACTCCACCATGAACGCCTCTGAAGTACGCAACATGCTCAACGACAAGCACACCGAGGGGGAACGCACTGGCGAGTACAAGATTCCCTTCTTGGTCGTCTGCGATGCTTTCCAGTCGGAGATGACCGCGTTCGCCGATCTGGTCCTGCCAGACACCACCTACCTGGAACGCAACGACTGCATGTCGATGCTGGACCGTCCCATCTCCGAGTTCGATGGCCCGGCTGATTCGGTACGCATCCCGGTGGTGGCCCCCAAAGGCCAGTGCAAACCGTTTCAGGAGGTACTGGTCGAGCTCGCCGGACGACTCAAACTACCCGCCTTCACGCACACGGACGGCTCGCGCAAGTTCAAGGGCTACACCGATTTCATCGTCAACTACGAAACGGCGCCCGGTTCAGGTATTGGCTTTTTGGCGGGCTGGCGCGGCAAGGGTGGCGAAAAATCCATGCGCGGCGAGCCCAATCCCAAGCAGTGGGAAATGTACGAAAAGAACAACTGCGTATTCCATCACGCGATGCCGCTGGAATACCAGTACATGCGCAACTGGAACCGTGGCTATATGGAGTGGGCGCAACAGGTGGGCATCCGGCGCGACAAAGACCCGATAGTCATTCACATTTACTCCGAGTTCTTGCAGGGCTTCCGCCGCGCAGCGCAGGGCAAGCGCCCTGGCAAGCAGCCGCCTGACCACCTGCGTAAACGGGTGGAGACCTACTTCGATCCGCTGCCGTTCTACTACGTTCCGCTTGAAGAACAGGCGACCGACACGGCCAAATATCCGCTCAATGCCATCACCCAGCGCCCAATGGCGATGTACCACTCGTGGGACTCTCAAAATGCCTGGCTGCGCCAAATTCATACGCACAACTACCTGTTCGTCAGCCCCAAGACCGCCAGCGCCGAAGGCATTGCCGATGGCGGCTGGATGTGGGTGGAATCGCAATGGGGCAAGGTGCGCTGCATGTGCCGCTATTCCGAAGCGGTGGAGCCCGGCACCGTCTGGACCTGGAACGCCATCGGCAAATCTGCTGGTGCATGGAACCTGACGCCCGACGCCAACGAATCGCAGCGCGGCTTTTTGCTCAACCACCTGATCTCGGAGGTTTTGCCACCGTCCAGCGCCGGGGCAGCGATTTCCAACTCCGACCCAATCACCGGCCAGGCCGCTTGGTACGACGTGCGCGTACGCATTTACAAGGCGCAAGACGACGAACCGGAGCAAACCTGGCCCCAGTTCAAAGCGGTGCCTGCCGCGCCCGGAATGCTTCAGGTGCTGCCGCGTTGGCAGGCCTATTTTGCTGGCCGAGGCGCGCGTAAATGACCCAGCTTGCCTTGGTCATCGACCTCAACGTATGCGTCGGTTGCCATGCCTGCGTGACCAGTTGCAAGCAGTGGAATACGTCCGGCTCGGCGGGTTCACTGGTGGACCTCAACCCCTACGGCGCCGACCCCAACGGCACCTTCTTCAACCGGGTGCAGACCTTTGAAGTGGGTGAATTTCCAAACACGCAAACAGTGCACTTTCCCAAATCCTGCCTGCACTGTGAGGACCCGCCTTGCGTGCCAGTCTGTCCCACCGGTGCCAGCTACAAGCGCGCCGAAGACGGCATTGTGCTGGTGGATTACGACAAGTGCATCGGCTGCAAGTACTGCGCCTGGGCCTGCCCCTACGGCGCGCGTGAGTTTGACGAGCAGCGCAAGGTCATGACCAAATGCACGCTGTGTGTGGACCGCGTTACCGATACGAAACTACCGGAACGCGAGCGCAAGCCGGCCTGCGTGCTGGCCTGCCCGACGAATGCGCGGCTGTTTGGCGATGTGCATGACCCGGAGTCCGTCGTCTCCATCGCCATTGCCGAGCGCGGCGGCTACCAGCTCATGCCCGAATGGGGCACGCGCCCAGCCAACCATTACCTGCCCCGGCGCAAAACCGAAATTCGCATTCACCCTGAAGATCTTCAACGGGTAGACAACCCGCTGAAGATCGACGGTCAGCAGCCCGAAAACGCGCACCGGGATCCGGGACACGAAGATTTCGCCACCTGAAACTCAGCACGACACACTATGCAACCCGCTTTTTCAGTTATCTTTTTGACCACGCTCATCGGTGTCGCGCAAGGACTGTTTCTCGCGCTCTACGGCACTGAAATCTTCGGCATGGGAGGACTCACCCCAGCAGACAGCCAGCGTTTTTTGTTCGCAGGAACTCTGGTCGCGTTAATGCTGACCGCGCTCGGGCTGTTGGCTTCCATTTTTCACTTAGGTCGCCCAGAGCGCGCCTGGCGCTCAGCGACCATGTGGCGAACCTCCTGGCTGTCGCGGGAAGTCATTGTCCTGCCCTTGTTCATGGTAGGGCTGTGTCTTTATGGCGCGGCCCAATTTCTGGGTACGAACTACACCGCGCTTATCGGTGCCTTGGTTAGCCTGATCTGCCTGGCGCTATTTGTCTGCACCGCCATGATCTACGCCTCGGTTCGCTTCTTGCAGGAGTGGGCCAGTCCGCTGACTTTTGTGAACTACCTGCTGTTGGGGTGCGCCTCAGGTCTGACTTTGGCCACGATGTTGGCAGCTGTTTTAGACGTGCCAGGTCTGATCCTGCCTTATGCGTTTGCCGCAATCGTGTTGACTTTACTGGCCTGGGTCACACGCACTGCGTCATTAGTGCGAAACGCCGCGCTCAAGCCCAAATCGACACTGCAAAGCGCCATCGGCGTCAAGCACCCGCGTATCGCGCAAAAAGCACAAGGCTTCATGGGCGGGTCATTCAACACGCGGGAATTCTTCCACGGGCGAGATGCCTTGTTGTTGCGTTCGGTCAAATGGGCTTTTTTGCTGTTGGTCTTTCCGCTGCCGCTGCTGTGTTTGGCCGTTGGCGTCAATGCTTCGTCACCGGCGATGCTCTGCGCAGCATTCGCATTGCAATATATGGGATTGCTGGCGGAGCGCTGGTTCTTTTTCGCGCAAGCCAAGCATCCTCAAAACTTGTACTACCAAACCATCTCCTGAGATCTGTTTTCATGTACAAATTGCTCATACCGTCTATGGCGACCGTGCGTCAGACCTGGGTGTCGGCAGCGATATTTTTGATGCTGACCGTTCCGGCACACGCCGCTGAGAGCGTGGTACCGGCCAGCAGCCTGCCTTGGTGGTTCTGGCCACTGGCGTTGTTTGTTACCTGCTTCTTCATCGGCATTGTGGCGGTGCCGGCCGGCATTGGCGGCGGTACGTTATTTGTACCGATCATCGGCGGATTTTTTCCGTTTCATCTGGACTTCGTGCGCGGTGCCGGGCTGCTGGTGGCCTTGGCCAGTGCGCTGGCGGCCGGGCCAATGCTGCTGCGCGGCGGCCTGGCCAACCTGCGCTTGGCGCTACCGCTGGCACTGCTCGCCTCCATAAGCTCCATCGCGGGCGCACTGCTGGGTTTAGCGCTTCCCGCCTCAGCGGTCGAGACGGCACTGGGCGTGATCGTATTGGGCATCGTGGCGCTTATGCTGGTGTCCCGGAAGTCCGAATTTCCGCATGTGGCGACGCCTGATCGACTGTCCTCGGCGCTGGGTATTCACGGCATCTTTATCGACGGCGCTTCAGGTCGCAGCATTGACTGGCAGGTCCATCACACGCCTATGGGCTTGTTTCTGTTTCTGCTTATTGGCGTCATCGGTGGCATGTTTGGCATTGGCGCCGGTTGGGCCAATATGCCGGTGCTCAATTTGCTGATGGGGGTACCTTTGAAAGTGGCGGCGGGCACGTCTGGGTTGGTGCTGTCGCTGGCAAGTTCCTCCGCCGCGTGGGTGTACCTGAATCGCGGCGCAGTATTGCCGATGATCGCCGTTCCGTCAGTGGTGGGCATGATGCTGGGAGCCCGCATCGGCGCCCGATTGCTCCATGTACTCAAAGGATCGGACATTCGAAAAATGGTCATCACCTTGTTGCTATTTGCGGGACTCCGCGCCTTGCTCAAGGGATTGGGCGTGTGGCTATGAAAACGAATACTTAATGAGCGCCATAAAAACCATATCGCGTCAACAGCAGCAAGCCGAGGCTTCTCGTTATGCCCTCTTTGTGCATTGGGGTACGCGCGTCGGTGAAGTCGCCCTCGTCCTCAGTTTCGCGGCCTATCTGTTCGGGTTACTCAAGCCGCATGTACCTTTGGAGCAACTGCCCAGTGTCTGGAGCCTGCCGCTGACGGACTACCTGCAACGCACCGGTACACCCACGGGCTGGGGTTGGCTGGCTTTGGCCTATGAAGGAGATTTGTCCAACCTGATTGGCATTGCCCTGCTGGCGGGCTGTTCGCTGCCGCCGTTGTTGAGCCTGATTTTTCTCTACGTGAAACAGCGGGACTATATCTTCGCGGGAATTTGTGCCTTGATCGTGGCGGTACTGTTACTGGCCGCATCGGGTATTTTGACGGGAGGACATTAAACATGGGTCAACTGTTTACCCGTCTGTTGCTGGCAACCGAGCATACCGAGTTTGATACCGGAGCCGAAACGGTGGCCATGGACCTGGCGCAGCGCTGCCAGCTGCCGCTAGCCACGATAGTGCCCCTGGTGAGTAATTCGGAATACGAGGCGCTGGCACCGCAGATTGCGGCGCGGGCGGAGCAGGAAGCAGCCGTCAAGATCGCCCAGTTGCGCGCGCAAGCGGACGCCGTGGGCGTGGCGATCAACCTGCACCTGCGCCGGGGTGAAGAACCCTTCCGTGAGATCGTAGAGGAAGCGCGGACGCAAGCTAGCGACTTGATCATCATTCGCCGCCGCGGCAAGCGGGGCTTTCTGGCGCATCTGCTGGTCGGCGAGATGGTGACTAAAGTGGTGGCGCATGCGCCGTGTCATGTTTTGATCGTGCCCCGGCAAGCACGCATGTGGAGCCAGCGCGTGCTGGCGGCGGCGGAGCCTACGGCGCGGGGGCGTCAGGTTGTCGCTACAGCGGTCGCAGTAGCCGCCCAGTGTGGGCTGCCGCTGCATCTGGTGAGCGTCATTTCCGCCGAAGGAGTGCGTCCGCAGGCGGATGCTTTCATCACCGACATGGTGAACCAGGCGCGGCTTGGTGGCGTGGTGGCCCAGGGTAAGGTGCGAGCCGGCAAACCATTCACTGAAATTCTGGACTCGGCGGCCACAAGTCAGTCCGACCTGATCGTCATGGGTAGCCGCAGCGACCGCCGAATTGGCCGTGCTCTGGTCGGTGGGGTGGCGCAAAAGGTGATGGGACTTTCAGAACATCCCGTGCTGGTTCTGCACTTTCAATAATCGAAGGTTTCCCCCATGAGTGACGCACTGAACTACCTGCTTCAAGCCCGCCCCGAGGCACTGGGCCACTACTTTTCGTTCCTGAAGGATGCGGGCAAACACCTGGACCCGAAGACCAGAAACCTGATCTCCGTCATTACCAAAGTTCATGCGCAAACTGATCGCGGCTTTCGCCAATACCTGCGGCGCGCGCTACGGGAAGGTTGCACTGCGACAGAAGTTCTGGACGCGCTGCTGATGGCATTTCCGGCACTGGGTTTGGCCAAAATAATTTGGGCCGTGGACATCATTCTGGCCATGAATATCCCCGAGTTCCAGCCAGAAACGTTGACCAGTCCCGCCCAGTGGCACGATGTGACGGCCACCGCCGATGTCCAAAACGGCGAAGTCACACGCACCGAGTTCGAAGGTCGTGGCCTTTTTGTCTATCGCGACAAACACGCTTTTCGTGTTTACGACAGTCGATGCCCGCACCAAGGCACCGACCTACCCCAGCTAGCGCTGCAGGGCAGCATTTTGACCTGCCCCAAGCACCAATGGGAGTTCGATGTGAAAAGCGGCGACTGCATCAAAAAGGGGAACAGCCCGCTCAAACGTATCGAGTCCAAAGTCGTCAAAGGCCGCTTGCTTGGTTTTTGGTAGCCCTCCGCAGCAGTTCCGACCTTCCTCTCCCACCGATCACCGTTCCAATAAGAAAAAATCGCGCGTCCCTTCATCACAACTATCGGAGACAACCATGAGAGCATCCATAAAAATCCCTTGTTCGACACATCTTTGTGCGCTGCTTGCTGCTGGCTCGGCATTTGCCGCCAATCGTCCGAAAGTTCCCGAGGGTTCCCGATCGACTCAAGCTGGTCATCCGGTGTGGGCAGAAGGCGCCACTCTGGCCGGCATGGTTTGACCTTGCCTTTAAGCGTTATTTAAAAGTTTCACAACAAGCGAGTACTCCTCATGGCACACATCATCATCATGGGCGCTGGCATCGGCGGCATGCCGGCCGCCTACGAAATGCGGGCATCGCTCCCCAAAGAGCATCGCATCACGGTCGTCAGCGCCGTCGACTACTTTCAGTTCACCCCTTCCAATCCCTGGGTTGCGGTAGGCTGGCGTGACCGTGAGGCCGTCACCCTGCCGATCGCCCCTTTGCTGGAGAAAAAGGGCATTGGGTTCATCGCCAAAGCGGTAACAGCGATTGACCCTCAGGCCAACCGCCTGACGCTCGAAGGGGGTGAAATACTGGACTATGACTATCTGATCATCACCACCGGCCCCAAGCTATTCTTTGACGAAGTGCCGGGTTCCGGGCCACACGGCGGTCACACGCACTCCGTCTGTACAGTGAACCATGCGGAGATGTTTTTTAAGGACTATGAAACCTTCTTGCAAAACCCCGGCCCGGTCGTGATCGGTGCGATGCCGTTTGCCAGTTGCTTTGGTCCAGCCTACGAATTTGCTTTCATCCTCGATGCTGACCTGCGTAAACGCAAGATGCGCCACAAGGTGCCTATTACCTTCGTGACGAGCGAACCTTACATCGGGCACCTGGGACTGGGCGGCGTGGGCGACTCCAAATCCATGCTGGAGTCGGAGCTGCGTGCTCACGACATGAAGTGGATCACCAACGCGAAAACCACCAAGGTTGAAGCAGGCAAGCTATTCGTGACGCAGCTCGATGACCTCGGTAACGTATTTAAGGAACATGAGGTTCCCTTCCAGCTATCGATGATGTTGCCCTCCTTCAAGGGCGTGGATGCGGTCGCCGCCGTACCCAATCTGTGCAACCCGCGCGGCTTTGTGCTGATTGACGAATTTCAACGAAGCAAGGCCTACCGCAACATCTTTTCCGCCGGCGTGTGTGTGGCCATTCCGCCGGTGGAGGTCACCGTGGTGCCCACGGGTGCACCCAAAACCGGCTACATGATCGAAACCATGGTCAGCGCCATCGTACATAACATTGTCGATGAGTTAGCCGGGCAACCCGTGGTGACCAAAGCCACCTGGAATGCCATCTGTCTGGCCGACTTTGGCGACACCGGGGCCGCTTTTGTCGCGCTACCCCAAATTCCGCCGCGCAACGTCAACTGGTTTAAGAAAGGCAAGTGGGTCCACCTCGCCAAGATTGCTTTTGAAAAGTACTTCATGCGCAAGATGAAGAACGGAAGCACCGAGCCTATTTATGAAAAATATGTGCTCAAGGCCCTGGGGATTGTGCGCTTGATGCGTTAAACCTGGCCGTTAACCCTTTACAGGAAAACCCATGGCAATAGATTTGATTACAGCCATCAACGTTGCGGCCATTGCGGTCATGCTGGCATGTCTGTATCTGGTGTTCACACTGCGCAGCAAGATTCCCGGCGGGGTGGTGGGAACGCAGTGGCGGGTGCTGACTAGTTTGGTGACGCTATTCGCGTTGGGCTACTTCGTTACCCCATTTTTTTCACTATTACCGACTGAGGTCATTAAACTGATTGTGGCCTTGATATTCTTTTTTGGAGCGATCTACGTGCTAATTACGGTCCGTCTCATTTATCGCGTCATCGAAGAACTCACCAGCTAATCCCTCATGGATAGCGCTACCGTCCTGAGCAAAAGCCCCCGTGGTGTGGATGAATTGGTACAACGCACGGGGGCTGTGCCACAGAAACTGCGGTCAGTGCTGATCCTGGTAGACGGGAAGACGTGCTATTCCGATTTGCTGCGCAAATGCTCGTTCATGCCGCAAATCGCTGAGCATTTAACATGGTTGTTGCAGCACGGATTTATCGAACCCGTGCCTACCCTCTCCGCTGCACTTCCCTCCACGAACGCAGCCACGGCCACAAGCACTGAGGTGCGTTCATTGTTATCCCCACCCCGCACACTGTCACCAAAAAATGCCTTGCTGGAACTCGCCCATGAACTACTGGGGGTTCACGCCGATGCGGTGGTGCAGCGACTGCAAGACACGGCAGACACGCACGATGCGTTGGCACAAACGATTGAGCGTTGCTACCGGCTCATTCGGCTATCGATTGACGAAACAAAGGCGGAACAGTTTCGCAAACTCGGTTCCACGCTATTGGTACCCAGCGTCTGAGGGTCTATTCGCTTAACACCACGCTGCGAGCAACTAGCGGAGCCTGGCGGGTGCCAGTAGTGATTTAAAAAGTCTTTCCGAATTCTTCGCGAATAGATTTGACGACGGTACGAACAGCGGCCGAACTTCTCATGTCGGTATGGAAGACGAGCCAAACATCTCGTATCACTGGCTGCTGGTCAGCTGCCGCCGCAACGAAGGCTGAATCGCTTTCAACCATGAAATCCGGCAGCATCGCCACGCCGCCGCCCTCACGCACCAATGCGTGCTGGATCTCCAGCGTGCTCGCCCGAATGCAGAAGGATCGACCAGCCATCTGCTGAATGAGGGCAGCTTGCTGCGAGGCCGCGTCCATATTCTCGAGATACCCAATGAAGGCCCAGTCCTCCGGCTGTGTTAGGTTGAGATAAGCAGGGCTGCCATACAGGCGCAACGTAAGCTCAGTGAGCTTCACGATCATGAGATCACCATCGACAGGTCGGGCGAGCCGGATGGCAATGTCGGCTTCCCGTCGGTCCAGCGAGGCGTGATGTGTTTCACCCAGAATGCAAATCTTGAGACCGGGGTGTTGCTTGCGCAAAGCCACAAGCGGTCGCACCAACGTCGCTGCGGCCAAGGCTGGCGGCGCACTGATGGTGACATCCCCTGTCAACTCAGAACGTGCGCTTTCGGCTGCGCGGTCGATCGCCTGAGCGTCCTTCTCCATGTGCTCAACCAAGGCTGCGATGCGCTCACCGTCTGCCGTAAGAGACAACCTGCGGCCACGTCGATCTACAAGCTTGAGGTTCAGTTCAGTTTCCAGCGCGGCAATGCGGCGCGCTATGGTCGCATGTTCGACATGGAGCTGCCGAGCCGCACCGGACAAGGTGCCCGCCTGCGCCAGCGCAGCAAAATACCGAAGATTTTCCCAATCTGCCATTGTCAATATTTTCACATAGGATGGCAAATATTAGGGAATTTCCAAACAAAGTGCAATGAATGAACATGCTTCCAACTTAATGGAGGAAACACAATGGACCAAATGATCAGAATGATGGATGTAGGCGGGGTAGATCAACTGGAAGTCGTTTCTTGCGAGCCGCAGGCGCCTGGCGCAGGCGAAGTGCGTATTCGGCACGAGGCAATTGGTGTCAATTTCATCGATATCTACCACCGCATCGGTCTCTATCCGCTTGCGCAGTTGCCAGCGGTCCTTGGAGTTGAAGGTGCTGGGGTGATCGAAGCCGTTGGAGAAGGCGTCGTAGATCTCGCTATTGGAGATCGCATCGCCTACGCAGGCGCGCCAGTTGGGGCCTATGCTGCGACACGGCTGCTACCACGGGCACGGGCGATTCCTTTGCCCAAGGACATCAGCTTGCGCGTTGCGGCGGCCTCGATGCTTCGAGGCTTGACGGCGCATATGCTGCTAACGCGCACTTACCCAGTCAATGCAAAAAGCACCATTCTCATCCACGCTGCAGCCGGTGGCCTTGGCGCGATGCTAGTGCGTTGGGCCAAGCACCTTGGCGCTACGGTGATCGGCACCACGGGGTCGGTCGAGAAGGGGCTAATTGCAAAAGCATATGGCGCCGACCATGTAATCGTCGGCCGTGATAGCGATATCGTATCGGAGATTGCGGCCCTGACCGATGGCCGAGGCGTAGATTTTGCGATTGACGGCATCGGCGGTGGCATGCTCCTGAAAACGCTTGCCTGTGTTCGCCCTTTCGGCACGGTCGCCAGCATCGGCCAAGCGGCGGGGCCGATACCGCCGATTAGCGTCGAACAATTGGGTCCTCGTCGCTCATTGTCGTTCGCCCGCCCTAGCGTCATGGCCTATTCGGCGGACCCGCATACTTATTTAGCTGCATCCGAGGCACTCATAGCCGTTATGCAAGCTGGAGTAGTGGCCGAAATTGGCGGCGAATATTCCCTGGTTGAAGCGGCTAGAGCACACACCGACCTCGAAGGGGGGGCGCACCACCGGCACCCTGCTGCTGATTTCCTGATAATCGAAGAAATTTGGGCTATTCAAGCAAACGCACAAGGCAATGAAGGCACAAAAGTTGGCTGGAGCGCCAGAACCACTGTAAATCAGTGCGTGCAAGGGGCCGTTACGGCGATGCCCTACGCGGCACCCGGCCCACAGGATTTAGATGAAAAGAAGAGCTTCAAAAACCGGTTGGATTCAACTTCCGAATTACAAAATTTACGGAATCCGACAAGAGCGCCCGAAAGTTATTTCAGACGAAAAAAAGCCCATTTGATCGGAGACCAAATGGGCGTTTTTCGCTATAAGAGCCTGACGATGTCCTACTTTCACACGGGAATCCGCACTATCATCGGCGCTAAG
>NZ_JABBPC010000015.1 GCF_012927485.1 Polaromonas sp. | reverse complement strand
GCAGCAAAGCCATCAAATGGAACTTCACCAAGTTTTTGATTGGCAGAGACGGCCAAGTCATCAGGCGTTACGCGCCACTCGACAAGCCGGCCAACTTGACCAAGGACATCGAAGCGGCGCTCGCCTTGGACTAACTATTTGACAGCGCGTCGTCAACCAGTTCCACCCAGTGCCTGACCGGCGTAGCCGTTCCGCTTTGCAGGTGCGCGATGCAGCCGATGTTGGCCGACACAATCGTTTTCGGATTCGTCTCGCCAAGATTGGCGAGCTTGCGGTCCCGAAGCTGATAAGCGATTTCGGGATGGAGTACCGAGTAGGTTCCCGCCGAGCCGCAGCACAGATGCGCCTCACAGCGGGCTACCTTGATGTCAAAGCCGAGTTCGCCTAAATACTTTTCAACGCCGCCACGCAGTTGTTGACCGTGCTGCAAGGTGCAGGGCGGGTGAAATGCAATCTGCCCGGCTGTGGCGGACACCTGGTCCCGCAGTTTGTCGACCAGTTCGGGTAGCAGCTCACTTAGATCGCGCGTCAGCGCGCTGATACGTTCGGCTTTCGGGGCGTAAGCCAGGTCGTCTTTCAGGAGGTAGCCGTAGTCCTTGACCGTGACGCCGCAGCCCGAGGCGTTCATCACGATGGCCTCGACGCCGGCTTCCACATGCGGCCACCACGCGTCTATGTTGCGGCGCATTTCAGCTTTGCCGCCTTCCTGGTCATTGAGGTGAAATTTGACAGCGCCGCAGCAACCCGCCTTGGCCGCCACCACGGTCTGAATTCCGGCCGCGTCGAGCACGCGGGCGGTGGCGCTGTTGATGTTGGGCCTCATGGTCGGCTGTACGCAGCCTTCCAGCATCAGCACTTTTCGGGCGTGGGTGCGGCTAGGCCACGCACCAGAAGCCTGCCGCGCCGGCACCTTGTTTTTTAAGGCAGCGGGCAACAAGGCCCGCACCGATTGACCTATTTTCATGGCAGGCGAAAACAGCGGCGAAGGCAGCCCTTCCTTCAGGGCCCAACGCACAGTACGTTCACCGATGGGGCGAGGCACACGCTCATCGACGAGCTTGCGGCCAATGTCGATCAGATGGCCGTATTCGACGCCGCTGGGACAGGTGGTTTCACAGTTGCGGCAGGTCAGGCAGCGGTCCAGATGCAGCTGGGTTTTACGAGTGGGGGTCTCGCCTTCCAGAAGCTGTTTGATGAGGTAGATGCGTCCGCGCGGACCATCCAGTTCATCGCCGAGCAACTGATAGGTTGGGCAGGTGGCGGTACAAAAACCACAGTGCACACACTTGCGCAAAATGGCTTCGGCTTGCTGGCCATCGACCGTGTTTTTAAATTCCGGGGAAAGGTTGGTTTGCATGGTGCCTAAATAGCTTGTTCGCTGGCATCACCAGTCCGCCGACATCCTGCCGGGATTGAAAACACCGGCAGGATCAAACTGTTTCTTGAGTTCGCGGTGAATCCGGTCCAGCGGGGGTTTCAGCGGAGAAAACACCGGCACGGTTTTGTCCGTCGAGCGGAATACAGTGGCATGGCCCCTCGCGTCGGCAGCCGCTTGGCGAAGGGTCAGAGCCTCGCTAGCGGGTCGCTTGAGCCAGCGCTGCGCGCCGCCCCATTCAATCAACGTGGGGCCAAACCCCAGCGGGGTTGCCGTGTCTGGCAGACTGACGCGCCACAAGGATTCACCCGAATGCAATTCAAAAAAGGGATGCTTTTGTTCACGCAAGGAGGTCCATAAAGCGGGCGCCTGATCGCCTGAAAGTTCACCCCCCATACGCTGCAGTGCGGCGGAAACGGCTGCCTTGGCACCGCGGAGTCGCACCCACAAGTGGCCATCGTTCCAGCAGGAGGCGTTGATGGGCAGCGGCAAGCCCGCCCATCGATTGAGTTGGTGCAAGGCCTCGCCTTCGCTCATTTCAAACCTGAGCGTGCGTTCGGCCGGCGCTACCGGCAGCACCTTGAGGGACACCTCAAGCAGAATACCCAGAGTGCCGAGCGAGCCCGCCATCAAGCGGGAAACGTCGTAGCCCGCCACGTTCTTCATGACCTGACCGCCGAAGGTGAGTACCTCGCCTTTCCCGTTGACGAGTTTCACGCCCAGCATGAAGTCCCGCACCGCTCCAGCGCTGCTTCGCGCCGGGCCATTCAGACCACTGGCGACCATGCCGCCCACGGTGGCGCCGCTGCCGAAATGCGGCGGCTCGAATGGCAGGCATTGGCCTTGGGTTGCCAGCAAAGCTTCCAGTTCGGCCAATGGCGTGCCAGCGCGGACGGTGACCACCAGCTCGCTGGGTTCGTAGTTGATCACGCCGGCGAACGGCACCATATCAAGGACATCACCTTTCAGGATTTGGCCGTAAAAATCTTTACTGCCGCTGCCTCGAATGCGCAAGTTGGTGCCAGCGCCCGCAGCAACACGCACCCGCTCGGCGATTGAGGCTGTCAAATCAGTGTCTATGACCATAAACTGAATGGTAAGCGGGCCAGCGTACCAGACGCGTTGATTTTTTTGAACGGGTGCTGTTCAGTTTTTTGCAAGCAGTCTTTCTGGGACGCGTGAAAGCGTCGGAAAAACCAACGTTCAGTCTTTGAAGAAATTCACGGGCAACCCCGGCACCTCGACGCGCAGGGAGAACACGCAGCCCGAATCGGGGTAGATTTTGAGCTCTTGGGCGGAGCGGTTGGAGCGAGCCGTGGTCAGGTACAGCGTTTTCAGGTCTGCCCCGCCAAAGCACGGCATGGTCGGGCACTGGGCCGGTACGGCAAACTCAGCCAGCACCTCGCCCGAGGCAGAAAGCTTGAGGAGCCTCGCTCCTTCGTACATGGCAACGTAGTAGTTGCCCTGCGTATCCACAGCGGCGCCGTCGGGGCGTCCGACGTAGCCTGGCATTCCTGCCTGCCAGCCTTCGGGCTTTCCCGGCCACGCCCGGAACAGACGCTCGTGGGTCATGGCGTTGCTTTCAGCGTTCCAGTCCCAGGCGCGAATAGTGTGCCGAGGCGTGTCGGACCAATAGACGGTGGCGGCGTCGGGCGCCCAAGCCAGGCCGTTGGCCGTGGTGGCATGGTCGGCTTTCAATTCCAGAACGGGCGCTCGACCGGCCCGGCAATCCAGTGAAAAAAGCTGCGCCTTGGCGGCATCGCGCGGCTCGTAAATCGTACCGGCCCAAAAACGACCCAGCGGATCGGCTTTGCCGTCGTTAAAGCGTGTGGTGGTGGTGTCGTGGTGCGCCGGCACAAGCAATTCCAAGACACCGCCCCAATGACGCGCGCGGTAAATCCCGTCACGCAGAGCAATCACCAGACCGCTGTTTTCGGCGTGCCCCGACAGCTCTGTTTTTGCTGGCGCCATGCACCCCGGCTCTGAAGGCATGGCCCAGCTTTCCACCCTGTTCATGGTCGGATTGCCACGATGAATCTGCTTACCCGGAATGTCGACCCAATAAAGCATTTGCTCATCGGGATGCCAGAACGGAGATTCTCCCAGCGCGCTGGGCTGTGCAAAAACGGTTTGCCAGGTCATGAGAAATCTCCGTGTGAACTCTATTCTTGAAGGGCGACCACTGCCCACTGTACAGGCAAAAAAAACAGCCCGCTAGCAATAAGCTGGCGGGCTGAACATCTCAAGGATTTCCTATGAATTAAGCAGGCAGCCCTTTTTGGGCCGCCGCACTTTTCCGCTAGCGGTTGTAGGCGGTCTCACCGTGCGAGGTGATATCGAGACCCTCTCGCTCGTCTTCTTCGCTCACGCGCAGACCGATCGTCAGGTCGACAATTTTATAAGCGACGAAGGACACCACGCCAGACCACACGACCGTGATCAGCACCGCCTTGGCCTGAATCCAGACTTGCGAAAGAATAGAGAAGTCAGCCGCAGTCACGCTGGTGGCCGTCACCCAGTCAGCCACGTAGCCAGGACCGCCCAGGCTTGGAGAACTGAACACACCAGTCAGCAGCGCACCCAGAATACCGCCGATGCCGTGTACGCCGAAAACGTCGAGTGAGTCGTCTGCGCCCAGAATTTTCTTCAGTCCGTTCACCCCCCAGAGGCACGCGAAACCAGCCGCCAGACCAATCACCAGACCGCCGGCAATACCCACGTTGCCCGCTGCGGGCGTAATGGCGACCAGCCCTGCGACGGCACCGGAAGCGGCACCCAGCATGGAGGCCTTGCCACGCATCAGGGTCTCACCGACACACCATGCCAGCACTGCGGCAGCGGCAGCAAGCAATGTGTTTATGAAGGCGAGCGCTGCAAAGCCGTTGGCTTCCAGAGCAGAGCCTGCGTTGAAGCCGAACCAGCCGACCCACAGCAAGGCCGCACCGACCATGGTCAGCGTCAGGCTGTGAGGGGCCATCGATTCCTTGCCGTATCCGATACGCTTGCCCACCATGTAGGCGCCGACCAGACCGGCGACAGCCGCGTTGATGTGTACCACCGTGCCGCCCGCAAAATCCAGCGCACCGGACTGCCAGATGTAGCCGGCCTTGCTGTTCATGGCGTCAACCACTTCTTTGCCGGTGTAGACATCAGGGCCCATCCAGAACCACACCATGTGTGCCATCGGGGCATAGCTGAACGTGAACCAGATCGCCATGAACAACAGCACGGCCGAGAACTTCATGCGTTCAGCGAACGCGCCGACGATCAGTGTGCAGGTGATGGCCGCAAAGGTCGCCTGGAAGGCGGCGTAGACGATTTCAGGAATCACGACGCCTTTGCTGAAAGTCGCGGCGTTGGCAAAAGTGCCTGCTGCGTTATCCCATATGCCTCTCATAAACAGCCGATCAAAGCCGCCAAAGAAAGCATTGCCTTCTGTGAAGGCCAGACTGTAGCCATAAATAAACCACAGCACCACAATCATGGAGAAGGTCACCATCACCTGCATCAGGACTGACAGCATGTTCTTGCTGCGGACCAGGCCACCATAGAACAGGGCCAGACCGGGAATCGTCATCAGAATCACGAGCAAGGTAGAGACCATCATCCAGGCGGTATCCCCCTTGTTGGGAACCGGGGCCGAAGCGGCAGCCGAAGCGGGCGCTGCTACTGCGGGTGCGGCGACTGCAATCGCGGCGGGCGCTGCGATCGGAGCAGCCGAAGCTGCCGCATCCGCAGGCTTCGATTCAGCTGGGGCTGACGCGGTGGCGGCGGGCGTTGCTGGCGGGGCCTGGGCCAAAACGGCCGCTCCGGTTGTCAGCAGACTCAATCCCAGTGCCAGGGAGGCAAGTAGTTTTTTCATGTCGATGTTCTCTTCTTTAGGGTTGGGCCTTACAGCGCTTCTTTGCCGGTTTCACCAGTGCGGATTCGCACTACTTGCTCCAGGTTGTAGACAAAGATCTTGCCGTCGCCGATCTTGCCGGTGCGGGCCGCACCCTCGACGGCTTCAATGACGCGGTCGACGAGCTCGTCAGAGACAGCCGCTTCAATCTTCACTTTCGGTAGAAAGTCCACAACATATTCAGCGCCACGGTACAGCTCGGTGTGGCCTTTTTGCCGACCGAAGCCCTTCACTTCAGTCACTGTGATGCCTTGTACGCCAATGCCGGAGAGCGCTTCTCGCACTTCGTCCAGTTTGAACGGTTTGATGATGGCCGTTACGAGTTTCATTTTCGGGGTTCCTTTCAAGATGAACCGTGGAGCGGCCATGCCGCGTGCCACTTCAAACGTAGTTACAGGGTTTTTGTCAGCGTCACGAGTAGCGTGTTTTTATTGATGGATTTGCCGCTGGTGTCGACACTCGCGGGGTAGGTGTAGCTTGATTTCTTGTCGGCACCCACCACAGCGCCTGCCAAGGAAAGACCATCACCTAAATCGTAGCTCGCCCCAACGCTGTAATCCATGTAGTTAGGGAACCCCGCTGCGTTAGCAGAGCCCTTGAAATTGGTAAAGCCGAGAGAAGCTTTGAAGGTCAGTTTGGGCATGACTTCCTGCGCAAATGCAAAATTCAGGTAGCCGGTGCCACGACCTTCGCCGGGCAACTCTTTGCCGATTCCGAAATATCCTTTGGACACAGTTTGTGAGTACTTGGCACTGACCGGTCCATAGCCTGCGCCCAGGTAAACCTCGGTCGTGTTGGCCCCGCTCGCACCGGGATAAAAATAGGTCAGAGCGCCGACGTCCATATCCAGCGGACCTGCCTTGAATTTGTAGCCGCCATACAGGTCGATTTCAAAATTGTTGCTCGGGTTTGAAGGCAAATATTTTGTCCAGTTGATGGTGGAGTTCCAGTTGCCGACGTAAAAGCCGTTGGCAAACGCGTAGTCCACTCCACCTTGCAAGGCGGGCTTGAATCCACTGGTTTTGGATTGATCCTGATCTTGGCCGCGGAACTTGTAATTGCTGGTGACGTCGATGTTGAAAGAGAGGGGCGATGCCGCCGGTTCCGCCGCCGGAGTGGCCGGTGCGTCAGTCTGGGCAAAAGCGCTGCTGGACAAAAGAAAGGCAGCTGCGAGTGCGACCTGGATGCGGATAAGTTTCATGGAAGGCTCCGAAGTGTTGAAGTGGGGATAAAGTGCTTAAGCAGGTACCGTGCCAAACCCGTTCCCCGTCAACGGCTAACCCGTATTGATGCCTTCCACGTTACATATAACAAAGTAAAAATACACAACGCACCAAGGTGAAGCGCAGGACACACTCATCGCGCACAACTTTGACGCATTTATAGGGAGATTTCAGAATGAGCTTGTCTGTAGTGCACAGCCGTGCGTTATTGGGCCTGGAGGCGCGGCCGGTCTGCGTTGAGGTGCATCTTGCCAACGGGCTTCCCAGCTTCACACTCGTCGGTCTGGCAGAAACTGAAGTCAAAGAGGCGCGCGAGCGGGTGCGATCGGCGATTCAGAATGCCGGGCTTGAATTTCCCACGAATAAAAGAATTACCGTGAATCTGGCCCCGGCTGACTTGCCTAAAGATTCTGGCCGCTTCGACTTGCCGATTGCGTTGGGTATTTTGGCCGCCAGTGACCAGATCGATGCGCACAAGTTGGCGGGCTACGAATTTGCGGGAGAGCTGTCGCTGGGCGGCGACCTTCGGCCGGTCAAAGGCGCTTTGGCCATGAGTCTGGCGCTTGTCGATGAGGCCCACCGCGTGAACCAGGGGGCGCCAAAACTGGTGCTTCCCGAAGTCAGTGCCCAGGAAGCAGCGTTGGTGTCCGATGCAGAGATTTATCGCGCCTACCATTTGCTCGACGTGGTGCGGCAATTTTTGCCGGGCGGCACCGCACCGGAAGCGCTGGACGGGTGGACCCGGGTGACATCGGCCCCTCTTTTGCTGCAACCGGCTTACCCCGATCTCGCCGACGTGAAAGGTCAAGCCGCCGCCCGGCGGGCGCTTGAGATCGCGGCGGCTGGAGGGCATAGCGTGCTGATGGTGGGTGCCCCTGGTTCTGGCAAATCCATGCTGGCCCAACGCTTCGCCGGTCTCCTGCCTGCAATGACAACCCAGGAAGCCTTGGAAAGTGCGGCAGTCGCTTCATTGGGCGGGCGATTCACGCTGGACAACTGGGCCGTGCGGCCTACCTGCGCGCCGCACCATACGGCCAGCGCCGTCGCACTGGTCGGCGGCGGATCGCCCCCGCGGCCGGGTGAAATCTCGTTGGCGCATCACGGGGTGTTATTCCTGGACGAGCTACCTGAATTTCCTCGCGCCGCACTGGAAGCGCTGCGCCAACCTTTGGAGTCTGGCACCATCACAATCTCTCGGGCAGCAAACCGCGCCGAATTTCCGGCGCGCTTCCAACTCGTTGCTGCCATGAATCCCTGCCCTTGTGGTTACCTGGGCTCCCACTTGCGGCTTTGCCGCTGTTCGCCTGAACAGGTGTCGCGCTACCAAGGCAAGCTCAGTGGCCCCTTGCTGGACCGTATCGACCTGCATGTAGAGGTGGCTGCGCTGGCGGCTGATGAGTTGGTCAACACGCCGCCCGGTGAAGCGACGGCCGCCATACGAAGCCGGGTCGTCCTTGCGCGGGAGTGTGCGATCGCTCGGCAAGGCAGTACTAATCAGTCCCTTGAAGGGCAGGCCATCGATGCGCAATGCCACCTGGATGCGACGACGGCGAAATTTCTGAATACCGCAGCGACTCGGCTCGGCTGGTCCGGCCGTGGGATCCATCGCTGCTTGAAAGTGGCCAGAACTATTGCAGACCTGGCGGGTGCAGAGACCGTGCAGATCGCGCATGTGGCCGAAGCGGTGCAATACCGCCGCGTGCTCAAAGCCACCAGCTGAGTACTGGTCTGCGGCGCTTTGAGCGCGACGGGAGGGGCGGATTAATGACCTTGGTAATCTGGTGACAGCGCTGGCTGATTGACGACAGGCGCTGGAAGCGGCCTAGGGGCGTACACCGCACCGTCATTGGTGCGCAAGGTCGAGCCTTCCACCGTGACTCGGCTGCCAACACCCGGTGCGTGAGCCACTTCAACCGTGCGGTGTGAACCATCCTCCATGCGCACGCCCACTTCGTACACCGTTTCTCTGCGCACACGGCCTTCGATGGCATTGCCCGCAAAGCCACCACCCACTGCACCCAGAATGGTGGCAACCGTGCGGCCGTCACCTCGTCCTACTTGATTCCCAAGTACAGCCCCAAGTACTCCTCCTGCCACCGTGCCCAGTCCAACGCCGGGCGGTTTGGCAGAACGTTCAATCGGGGTGACCGATTCGACTGAACCGCAGACCGCGCAAACCCGTGCCGCCGCCACAATCGGCGCCGGTGCGGGGTATGGCGCGGGGTAGGGAGCGGGTGAAACGCTGGAATAGCTCGGTGTCGGTATCGGTGCCGGTACGTGTTTATGGACGGTCTTGGCTACTTTTCTGGCTGGTACTGGTGCGGGCGTGACGGGCGCCGCCACTGGTTTTTCAATCAGATCATCCGCCGCTCCCAGGGAAGCGGAGGGCCTTGAAGCTGCGAGCTGCGGCGCGGTCAAGGCTTGGGGCGTCGTTACGGCCGCAATGGTAGCGACCGGGGCTGGGGGCCGCTGGTTGTAAATCAGCGTCGCGCCCATACCCAGCACGGCCACGCCAAGCAAGCCGACGGCGGCCCAAAGTGGCTTGGTGCCTGAGGATGCGGTCTGTTGGCCTGGAGGAAGTTGGTCAGTGGAGGTAGTCATTGGATATCTTTCTCTCACTTCAACGCACGAACACCGTCCCAGGTAAACACGAGCTTGGGACGGACGGGTAAACACCCTGTAAAGGGCTACTTCTGCCGTTACAAATTCGGTGCCAGCAAGCGCTGCAAATCCTCCGCTTTGGCACCGCGCCGCTTGGCTAAGTCCTGCAGCTGGTCGTCGCCGATTTTGCCCACGTTGAAATAGGCACTTTGCGGATGGCTCAGGTAAAAGCCGCTGACGCTGGACGCGGGTGTCATCGCCAAACTTTCGGTCAGCGCCATGCCGATTTCATCCGCCCGGAGCAACTCAAACATGTCCTTTTTCACGCTGTGGTCAGGGCAGGCCGGGTACCCTGGGGCGGGGCGAATGCCCTGGTATTTTTCGGCGATCATCTCTACGCTGTCCAGCGATTCGGCTGGCACATAGCCCCAGAGATCCTTGCGTACACGCTGGTGCAGGGCCTCGGCAAACGCCTCGGCCAGACGATCCGCCAATGACTTCAGCATGATCGACGAGTAGTCGTCATGGTCATCGAGGAAGTATTTTTCCTTCTTTTCTGCCCCCAGGCCTGAAGTCACGGCAAAGACGCCGATGTAATCGGCAATCCTCAGCTTACTATGGTCTGAAGCCGCAGTATGAAGGCGACGGGCAGCTAACAACTCCGTAGTTAATACCTTGGGCGCGACAAAATCGGCCAGGCAGCGACTGGGGCGCATCACGCCGTCAACTGCCGTCTTTTCTGTTTGCTGGCGCAGCCCGTACCAGGTCATGGCGACCTGGCTGCGCGACTCATCGGTGTAGATCTCGATGTCGTCTCCAACGCTATTGGCGGGGTACAAGCCCATCACGCCGCTGGCGCGAAGCCAACGGCCTTCAATCAGACGCTTGAGCATGCGCTGCGCGTCGGCATACACCCGCACTGCCTCGGTGCCAACCACCTCATCTTTCAGGATGGCCGGAAAAGGGCCGGCCAAGTCCCAAGTCTGGAAGAAGGGGCCCCAGTCGATGTACGGCGCCAGTTCTGCCAGATCAAAGTTCTTAAACAGGCGGCGACCAATAAATTTAGGCACCGGCGGCGTGTAGTTCGCCCAATCCATTGCGGTGGCGTTGGCGCGCGCCTTTGCCAGTGGCCACATCGGCGTTTGCTTTTTGTTGGCGTGCTGGGTCCGTACTTTCTCGTAATCGGTAGTCAGTGCCTCTATGTATTTGGCCGCCTGGTCGGAGAGCAGGCTTTGCGCCACGCTCACACTGCGCGAAGCATCGGGAACATAGACCACCGGGCCTTCGTAATGCGGCGAAATTTTGACGGCGGTGTGCACCCGGCTGGTAGTCGCACCGCCAATCAGAAGAGGGATTTTTTTGATGCGGAAATGATCGTCTTTTTGCATTTCGGCGGCGACGTATTGCATTTCTTCCAGGCTCGGCGTGATCAAGCCGGAAAGCCCCACAATATCAGCGCCTTCGGCTTTTGCACGCGCCAAAATCTCATGGCAAGGCACCATCACGCCCATGTTGACCACCTCGAAGTTGTTGCACTGAAGCACCACGGTAACAATGTTCTTTCCGATGTCGTGGACATCGCCCTTGACGGTGGCGATGATGATTTTTCCTTTGGTTTTTACATCGCTACCAGCGGCCTCCAGCAGCAGCTTCTCGGCTTCGATGTAAGGCAGTAAATGCGCCACCGCTTGCTTCATCACGCGGGCACTTTTGACCACCTGGGGCAAAAACATCTTGCCCTGACCAAACAGGTCGCCGACGACATTCATCCCGTCCATCAGCGGGCCTTCAATCACGTGCAGCGGCCGACCGCCTTCGGACTTAATGGCCTGCCAGACTTCTTCGGTGTCTTCGGTGATGAATTCATTCATGCCGTGAACCAGGGCGTGCGACAAGCGCTGACGCACCGGCAGCGTGCGCCACTCGTTTCGCTTGCTCTCGTCCTTGGCGCCGCTCTTCGCACTTTCGGCCACTTCAATCAATCGCTCGCTGGGCGAAAGCTCAGGCTCGCCCGGCTTGTACACGGGCTGGCGGTTGAGCACCACGTCCTCCACGCGCTCCCGCAGCACCGGCTCCAGATCGTCGTAGACGCCGACCATGCCGGCATTGACAATGCCCATGTCCATGCCGGCCTGGATTGCGTGGTACAAAAACACGGTGTGAATGGCTTCCCTCACCGGGTCGTTGCCACGAAAACTGAACGACACATTGGACACGCCGCCCGACACCTTCGCGCCAGGCAAGTTTTGCTTGATCCAGCGCGTCGCGTTGATGAAATCCACTGCGTAGTTGTTGTGCTCTTCAATGCCGGTGGCAATGGCAAAGATATTGGGGTCGAAGATGATGTCTTCTGGCGGAAAGCCCACCTCGTCCACCAGAATGCGGTAGGCGCGCTCGCAAATTCCGATCTTGCGCTCGTAGGTGTCGGCCTGGCCCTGTTCGTCAAAAGCCATCACCACCGCCGCTGCGCCATAACGGCGCAGCAATTTGGCCTGGTGCCTGAAGGCCTCCACGCCTTCCTTCATGCTGATGGAGTTGACGATGCCTTTGCCCTGCACGCAACGCAGGCCGGCTTCGATCACGCTCCATTTGGAGCTGTCGATCATGATCGGCACGCGCGAGATGTCGGGTTCGCTGGCGATCAGGTTCAAGAATCGCACCATGGCGGCCTGGCTGTCCAGCATCGCCTCGTCCATGTTGATATCGATGATCTGGGCGCCGTTTTCGACCTGCTGGCGTGCCACTGCCAGCGCCTGTTCGTACTCGCCATTGAGGATCATTCGCGCAAATGCTTTGGAGCCGGTCACGTTGGTGCGTTCACCAATGTTGACGAAGAGAGAGCCGGCACCAATGCTCACCGGCTCCAGACCGGACAGCTTCAAGGGGGGAACAACTATTTCAGACATGCAACTCACCTGTAGATTTCAAAAATCAGGTGAGCGTCGTTGGGAATATCCAAGCCTGACGGGCTGGTGCCCGCTGCAACGCTCCTTGGAAGCATTGGATTTTATAGGCTTTGCGCTAATATTTGTTTTTGTGGTGCTGATCCTTCCCTGGTGATGCTGCCGCTGGAAGATTCCCACGCGCTGGCAGAGTCAGCCTATCTACTGCGCAACCCTGCCCATGTCAGGGGGATGCTGCAGGTGCCCGTTACGCCCATGCCAGCGCGCGAACAAACCAACCCAGTGCAGGGCCACATCGGCGTAGATAGGATGTCGGGTTAGGGCCTATAGTGACCTATCTTGGTACCCTTGGGGAAAAGGTGGTCAGCCACGCGGTCGTACGCTACCTTGTAGAAAATAAAAATGTATACCCCTGCGCCCAAGCCGGACTGCGCAAAAGCGCGTAGCCCGTCACCTTCACGTTAGTTCTTTGTGCTTGTCGATGGTGGCTCTATGATCCTGCGTTTCGCTCCACTTGCCTGCGGAATCCTGTTGTCCTTTCCGCTGTATGCGGCCGACATCTATAGATGGGTCGACGAAAATGGTCGAACCCAGATTTCCGATATCGTTCCTGAAAACTACAAGAAGTCGGCTACGAGAATTGACTCACGGCAATTCGAACTCAGCGCGGAACAGCGAAGAGAGGCCGACGCTCGGGCAGCAGAAACAGCGCAACGGATGGCGCGCTCCGACGCGATTGAGGCCGCCAACGCAGCCGCAGCAGTTGCCGCATCAGCAGCATCTGCCGCCGCCGAAAGTGGGCCGCGCCGGGCCACCAAGCAGGGCACCGACTGCGCAACACTGCGCAGGCTGTATCGAGAAAGTCTAGCCTGCTTCGCACCGTACGTAACGGCGGTCGGCGCCACGAAAGCCGAAGCTTTCGAGAAATGCACCCCAGTGCTTGATCCCGTAGCGAAGTGCGGTCCTGTTTCCAACTGAAAAACGTGGCTAACGCCTTCGCTCCTGTCAAACGTTGAACGAAACCGCTGACGCCATGCCGGGCCCCATAGACAGCCGCCACAGTTTTTTTGTGTGGTGGCTTTTACTAAGGGGGTTAGAAAAAGCCTTCGAGCTGGGGAACATTCCCCAGCCTTGAAAGAGATTTGCCATGTCCCCTCGAGTCAACGCCAGGGTGCTGCGCAGCTTCAGCCCGCGCGTTCGGCAAAGGGTGCCTTGCGCCTATTCTGCAACAGCAGGGGCGGTAAATGCTCCGTGGATTTATGGATTTGTCCGCCGCGCCGGCAATGCGGGCGGCCAGTACCGACACGCGCTGCTCGCTCAGTAGTTTAAAAGGCGGGGCAGAGCGTATTTCATGCCGCTTCCTTGTAGAAAAATGACTTTTGCAAAACGCGCCCCGGCAGCGGTGCCACTGCCGCGCCGATCGCGCCGATGTGCTCCGGCGTGGTACCGCAGCAACCGCCCACGATATTGACCAGCCCCTCTTCGGCAAACTCGCGCAGCAGGCGCGAGGTGACTTCCGGCGTTTCGTCGAAACCGGTGTCGCTCATGGGGTTGGGCAGGCCGGCATTGGGGTAGCAACTGATGAAGGTGTCACCCGCCACCCGCGCCAGTTCCTGGATGTAAGGCCGCATCAAGGTTGCGCCCAGTGCGCAGTTCAGGCCGATGGCTAGTGGCTCGGCGTGTCGGACGCTGTGCCAGAAGGCTGTCACGGTCTGCCCGCTCAAAATCCGTCCGGAAGCATCGGTGACGGTGCCGCTGATGATGAGCGGCAAGCGTTCGCCGGAGTCATCAAAGTATTCATCAATTGCAAACAAGGCGGCCTTGGCATTGAGCGTGTCGAAAATGGTTTCGACCAGCAAAATGTCACTGCCACCTTTAACCAAAGCTTCCGTCTGCTCGTAGTAAGCCTTGCGCAGTTCTTCAAAACTGGTATTGCGGGCGCCGGGATCGTTCACATCCGGGCTGATGCTGGCGGTTTTTGGCGTGGGGCCCAGCGCGCCGACCACAAAGCGCGGTTTGTCGGGTGTTGAAAACTTGTCGCAAGCGGCACGCGCAATGCGTGCCGACTCGTAGTTCATTTCGACGGCCAGATTGGCCATGTCGTAGTCCGCCTGCGCCACAGTGGTCGCGCCAAAGGTGTTGGTCTCGATCATGTCGGCGCCTGCCGCGAGGTAGCTCTCGTGGATGTCGCGGATCACGTCGGGCCGCGTCAGACTGAGCAACTCGTTGTTGCCTTTCACGTCCTTGTGAAAGTTCTTGAAGCGCTCGCCCCGGTACTGCGCTTCGCTGAGCTTGAAGCGCTGGATCATGGTCCCCATGGCGCCATCGAGGAGCAGGATGCGTTGTGCCAGAAGGGCTGGCAAAGCTTGAGCACGGGTATATTGAAGAGGGTTCATAACAGGTGCATTGTAGAAAACATCGTAAGTCTGGGCGGCCGGGCGGGGTTTAACACTCCCCGCCACACCCTGCAAAGACTTGAAAGAAATCAAAAAATGACCAGTCTCAAGACGTGCTGCGCATTGCTGTTTATTTCCGGACTGGTGACGGCGTGCCAGCCGAAAGCGGAGCCAGGCTGGTCGGGTTATGTGGAAGGCGATTACGTCTACGTGTCCTCGTCCCTCGGCGGCACCTTGTTGCAATTGAACGTGCGGACCGGCGACCAAGCCCGCCAAGACCTGCCCTTGTTTGCGCTGGAGGCCGAAAACGAGCAGGCCGCACGCCTGGAGGCTGGTGCCCGGCTGGCGCGCGCCAATGCCCAGTTGGCCAATGCGGACAAAGGCAAACGCCGCGACGAAATTGCGGTGATTGAAGCCCAGATGAGTCAGGCCCGCGAACAGGCCAGGCTGAACGCAGCCGCCTTGGCCCGCGAGGAGCAGTTGGTCAAGCAGGGCTTTGTCTCCGCAGCGCACCGCGACGAATTGCGTGCCGCGCAGGCCCAAAGCGCCGCCCACCTTGACGAACTGGCGGCACAACTCAGGGTGGGGCAGCTTCCGGCGCGGGTCGATGAGCGCACCGCCGCTGTTGCGGACACCGAAGCGGCGCGGCAATCGCTGCGTCAGTCTGCCTGGCGCGAGGCGCAAAAATCACGCACCGCACCAGCCAGCGGCCTGGTGACCGATACTTTCTTCCGCGTCGGTGAATCGGTGCAACCGGGTCAGCCGGTGCTGGCTTTGCTGCCGCCCGGTAATGTCAAAGCGCGCTTTTTTGTACCCGAAGGGGTGGTCGGTCATTTGCAGATCGGTGCCGCAGTCCATATCATTTGCGACGGCTGTGCGGCGCCGATACCGGCCAGGATTTCTTTCATTTCCAACCGGGCCGAGTACACGCCACCGGTGATTTACTCCAACACCCAGCGCGCCAAGCTGGTGTTTATGGTGGAGGCGCGGCCCAGCAGCGTCAGCGACGGCGCCCGGCTAAAACCCGGGCAGCCGGTCGATGTCGTGCCGGTTGCCGGGGCCGTCCCATGACCCTGAGCATTGATGTGACCGGCCTGACCAAACGGTATGGTGGGCGCGCGGTGGTGGACAACTTGTCGATCCAGCTGGAAACGGGTCGCATCTGCGGCTTTTTAGGCCCCAACGGCAGCGGCAAAACCACTACGATCCGCATGCTGTGCGGGCTGCTAACGCCCGATAGCGGCGCTGGCACCTGTCTGGGGTTGGACCTGATCCGGGAAGCCGCGCAGATCAAGCGCCAGGTCGGCTACATGACCCAGCGCTTTGGCCTGTATGAAGATTTGACGATTCGAGAAAACCTTGATTTTGTGGCCCGGATGTTCGAACTGCCCCAGCGCAAACAGACGGTGAATCAGACCCTGGAGCGGCTTCAGTTGACGGACCGACAGCACCAGCTGGCCGCCGCCCTGTCCGGCGGCTGGAAGCAACGCCTGGCGCTGGCGGCCTGCCTGCTGCACGAGCCGCGCCTGCTGCTGCTCGACGAGCCAACGGCCGGGGTAGATCCGAAAGCGCGCCGCGATTTCTGGGATGAAATTCACCGGCTGGCAGCCGCAGGCATTACCGTGCTGGTGTCGACCCACTACATGGATGAAGCGGCCCGCTGCCATGAGCTGATGTACATCGCCAACGGGCACGTGTTGACGCGCGGCACCCAAACCAGCATCGTTGAACGGGCCGGCTTGGCCGTGTGGTCGATTGCCGGCGCCAATCTGGAGGCGCTGGTCGCTCCCATCAAGGCACTTCCCGGCGTGCTCAGTGTGTCCGCTTTCGGCAATACCTTGCACGTCGCGGGAGAAGACCAGGCGCTGTTGCAGGCGTCTCTGGCGCCTTACCGTGCGCGTCCCGACTTGCAGCTATCGCCGTCCCAAGCGGATCTGGAGGATGTCTTCATCAGTCTCATGGATAAAGCCAAAGACTCTCCTCAAGGTGTTGCGGCATGAGCGCCTCTTTCTCCCTCGCTCGCGTGACGGCCATCATCATCAAGGAATTCCAGCAGATGCTGCGCGAGCGCCTGACGTTTGCAATGGCCATCGGGGTGCCTGTCATGCAACTGATCCTGTTTGGCTACGCCATTAATAACGACCCCAAAGGGCTGCCCACGGCGCTGGTGGCGTACGACAACGGGCCTTTGGCGCGCAGCCTGGTGGCCTCCATCCAGAACACCGGTTACTTCAGTATCAGGGCCCAGCCTGCCACCGAGGCGCAGGCGGAACGCTTGCTGGAAACAGGAGAAATCCAGTTCGCCATCGTGATTCCGCCCGATTTTTCACGGCGCGTGATACGGGGCGAAAAACCTGCTGTGCTGGTCGCCGTGGATGCGACCGACCCGTCTGCCGCCAGCAACGCGATTGCGGCTCTGGGACAAATCACGCCGCTCGCCCTGGCCCACGACCTCACCGGAACGCTGGCCGGGCTGCAGCCGCGGGATGCGCCGTTTGAGCTGCGGATTCATCGGCTCTACAACCCCGAAGGGCTGACCCGCTACAACATCGTGCCTGGCCTGATCGGCACGATTCTCACCATGACCATGGTGATGCTGACCTCGCTGGCCATGACCCGGGAGCGCGAACGCGGCACCATGGAAAACCTGCTCGCCACGCCGGTGCGGCCATTCGAGGTGATGGTTGGGAAAATCACGCCCTACATTCTCATTGGGTATGTGCAGCTCAGCGTCATCCTTCTGGCTGCCATTTTGTTGTTTGAGGTGCCGATCCTGGGCAGCCTGACCCTGCTGATGTTTGTCATCGGTTTGTTCATGCTGGCGAATCTGGGCGTGGGCTTTACCTTTTCGACACTGGCCACTAACCAGTTGCAGGCGATGCAATTGACGTTCTTCTTCTTTTTGCCGTCGATGCTGCTGTCGGGCTTCATGTTCCCGTTTCGCGGTATGCCGCAATGGGCGCAGTGGCTAGGTGAAACGCTGCCGCTGACTCACCTCTTGCGAGCGGTGCGCGCCATCATGCTGAAAGGAGCGACCTTCGGTGAAATCGCCCCCAACCTCTGGCCCATGGCGCTTTTTTTATTGGTCGTCGGTGCGATTGCTCTCAAACGTTACCGCCAGACGCTGGATTAATACTGAGGCCGTCACTTCAGAATCACGGGACAATCAGAGGTCTGGAACGGCACCCTCTGCCGCCCCGGGACCCGCCGACCAACCCAATCAGCCTCGGCTCTTTATACGACCTGCACAAGCAGCTACTCAATTCATTGCGCTTTACTTTGTCCATTCAGCATATTCTTCAAGAAGTCTTTGGCTACGGCGAGTTCCGTGGGCCCCAGCAAGCCATCATCGAGCATGTCGTGCAGGGCGGTGACGCGCTGGTACTGATGCCGACTGGCGGCGGCAAGTCACTGTGTTACCAGATTCCGGCCATCGTGCGGCAAAACGCCGGTCATGGTGTGACCATCGTGATTTCGCCGCTGATCGCGCTGATGCACGATCAGGTCGGTGCCTTGCATGAAGCCGGGGTGTCCGCCGCATTTTTGAATTCGACGCAAAGCTTTGAAGAAAGCAGCCAGCTTGAAAAGCAGTTGCTGCGCAACGAGCTAACCCTGTTGTACGCTGCACCTGAACGCATTAACACGCCGCGCATGAAAGGTCTGCTGGCGTCGCTGCATGAGCGCGGTCTGCTGAGTCTGTTTGCGATTGACGAGGCGCATTGCGTAAGCCAGTGGGGCCATGACTTCCGGCCCGAGTATCGATCCTTAAGCCTGCTGCACGAGACCTTTCCCGATGTGCCGCGCATGGCGTTGACGGCCACCGCCGATCACCTGACCCGACAGGACATGGTGGAGCGGCTCAAGCTGGAAGACGCGAGGGAATTTGTCAGTAGCTTTGACCGGCCCAACATTCGCTACACCATCGCCGAAAAAATCGACCCGACGCGTCAGCTGCTCCGGTTTATTCAATCGGAGCACCACGATGAGGCCGGTATTGTGTATTGCCAGTCGCGCAAGCGTGTGGAAGAAATTGCCGACACTCTGGTAGACGCCGGTATCAAAGCGATGGCTTACCACGCCGGGCTGGATTCGGCCCTGCGCCAGCAGCGGCAAGACCGCTTTCTGCGCGAAGATGGCATGGTCATGGTCGCCACCATTGCGTTTGGAATGGGCATCGACAAACCGGATGTCCGTTTTGTGGCGCATCTGGACATGCCTAAAAACATTGAAGGCTATTACCAGGAAACCGGTCGAGCCGGGCGCGACGGTCAGAGCGCCGACGCCTGGATGATGTATGGCCTGCAAGACGTGGTTAACCAGCGCCGCATGATTGACACCAGCGAGGCGGCCAGCGAAGAGTTCAAGCAGGTGATGCGCGGCAAGCTTGATGCCTTGCTCACTTTGGCGGAAGACACGCGTTGCCGCCGGGTGGGCTTGCTGCACTACTTTGGGGAGGAAAGTCAGCCCTGCGGTAACTGCGACAACTGTCTTCAGCCTCCCGCGGTATGGGATGCAACCGAAGCCGCCCGCAAGATGCTGAGCTGCATCTTCCGCGTGCAGCAGATGAGCGGCATCAGCTTTGGCGCCGGTCATCTGATGGATATTCTGCGCGGAAAAGCGACCGAGAAAGTTGCGCAATATGGTCACGAAAAGCTCAGCACCTTCGGCATCGGTACCGATCTGGCCGAGGCGCAGTGGCGCAGCGTACTGCGTCAGCTGATTGCGAAAAACATGGTCCGCGTGAACGCCGAAGCGTTCAATACCCTGCAACTGATGCCCGACGCCCGCCAGGTGTTGAAGGGTGAGGTCAGTGTTTTGTTGCGGCAGCAATCGCTTAGCGCCAAAACCGCGCATCCCAAGCGCGGTGCCAAAACATCGTCCAAGACGTCGGTCAAAGGTCTGGCGGAAGCTTCATTGAACGCAGGTGCGCTGGAGCGGCTGGGCCACCTCAAGGCCTGGCGCGCCGAGGTGGCACGCGAGCACAACTTGCCGGCATTTGTAATCTTTCACGACGCCACATTGCGCGCCATTGCGGAGCGTGCACCGCAAAGTATTCACGATCTGGAGCCCATCAGTGGCATGGGTACTAAAAAGCTGCACGCATACGGTGCCGAGGTGCTTCGGGTGTGCCTGGCTTAGCCTTAACCGCGGTGCGGGGACGGCGGCCGCCCAGCCAAGCCAGTAATTGCCCTGGACGGTAGGGGCTTGCCCTAGCTTGGAGCAGGCAGGGCTTGAGTTAGCATTCCGCAGTTGGCACGCATTGTGCTGATACCACAACGTTCATCCACTGGAGAATTACGTGCTCACATTTGCAAAAAAACACGGATTGGTCGCTCTGGCAGTCGCGGGCGTCACGATGGCGGCCATGGCCCCTGCCCACGCAGGCAAGACGCTGGAGGCGATTAAAGCGCGGGGTCAGGTGATCTGCGGCGTGAACGTGGGCGTGGCTGGTTTTTCTTCTGCGGACAGTAGCGGCAACTGGACCGGGTTAGACGCCGATGTCTGCCGCGCTATCGCAGCCAGCACCCTGGGCGACGCCAATAAGGTCAAATGGGTGCCATTGAACGCCCAGCAGCGCTTTACGGCGCTGCAATCTGGCGAAATAGACGTGCTGTCGCGCAACACCACCTTCACCCTGACGCGGGATGCTTCGCTCGGCCTGCATATGACCGCTGTTACCTACTACGACGGTCAGGGATTTATGGTGCCCGTGAAAAGCAAGATCAAGAGTGCCAAACAGCTTAAAAACGCGACCGTGTGCGTTCAGTCTGGCACCACCACTGAAAAGAACCTCACGGATTATTCCAAGGCCAACGGCCTCAACATAAAGCCAGTGGTGTTTGAAAAGCAGGAAGCCGTGAACGCGGCCTACTTCTCAGGCCGTTGCCAGGCGTACACCACTGACGCGTCGGGCATGGCTTCGGTGCGCAACACCGAAGCCAAGAACCCCGCTGACCACGTGATCTTGCCGGAGCTGATCTCCAAGGAACCCTTGGGCCCTATGGTGCGCCGCGGCGATGATGAATGGTTTGCGATTGTCAAATGGGTGGTTTACGGTCTGATTGAAGCCGAGGAATACGGCGTGACGAAGGCCAATGTGGACGCTATGCAAAAAGAGAGCAAAGACCCGGTAGTCATGCGCCTCACCGGTAGCGGCGAAGACACCGGAAAACTGTTGGGCCTGGATAAAGACTGGCTGGTGCGCGCCGTCAGGGCAGTGGGTAACTACGGCGAAATTTTCGAGCGCAACGTCGGCCCCAAAACTCCATTGGCGCTGCCTCGGGGTGTCAACAATCAATGGACCAAGGGTGGCCTGATGTACGCCATGCCGGTACGCTGAACTTGAAATTTCCGATGCGTTAAACGCAACGGGCCTCTCGCAACGATCTCGTTTGCGACTGGCCCGTTTTTTTTGTGAGCACTATGTCCGAGTATTCCCTGATTTCCTCGCGCCTTGCGCCGCTCGCCAGGCGACGCGCTTTTTCCTGGCGCAGCCCGCGCGCGCGCGCAGTGGTGTATCAGGTGCTGGCGATCGGCTTCATCGCCTTTCTGGTCTGGCTGCTGGTGAGTACCACCCTGGCAAATATGAAGGCACGCGGCATACAAAGCGGATTTGACTTTTTGGCTCAACCAGCGGGTTTTGATATCGGCGAGGGCTGGCTCAATTACGACTCGAACAATTCCTACTGGAAAGCTTTTTTAGTCGGGCTCGTGAACACGCTGCGTGTGGCATTGGTCGGCATTGTGCTGACCACCGTGCTGGGTACTTTGCTAGGCATCGGTCGTTTCTCGCGCAACGCTTTGGTGCGCGGCCTTTGTTACGGCTATGTGGAACTGTTTCGCAACATTCCAGTGCTGCTGCAATTGCTGATGTGGTACCTGCTGTTCGCCGAATATTTGCCCAATATTGACCAGGCGTTGCACCTTGGCAAGCTGATTTATGTCAGCAAGAACGGTATCTCCTACCCCGTCCCGGTCTGGCAGCTCGGACAGACCCTGACCCTGTGCGGGCTGGTTGCGGGATCTGTCGCCAGCTTCATTTATACGCGCCAGGCACGCCGTCACTTTGACAACACGGGCCACGTGCGGCCGACGTTCTGGGTCTCTCTGGCGCTGATCTCGGGTGCTTCATTGGCAGGTTGGCTTTTGGGCGGAGCACCTTCCGAGTGGAACATTCCGCACCTCACGGAAACCCAGGTGGAAGGCGGCGGCGCGCTGTCGCCTGAATACCTCGCGGTACTGATCGGGCTGGTGCTGTACACCTCGGCCTATGTGGCGGAGGTGGTGCGTTCCGGCGTTGCGTCGGTCGCGTTGGGCCAGCATGAGGCTAGTGCTTCGTTGGGGCTGTCGCGCAATCAGTCCATGCGGCTGGTCGTGCTGCCGCAGGCCTTGCGGGTCATTATTCCCCCCCTTACCAGCCAGTACCTGAACCTCACCAAAAACTCATCATTGGCCGTGGCGGTGGGCTACCCGGACTTGGTATCGATCGCCAATACCTCGCTCAACCAGACCGGCCGGGCCGTGGAATGCATTGCCATCGTCATGCTGATTTATCTGATGACGTCATTGGCAACGTCTGGACTCATGAATTGGTTAAACGGCCGTGCGGCTATCAAGGAGCGGTAGGCCATGAATGCCCCTTTTGTTGCAATCGCGCCCCGCCCCGCGCCCGTCAAACTGGAAGGCTGGGGGCTGTGGCTCCGCAGGAATCTGTTCTCAAGCGTGCCCAGTGCCTTGGTGTCCGTGATCGTGCTGGTCGCGCTGTTCTGGGCGGCTTCCTCGGCCATCCAGTGGGCAGTTCTCAATGCGGTGACGGCCGCCGATGCGAATGCCTGCCAGGCCGCGCGGGGAACTGGCGCCTGCTGGGGCGTCATTCATGAGAAGGGTCGATTTATTCTTCTTGGTCGCTACCCGCAAACCGAACACTGGCGTCCTGAACTGGCCACCTTTCTGCTGCTGGGTCTGGTCGTGGCGAGCTGCAGCCGCTGGTTTTGGAAGCCTTGGCTTGCCTTGCTTTGGCTCGTAATTCTCACGGCATTCTTTATGTTGATGGGCGGTGGTGTGCTCGGCTTGAGCAAGGTGCCGACTGACCAGTGGGGAGGCCTGCCGCTAACCGTGATGCTGACGGTGATCTCAATGACGCTGGCCTTCCCGATCTCGGTCGTGGTGGCGCTCGGGCGGCGCTCCGACATGCCCGCCATCAAGACGGTTTGCGTTATTTATGTGGAATTGATTCGCGGGGTGCCGCTGATTTCGGTGCTATTCATGGCCAGCTTCATGTTTCCGTTGTTCATGCCCATCGGCAAGTCTCCCGACGTATTGGTGCGTGTGATTGTCGGCATCACGCTCTTTGCGGCAGCTTACATGGCAGAAATTATTCGGGGTGGCCTGCAGGCCCTGCCCAAGAGCCAGACGGAGGCGGCGGCCAGTCTGGGTTTGGGCTACTGGCAGACGCAAATCAAGATCGTGCTGCCGCAGGCCTTGGGTATGGTGGTGCCCAGCATCATGAACAACTTTATTTCTGTATTCAAAGATACGTCGCTCGTCACCATTGTGTCGTTGTATGAGCTTACGGGCGCCTTGTCCCTGGCAGTGGGCTCCGACCCGAACTGGCGGCCGTTCAAGATCGAGGCCTACATTTTCATCGCGGCAATTTACTTTACCTGCTGCTTTGCCATGTCGCGCTACAGCCTCTGGATCGAGCGGCGGCTTGCGGTCGGCCAGGCCCGCTAAAAAAAAAGAACGCAAGAAAGACGATCATGAGTGAATCCATCATCCACTTCGACAAAGTTAACAAGTGGTACGGCAACAACTTCCACGTCTTGCGCGACATTAATCTGGAGGTGCGCCAGGGCGAACGTCTCGTCATTTGCGGACCGTCCGGCTCAGGAAAGTCCACGCTGATCCGCTGCATCAATGCGCTTGAGGATTACCAGGAAGGCACGCTCACAGTCGCAGGCTCGGTGCTCGGCGACGACGTGAAGGCCATCGACGCCGTGCGCCGTCAGGTCGGTATGGTATTTCAGCAGTTCAACTTGTTTCCGCACCTCACCGTGCTGGAAAACCTGACGCTCTCACCCACCTGGGTGGGTGGCCTGACCAAGAAGGAGGCCACCGAGCGCGCCATGCTCCAGTTAGAACGTGTGCGCATTGCGGAGCAGGCGCAGAAATATCCATTGCAGCTCTCAGGCGGACAGCAGCAGCGTGTGGCCATCGCCCGCGCACTGTGCCTCACGCCAAAAATCATGCTGTTTGACGAGCCCACCTCCGCACTCGACCCCGAAATGATCAAGGAAGTGCTTGACGTCATGATCTCGCTGGCCGACCAGGGCATGACCATGTTGTGCGTGACGCACGAGATGGGATTCGCCAAAGCCGCGGCTGACCGGGTGATCTTCATGGATCAGGGTCAGATCGTGGAGCAAAACGCGCCTGATGCCTTCTTCCGCAATCCTCAGACGGATCGGGCGCAGGATTTTCTCTCGAAAATTTTGGGACATTAGAGTTTATGTGCCAACTCCTTGGAATGAACGCCGCCAAGCCGGCAGACCTGCGTTTTTCGTTCACCGGTTTTGCCGCTCGTGGCGGCCTGACCGACAACCATGGGGACGGTTTCGGCATCGGCTTTTTTGAAGACAAGGCGTGCCGTCTATTTATGGATAACCAGGCCGCTGCCAGTTCGCCGGTGGCGGAGCTCATCAAGCGCTACCCCATCAAGTCGTGCAACGTGGTGTCGCACATTCGCAAGGCCACACAAGGCGACGGGCTGCGACTTGAAAATAGCCACCCCTTCACCCGCGAACTTTGGGGCCGCCACTGGCTGTTCGCGCACAACGGCGACCTGCTCGATTACCACCCGGTCTTCGGTGAGCATTACCAGCCCGTGGGCAACACCGATAGTGAACGCGCTTTCTGCGCCTTGCTGGAGCAACTCAAAGCGATTAGCCCGCGCGAACCCTGCTCGCTGCAAACCGTGTTCGATAGCCTGTGCGACATCAGCGAACAGACGGCGGAATTCGGCGTATTCAATTACTTGCTGTCTAACGGCCAGGCTTTGTTTGCACACTGTTCGACGCGCCTGTACTACCTGGAAAGGGAGTGGCCGTTTTCAAAGGCGCGCCTCATAGACGCCGACTTAAGCATGGACTTTGCGCAGACCAATGACCTCGAAGACCACCTGTGCGTCGTGGCGACCCAACCCCTAACGCTCAACGAGAACTGGCAGCAGCTCCAACCCGGACAGCTGCTGTGGATAGAAGGCGGGCGCATTGTGCGGCAGGCGCAGCTCAAAGTAAGTGAAGAAGTACGCAAGAAAAATGCAGCTAATCTGGCCTGTGTTTAGCCAGCGTGGAGCCGTTTGCAGGGGTCACTGGCCACAAAAAAACCGGCCAGCCTTCTTCATAAAAATCAAACTAGAGATCTACCGCAGAGCGACAACCGGCTGGTGCGGTCGCGCTACCCATTGAATGGTGCCACTGCCCTGTGACTTCACACCGCGGATGCCTAAAACTGCAGCATCACGCAGCTTGAAGCATCATGGAAGTCGCTAATTGAAAGCGGCCGTGTGAAAGGCGCCGCATAAACGCCTCACAATCGCGGGTGACGGCGCGGCGAACCCGGCCATCAGCGTCCCGATATCACCGATACCATTGAGGGATTTCATGCTCAGTCTGAACGATATTGAACAAGCCGCGCAGCGTCTGGACGGCCAGCTGTTAAATACGCCCTGCGTGGAGTCCAAAACGCTGTCCCAGTTGACGGGCGCGAAAATTTATCTGAAGTTTGAAAACCTGCAGTACACAGCTTCGTTCAAGGAGCGCGGTGCGTGTAACAAACTTGCGCAACTTTCGAGCGACGAACGGCGCCGCGGCGTGATTGCCATGAGCGCAGGCAACCATGCCCAAGGCGTCGCCTACCACGCGCAACGCCTGGGCGTGCGCGCCGTCATTGTGATGCCGCGCTTCACCCCGGGCGTAAAGATTGAGCGCACTCGCGGCTTCGGTGCAGAAGTCGTACTGCACGGCGACACGCTGGATGAATCGCATACGCACGCGTTGATTCTGGCCGAACGCGAAGGCTTGGTTTTTGTGCATCCCTATGATGACGAAGCCATTGTGGCCGGTCAGGGCACGGTGGGGCTGGAGATGCTGCGGGCCGTTCCAGACCTGGACACGTTGGTGATTGCCGTGGGCGGCGGCGGCCTGATTGCCGGGGTGGCAACCGCAGCCAAAGCCCTCAATCCGGGTATCGAAGTCATAGGCGTGCAGACTTCGCGCTTTCCGGGCATGGTCAACGCCATCAAGGGAACGCACTATCCGCAAGGGAGCAGCACCATTGCCGATGGCATCGCGGTCGGTACGCCGGGCCGAATCCCGCAAGCCATCATTGCCAAGCTGGTGGATGATTTGGTGCTGGTAGACGAAGGAGATATTGAGCAGGCCATCGTGATGTTGCTCGAAATTGAAAAAACATTGGTGGAGGGCGCTGGCGCTGCCGGGCTGGCGGCGCTGCTCAAATATCCGGCACGCTTTACCGGAAAAAAAATCGGTCTGGTGCTGTGCGGCGGCAATATTGACCCGTTGCTGCTAGCGGCCATCATTGAGCGCGGTATGGTGCGCGCCGGCCGACTGGCCCGGATCAAGGTCAGCGCGCGGGATGTGCCCGGGTCGCTGGCCAGAATTACCGCCACTGTGGCCAATGCAGGCGCCAACATCGACGAGGTGCATCACCAGCGCGCCTTCACCATGCTGTCGGCCCAGAATGTAGAGATTGAACTGGTGATTCAGACGCGCGGCCGCAGCCATATTGAGCAGGTGCTGGCAACGCTGGAGGCATCAGGGTTTGAGGTGTCCGAGCAGCACTAAGCGCTGAGCTGGCCGCTGTGAACTGAGCGCTTGCACGCTGGGTTCAGCGCAAATGCTTGCTCATTTTTGCGGCGAATAGTTCAGAAATGCTGACACTGCGCCGACCGGCGATGACCTCAAACGCGTCACCCGCGCACAATGTCCCCGGGCTCGAGACTGACAGGTAAAACCCGCAAAAACCGCTTTCCGCCATGAACCGCGAGGCGCGCGCAAAACCCATTCCTGCGTTGAGTTTGTAGCACGGCTCACGCGGCAGCGTTACCCTGAGTTCGCAATCTGGAAATTTCAGGACATCCCCGGCCCACACCTCGGATTCAAGCAAGCCGAGGAGGGTGAGATTTTCGCCCAGCCCGCCCTGCGGTAAACAGGCCTCAAGCTGACCCAGGCCCGCTTGCTGCCGCCTCTCTTGCCAATACGCGTAATGTTCCGAAGGGTAGGCGTACACGGCTTTTTCCAGACCGCCGTGCACGGACAGATCCGCTTGTTCATCACCGAGCAGTCCGAGCGGCATCACCGGCACTTGACCTGACGTTTCCTGCTTATTAAAGCCGGTGAGGATGTTGCGCCCGTTGATGTTCACGCGTCGGGCGCTGCCGACTTGAACAGAAAGAAGCTGCGGCATGGCCTTAGTTCCAGCCAATCACTTCGAATCCTTTTTCGCTGAGACAACGGTGGACAAAATTACGGTAGGTGCCGTTGGGCCTGTCGTTGTGAAACGCCCCTGACACCGCGCCGGCCGAGCCACCGATAGCGGCCCCTGCAGTGCCGGCGCGAAGTACCCCTTCTCCACCCCGACCTGTGATGAGGGCACCGACGGCCGAGGCCACGCCTGCGGTGGCGGCGCCCTCTCCGGCGCGGCGACCGATTTCATTGTTGTTTTGTGTCGGCGCCAGGCCCGCAGCGACGGCGCGCGACATACAGGCATTGGCTTCCAATTGACCCTGTGCCTCGCCCACCCGATTGAGCGTCGCGTTGGGGTAAAGAACGGGTCGGGCGGAGGCGCTATTGGGCCCGCTGGCCGCGCAGGCGGAGAGCAAGATCAAGGCGATCGAAGCGGCCGCCATTCCCAAAATTCTGGAGGAAGATTTCATAGGATGTTGTACAGCTAAAAAGATCCCTATTGCAACACACGCAGGGAACCTCCCTAGCCAAACCAACGGTCGCGGGTCATCGTGTGATGGTCGAATGGCGACGACCCGATCTCAGGCGAGGTGAGCGCCGACGATCAAAGCGTCAATTTTTATTCAAAGCAGCTTGAAGCCGATGCTTATAGGCGCAGGCTCCAGGCGGCTGAAATCGGAGCGTTAAGCGCAGCGCAATTGTTTGTCCCGGCCGGCATCCAGCAGCATGTGTCCGGTTTCGACGTAACGCGCGTGCCAGGACAGCGCCTCGTCCAGCAGATGCGGCGTGTGCTTGCCGGGGGCACCGTGCTGAGCGCGTTCAAAATAGTCGAGTAGTGCCGGGCGGTAATCGGGGTGGGCGCATTTTTCGATGATGAGCCGCGCGCGCTGGGTAGGCGAGAGGCCGCGCAGGTCGGCCAGACCTTGCTCTGTCACGATCACTTCCACGTCGTGCTCGGTATGGTCGACGTGCGACGCCATCGGCACGATGCACGAGATGGCGCCATCCTTGGCAATCGAAGGCGTCATGAAGATCGACAGGTAGCCGTTACGGGCGAAGTCGCCAGAGCCGCCAATGCCATTCATGATGCTCGACCCCATCACGTGCGTGGAGTTCACGTTGCCGTAGAGATCGGCTTCGATCATCGCGTTCATCGCGATCACGCCGAGGCGGCGAATCACTTCGGGGTGATTGCTGATCTCCTGCGGACGCAGCACGATGCGATCCCGGTAGAAGTCGATGTGTTCATTGAAATCGGCCAGCGCCTTCGGGCTGAACGAAAGCGCGGTGGCGGACGCCATGGTCAGCTTGCCGGAACGCAGCATGTCCAGCATGCCGTCTTGCAATACTTCGGTGTAGGCGGTGAGGTTCTGGAACGGACCTTCGTTGAGACCGGCTAGCACCGCGTTGGCGATGTTGCCCACGCCCGATTGCAGGGGCAGTAAATCGGCGGGCAGACGGCCCCGCTTCACCTCAAGCTGCAGGAACTCGATGATGTGGCCGGCGATGCGTTGCGAAATCTCGTCCGGCGGACTGAAGGCGGAGTTGCGGTCTGGCTGATTCGTTTGCACGATGGCAATCACTTTGTCCGGGTCGCATCTCAGGTAGGCTTCGCCGATGCGGTCGCCCGGGTGTACCAGCGGAATCGGTAGGCGGTGGGGCGGCAGCTGCGTTCCGTAATAAACATCGTGCATGCCCTCCAGACCGGGGTTTTGCATGCTGTTGACTTCCAGAATGATCTTGTCGGCCTGGTCCAGCCAGGTTTTGTTGTTGCCGACCGAGGAAGAGGGAATCAGCCGCCCGTCCGGCAGGATGCCCGCGACTTCGACTACGGCCACATCCAGATGGCCCAGAAAACCGAACCAGACAAACTGCGCCACATGCGAGAGATGGATGTCGGTGTATTGCATCTGCCCCTCATTGATCTGCTTGCGCACCGTGGGGTCCGACTGGTAGGGCAGACGCATCTCGATGCCGTGCACTTTGGCCAGCGCGCCGTCGAGCTCGGGCGCGGTGGACGCACCGGTCCAGAGGCCAATTCGGAACTCCTCGCCCGCGGCGTGCAGACGCTCGATGCGCCGTGCCAGCGCCTGAGGAACCGTCTTGGGGTAGCCCGCGCCGGTGAAGCCGCTCATTCCGACATTGGCGCCCGCGGGAATCAGCTCGGCGGCGGCTTCGGCCGACATGATTTTATTTTTCAAGGCGGGATTGCGCACGCGATCGGCAATAGACATGAAGGGGCTGGCTCCGGGTGAGAACGACGGCGCAGCAGCGCACGACAAAGGTGCGGAATTTTAGCAGGCCTGCTTGACTGATTCGGGGTTAACCCTGATTTGCGAGTGCTATGGCTTAGTTTTTCAAGCCTTACAGCCTCACGGTCGGGCGCGTGTCCTGCAGGCGCTACAGCTCGATGAATCGAGACTTCTCAAAGAAAAAAAGTATAAAAAAAGCGCTGGGGTCACCAGCGCTTTCGTCGAACAAACATCTCGTGGAATGTTCATTTGCGGATTATTAACTTACTTTTTGTGTCTCCTCGGCCCCCGGCTCCTCGCGTTGCAAGCAGCATCACTTTTAATGTAACTTATGTACTGCGGGCGTCCATTAGGGGTTTCCCTTTCCTCGGGCGCTTCGCCTGGCTCTGCGATCGGTCGCCAAGGAAGAGGCGTGTTGCGCGAAGGCGGCTGCCGCGATGCGACGTGTTGCAGGCCGCTAAACCCCTTCGCGTATCCATTGCGCCGCCTTCTCCGCAATCATGAGCGTGGGTGAGTTGGTGTTTCCGCTGGTGATGAGTGGCATCACGCCGGCATCGACCACGCGCAGACCGCGAATGCCGCGTACCCGGAGGTGCGAGTCGACCACCGCCGTGGGGTCGTCCTCGCGGCCCATTTTGGTGGTACCGACCGGGTGGAAGATGGTGGTGGCAATGTCGCCCGCCAGGCGCGCGAGATCTTCATCGGTCTGAAACTGCACCCCCGGCTTGAACTCTTCAGGGTGATACCTGACGAGCGCTTTTTGGCTGACGATCTTGCGTGTCACGCGCAGCGAATCGGCCGCCACCTGGCGGTCTTCAGCCGTGTTCAAATAGTGGGGGGCGATGGCTGGCGCGTCTTCAAATCGGTTGCTCTTGATGTGCACGGTGCCGCGGCTGGTCGGGTTCAAATTGCACACGCTGGCGGTAAACGCATTGAAGCTGTGCAGCGGCTCGCCGAAGGCTTCCAGCGACAGCGGCTGAACGTGGTATTCAATATTGGGGTAGGGCTGATCGGGGGAGCTGCGCGTGAAGGCGCCCAGTTGCGACGGCGCCATGCTCATGGGACCGGTCCGGCGAAAGGCGTATTCGAGGCCAATGCGGGCTTTGCCCCACCAGGAATTTGCCATGGTGTTGAGGGACAAGCCCCAGCGTTTGTCACCCTGCACTGCCTGCACCTTGTACACCGACCGGATTTGCAGATGGTCCTGCAGATTTGCACCGACGCCGGGTAGGTCTTTGACAACCGGGATGCCGTGTTGCTGCAGCAGCGCCGCCGGTCCAATGCCGGAGAGCTGCAGAATCTGTGGCGAGCCAATGCTCCCCGCGCACAGGAGGACCTCGCCCATATGCCCGGAATCCCGGGTGGCGAGCACGGTGACCCGTTCGTGGCCAGTCCAGACTTCAGCGCCGGTGCAGCGCTGGCTGCCATCGGGCTGCTGCTGGATCACCAGCTTGCACACTTGAGCATGCGTCCAGAGCTCAAAATTCGGTCGACCAAAGCAGGCTGGCCGCACAAATGCCTTGGCGGTATTCCAGCGCCAGCCGTTTTTTTGGTTGACCTCGAAGTACCCTACGCCTTCGTTGTTGCCCCGGTTGAAGTCTGCAGTAGCGGGAATGCCGGCTTGCTGCGCAGCCTCCGAAAACGCATCCAGAATGTCCCAGCGCAGGCGTTGCTTTTCGATCCGCCACTCGCCACCCGCTTTGCGGTGACGCAATATGTTTTGGTAAGGATCCAGCTTGTCTCGCATCAACTCCGGGGCCACCCCGCGTGCGCCGTGCATCAAGTCGGCCCCTTTGTAATGGTCTTCATGCAGTTTGAAATGAGGCACTGAGTTCTCCCAGCGCCAGGCGTTGTCTCCGGTGAGGTGCGCCCACTGGTCGTAGTCCCGTGCCTGACCGCGCATATAAATCATGCCGTTGATGCTGGAGCAACCGCCGAGCGTTTTGCCGCGGGGGTAACGGAGAGACCGGCCATTGAGTCCCGGATCCGGCTCGGTGTTGTAGAGCCAATCGGTTCGAGGGTTGCCAATACAGTAAAGGTAGCCGACCGGAATATGGATCCAGTGGTAGTCGTCTTTCCGACCTGCCTCGATCATCAGCACCCGTTTCGAGGCGTCAGCACTCAGGCGATTGGCCAGCAGGCAGCCCGCCGTGCCAGCGCCAATGATGATGTAGTCAAAAACAGGGGTTTCGTCTTGCATGAAATTTCTCGTCTCGAGGTGGTTGCTGCATCCTGCCAAAGTAGCCGACTACCGACCTTGTCAGTCTACAGATTGTGACAAAACCTGCTGGCCCGCGCGGCGGGGATTACCCGCTTGTCGCAGCACCTGCCTCATGAGCCTGGGCAGGGCGTTGCCGCCCCCCGATCAGGAGCGACGGAGGAGTGGCATCGAGGGGCAGATCGACCAAGCGCTTGCAGCCGGTCTACGGGCGATGTTCTCAGCAGTTACCATGGCAGTTTTAAAGTTGCCACCATGCACACCTCAACCCGCTCGACAGGCGCTCTGACGCATTGACGCCCATGGAAGAATCCACGCCCCGGATTGAACAGCACGACACGCCCGACGGCCAAGTGTTGGTTGTGCGGGGAGAGTGGACGGCTGCCGATATTTCGGGCAAAGCGGTATGGAGCGAGCTCACGGCGCAACTTGAACACCAACCTAACAACGCGTCTTCAAATCAGTGGGACTTGGGCCAGATCCAGAAACTCGACTACCTCGGCGCACAAGTTCTGTGGGATCACTGGGGTCGTCAATGGCCGGTACGGTTACAGATCGACCCGAGACAGCGTGCCGTTCTGGAAACGGTCGCCAAATTCACAGGTCAGCTGCCGAAAGCGCGCAGGCCTGAATGGACACAGCCGCTGATTGCGCTGGGTGACCGGATGCTGGGTTTAGCCGACCACGCCAAAGGCCTGCTGAGGCTGATCGGTCAGTTGCTGCTCGACATCGTCCGGCTCATCCGACGCCCACAGGAGGGCCCCTGGCGCGATCTCTCTGGACACCTTTACCATATCGGCGCCACGGCGTTGCCGATCACCGCGCTGGTCGGCTTTCTGATCGGTGTCGTGCTGGCTTACCTGATTTCGCAGCAACTGCGCAAGTTTGGTGCCGATACCTTTATCGTCAATATTCTCGGAATTTCGTTGATCCGGGAGTTGGGCCCGGTGCTGGCTGCGATCCTGATCGCCGGCAGAAGCGGCTCGGCGATCACCGCGCAGATTGGCGTGATGCGGGTCACCGAAGAGCTCGATGCCATGCGGGTCATGGGCATTGCACGCGGTTTTCGACTGGTCATGCCGCGTGCACTGGCGCTTGCCGTGGTGATGCCGCTGATCAGCGTCTGGACCACACTGGCGGCCTTGCTGGGAGGCATGCTGGCCGCCAACATCTCAATGGGCGTGACGCCCTCGTTTTTTATTCAGTCACTGCCCTCGGCGGTGGATGTGGCCAACCTGACGCTCGCGACTGCCAAGTCCATCGTCTTCGGCATTCTGATTGCGCTGGTGGGATGCCACTACGGCTTGCGCGTCAAACCCAACACCGAGAGCCTGGGGCAGGGTACGACGGCCTCCGTGGTCACGTCCATCACCATCGTGATTTTGGTGGATGCCCTGTTTGCAGTGCTGTTCAAGAACATCGGCATATGAAAAAGGCGCTGTGTTTTGTTGCTGCGCGTCATTGGATTACCCGCGCGTGGACGTTTTAAAAATGCCTGATCCCATCGTTGAAATCCGCAAGCTCTGGACCGTTTTTCAAAACGGCGACAAGGAATCCGTCGTCCACAAAGACCTGGACTTGACCGTGGAACGCGGCGAGATCATGTCGTTGGTGGGCGGGTCGGGAACCGGCAAGACGGTGCTGCTGCGCCAGATACTGGGGCTTGAAACGCCCACTCGGGGCGAGATCAGCGTGCTGGGAAAACCAGCGGCCGAGCTCGGCAAGCGCGGTGCTGCACGGCGCGTCGGCATGCTGTTTCAGCAAGGCGCCTTGTTTTCAGCCTTTACGGTACTGGAAAATATTGCCTTTCCATTGCGGGAGATCAAGACCTTGCCGGCCTCACTGATCCGCGAGGCGGCTATGGTCAAGCTGCAAATGGTGGGCTTGGATCCGGAGGTGGCGGATCGGATGCCCAGTGACCTGTCGGGCGGCATGGTCAAGCGGGCCTCGTTGGCGCGCGCCCTGATCATGGACCCGCCGTTGTTGCTGCTCGACGAGCCTACAGCCGGGCTCGATCCAGAGGGCGCCGACAGTTTTTGTAGGCTGCTGCGCTCGCTTCATCGTGATATGCAGCTCACAGTGGTGATGGTGACGCATGACCTGGACACCGTGTTTGAACTCAGCACCCGTATTGCGGTGCTGGCTGACCAGAAGGTCATCGTCAACGATGCACCACAGAAAGTTGTGGCGTTTGCGCACCCCTTCATCAAGGAATTTTTCCTCGGGGAAAGAGGTCAACGCGCGATGGCGTTGCTGCGCGAGCCCCTTGAGCGGGTGGAGGTTAATCCATGAGCGTCGCGGTCACTTGCCTGCCCTTTGTCGCGCCACGCGACCTTCCAACGTGCGTTGCATCGCTGGTCAGCGAACGCGCTGATTCAGCATAAAAGAAAGGTTTTCAAGATGGAAAACAAAGCCCACGCTCTGATTGCAGGCGCGTTTGTGCTGGTGGTCACCGCCCTGCTGGCCCTGCTGGCCATCTGGCTCACGCGCGACAACACCCAGCGGGACCTGTATGAAATGAGTACCGGTGAAACCATCTCGGGATTGCAGCCGCAAGCCGCAGTGCGCTTTCGAGGCGTGCCGGTCGGTAAAGTCGAGTTCATCGGCTTCGACGCCAAAATCAAAGGCAATGTGCTGGTTCGCGTCTCCATCGACCGCGACGCGCCCGTGACGAAATCCACGTTTGCCACGGTGGCTTCTCAAGGGATTACCGGGCTGGGTTTTATTCAGCTCGATGACAATGGCGGGTCGGCAGAACGGTTAATACCGCACGACGAAGATCCACCGCGCATACCGCTTAAGCCGGGCGGTCTCGACAAATTGATAAAACAGGGCGAGGTAATTTTTAACCAGGTGGAACAGGCCAGCACGCGCCTGAACAAACTGCTTTCCGACGAGAACCAGCAGGCCGTCAGCGCCGCTGTCACGCAACTAGGGGAAGCCGCGGGCAGCCTTAACCGCGTGGCTAAAGGCCTGGAGCCCACGGTGGCCACATTGCCCGCGCTGTCGCGAGGTACCCTCGAAGCTGGCCAGTCGCTGAAAGCTGCATCCGACGAGGTACGGACGACGGCGCAGCGCCTCAATGAAAAAGGCGGCCCCCTTGACAAGCTTTCCCAGGGCGGTACGGCGCTGGCTGCTGGCGTGGAAACCTTCAGTGCGGCCACGCTGCCGAAGCTGGGGGAAGTGGCGGATGAGACAGCCCGTGCGATGCGACAGCTGCGGCGCACCGTGAACGCCGTGGACGACAACCCGCAATCGCTGATTTTTGGCAACGGCCCGCCGGTGCCTGGCCCGGGCGAGCCTGGTTTTTCTGCAACCGGAGCACAAAAATGATCCCGCATTCTTCTGAATTGCCGCAACGCGCTATGAAGTCGGTAGCTACTTGCCCCCGCAGCTGGCGCGCAAGCACCAGTATCTTGTTAATGGCTGCGGTCGGATTGCTTGGCGGCTGTGCGCTGCCCGACAAGCCGACACGGGGCACGCTGTACGACTTTGGACCAGGCGCGTTATCTGCCGCGCCCGCTTCGCGGCAGACCTTGCCGCCGATCGCGATAGACACGATCAGCACCTCCGGGGGCGCGCTGGACAACATGTCGGTGCTGTACCGCCTCGGCTATGCGGATGCCCAACAGCTGCGCCCCTATGCGCAGGCCCGTTGGAGTATGCCGCCGGCCCAATTGGTACGCCAACGTTTGCGTGAGCAATTGAACCAGCGCCGGGCCGTCTTCAATGCGCGCGAGGGCGTAGCGCTCAATCGCAGCCAGGGCGATGCGCTACCGCTTCTTCTGAGGTTGGAATTGGAAGAGTTCAGCCAGTTTTTCACCACACCCGAAGCCAGCGTGGGTCTGATTCGCCTGCGCGCCACCTTGCTCGAAATTACCCCCGGCGGTGAAAAGCTGGTGGGGCAACGCAATGTGGTGGTGCAGCGGCCTGCGCCCAGCGCCGACGCGTCTGGCGGCGTACGAGCGCTGACGGCGGCAACCGATGCGGCCATTGAAGAGCTGGACCAGTGGCTGCAACAGACCCCGGGGAGCTAGCGGCTTTTTCTTCAGGATCGCTGGGCCGTTCGCAAGGAAGGGCTCAGCCCCGTAAAACCGGAAACAGTTTGCCCAGACCATCCGCCATCACTTCCACCGCCAGCGCCGCCAAAATCAGGCCCATTAAACGGGTCATGACATTGATCCCGGTTTTACCGAGCACGCGGGCAATCGGCTGTGCCAACGAAAAACACAGTGCCGTCGCCAGACCGACCACCACGCCATAGCCCACCAGTGTGCCAAGCTGGAAAAAAGTCTTCGCCTTTTCAGCGTAGATCACCACGGTAGACATGGTGGCCGGGCCGGTGAGTAAAGGGATGGTCAGGGGTACCACGGCGATGCTGGCGCCCATCGCCGCTTTCTCGGCGCCGTCTTCCAGCTCGCTCGTGGGAGATTTCGCTTCAGCGGGCTGGGCATTAAGCATGTTCATGGCGCTGCTCAGCAGCAGCAGGCCTCCACCGACCTGAAAACTGGCCAGCGAAATATTGAAAAACTCCAGAATCTGCAATCCGACCAACGCGCTGGTGGCAATGACGACAAACGCGCTGAAGGATGCGATGGCGATGGTGCGTCGTCGCTGCGTCTTCGAAAACCCCTGCGTGTAGTGAATAAAAAACGGCACGATGGCCAGGGGATTGACGATGGCCAACAGCGTGATCAATGGTTTGAAGTTCATTAGCGTCCCCCCGCGATATCAAGCAGAGCACCGGTGGTGTAGCTGGCCTGCTCGCTGAGCAGCCAGACGATCGACTCGGCCACTTCCTCGGCGCTACCGGCGCGCAGCATAGGTACTTGGGCCGCTACGTCCCGCGCGCGGTGGGGCAAGCCGCCCGACGCATGGATCTCCGTTTCGATGATCCCCGGGCGCACGGCATTGACACGAATTCCTTCGGCCGCCACTTCTTTGGCCAGACCGAGGGTGAACGTGTCAATCGCTCCCTTGGCGGCCGCATAGTCGACATACTGGCCCGGCGAGCCCAGCCGCGCCGCCGCGCTGGAGACATTGACGATGGCACCGCCCGCGCCGCCGTAGCGTGTGCTCATGCGCTTGACCGCTTCACGAGCGCACAGGAAAGAGCCAAACACATTGATTTCAAACATGCGCTGAAGGCGTTGCAAGGCGATGGCATCGACGCGGGTGGTCTGGTCCACCACGCCGGCGTTGTTGACCAACGCCGACAACGGGCCGAGCTGGGCCTCGATCTGCTGAAACATCGCTACCACCTGCTCCTCGCGCGCTACGTCGGCCTGGACCGCCATGGCTCGGCCGCCCGCCTGGTGAATCTGACGTACCACGGCGTCCGCCGCCAGTGCGTTAGTCGCGTAGTTGACGGCTACCGCGTAGCCTTTTCGTGCCGCCAATAGAGCGCAGGCCGCACCGATACCGCGGGATCCGCCGGTGATTAAAACAAGCTTGGACAAACCTGACTCCTGCAAAAAATACCAAACCCGGGTAAAAACGGGATAGAGGCCAATCAATGTACTGTAATAAATGTCCGACCACTGGACGCAGATGACCGGAGATTATCTTGAGCATGACTGTGGACTATTACTTGACGCCGCAGAGCCCCTGGACGTATCTGGGACACGAGCGTTTCGCCCAAATTGTGCGGGCTGCCGGCGCCAACGTGCGCGTGTTGCCGATTGATCTGGGCGGAAAAGTTTTCCCGATTTCGGGCGGACTGCCTTTGGGCCAGCGGGCACCGCAACGCCAAGCCTATCGGCTGGTGGAGTTGCAGCGCTATTCCGACTACCTTCACGCGCCACTGAACCTCAAGCCAAAGTACTTTCCGGTTTCCGGGGACGACGCTTCGCGGCTCATTGTGGCGGTTGACCTGCGCGATGGCCCGGACGCTGCGATGAAAATCGGCGGCGCAATCTTCAGCGCGGTATGGGTGCGCGAGCGTCATATTTCAAGCGAGAGTGTGCTGGCTGAGTTGCTGGCAGAGTGCGGCTTGAGCGCCGAGCGGCTAGAGCAGTCCTACAGCCAGGCGGTTCAGGAACGTTACGAGAGCAACACGCAGCAGGCGATCGATGCTGGCGTATTTGGGGCGCCCAGTTACGTCGTGGACGGTGAGCTTTTCTGGGGGCAGGACCGGCTTGATTTTGTGGAACGGAAGCTTAAAGCGGGTTGATAAACGAGGCAGTTCTTCCCGCATCGCCGCCTGGCGATGTCGCGGGAGTTAGCGATCATTCAGTAAAACATTAACGACAACATCAAAAAAGGGTTATCAATATCATGAGTCAATTTATCGATCTGAAGGCTGCCGATGGGTTCATCGTGCCGGCATACGTGGCTAAACCTGCGGGCAAGCCTCGCGGCGGCGTCGTCGTGCTGCAGGAGATTTTCGGTGTCAACTCGCACATCCGGAGCGTCGCAGATCGCTTTGCCGAGCAAGGGTATCTGGCCGTCGCGCCGGCCACGATGGAGCGCGCTAAACCCGGCGTTGACTTGGGATACTCTGACGCCGACATGACCGCTGGCTTTGAGCTGAAAACGGCCGTGAGCGCCTTGCCCGGTCTTGGGGTGCTGCAGGACATTCAGGCCGCCATTGATTACGCCGCCCAAGCCAGTGGCGGCAAGGTGGGCATTGTTGGCTTTTGCTGGGGGGGTCTCTTGAGCTGGCACGCAGCCTGCACGCTAAAGGGTCTGAGTGCTGCGATTGCTTATTACGGCGGCGGCATCACGGCGAAAGAAGAAATCGCACGTCAGCCGAAGTGCCCCACGATGGCGCACTTCGGCGACCAAGACCACTGGATCCCGATGGAAGGCATCCAGGCTTTTGTGAATGCGCATCCCGAAGTTGAAGTGCATGTCTACCCCGCTCACCACGGTTTCAATTGCGAGCAGCGCGGCGCGTACAACGAGTCGGTGGCGAAGATAGCGCGGGAGCGTTCACTCGCGTTTTTTGCTGCAAAGCTGGCCTGAACGCGGGTATTTCGCGGTCGATGTAGAGGCGTTTAACCGTTGTAGTTAAGGTCGTTCTTCATCGGCCTTGTTTTTGGTTCGGGTCAGGCCGGCCTGACAGTTCTTCGTGCTCGGCGACGTAGCGGAAGAGGAAGTTCATGAAGCTCTCGGCGGCGGGAGACAGCGAGCGCCCGTTGCGCGTAAAGACAAAGAAGCGACGGGTGATTTCCGGCTCCTGCAGGGGGCGCATCTCAAGCTTATAAAGGTGCACCAGGGACGCGGCGTAAGGAATGCAGGCGGTGACCCCCAAGCCGGCATTGACCATGCTCAGTGCGGTGGACATGAACGCGACCTCGTTGGTCGGGGCCAGCGTCAGCCCGCGCACCGCAGCGCGAAGGTCCACCGAAAGCCGTTCGGTGAACTGCCCTTGCAAGGCGATGAAGGGAAAGCGCACCAGGTCGGCCCAGCGAATTTCCGTCAGTTGCTGCAGAGGATGGTCGGGCGGGAATACGGCCATGAAGGGAAGTTCGAACAAGGTCGCCGCGTCGATGTCCGAATTGGGGTCGCGTTCGGGGCCGATGCCGAAATCGACCTCGCCCGAAAAGACTCTCGACGTCACGCTTTCCACCACGCAATCAACCAGCTTTATAGGAATTTCTGGATGGTCGACGCTATAAGCGGCTATGACTTCCGGGAGCAGGGTGGAGGCCATCAACTGCGGTGCCGCGATGCGGACCAAACCCGTTTTCAGCGCCTTCAGATTGGCAACTTCGGCCAGCGCGCCGTCCAGATCATGGATGATCTTGTCTACCAGGGGATACAGGCTACGTCCCACATCCGACAGATGAATCTTCCGCGTACTGCGGTCAATCACCCGCAGACCCAGGGATTGCTCCAATTCCTTAATCAGCCCGCTCAAAGCCGATTGCGTCACAAAGAGGCTTTCAGCGGCCAGGGTAAAGCTGCCACTGCGGGCGACAGCAATAAAGGCACGCAATTGTCGAAGGGTGACGTTCATAAGCTAGCCTCATAAAACCATTAGTAAATACGGTTTGCATGATAAGTCGGCTTGCGCCTTAATAGAGCCATCCACCGCCAGCGAAGCGCAATAGGCCAGGCCTTGGTAGGACATCGGAGAGCCAGCAGGCATCCCCATAAACCGGAGACAAACATGAAGATCAAGAAAATTCACCACGTTGCGTACCGCTGCAAGGACGCGAAAGAAACCGTTGAGTGGTACGGCAAATACCTGAACATGGATTTTGTTCTGGCAATTGCGGAAGACGAGGTTCCCTCCACCAAGGAGCCGGATCCTTACATGCATGTCTTTCTTGATGCTGGCAACGGCAACGTTCTCGCGTTCTTCGAATTGCCGACCAAGCCGCCGATGGGGCGTGATCCCAATACGCCGGTCTGGACGCAGCACCTGGCTTTTGAAGTCGATTCCGTCGAGTCCCTGCTTGAAACCAAAGCCAAACTTGAAGCCGATGGCATCAACGTGGTTGGCCCCACCGACCACACGATCTTCAAGTCGATCTATTTCTATGACCCCAGCGGACACCGGCTGGAACTGGCTGCCAACACCGGCACGCCCCAAATGGCCAAAAGGCTCGACGATGTGAAATGGGAAATGCTGAACGAATGGGCGACGACCAAGAAGGCGCCGAAGCAAGCCGCCTGGATGCATGACGGAAGCTATGCCGCCAAATAGGCGGCGAATAGCGCAGCGCGTCGTACTTGGAAATCTGAAACGCCAGAGGCCGGTGGCCATGATCAGGAGACACCGATGACTATGAGTTCCCGAATCGAAGTCAGCCAACTTATTGATGACAGCAAGATCAGCCCCTTTCAGTGGGGCGTGTTGCTGCTGTGTGGATTCTGCATGATTTTGGATGGCTTCGACGTGCAGGCCATGGGCTACGTCGCCCCAGCGCTGCTGCAGGACTGGAAGGTGGACAAGGCGTCCTTGGGCCCTGTATTCGGTGCCGGCCTGTTTGGACTGCTGCTTGGTTCTCTGCTCATCAGCGTCGTCGCCGATAAGCTAGGTCGGCGACCGGTGCTGATCGGCTCAACGTTTTTCTTCGCGATTTGCACGCTGGCCACCCCCTGGGTCAGCAACGTCGAGCAACTGATGGTGATCCGGTTCATCACGGGCCTCGGGCTTGGTGCGATCATGCCAAATGCCATGGCCCTGTCGGGTGAATTTAGCCCCCAGCGCAGACGCATATCAATCATGATGATCATCTCTTGCGGCTTCACCATCGGAGCGATGCTCGGCGGTGTGATTGCGGCAGCGCTGATTCCTCGTTTCGGCTGGCAGTCGGTTTTTTATGTCGGCGGCACCGTGCCGCTGCTGATCACTGTTGCGATGTTGAAATACCTGCCGGAGTCGATCCAGTTTCAGGTCGTCAACAACGCGCCCGCCGAAAAAATAGCGGCCTTGCTCAAGCGGATCGTGCCAAGCGTCAAACTCGGTAGCAACCCCCAGTTCGCCGTGCCCGAAAAGAAAGAAGCGGGGGCGCCGGTCGTCCGCTTGTTCCGCAATGGCCGAGCCGGTCCCACGCTGGTCTTATGGGCCATCAGTTTCATGAATCTGATTGCGCTTTACTTTCTGTCCAACTGGTTGCCTACGTTGGCGAAGTCCACCGGGATGAGCCTTGAGCACGCGGTCCTGCTGGGGGCGATGCTCCAGTTTGGCGGCACCCTGGGCACCATCACAATGGGCTGGCTGATCGACCGCCTTGGCTTTCGTCGCGTCTTGCTTCCCTGCTTCATTGTGGCGGGATGCTCGATTGCCTTGATTGGACATTCCGCCGCTTCCCTGGCGGTGTTGTTCGCCGTCGTCTTTGTCACCGGCTTTGCCGTGGTCGGCGGCCAGCCGGCCATCAACGCCATGGCCGCCAGCTATTACCCGACCACATTGCGTTCGACCGGCGTCGGCTGGTGTCTTGGGATTGGCCGCATCGGGGCGGTGATCGGCCCGGTGGTCGGCGGCGAATTAATCCGTCTCAATCTGGCACAGAGTGATCTGTTTCATGCCGCCGCCTTACCTTCGGTGGTCATTGTGCTGGTTTTGCTATTTGGCGTCCGTTCCGAGCGCGGAAAGCCGCTACCGGCGTCCCTGGTGCCTTTGCATTGAGCGACTCGAAGCTCCTTGCCACTCTCAACCCAAGAGGATTTATCCAATGAAACTTGCCAGCCTCAAGCGAGGTGGACGTGATGGCACTCTCGTGGTCGTCAACCGGGCGCTGACCCACTGCCGCGCTGTACCGGCAATCGCTTCCACGCTCCAAGCGGCGCTCGACGATTGGCACGCTATCGAGCCGCCATTGCGCCAGGTGTACGAGGCCCTGAACAGCGGCGCTTTCACCGAGGCTGATCTGTTCGATCCGGCGGAATGCCATTCACCGCTGCCACGCGCTTACCAATGGGCTGACGGGTCCGCCTATGTGAATCATGTCGAGCTGGTTCGACGCGCGCGAGGTGCCGAACTGCCGCCGGAGTTCTGGACCGACCCGCTGATGTACCAAGGCGGCTCCGACTCATTCGTTGGGCCACACGATCCGATTTATGCGCTGTCCGAAGCGTGGGGGATCGATCTTGAAGCCGAGGTCGCTGTGATTACCGGCGACGTTCGCATGGGGGCCACGCCGGAACAATGCGCGTCGGCCATCCGTTTGCTGATGCTGGTCAACGACGTTTCCCTTCGCAACCTGATCCCAGCTGAGTTGAGCAAGGGCTTCGGTTTCCTCCAGTCCAAAGCGGCAAGCGCATTCAGCCCGGTGGCGGTCACGCCCGACGAGTTGGGCAGCGACTGGCGCGAAGGCCGGGTGCACCGGCCGCTGCTGGTGCATCTGAATGGGCAACTTTTCGGTCGGCCCGATGCGGGCACCGACATGGTTTTTAATTTTCCGCAGCTGCTAGCCCACGTCACCAAAACACGTGAAGTACAGGCCGGTTCAATCATCGGATCGGGGACTGTGTCCAACAAGCAAGGCGGGCTCAACGGGTCAAGTATCGACAGCGGGGGCGTTGGCTACGCTTGCCTAGCGGAAGTGCGGATGTACGAGACCATCGAAACGGGCCAGCCGCAGACCCCCTTTCTAAAGTTTGGCGATACGGTAAAAATCGAAATGGTCGATCATCATGGCGGCAGTATTTTTGGTGCCATTGAGCAGCGGGTCCAGAAGTATCCCGGTTGAGCTCGGTGCTGAGGCCGCTTGGGCGGCACAATAACGCATGATCCAGCTTTACTACTCACCAAGTTCTGCCGCCATGGCGCCCCACCTTCTTTTGGAAGAGCTGGGGCTGCCGTTTGAAAAAGTGCTGGTCGATACTTCCCAGGGCGCTCATCGAACGGCTGCTTATCGCAAGCTCAATCCGAACGGGCTGGTACCTGTTCTCATCGATGGTGATCTGGTGCTGTATGAAAGCGCCGCAATCTGTTTGCATCTGTGCGATACCCACCCCGAAGGCAACCTCGCGCCAGCGCTGGGCACTGCAGAACGTGCACACTTTTATAAGTGGCTGATGTGGCTTACCAACACACTGCAGCCCACGTTGAAGATCTATTTCTATCCTGAGCGCTGGCTTGACGAAGGCAATCGCGCCAGTGTTGCCCAACTGAAATCTCACGCCGAGGTCCAAGTCGGCCTGATGCTGGATCAGTTAGACACCGAATTGGCCCGGCTCGAAGTGACCCACGCCGCGCCCTGGCTGTTGGGGGCTAATTTTTCGGCAGTGGATATTTACGCCCTGATGCTGTGCCGCTGGACCCGTAACTTTGCGTCGTCGCCCGCCAGAGACCGTCCCCGGCTGGGGACCTATCTGCAACGAGTCCTGGCACGCCCTGCGATCATCAAGGCCTTGGTCGCTGAAGGACTGGTCCGGCCCTGGGTCTAGGCGTTACGGTCTGCGTCAGGGCGCTGTCTTAGCGCTCGGGTTTGGACAGGTAACGTCTGCGCCAGAACACCATCACAACCACGACCACCAACAACACCATGAAGCCGAGGGTCCACCAAAAACCTGTTGGGCTATGAATAACGGGAAGAAACTCGAAGTTCATACCAAAAAAACCGGTAATCAGGTTCAGCGGCAAAAAGATGGCGGTCAGCGCCGTGAGCGTCCGCATGATGTCGTTGGTACGGTGGCTTTGCGCAGAAAAGTGGAGCTGCACGGCCGTCTCGGCGCTTTGCTCCATCCGCCGCACGTGGTGCACGACGCGCTCGATGTGTTCCAGAACGTCACGCGATCGAATTTTCAGCAGCTCACGTTCGCGATGGGCGATGGGGGTGTCGCCGTCAGGCCAGGTTTCAACCGAATCGATCCAGTCCTGCAGCGCAGAGCGCTGGTCTTCGCAGATTTCGTCCAGCTGGTGCATGGCCAGCCGGGCGTCAAGGACCGAATTCCAGTTGGTAAAGCGCGTGGCCGGATTGAGCAATTCCGATTGCCAGTGGCCAAGCTGGCGGGTGAGCTCGCGCCGCAGTTCCAGGTAACCGTCCACCATCTGGTTGACGATGCGCAGCATCAGGTCGGCCGGGCTGGTCGGCAGCTTGACGCCGCTGGCGCGCGATTCAGTGGAGGTGGCGCTAAGCAGCTTGAGTGCGTAGGCATCGCGCACGGCACAGCCTGCCGGATGCACCGTGAGCAGCAGGTGGTCGAACACTGCAAAACCTACGGGGCTGGTGTCAATGCGATTAAGCACCGGCGGTCCACTGCGTTTAATTCGCTCGTGAAGGGGTTCTCCAGGCGCGGCGAGGTCAGTTTCCGTCTGGCCGGTGGCTAAGCGGCGGAACACCAGCAGGTCGTACTGCGAGGTGTAGTCATAGTGTGAGGGCAGCTGGTTATTCAGCAGGTCGGATACATGAAGGTCGACCAGCTGGGTGCCGCACAGGGTTTGAAGAGTCGCCTGAATGTGCGTTTGCAGCACTTCAAATTCCCGCCGTGCGCAAGCGATCCAAACAAAGCCTGAGGGCGGCAATTGAGTGGGCAATACGTCGGTTTCAGTAACGCCCTGGCTGCTGGAGGTGATGGTAAAGACGCGCATGAAAACTTCAAATTCCGTAGTTCGATACGACGTCAGCTTTTCGCCCAAGCAGGCTCTGCCCCGCCGCTATTAATTCCATGGCACGCTAACCCCTTAGGTGGAATGGCTGGCGGGCGTCTTCAGACCTGTAGCAGCTTTTTGGCGGCATCTATTGCAAAGTAAGTCAGCACGCCGTCGGCACCCGCGCGTTTAAAGGCGAGCAGGCTTTCCATCATGACTGCGTCGCGGTCCAGCCAGCCGTTTTGCGCGGCGGCCATGAGCATGGCGTACTCTCCGCTGACCTGGTAGGCAAAGGTGGGCACCTGAAATTCGTCTTTTACACGACGAACCACGTCGAGATAGGGCATGCCCGGCTTGACCATCACCATGTCAGCACCTTCAGCAATGTCCATGGCTACTTCGCGCAGTGCCTCGTCCGTGTTGCCGGGGTCCATTTGATAAACTTTTTTGTCGGCTTTGCCCAAGTTTCCGGCCGAACCGACCGCATCGCGGAACGGGCCGTAAAACGCGCTGGCATACTTTGCGCTGTAGGCCATGATGCGGGTGTGTATGAAATTCTGGCTTTCCAGCGCTTGGCGAATAGCGCCGATCCGGCCATCCATCATGTCGCTGGGCGCTACGATGTCCACCCCGGCCTCGGCTTGCGTCAGCGCCTGCTGGACCAGTACCTCGACCGTCTCTTCATTCATGATGTAGCCGTTGCTGTCCGGAAGGCCATCCTGGCCGTGGCTGGTGAACGGGTCCAGGGCGACGTCGGTCATCACGCCTAATTCCGGAAAGCGCTTTTTCAGTTCCCTGACCACACGGGGCACCAAGCCTTCGGGGTTCAGCGCTTCCTGCCCGTCATTGGTCTTAAGCGACGCGTCAATCACCGGAAACAAGGCCATCACGGGAATGCCTAGTTTCACGCACTCTTCGGCTACGGGCAGCAGCAAATCCAGGCTGAGTCTTTCCACGCCTGGCATCGACGCGATGGGCTCGCGACGCTGGCTGCCGTCCGTTACGAACACCGGGTAAATCAGGTCGTGAGAAGTCAGCGCGTGCTCGCGAACCAGATTGCGCGTAAAGCTGTCACGGCGCAGACGACGGGGGCGACCGATCGGGAAGGGGGCGAAGTTGGAGGCGTGCATTGTGGTCTTTAAATTGTGCCAAAGCTTTGGGCTGCAATGGGCTATTTGAATGATGCCTATTAGGCGCCGCTTTCCGGCCCAGCTTTACACTAATTTTTCAAGGTGTTACTTGGAAGGCATTGCCAAGGCGCGCGGGGCTTGGGTAAAATTAAACGGTGCAGTTGTCAGTTTGCCAGTTTGGCAGTTTGGCGGTGGCATCCCGCTTTTCCTCCCTGAGCGGGGCCTTTGCGTGTGACAGCAAAAAGGCTTATCAACCCGGCAGGCCTCAGAGCCGCCGGGTTTTTTTTGCGCTGCAGTTTTGCGTCTTACCGAAACTTCCATAGTCAGGGCGCAGCGGATGACAGTGAGGAAAACGGTAACGTCCTCCGAATGAAGTACGTTAACCCGTCCGCGCAATTCCTGCCAAAGGATCAGCTTCCGCACCAATTCCTGTGCGGAGCAAGAGGCCGGGCGACGCTGGCCAGCGCATCGCGTTTGTAGTTGCGCAGAAAAACATCAGGCGTTTACTATCGCGCAAATGCACGCGTAAAAGTGTATTGACGCTCCCTCCCTACAATCGGAAAGTTTTCAGAGTTGCCCGGCTAAAAAAGGAAAGGCCCCATGGATGTCGACCCATTCAACATACCGCGTTTTTTGGCGGTTTTACCGCTGTTCAGCGATTTGTCGCCTGCCGAATTAAAGCGCGCTGCCGAGGGGTGTCAAGTGCGCCGCCTGGCCCGGGGCGACACTATTTTTAGATATGGAGAGCCCTGCGAGGAATTTCATGTGGTGGTCACCGGACGGGTCAAGCTGTTTGCTATTTCCATGGCCGGCCAGGAAAAAGTGATTGAACTGGTGGGACCCGGCCACAGTTTTGCCGAAGCCCTGATGTTCACCGACCAGCCCTACATACTGAATGCTGACGCGCTGACCAGCACCTTGTTGCTAAGCGTGAGCAAGCAGTCCATCGTCGCCGAGATCAAACGCGATCCCCGATTTTCGCTGCGCATGCTGGCGGGGATTTCTCGGCGGCTGCATGGACTGGTGCACGACATCGAGTCCAGTGCGCTGCACAGCGGCATGCAGCGCGTCATCGGCTATCTGTTGCGAGAAAATCATGTTGAAGACTGCGCGACCGGGGAAGTGTTCACGGTGTCGCTGCCCGTAACCAAGGCCACCATTGCCTCGCGCCTGTCACTGACGCCCGAGTACTTCTCCAAGGTCCTGCACGAACTCGAGGCGGAAAATCTCATCCAGATCGACAAGCGCGATATTCATATCATTGACGCGCAGCGCCTGGAGCGCTACGGAATGCAGTAAGGTCATGTGCCGTCCTGGCAGGGCCTCAGTGGGAGGTTCCTTCAGACCGGTTGATCTTGTTCCCTACGTTGTACTTTCCGATCGGTTTGCTCATGGGCAGGCGTTTAACTTCCTTCAAAGTCCGCGCGTCATACACGATGAGGGCGCCATCCATTTCCATTAAGCTTGCCAGAGCGTAACGACCGTCCCGCGTAAATTCGATGTGCGACAGCGTGCGTCCCGGTTCTCGCACCGAGGCCACCGGCTCCAAGGATTTCTTATCGATTACCGTGAGCGTGTCCTTGCCCCCCGGACTCATCATCGAATCGACCCAGGCATAAGGCGAATTCTCGTGGCTACGCATGAAAAAACCGGGCCCGGGGGTCGGGATGGTCTTGATCACTTTCCAAGTCTTCATGTCCACCACGGTCACCGTACCGTCTTTCAGGTTGGGCGAGGCCAGCACCACCGTGCCGTTCCAGGGAAACGTGATCCCCGATCCCAGATGCGGCATACCGGACAGCGGAAAGCTGGCGATACGGCGTCGCACGTCCAGGTTGACCACCTGGGCTTGAATCGCGCCACCGGCGGAGGCCCGGGGGGTGCCGATCACGTACTGATAGCTCTGGTCAAAGAAAAAGTCATCCAGGGGTTCTTCCAGCGAAGTGCGCCGTGCGCTCAGAAAACCCGGTTTGCCAACCGCTTCTCCCATCTTGTAGTCATGGACCAAGCCATCGAAGATGGGCTCGGCCCTGGGATCGTAGGAAATCTCCCAAAGTTCGGCGATATCCTTGAGCGCCACAATAAAGCTGTGGCGTGGCGCGGCGTCGTAAACGGCTGAGACGCGAGAAGTACTTTTGCCGTCCAACGTGGTTGCCGGATAGGTGCGCACCAAATTCAGATCTGCATCGAACAGCGCCAACGTGTTGGGCAGGAAATTGGCAGCCATGACCCAGCGACCGTCCCCCGATACAGCGACGTTGCGCATGTTCAGCCCCGCGCGTACCTCGGCGACGATGACGAGGTTCCACAGGTCGTACTTGGTGATCCAGCCGTCGCGCGATCCAAAGAACACGTAGCGACCGTCGGGCGTGAATTTCGGTCCGCCGTGCAGCGCATACCGACTCGCAAAGCGGTGAATGGGCACGAAACGGTCGCCATCGACCAATGACACGTGATGGTCGCCGCCTTCGACGACGACAAACAGATTCATCGGATCGGCGTTCCAGATCGGCTTGGCCGGCAGAGTCTTGGCCCCCGGCGTTTCGGTGCGCGAGGCATGGATGTCGGCTTCGGTCCATGTCGGCACCGGGCTTACTGGCGTGTAAATCCACTGCGTAAGAGCCGCGATAGCGGCGGGCGACAGTTTTTCGCTAAAGCCTGGCATCTGCGTGGCTGTCCGTCCCAGCGCGATGACCTTCTGCGCTTCGGTCTTGCGCAGACGTTCCAGGCTCTCCGGCAACAGCGCCGGCCCCATGCTGCCGATCCGCTGCACACCGTGGCAGACCGCGCAGTGTTCCTGATAAAGGGCTGCGGCGTCAATACTTTGTGAGCGCGCGAGGCCCACGCCTGTAGTGACCAGACCGACTGCAAACACCGCTCGCCAGAAAAGAGAAGACATGATCTGCATGCTTAATGAGCGCGGTGCGCGAACGGCGTCAACGTAACTCGTGGGCCCATTGCCGTGACGCCGATCTCTGAATCGTCAAGGTAGCAACCCGGGTCTTCCGCCCAGGCGTTGCCGGTGACTTGTTGAGCGCGTACCCGCGTGTTGCCACCGCAGATGGATCGGTGTAGGCAGCCCGCGCAGCGCCCTTCGACGGGTCGCGGGTGGGCCTTCAGGCCGGCCATCAGCGGATCGCTGGTGTCATTCCAGATCGCGGAGAACGGCCGCTCGCGAACATTGCCCAGCGTGTGGTGCCACCACATGGTGTCGGGGTGCACATTGCCAAGATTGTCGATGTTTCCGACGTTCACACCACTTGAGTTGCCGCCCCAGGCGACCAGGTGTTCGCGCAGCAAGTCGTGCCATTGCGGGAAGCGATTACGCACCCATTGCAGCAAATACGCTCCGTCAGCGTCATTGTTGCCGGTGACGTACTCCTCGTTCAAGTGGTCCCAGGCAGCTGACCAGGCTGTGTCAAACAGCAAGTCGAGCGCATCTCGGGTGGCTTGGAACTGGGCGTCTCTGGCACGGTGAATGTTGCCGCGGCCGGCGTAGTTCAGGTGTGAGAAATAGAACTTTTCCACGCCTTCTGCTCGCATCAGTTTCAAGAGGGGGGTTAGATCGTGGGCGTTGAGCGCCGTCATGGTGAAACGCAGTCCCACCTTCACGCCCCGCGCTCGCAGTAGTCGCACTGCCGCGAGGCTTTTGTCAAATGCGCCGTTCATGCGACGGAAGCGGTCGTGCGTTGCGGCAAGACCGTCAAGGCTGATGCCGACATAGTCAAATCCAGCGGTTGCCACGCGATCCGCCATGGCGCTGTCGATCAGTGTCCCGTTGGTCGACAAGCCGACGTAAAAACGTTCTGCCTTGGCGCGCTCTGCAGTTTGAAACAGGTCGGATCGCAACAGCGGTTCACCGCCCGACAGGATCAGCACCGGTACGCCATAGGCCTTCAGATCGCCCATAACGTTGAACACTTCTTCGGTACTTAATTCGCCCGCGTACTCGTGGTCGGCGGACAGGGCATAGCAGTGCTTGCAAGTCAAGTTGCAGCGACGTAGGAGGTTCCAGATGACCACCGGGCCGGGTTGCTGTGCGTGCCGCGGCGGCGCCATAACGCCGGTGCGTTCGGCGGCGGCAAGCAGGCGCATGAAGTGGGAGATGCGAAACATGATTTAGCGGTCTTTCAATCTCAAGCCGGTCTTCTTCAAGATCGCGCTGGAATACAGAATGTCGTCGGCGTGACAGGCGTGGCCAAGCAGCGCGCGCACTTGCGCGCGTTGGTGCTCCACCTCTTCTCGCGAGCGGCCATGGATCATCGCGAACAAGTTGTAGGGCCAGCGCGGCAGTTTGCGCGGGCGACGGTAGCAGTGGCTGACCCCGGGCAGCTCGCCCACTTTCGCGCCAAGGGCATCGACGCGCGCGTCGTCCACATCCCAGACCGTCATGCCGTTCGCGGCCCAGCCGAGTCGGTAGTGATTGGGCACCGCACCAATGCGGCGGATCAAACCGGATTCGAGCATTTGCGCCAGGCGAGCGCGCACCACCTCGCCACTGACGCCGAGCTTCAGACCGACTTCCGTATAAGGCTGTGGCAGCAGCGGCAAGCCGCCTTGAGTCGCGGCGATCAGCCGGCGGTCGAACTCACTCAGCGACATCTGAAGCTCCGTCGTCGTCCCCGGCAACATCAATCGGCAAGTGCAGCTCGACGAAAAACTCTCGCTCTTTCGGGAAGGCGTGTACTTGTAGTCCGGTCTGCATCTCAATGCGTGTGATTGCCGCGTTCGCTGCCAACACCGAATCGGTGGCAATGACAAACCACATGTTGAATGCGTGTTCTCGCTTGTAGTTGTGCGCCACCTCGGGCATGGCGTTCACGAGTACAGCCACTTCGTCGAAATGTTCCTCTGGCACTTCAAGCGCGGCAAGTACGAATCGGCCGCCCGCGCGCTCAATCTGGAACAGCGGCCCGAAGCGCGTCAACACGCCTTGCGCGAGGAGTCGCTCGAGGCGCGCGAGTACCTCGTCTTCCTCCATCCGGAGCGCGATGCCGACGTCCGCGAACGGTCGGTCGCTCAGCGGAAAACCGCCGTGCAGGTAATCCATCAAGCGCAAGTCGGTCGGGTCTATCCGCGCGCAGGGTTCAGACCGCGGCATGCTGGGCAATCGAGGAGATTTTTTGAAAGTAGCGCCCGCCCGCCTGTTTAAAGCGGCGCCGACTGAACAGTACCGTGTGCGCGTGGCTTTGAAGACCGCTGCGAGCGATCGCGCTTGCCAGCGCTGCGTGCACCGCGTCGCGACTTCGGCCATGCACCATGCAGTACAGGTTGTAGCGCCACCCTGGGGCGCGTTCGCGGCGGTAGGCCAGCGTGATGCCGCTTTGTGCCGCGAGGGTGGCGCCGTAGCCGTCAACCTGTGCATCGGGGACGTCGAATACCGTCATCGCGTTGTGCGCAAAGCCAGCCTCGTGGTGGCGAACCACCACGCCGAATCGCCGGAGTGTGCCTTCACGCAACCAGCGCTGCAAGGTGGCGAGTACTTCGTCATGCGGCTGGTTCAGCGCCTGCGCCCAGGCCTCGTAAGGCCGTGGCAATAGCGGTAATCCGTTTTCGACCAGCGCGGCGAGCGGTGCGTCGGCCTCGGACACCGGCACGGCCGGCAACCGCCTGCCGACGCCTGCAGCGTGCGTGGCGAGGGGGCCGCGCAGGTCAAAGCCTAAGTCAATCCGGTAGGCGCGGCGCATCGGTAGGCGAAGTGCCGTCAGGCCGGTCTGCGCTTCAAGCGAATCAACGCCAGATCGGACGGCGTCGAGGGTGCAGCCGGTGATCACGAACCACAGGTTGTGGTGGTTTTCTCGTTCGTAGTTGTGATTCACGCCGGCCTGCGCCGAGACAAGCGCAGCCACGGCATCGAGCCGCAGCGGGGGCACCGCAAACGCGCACAACAGCGCTGCGCCGCCAGCGCCTGCACCCCATATGCCACCGAGTCGGCTGATCGCGCCTTCGGACTGCAGCGCCGCGTAGCGGTCGAGCACGGTATGTTCGTCGCTGCCGCAGGCGTCTGCGAGGCTTGCAAACGGCGTGGCTACCAGCGGGAAGTCGCGCTGCCAGTCGTTCAGCAGGCGGAAGGACAGCTCGGTGGTCATCAAAATCCCATGCGGGCCGCACGCGATGTGAAAAACACGCCGCTTGGCGAGTCGATGGTCAGCGTCGCGAGCGTCACAAAGTGCTGGGTGTCGATCACCGACACTCGGTTGTCATCGCGTGAACTGATCCACACCGCCTCACCGCGCGGCGTGAACTCCATGTGCAATACCGCCTTGCCGGGTTCCAGCGTGCGCACTACCTGGCGGCTCACCGTGTCGATGACTTGAACGCGGTGGTAGTCGGGTACTGCGAAGTTGACCCAGACCTGGCGCCCGTCCGGCCGTGCGATTACAAAGACCGGCTGCCCCGCCACCTGAATGCGCGCGGTTTCCTGCCAAGTGGTTGTGTCGACCACCAGCACCTCGTGGTGACCAATGGCGGGCAGGTAGGCATGCCGCCCTGCGACGGACCAGCCGCGCAAGTGAGGCATTTTATAAACTGGTAAAGGGACCTCCCCGCGACCGTAACCGGCGAGGATGCGGCGCGCCTTAGGCGCATCGTCCCACAGGTCGACGAGCGCGAGTCCGTCTTCGCCGAAGAGTCCCGCGATGTAGTGCCGACCATCAGGCGTGACAAGTCCATCGTAGGGCTGATGGCCGATGCCGCCAAGCTTTGTGATGACGGGCTTTGCGCGGTCCGACAAGTCGGCGATCCAGATCGCGTCGGCGTCGAACAGCGAGAAGATGAAACGGTTGCCCGGCAAGTCAGAGAGGCCCACGACCCGCGATGCCTTGCCATCGACCATCGCGGGGATATCCGCCACCAGCGCCAGCGTGTTGGCGTCGAATACCTTGACGCCGCCGGGCGTGTAGTTTTGCGCGGCGACCAACGTGCCGTCCTGCGAGATGGCGCCGCCAATCGAATTGCCGGCCTGCATCAATCGAGCAGTGATGCGTCTGGTGAGTAGGTTTACGCGCGTCAGCGCACCGTCGCGGCCGAACACAAAGGCGCTGGCGCCGTCGCGCGAAAAGACCACTGAAGCGTGCGACAGATCGCCCAGGCCCCCAATCTCGGCCAGTAGCGTGCGTGAGCTGGTGTTGACCAACGCCAGCGTGCCCCGCGAACGTTCGATCACCACACCCAAGTCGCCAGTACCGACGGAAGCCTCATTCGGCGCAAACGCCGCGCAGCCGGGAAGTAGTGCGAGGGCTGGCGTAGCCGCCACACCGGTGAGCAGATGGCGTCGTTTCATGGCATCGTCCTTGTTTCTTCGGGGAAGCCGGCGAGGAGTTGTTGCGCGATCCATCGCGCATCGTCGGTGCTCAGCATCGCGCGCCACGGCGGCATCGGGGTGCCAGGTCGGCCGTTGTAAATCGTGGCGGCCAGAGACTCCAGTGGCTTATTGGTCAGCGCCTCACGTGTCAGCGCCGGGCCCAGGCCGCCGGTCAATCGCATACCGTGGCAAGCGCCACAGTCTTGCCGCACCATGTGGATGAGCGCCTGCTCGCGAACCTCGCTCTGCGCGAAGGCGGGCACAGTCAGCAACAGCGCCCCCATGAGGGCGAAAAAACTCGCCACGGCAGCCTCAGGTTTTAAGAATAAATTCGATCGCGTTTTTTAGATCAGCGTCGTTGATCTTGTCAGGTGGATTGGGCGACATGGGAATCGGCCCATAAACACCCGAGCCGCCTTTGCGCACCTTTTCCATCAGTTTGACCATCGGGTCCTGCCCCTTGTATTTGGCCGCAATGTCCTTGAATGCAGGCCCCACCAGTTTGGTGTCTTTGGTGTGGCAAGCCATGCAGCCCGCGCTGGTCAAGGCTTCTTCGGGTAAGGCAGCCTGTGCGCCGAAGGCCAGCAGCGCCGCGCTGGCAAATAGCAATGCTCTCATATCGGTCTCCCGGTGTGCCCGAAGCCCAAAAATGGCTCCCGGCATCCCACTCATGTTGATTAATAGACGTCGTTCTGGGTGTTGTTCACATTGAAGTGACCCGTCGGCGTGATGATCCGCGGATCCTTGATCACCGCCTTGAGCGTGAGCGTCTTGTCATCCACGACGACCAGGGCGGACTGTTTGTCTTTGGCCGACCAGACTGCAAACCACACCTCGTCCCCGTCCTTGTTGAACTCGGGTTGCACCACACGTTGTGCGCCGCCATCCGCATTCAGACCGGCCCATTCGGCGATCGGCAATACCTTGAAGCCTTTGTCCAGCGCGTTGATGTCATAAACAGCTACTGATCGCGACAGCTTCGGATCTGGATTGAGCGGCGTATCTACATACAGATGCGTTGACTTAGGGTGACTCTTGATGAACAAAGAACCGCCGCCTTGGCCCTTCAAGGTTTGCACCACCTTGAAGGCTTGATCCTTGTGCTTGACGGGATCGGTACCAATCAGGGAAATGGTGTCATCTCCCAAGTGACCGGTTGCCCAGACGGGACCGAACTTAGGATGGACAAAGTTGGCACCCCGGCCAGGGTGAGGAATTTTGCCCACATCCACGATTGCTGCGAGCTTGTCTTCTTTGGCGTCGATGACGCCGATCTTGTTGCTCTGATTGGCGGCCACCATGAAGTAGCGTTTGGTGGAGTCCCATCCGCCGTCGTGCAAAAAGCGCGCCGAGCCCAATTCGGTGATTTTGAGCGCGTTCATGTCGGCATAGTTCACCATCAGGGTCTTGCCGGTTTCCTTGACGTTGACGATGAACTCAGGCTTGAAGTGCGACGCTACGATCGAGGCCACGCGGGGTTCGGGGTGATACTCCTGGGTATCGACGGTCATGCCCCGTGTCGAGACGATTTTCAGCGGCTCCAGCGTGTCGCCTTTCATGATGACAAACTGCGGCGGCCAGTAGTCGCCCGCAATGACGAATTTGTCAGTGAAGTCGCCTTCCTTCCCTTTGTACTTGGAAGTGTCGACAGAACGGGCTTCCAGGCCAGCGCGAATTTCTGCCACGTTGTCCGGCTTGGGCATCCACAGATCGATCATGTTGATACGACCATCACGACCGATCACGAACAAATAGCGGCCTGAGGCTGACGTGCGGGTAATGTGCACCGCGTAGCCGGTCTTGACGATGTTGATGATCTGCTTGGTATCACCGTCGATCAGCGCCACTTCGCCGGTATCGCGCAGCGTGGTGGAGAAGATGTTGGCAATGTTGTAGTTATTCATCTTCCTGGTGGGCCGATCCTTCGGTTGCACCGACACTTTCCAGGTCGACTTCATGTCAGCCAAGCTCCACTCCGGAGGCTGCGGCGGCTCATGCTGGATATAGCGGGCCATAAGGTCCACCTGCGCTTCAGTCAGCTCACCGGAGGTTTGCCAGTTGGGCATGCCTGCAGGCGACCCATAAGCAATGAACACCTTCAGGTAGGCGGTGCCTTTCCCGACGGTAATATCGGGCGTCAGGGGCTTGCCGGTTGCGCCTTTGCGCAGCACGCCGTGGCAGCCGGCGCAGCGTTCGAAATAAATCTTGCGCGCCACGTCAAATTCCGCAACGGTCATTGGGGGTGCCTTGGGATTGACGCTGTGCACCATAGGCTCGCTACCCACGGGTGACGCGTCATTGGCTTGGTAGGCCTTTTCCATCGGGGCAACCGGCTTTTGCTGCGCATGGGCTGAAAACGCCCAAATGGTCAGCAGGACGGCAGCAACACCGGCCAGTCGTAGATTCTTCATGATTTTCACTCCGTGTTACGTTGCAGCCGAACAGAGCCCGACCGAACGCATGGGACCACCCACCGATGGCTGCAATATCCGGCGTGGGCAGACGAATTTTCGTTAGTCGCCGGCGCCTTGTCCTTAATCTGGAACAAGGAAGTACTTAACAAGTTCACGTACGCCGAGGCCTGGCCCGAAGGCAGCCCCTACCGCCCTCAAGCCGTGTTTCGATTGCTCTGAATCCTGCCAACCGTGAGGGCTACACTGCACCCATGCTATGGGTCAAATCATTCCACATTGTTTTTATTGCGAGCTGGTTTGCCGGACTTTTTTACCTTCCGCGCATTTTCGTGAACTTGGCCATGGTGCCGCCAGAAAGCGTCGCTGAGCGCGAGCGGCTGCTTCTGATGGCCCGCAAGCTGCTGCGTTTTACGACGCTCCTGGCCTTTCCGGCATTGGCTACTGGGCTGTGGCTATACCTTTGGTACAGGATAGGGTTTGGCCCGGGCAACGGTTGGATGCACGCCAAACTGGCGCTTGTAGCCTTGGTAATTGGCTATCACTACATCTGCAGCCGGGTGCTTGCAACGTTTGGGCTAAGCCGCAATACGCGCAGTCACGTCTGGTTTCGCTGGTTCAACGAGATGCCGGTTATCTTGCTGGTCGCCGTGGTGGTTCTGGTGGTGGTCAAGCCCTAGCACGAACCAGCCACCGGTTGCAGCGCCCGCGTTATGACCCAGAGACCTTCTTCCCCGAGCACGACCTCTGATAGTCACCGCACCGCCGCCTGGCCGCTGGCACTGGTGGTCATTTGCCTGATCAGTTACGCCAGCCTGTACCCGTTTGCTGGCTGGCGCAATCAAGGCATCTCGCCCCTGCAGTTCCTGACGGCCCCATTGCCGAAATACTGGACCGGCTTTGATGTGGGCATTAACCTGCTCGGCTACGCACCGTTCGGGTTCCTGCTGGCGCTGTCGGCGTTGCGCAGTCAGCGCAGGTCCTGGGCGGTCAGCGTGGCGGTGGCCGCTGCCGGGCTGCTGTCGCTCGCAATGGAAACGCTGCAAAGCTATCTACCCTCGCGTGTCCCTTCCAATTTGGATCTTGCCCTCAATACCTTGGGTGCTTGGCTGGGCGCCTGCTCTGCATGGGCGCTTGAAAAAACCGGCGTGATCGATCACTGGAGTCGCTTTAGAACGCGCTGGTTCGGGCAGCAGGCACGCGGCGCGCTGGTGCTCCTCCTCCTCTGGCCCCTGGCCCTCATGTTTCCCGCCTCGGTGCCCATGGGCTTGGGGCAGGTGTTTGAACGATCAGAGTCTGCGCTGGCTGAGGCCTTGGTAGGTACCCCTTTTCTGGAGTGGATGCCGGTGCGGGAAATTGAGCTTCAGCCGCTGGTTCCGATGGCAGAGCTGGCTTGCGTGGCCTTGGGTGCGCTTATTCCTTGCCTGCTGGGCTACTGTGTCATTCGCACGCTCTGGCACCGTGCGGCGTTCTCGGCGGTCATGATCGCGGCTGGCATTGCGACGTCGGCTTTGTCTGCCGCCCTCAGCTACGGGCCGGCGCATGCTTGGGCCTGGCTGGACGTCTCCGTGCAGGCTGGGCTTGGTCTGACGGCCTTGTTGGCGGGAGCACTGCTGGCGCTACCGCGCCGGGGCGCGGCGGCCCTGACTCTTTTGGCCCTGGCCGTTCAGTTGAGCCTGCTCAACCAGGCCCCTATCGATCCCTACTTTGCGCAAACACTGCAGACCTGGGAGCAGGGCCGCTTCATCCGTTTTCATGGCCTAGTGCAGTGGCTGGGCTGGCTGTGGCCCTTCGCGGTATTGCCGTATGTATTGGCAAGGCTTTCTGTCCGCTCGTACGCCGAAGCGGCTGAAAAGTAAACTCGGTGTATGACTTCCACTATTTCTCAAGACGCAGCACCGGGTGCCATTCCAGCGGGCTCCTATTACGAACGTCATATTTTCTTTTGTCTGAACCAACGCAGCAATGGCGAGAACTGCTGCGCCGATCACGGCGCGCAAGAAGGTTTTGATCGCTGCAAATCCCAGGTCAAAGCGGCAGGACTGTCCGGTCCGGGCAAGGTGCGGGTCAACAAGGCCGGTTGCCTGGACCGCTGTGCAGCGGGGCCGGTAGCGGTGGTGTACCCGGAGGCGGTCTGGTATACGTATGTGGACGCGAGCGACATTGATGAGATCGTCGAGTCACATCTTAAAAATGGACAAATAGTGGAGCGCTTGTTGATCCCTGCGCACATGGGACGGTAGCACTTGCTTGCTGACCGGCTGGCGCTGCCTAGCTTGGGAGGTGACAGGTTTTTGGACCGGGCCCAATGCGGGTGTTCGGAGTCCGTTCCCTTGTATAGCGCAGCGTACCGGAGCAGAATTTCGCCCTGTGAACTCTAAAACCAAAAAATCAAGCTTTCTCGGCCCGGTGGGCGCCCTGGAAATCGCCCAAGATCTACCGGCTGGCGAATCCCGCGGCGTGGCAGTTATTGCCCATCCGCATCCGTTGTTCGGCGGCACCATGGACAACAAGGTAGTGCAAACGCTGGCCCGAGCTTTCGTTCAGTGCGGCTGGACGTCGGTACGCTTTAACTTTCGGGGCGTGGGTGGCAGCGTCGGCAGCCATAACGAAGGTCCGGGCGAATTAGAAGATTTCCTCGCGGTAGTGCAGCATGTCGCACCGCTCGGTGCGGCTGACGGCGGGCCCGCATTGGCGCTGGCTGGTTTTTCGTTTGGGGCTTTTATTACCACGCATGCTTTTGAGCGCTTACGCGTCAGCCGCAACATTGAAAAGCTCGTGTTGGTCGGTACCAGCGTCAGTCGCGCGCCGGCGGCCTCGATTGATCAGGCCGCGCATATTAAAACCCTCGTGGTGCACGGCGAACAGGACGACACGGTCCTGCTGCCTGCCGTGATGGACTGGGCGCGCCCACAAGCACTTCCTGTTACGGTTGTACCCGGGGTCGGCCATTTCTTTCATGGACAATTGCCATTGTTGAAAAATTTGGTAATCCGACACCTGTCGTCGCCAGTCCTCTGATTTTTCTGACATTTTTTCATCCTTTACTTTAGTCACCTCCCCCTACCGAAATGCAATGTCTACTCAAGGCCAGCGCTGGCCTGCGCGGCCTCGCCGCCACTCTATTTCTGGCTTTCTCTGCAGTGCTCCCCACTGCGCACGCCCAGGTTCTGCAACCACCTGAGGTCGCCGCGCGGTCCTACCTGCTGCTGGACGTCACCGCCAACCAGATCCTCGCGGCCAAAGAAATTGACTCGCCCGTCGAGCCCGCTTCGCTGACCAAGTTGATGACTGAATACTTGGTGTTCGATGCGCTCAAATCCAAAAAGATCAACCTCAAGCAGACCTTTGGCGTCAGCCAGCGCGCCTGGAAAATGCCGGGTTCCCGTATGTTCATCGACCCCAAAATGAACGTGCCGGTTGAAGACCTCATCAAGGGCATGATTGTGCAATCGGGTAACGACGCCACGATGGCACTCGCCGAAGGGGTCGGTGGCACCGTCGAGCACTTTGTGCAACTCATGAATGAGCAGGCGAAGGCGCTGGGCATGAAATCGACGACTTATAAAAATCCGGAAGGCCTGACCGAGCCGGGCCACACCACCACCGCGCGCGACCTGAGCATCCTGGCAACCCATCTCATGCAGGATTTCCCTGACTACATCGGCTATTCAGCGATCAAAAAGTATCGCTATCCCGGCACACCCGCCGCTAATGACACCAACCGCAATACCCTGCTGTTTCGCGATCCTACGGTAGACGGCCTAAAAACCGGCCACACCGAGGCTGCCGGTTACTGCATGATCGCCACGGCCAAACGAGACTTTCCTAATTTGGGTGTGGGTGGTGCGCCCGGGGGCAGGCGCCTGCTGGCGATTGTGCTGGGCACCTCCAGCGACAGCGCCCGCGCCAATGAATCGCAAAAGCTGTTGAACTGGGGCTACACCGCTTTCGAAGCGGTAAAATTATTTGATGCCGGCCAGGCAGTCGTCACGCCCTCGGTGTGGAAAGGCAAGACCTCGACCGTGAAGCTCGGTCGGCC
>NZ_JABBPC010000022.1 GCF_012927485.1 Polaromonas sp. | reverse complement strand
CTTTCTTCTTTCTGGCTTTCGACATTGCTCTGTTTGTCGTTTGGTTGCCGTCTCTCCAAATCTATGACTAAACGTCGTTGAACCGCGTTGGACAGTCATCCGTATTTGCACCGATGCCAAATTGTCAGTTCGCATAGCACGTGCTGAAATTGCACTGACCACGGTATTTTCCTGAAAAAGGTTTGCCGGTGTGGTCAACAAAAGAATTCCTCCGGTCAGTTACCAATCGGCGCTAACAGTGCTGCACGATCTCGATGCAAAAAAGAAAGCTGATCGAGTAAGAATTTGACGGGGTCAAAAACGTGGCCGCCTGCGTCAGGTAACGGCGCGCGGGCTGAAGCGAGTCGGTTGGAGGTTTGTGCCGACATGGTGGCCTACCACCTCACGTGCATGCGCACGCTGGAGAAGCTCCGTCTGCAGGCGACATGAGGGGCAGAAAATGCAGGAATACCAAACTCAAAATATCGAAAACGATTTTAAAAGCTCATGAAATCAATAATGCGAGCGAATAAAGCGAGTAAGGTCAAGAAATAAATATTCCGAGATCGGGGCCACGCTTATTGGTAGAGTATTTCGGCAACCTGTTAAAGACATGCATTAAAGTGTGCCGACCGACCAGACGTATGTCTATTTCGCATGCTGGTATATGTGCTTTCATTTCCTACACCGCCCCACGTAATAAGCAGGGCATAAGTGAATCAGAAAAGTAGGCGAATGAATAAATTTTCGGCGTTATATCTAGCCTTGGGTTCCACGTGCTCGATAAGTTGGCCGCACGCGTCGATCAAAATTTGTAGCTGAAGTTAAAAACAGACTGATAATCCTAGAGCGGAGTGGCCACTGAACGGGTTGCAGTGGCTGCAGCCACAAATTAAACGACCCACATTGATAGGAGTTCACCATGATGCAACGGTCCTTATCGGCGTCTGCGTTAGCCACTGCCTTGTTTCTGCCGGCTGGGTTCGCTTTGGCGAGCGAACCAGCACCAGTTCAAGGAAAGGAACAAACACAGAAGCAAGAGCAAATCTGGGGCAGCCAACTTATGACGCAACAAGAGCGCACTGAATATCGCGCCAAAATGTTTGCGGGCAAGACTGCTGAAGAACGAGAGCAAATCCGCAAGGAAAATCACGAGGCCATGAAAAAGCGCGCTGAGGCACGTGGGATGACCATACCTGATGAGCTACCTGCTAGAGGAACCGGTCGGGGTTCTGGCGGTGGCATGGGTGGCGGCATGGGTCGGGGTGGCGGTCGCTGATAGGGATAACGCCTGGCACTGGGCTTCAGATCGGTACTGTACGGTAAAACCTCGCAAAGTATTGCTGAGGTTTAAAAATTCGGGTTCTGCAAAAATGTATCGCATATTTTTGCAGAACCGGTTTGGCTGGCCGCTTGCCTAAGTCACTCATGTTCTCGCTGCTTTTGTTCGTGGTAGCCTAAACGGGCTGGTAATACGAACGCTTCAAAGACAAAAATTTTCGACGTCTCGATTTAAGTCCTCGGCGTGGTGAGAGAAAGCTTCTAGCAAATCAGCAATGTCCTGCCAATAAGGCGGAATGGCAAACGACCTAAAAGGCCCGAGTAACGTTTGTGAAAAATTTTCGCGTGGACAACAAATCGGAACCAACGCCTGCGTTGGCGAGAAAAAATATTCGATGGAAGCACGCAAGAATCTCAACCTTCTTTTTTACGTCAATCTGAATAGCGTATTCGGTTGTGTAGAAACGACCTTCGACAAGCCGAGGGTCAACGTCTATGTTCGCCGGCTTGACGGCAAGCGCCTCTGGTGAATGCTTTTTTGTCCTGCGACACCTTTAATCTCCAGCGTACGGCTTTCGCGGTGCAGTTGCGCAGAGCGTGTGATGAGGTCGGAGTCTCCCGGTAAGGTAATCCACGGAAGTCAGCGTGGCGAGGGCATTAATAAGGAAATCTGAATCCCATTGCACGGTAAACACGGCAACCTGTACTACTCGGTTTGGTACCCCAGCTGTTGCGCCACAAAGCCGTCAAATGCCCTCAACAAGGGCTGAAACCTTTCAACGCTCCCTTCCAGTTGCGCGAGCGCCGCGCAAGTCGCCTCCAGTGTCGAGAGTTGGTCGGGCCGATGCGCTTTACGGATCAGATAATGCGAAGCAGGCATGTCTTGCAGCGATAGGCGCGGAAGTTGTTGCAACTGCGGATTGAGGAAAAGCATCTTGCGGCTTTTGCGCCAGGTGCCATCTAAAACGATCAGGCGTAATTGTGAAGGCGCACGCAACAAGGCGGGCGCCAGTGGCGGTGGGGGCTGCCTACCTCGCGCGCGGTCTTGCGGCGTGTCTGGATACAGCAGAATCGCGTGTTTTTGGCTGCTCGCTACCGCCTCTGCCCCGAACGGCGCAGTCAGCAAGCTCTGCCCGGCAAACACTTCGCCCGTCTGCAGCCGGCTGTGGGGAAGACTCAAGTGCAACAGTCGCGCGCTTCCTTTTGCATTGCCCACTTCCAGCGGGTGCTGCAATATAAGCACTTCGACCTGATGCGCAATCGGTGTGATCCACTGGCAAATACAAGCGCTTTGCGGGCGCAAGCAGGTCGTGCAGGCCAGGCGTTTGGTAGCGGAGGCGAGCGTCATAGGAGGCCCTTATGGATCCCTAGAAGACTCAAACCGCAGCAGGCACCAAAATAGTAGGCGCCGCCGGCGCGGCCAGTTTGGGGTAGTCCCGACTGAAATGCAGGCCACGGCTTTCGCGGCGCAGTTGGGCCGAGCGCACGATAAGAGCGGCTACCTGCACCAGATTACGCAGCTCCAGCAAGTCGCGCGTGACGTGGAAGTTGGCGTAGAACTCCTGGATTTCAGCCTGCAAGAGCGTGATGCGATGTGCGGCTCGCTCCAGGCGTTTGTTGGTGCGAACAATGCCCACGTAGTCCCACATAAAGCGGCGCAATTCGTCCCAATTATGCGAAATGACCACGCATTCGTCGGCGTCGGTGACGCGGCTGTCGTCCCATTGCGGCAACTCCGGCATCGGCGCGGCGGGCTCGGCTGCAATGTACTGGGCCGCAGCGCGGGCAAACACCATGCACTCGAGCAGCGAATTGCTGGCCAGCCGGTTGGCGCCGTGCAAGCCGGTGCAGGCGGTTTCACCAACGGCGAACAGACCGGGCAGGTCGGTGCGGCCAGCCAGGTCAGTGAGTACACCGCCACAGGTGTAATGGGCGGCGGGCACCACGGGAATGGGCTGCTGCGTGATGTCGATGCCCAACTCCGCGCAACGCGCCAAAATATTGGGAAAGTGTTCGTGCAGAAACGCGGGGCTCTGGTGCGAGATGTCGAGGTGCACGCAGTCGATGCCGTGGCGTTTCATCTCGTAATCTATGGCGCGCGCCACCACGTCGCGCGGGGCCAGTTCGGCGCGGGCATCGTGCTGCGGCATGAAACGCGTGCCGTCGGGCAACAAAAGCCGCCCGCCTTCGCCGCGCACGGCCTCGCTAATCAGGAACGACTTGGCGTGTGGGTGGTACAGGCAGGTCGGGTGGAACTGGATGAACTCCAGGTTGGCCACGCGGCAGCCGGCACGCCAGGCGGCGGCAATGCCGTCGCCAGTGGCGGTGTCGGGATTAGTGGTGTAGAGGTACACCTTGCCTGCGCCGCCCGTGGCGAGAATGGTTTGGGGCGCGCGGAAGGTGACGACTTCGTCGGTAACTTCGTCGAGTGCATACAGGCCGAGACAGCGCTGGTCGGGCAGACCGAGCTTGCGCGCCGTAATCACGTCCACCAGCGTGTGGTGTTCAAACAGCGTGATGCCCGGCGTGGCGCGTACCACATCGATGAGCGTGCGCTGCACTGCGGCACCGGTAGCGTCGGTCACGTGGGCAATGCGGCGCGCGCCGTGGCCGCCTTCACGGGTCAGGTGCAACTGCCCATCTTCGAGCGAGAAAGGCACCCCCAGGCCGCGTAGCCAGGCAATCGCTTTGGGCGCGTTTTCGACCACAAAGCGCGTGGCGGCCAAATCGCACAGGCCGGCGCCCGCTACCAGTGTGTCGTTGACATGAGCGTCGAAGCTATCGCCCTCGGCCAGCACGGCGGCAATGCCGCCTTGAGCCCAGCCGCTGGCGCCGTCGGTCATGGTGCGCTTGGTCAGCACGGCCACACGGTGTGTAGTCGCCAAGTGCAGCGCGGCAGACAGGCCAGCAAGGCCGCTACCAACAATCAAAACATCAAAATCGTGCGTCATGTTCGGGGGCCAAGGGGGTGGAAATATAAAAATCAGGCGGGGGTGTAGGCCAGGCGCACGTAAATAGGTGCAAAGGACTCGGCTTGGGTGATTTCCAGCAGACATTCCTTGGCCAATTCCAGCAGCGCAATAAAAGTCACTACCAGCACCGGCATGCCGCGCGTGGCGTCGAACAATTCCTCAAATTCGAGAAACTTGCGCCCTTGCAGCTTGCGCAGGACGATGCTCATGTGCTCGCGCACCGAGAGCTCTTCGCGGCTGATGACGTGGTGCTGGACCAGCTTGGCGCGCTTCACAATGTCGCGCCAGGCTTCTTGTAAATCGACCACGGTCACATCGGGAAAGCGCGGGGCCAACGCCTGCTCCACAAAAACCTGAGCGCGCAGGAAGTCACGGCCAAATTGCGGCACTGTGTTGAGTTTGTGCGCAGCCTGTTTGATTTGTTCGTACTCAAGCAGACGGCGCACCAGCTCGGCCCTGGGGTCTTCCGCCTCTTGGCCTTCTGCTGCCTTTTTGGGGGGCAGCAGCATGCGCGACTTGATTTCAATCAGCATGGCGGCCATCAATAGATATTCGGCTGCCAGCTCCAGATTGGTGGCGCGAATTTCGTCCACATACGTGAGGTATTGGCGCGTGACCGCCGCCATCGGAATGTCAAGAATATTGAAATTCTGCTTGCGGATCAGGTAGAGCAGCAAGTCCAGCGGGCCCTCGAACGCCTCCAGAAAAACCTTCAGTGCATCCGGTGGGATGTACAAATCGTGCGGCATGGCAAACAGCGGCTCGCCATACAGGCGGGCGAGGGCGACTTGGTCAATCGCCACAGGCAGGTCTTGCCCGATTAACGGCGGCAGTTCCTGGACCTGCGAGGAGGAAATAATTTGGGGCATGAAAGCAGCAGCTACGGCCAAATCGACTCAGAAGTCTGCTCTGAAAAATATAGCGACGTTCGCTCGCCTGATGGATCTCAGATCGAATTGCGAAAAAGCTCTCTTATTATTGGCTGTTGGAGTGGTTGTCGGTGCCATACACGTAGGGCTGTTGCGCGACCCGCGCGTCGCTGTAGTCCGCCTGGGCGGCGAGGTTGAGATTTTTGTCCCATAGAAGGGAGCGGCCAGCCCTTTGCTCCGCCTCAAGCGTGGGTTTCTTCGCCTTCAGCTGGTCGATGAACTGAGTGACTTCAGAGGTGTAGTCGGGACGGCGAAAAATGGACATGGTTCTAAGCTGCCTAAAACGTATAGTTAATTGATTTTAGCGGGGTCTGCCTGGCACTCATTTTAGGTGTTCCCGCGCCTGATAGAACGGGCCGTTGTTCACCTGTTTCTTAACCAGGATGTTGTCCGGCAAGTGGGGGTGCTGTCAGGCGTTTTTGGGCTGGTTGGCTGCGAATCGCAGCGCGTTGCCGAACTGGAGGAGGTGTCTCGCTAGAGGCCGATGTACGCGCCCGTTTCGGGGGCCTGAAAGAGTCTGGGATGCCAGGGACATGGCCACGACGCCCTTGTCGGGTGTTGCGAGCGTTGCGGTGGCCTCGGGTGCCCGCACGCTTGAATACAACCGCCAGCCTGAATGCTTGGTGAATGACATGATCACCATCGGACGCTTGCTCCGCACTTCAAGTAGGGGGGGCTGTCTGGCAGCGTTAGCCACTGCTGAACTTACTTCTGGCGGGAACGAATGTCAGGTCCTGAGACCGACTTCGGATTTGTTCTGCCAACGCGTAAATTGGTCGGTAAATGAGCGCTCGCTGCAGGTTGCCATCATGCATTGCCTTTGCAATCATGTGCGTCAATGCGACGTCAGCGAGTACCATACAGCCATGCCCTCGAATCTGTTTTCTTGACTGACGCTGAATGAGCGGTTTGACTCATCCTGCAGCTTGGGTTCATTTGGACTGGGTTCTCATCGTCGTCGTCGGCTGGCTGTTGATTGGTGTACTTGGTGTGTTTGCACTTCGACGTTTCACGTTGGTAGCCAATGTGTTGTTCCCGGCGGGTGGTCTTCTTTCCCTCGTGTTGTTGGGGCTGGCCTGGAGTGCTGCGGGTAGTGGGCCCGAGGTGGCTGTACTGCCAATCGGGCTGCCCCAGCTGCCTTTTCACCTGCGTCTGGACAGTCTCTCAAGCTTCTTCCTGATGGTGATAGGCGGTGTATCGGCAGGGGTATCAGTTTTTGCCGCAGGTTATTTTCGCAAGGGTGCGGGAACGCCCCCGGGCTTGCTCTGTCTGGAATATCACATTTTTCTGGCCAGTATGGCCATGGTCGTAATCGCCGACGATGCCTACGCCTTCATGGTGGTCTGGGAGACGATGGCTTTTTCCTCGTTTTTCCTCGTCATGGCAAATCACCGAATTCCCGAAATTCGCAACGCAGGTTACCTTTATATGCTGGTCGCGCATATTGGTGCCCTCGGTATTCTGCTGTGTTTTGGTGTGTTGCAGGCCAACACCGGCGACTACACCTTCGCCAACATGCGTGCCCAGCATTTGTCGCCGTTCTGGGGTTCCGTCGCGTTTGTTCTGGCCTTGTTTGGCTTTGGCGCCAAGGCTGGCATATTGCCATTGCACGCCTGGTTGCCAGAGGCGCATCCAGCGGCGCCGTCCCCTGTTTCTGCGCTGATGAGTGGCGTGATGCTGAAGGTTGCACTGTATGGTCTCTTGCGGATTTCGTTTGATTTGCTGCAAACGCGTATCTGGTGGTGGGGTGTGCTCTTGATGGCGATTGGTTTGACCACCGCGCTGTTCGGGGTCGTGTTCTCCACCGTGCAAGCGGAAATGAAACGTTTGCTGGCCTATTCCTCGATTGAAAACGTAGGTTTGATGTGCGTTGGCTTCGGTTTGTCGCTGCTGTTCTCGGCCTATGGCATGAAAGCGCTGGCTGCGTTGGCTCTGACGGCAGCCTTGTACCATCTGGTCAGCCACGCGTTCTTTAAAGGTTTGCTGTTCTGCAGCACCGGGGCGGTGATGCATGCCACAGGCGAGCGTAGTCTGGGCAAGCTCGGTGGCCTGATGCGCTACATGCCCTGGTTGGCCTGGCCTACTTTGATCGGTGCGCTGGCTTGCGCCGGCCTACCGCCCTTTGGGGGCTTCGTCGCGGAGTGGCTGCTGCTGCAAAGCTTTCTGTTCACGACGGGGCTGCCCGGTTCGTTCCTTAACATGCTGGTGCCTGTGGTGGCTGCGCTAATTGCGCTGATTGCCGCGCTGTCCGGCTTCACCATGGTCAAGTACTTTGGTGTCATTTTTCTCGGCAAGCCACGGGAAGAAAAATTATCTCAGGCGCATGATGTCGATGGCTGGGAGCGCATGGGTATGCTTTGGCTGGCGGTGGGCTGTGTAGTGCTGGGGCTGTTCCCCAATCAGGTGATCAGGCTGATTGATCCGGTGACGCAGTTGCTGGTCTCGGCGGGCATTGCGCAGACGGTGGCGGCCAGTGGCTGGTTGCTGGTGCCGGTCAGTATTGAGCGCGCCAGCTATGCGCCTGCAATCTTCTTGCTGGTCGTGATGGTCTGCTTCGGCGTGGCTTACCTGCTGGTGCGCAAGTTATACAGCGGGCGGACGCGCCGCGCGCCGCCCTGGGATTGCGGCTATCCGTGGCAAAACGCCCGTATGCAGGACACGGCAGAAGGGTTTGGACAGCCGATCCGACAAATCTTCCAGCCCATGTTCCGCATGAAACGGGAGTTGCCCACGCCTTTCGATGAGCAGCCGGTCTACCGTGTCACGATAGAGGACCCACTGTGGCACTGGCTGTATTTGCCGGTGGCGGCGCTGGTCGAACGCATCTCTAAAGTGATTGGACTGTTGCAGCAAGGGCGGATAGCGGTCTATCTGATCTACAGCTTTGTGACCCTGATCGCCGTGCTGCTGGTGGTGAAGCAATGAGCGTCCTTGGTCTGCTATCCCAACTGATGGCGATTGTGATGGCCCTTGTGCTGGCGCCTCTGTTGACTGGCTGGGTGAACCAATGGCACGCCTGGCTGCAAAACAAGTCGGGCCCCGGGTTGTTGCAGCCTTACCGTATGCTGCACAAGCTGTTTAACAAGGAATCCGTGTTGGCCGAGCACGCTTCGCCACTGTTTCGAATGGCACCCTACATTGTCTTTGGCTGCATGCTTCTGGCCTGCGGCATCATTCCGACCCTGTCCACCGATCTGCCCTTGTCGCCTGCGGCAGATGCCATCGCACTGGTGGGCTTGTTCGCGCTTGCCCGCGTGTTCATCTCTCTTGCAGCGATGGATATTGGCACGGCGTTTGGTACGCTCGGCGCGCGCCGCGAAATGCTGGTCGGGTTTCTTGCCGAACCGGCTTTGCTGATGGTGCTTTTTTGTGCTTCCATGATTTCCCGCTCGACCTCCCTCACCACCATCGTTGAAACGCTGGCGCATCGGGAGTTTGCGATCTATCCAAGCTTTCTGGTGGCCGGTGTAGCCTTCACCATGGTATCGCTGGCTGAGAACGCGCGGGTGCCGGTGGACAACCCGGAAACCCATCTGGAAGTCACGATGATTCACGAGTCGTTAATTCTCGAGTATTCGGGGCGCCACCTGGCGCTGCTCGAATGGACGGCCAGTCTGAAACTATTCGCTTATTCCTGTATTGGACTGGCGCTGTTTTTCCCCTGGGGTGTGGCGCAGGCCAATGCGCCGCTAGCCTTGCTATTGGCACTCCCGGTACTCCTCATCAAGCTGGCGATAGGCGGCTTTTTTCTGGCGTGCATCGAGACGGTCAACGCGAAGATGCGCATTTTTCGCGTACCTGAATTTCTCGGCACCGCTTTTTTGCTGGCGGTGATCGGCCTTCTGGTCAATATTTTGCTCGGACTGTCATGATCAAATATGTGCCTCAATTGATCAATCTGTTTGCGACGCTGATTCTGATGCTGTCGTTTGCCATGATCTCCCAGCGGCGCATTGTTTCCTTGATCAACCTCTTCACCATACAAGGCGCCGCCTTGGTAGCGGCGTCTATCCTGATCGGTTATGTCACGAATCAGCCCGATCTTTACGTTTCGGCGGGCTTGACCCTGGCGCTCAAAGTCATTTTTATTCCCTGGTTGTTACACCGGGTTATCCGGCGGCTGAACGTACGCTGGGACGTGGAAACCCTGATCAATATTCCGACTACGATGCTGGCGGGTATTGGGCTGGTCATTTTTTCCTTCAGTCTGGCCTTGCCGATATCGCGGCTCTCTCACTCGGTGGCGGGTGGTTCCCTGGGCATTGCGCTGGCCTGTGTCTTGCTGTCCTTCATGATGATGATCACCCGCTCCAAGGCGGTGCCGCAGGTTATCGGATTTCTTTCGATGGAAAACGGTTTGATTTTTGCAGCCACGACGGTCACTAATGGCATGCCCATGATTGTGGAGTTCGGCGTTGCACTGGATGTGCTGGTAGGCGTTCTGATTCTTGGTGTGTTCTTGTTCCAGATCCGCGAAAAATTCGACAGTCTGGATATTCACAATCTCGAAGCGCTCAAGGAAGACTGACCGTGCATGCCTTGTTTTTTGTTCTTGGTATTCCGCTGCTCGGCAGCGTCGTTCTGGCTTTCACTGGCCATCGTGATTTCGCACGCGACATCAATGTCGGATTCAGTTTTGGAACCTTCGTCGCCGCCTGCGTATTGACGGCCCGGATCGTTGCCGATGGACCGGTGCTGCTCTGGGATAAACAATTTTTCATTGATCCGCTGAACGTATTTCTGGTCACCCTGACCGCCTTTGTGGGATTCACCACCGCCATCTTCTCCCGGCCCTACATGCAGGTTGAGCAAGATCGCGGCAAGATGACGTCGCCACGGATGCGTCTGTACCACAGCATGTACCAATTGTTCAGCTTTACCATGCTGGTAGCGCTGACGACCAATAATTTGGGCATCACCTGGGTGGCGATGGAGGCCGCCACATTGACAACCGTGCTGTTGGTCAGTGTCTACCGCACTGCAGCCAGCCTGGAGGCGGCGTGGAAATATTTCATCCTGTGTGGTGTAGGTATTGCACAGGCGTTGTTCGGGACGGTGTTGCTTTACATGGCGGCCGAAAAAGTACTGGGCCCGGAAAGTGCCACCTTGCTATGGACCAGTCTGGATGTCATCAAGACTCAGCTTGACCCGGCCATCATCACGCTGGCCTTTGCTTTTCTGTTGATAGGTTACGGCACCAAGGTCGGTCTGGTGCCCTTGCACAGTTGGTTGCCCGATGCGCACGCGGAAGGCCCGACCCCGGTGTCCGCCGTGCTCTCCGGCCTGCTGCTGAACGTGGCCATGTACGCCGTGCTGCGCTGCAAGGTGCTCACTGACGGTTCTTTGCAGCGGCCCTTGGCCGGCCAACTCATGATGGGTTTCGGCTTGCTGTCGGTGGTGGTGGCTTCGTTTTTTCTGTCCCGTCAGAAGGACGTCAAGCGCATGTTTTCCTATTCATCGATAGAGCATATGGGTCTGATCACTTTTGCTTTCGGTATGGGCGGGCCCGTTGCCAACTTTGCCGGCCTGCTGCACATGACGGTGCATTCCCTGGTTAAATCAGCGGTCTTCTTTACCGTTGGCCACGCTACACAAAAAGCCGGTACCCAGGTCATCAGTGAAATTCGCGGACTCATCAAGGTCAATCCGACGGTTGGCTGGGGCCTGATTTTGGGGGTGATGGCGATTCTGGGCATGCCGCCGTTCGGTGTTTTTGCCAGCGAGTTCCTCATCCTGACCACGGCCATGCGTGAACAACCCTGGGCGACGCCGTTTCTATTTCTCTCGCTCGGGGTCGCTTTTGCATCAGTTCTCGTCCGGGTGCTGCCGATGGTGTTTGGTGAGACCTCGCTCAAGCCACTGGCACATCCGCCCGCTTTGTTGCCGGTGTTCGTTCACCTAGGTCTTGCTTTGGTACTGGGTTTGTATATTCCCCCTTACCTCAATATCTGGTACGTTCAGGCAGCGCGAATGTTGGGGGGCTGAATTGATGAATATTTTCGGTTTGAATGTCGCCCTGCAACCGATGTCGAGTCCCCTGCCAATCTGGCACGCCAGCGTGACTGCCGATGACTGGCAGACCACTGCCTTTGTGGTGCGCGAGGCGGGTGGGCGACTGTTGGCCGTGTGGGGCGGATCGCACGCTGCGGTTGCGACCGTGTTTGCGGCTTATGTGACGCTGGAGGGTTTGGTTTGGCTGGAATTGCCTCTAGAAGGTGGCCATTCCAGCTACCCCGATCTGGTTCCCTTCTTTCCGGCGGCCGCCAGAATGCAGCGGGCGGCTGCAGAGTTGTCAGGTATCCACGCCGAAGGTGCCAAAGACCAGCGCCCGTGGCTTAACCACGGAGCGTGGCCGGTGGATTATTTCCCATTACGCGAGGGTACCGACGAATTGCAGGCGTTTCCTGACGCCGACTTGCTAGATTACCCGTTCGTCCGCGTCGAAGGGGATGGTGTGCATGAAATTGCGGTGGGTCCGGTACACGCCGGCGTCATCGAACCCGGACATTTTCGTTTTTCTGTCGTCGGTGAAAAGGTTCTGCGCCTGGAGCAGCGGCTCGGCTACACGCACAAGGGGATCGAGCAGCGCATGACGCAATTTGACCCGCTGCAGGCGTACCGTCTGGCGGGGCGGGTGTCGGGTGATTCAACGGTGGCTTACGCCTGGGGCTACTGCATGGCCTTGGAGTCCGCGGCGGACTGCACTACTTCGCCGCGGGCGTCGTGTTTGCGCGCGTTGATGCTGGAGCGGGAACGGGTCGCCAATCATTTGGGTGATCTAGGGTCGCTCGCAAACGACGCAGCATTTTCTTTTGGTCTGGCCCAGTTCTCACGCCTGCGCGAAGACTGGCTGCGTGTATCCAAAGAAGCGTTTGGCCATCGCTTGATGATGGACTGTGTCGTGCCCGGCGGCGTCATCGCCGATATTGACCCCGCACAGATAGACCAGTTATGCCGCCAAGCTGATGCCGTTGAAAGCGAAGTGCGAACCCTGAGAGCGGTGTACGAAGAGCACGCGGGCTTGCAGGATCGCTTCATAAGCACCGGACGTGTGAGCCCGGCGCTGGCTGCGCAATTGGGGTTGACAGGTTTGGCCGGCCGGGCCAGTGCGCAGGCGTGGGACCTTCGCTGTAATCATCCCGTGCCGCCTTACGACACCTTGCAGGTGAAGATGGCCACACACCGCAATGGCGATGTTGCGGCCAGAGTGATCGTCCGATTCGATGAAGTGTTTGAGTCGCTGCGATTGATGCGGGAAATTCTGGCGGACCTTCCCGCGGGTGATCTTCGCCAGGCAGTTTTTTTGCCCGATCATGCAACCCGTGGTGCGGGTTGGATCGAGGGCTGGCGCGGGGAAATATTTGTTGCGCTGGAACTCGACTGGGTGGACGGCCAGCAGCGTATCCAGCGATGCTACTTGCACGATCCTTCCTGGCAGAACTGGCCAGTGCTGGAGCACGCGATGATCGGCAATATCGTCCCCGACTTTCCGCTCATCAACAAATCGTTCAACCTCAGCTATTCGGGGCAGGATCTATGATTTGGAGAATAGCCAAGCAGATTACCAAAAACGGTATTCGTACCGAGCCGGCGCCTTATTTCGGGGACGCCGTGCAAGACGAAGTCGGACGCATTCAGGCGAATGTGCTGGACATCCTGGGGCGCGCCTTGACCATTCGCATGGTGGATGCCGGTTCGTGCAACGGCTGCGAACTGGAGATCAATGCCTTGAGCAACCCTTATTACAACATTGAGGGTTTGGGTATCAAGTTTGTGGCCAGCCCGCGCCATGCCGACATGCTGCTGGTGACCGGGCCAGTATCCCGAAACATGGTGACCGCGTTGCTGCGTACCTTTGACGCCACCCCCGAACCCAGATTGGTGGTGGCGGTGGGCGATTGTGGTTGCGATGGCGGCATTTTCGGCGAGAGCTATGCCAGTTGCGGTCGAGTCTCCAACGTGATTCCGGTGGATCTCGTGGTGCCGGGTTGTCCGCCGCCGCCAATCGATATCTTGCGTGGCATCCTGGCCGCCGTACGCCGACGCGCCTGAGTACAGTCTGCCGCTTTTAGCTTACCCGCATGCCCGGTTGCGCGCCGGGAGTGGGCTCCAGCACATAAATGCCGGGCGTGGCTTTTTCGTCGGCATGGCTGGCGGCCAACACCATGCCTTCGCTGACGCCAAACTTCATTTTGCGCGGCGCCAGATTAGCCACCAGCACCGTGTGCTTGCCGATTAACTGCTCAGGTTTGTAGGCCGAGGCGATGCCGCTGAAGACATTGCGCATCTTGCCTTCGCCCGCATCCAGTGTGAGGCGCAGCAACTTGGTCGAGCCTTCCACCGCTTCGCAATTGACGATCTTTGCGATACGCAGGTCAATTTTGGAGAAGTCGTCAATGGTGATGGTGGGTGCGATGGCTTCGCCACCGGGCAGTGTCGCTATTGAATCTGTAACTTCCTGCTCAAATTCTGCCTGGGCTGGTGGTTCAAACAATGCGTCAAGTTGCTTGATATCGACGCGCTGCATAAGGTGCTGGTAGGGTGAGACTTTCTTGGGAAGCGGCCACGCATCGTCCCATGTGAAGTCCCGGTCAAAACCAAAGAAGTCTTTAGCGACGCGTTGGCTCAAAGCAGGGAGAATCGGGGTCAGCAAAACCGAAAGCAACTTGAATCCATGGAGTGTTCTGGAGCAAATGTCTTGTAAAGCGGCTCGCTTTTCTGGATCTTTGGCCATCACCCAAGGTTGGGCCGCATCGAAGGCTTCATTGATTTGATCTGCCAGCGCCATGGTGTCGCGCAAAGCCTTGTTGTATTCTCGATTTTCGTAGGCTGTTCGCACCAGAAAGGCGCTTCCCTTGGCACCCTCTAGCAAAGCCGATGTGTCGCCAAGAAATGCCAATTTACCATCAAAATTTTTCGTGATGAAGTTTGATGCCCGGCTCGCAATATTCACATACTTGCCAATCAAATCGCTGTTCACCCGCGCCATGAAATCGCCGGCATTGAAGTCAATATCTTCGTTGCGGGCATTGAGCTTGGCGGCCAGGTAGTAGCGCAGCCATTCCGGGTTCATGCCAAGGCTCAGGTACTTCAGCGGGTCCAGGCCGGTGCCGCGGCTTTTGCTCATTTTCTCGCCGTTGTTGACGGTCAAGAATCCATGCACGAAGACGTTGTTTGGGGTTTTTCGACCGCTGAACTTCAGCATGGCCGGCCAGAACAAAGTGTGGAACGTGACGATGTCCTTGCCGATGAAGTGGTACTGCTCCAGGGCGGGGTCGGCCATATAGTCCTCATAGCTTTGCCTACGTTTTTCCAGCAGGTTTTTCAGGGACGCCAAGTAGCCGATCGGTGCGTCCAGCCAGACATAAAAATACTTGCCGGGCGCATCCGGTATCTCAATACCAAAGTAAGGCGCGTCGCGACTGATGTCCCAGTCACCCAGACCTTCACTGGTACTGCCGTCGGCATTTTGCCGCGTCGAAAACCATTCCTTGACCTTGTTCGCCACTTCCGGCTGAAGCTTGCCGTCCTGAGTCCACGCTTGTAGAAACTCGACGCAGCGCGGGTCGGAGAGCTTGAAGAAAAAATGCTCCGAACTTTTCAGTACTGGCGTTGCGCCTGACAAGGCCGAGTAGGGATTAATCAAGTCGGTGGGGGCATAGACAGCGCCGCATACTTCGCAGTTGTCGCCGTACTGGTCCTTCGCATGGCACCTCGGGCATTGGCCCTTGATGAAACGGTCGGGCAGGAACATGTTCTTTTCCGGGTCAAAGAACTGCTCGATGGTTTTGGTCTCGATCAGCGAGCCTTCCGGGTTGTCGCGCAGGTCACGGTAGATCTGCCGGGCCAACTCATGGTTTTCCGCTGAGTCGGTGGAACTCCAGTTATCAAAACTGATGTGAAAGCCGTCCAGGTAGGGCTTGCGGCCGGCAGCAATGTCGGCCACAAATTGTTGCGGTGTTTTGCCGGCTTTTTCAGCGGCGATCATGATGGGTGCACCGTGGGCGTCGTCGGCGCCAACGAAGTTCACCTCAAGGCCCTGCATGCGCTGGAACCGCACCCATATATCGGCCTGGATATATTCCATGATGTGGCCGATGTGGAAATTGCCATTGGCATAGGGTAGGGCGGTGGTGACAAACAGACGGCGCTGGGGCATAGAACGGCTTTGAAGGGGACTTGGGAATGTTGGGGGACTAAGCAGCGATCTTAAGTCTCTAATGAAGGAGTCTGAAGACAATTCCCCGCGAGCTCATGGTTTAAGTCACCGGGTTAGACTTCCGGGTAGCCCCGCAGTTTGGACGCGCCCGAGCAAACGCATCCACCCCGCCTTGTCAAATTTAACCGGAGAGTTTCCCGATGGCCCTAGAACAACAGACCGTTTTGAATGCCTTGCAAACCGTAGTCGACCCCAATACCGGTAAGGATTTCGTTACGAGCAAGGCCATCAAGAACCTGCAGCTTAGCGGCGGCGATGTGTCGTTTGATGTGGAGTTGGGTTATCCCGCCAAGAGCCAGATCGCGGGGCTGCGAAAGAATCTGATTGCGGCCACCAAGGGTGTCGCGGGTGTGGACAACGTGTCGGTTAATGTCACGGTAAAAATTGCCAGCCATAGCGTTCAGCGCGGCGTTCAGCTCTTGCCGCAGGTCAAGAATATCATTGCCGTCGCTTCCGGCAAGGGCGGCGTAGGCAAAAGCACCACGGCAGTCAACCTGGCGCTGGCGCTGGCCGCTGAGGGTGCTAGCGTGGGATTGCTCGATGCCGACATCTATGGCCCCAGCCTACCCATGATGATGGGCATAGAAGGCCGACCTGAAAGCGTTGACGGTAAAAACATGGAGCCGATGGAGAACTACGGTGTTCAGGTGATGTCGATTGGCTTTCTGGTGGCGCAAGACGAAGCCATGATCTGGCGCGGCCCAATGGCCACCCAGGCGCTGGAACAGTTACTGCGTCAAACCAACTGGAAAGATCTCGATTACCTGATCGTGGACATGCCGCCTGGCACGGGCGACATCCAGCTTACGCTGAGCCAGCGCGTGCCCATGACGGGCGCCGTGATCGTCACCACACCGCAAGACATCGCACTGCTCGACGCCAAAAAAGGCATCAAGATGTTCGAGAAAGTTGGCGTGCCGATTTTGGGCATCGTCGAAAACATGGCGGTTCACGTGTGCAGCCAGTGCGGCCACACCGAACACATTTTTGGTGCTGACGGTGGCAAGAAGATGGCCGCTGAATACAACATGGACTACCTCGGTGCGCTGCCGCTAGACATGCAAATTCGCGTTCAGGCGGACAGTGGCATGCCCACGGTGGTGGCTAATCCGGACGGCGACGTCGCCGCCATTTACAAGGGCATCGCGCGCAAGATGGCCATCACCGTGGCGGCCAAGTCCAAGGACTTCTCAGCGAAGTTTCCAACCATCACGATTTCCAAAACCACCTGAAGCCCCCGGGACTCCTCTGTCCGCATGATTGGCCGATTGGCTTCCCAGCGGCGAAGCGCCGATAGACAAACTACCCAAAAAGCCCTTTCGACTGCGGGTATGAAGACCGCCGTACACTGCGGCCATGTCTGATTTTCTGATGCAATCTCCCGAATTGGATGCGGCGATTCGGCGACCCTTTGTAGCCGTGGCGGTTGTCATGCGCCGCGAGCGCATCGACAACCGCTGGCAGCCGTGGCGCTGGGTGTTGGCCGACGTTGTGCCGGACGAGGTCGGCTTTGGCGAGCGGCCGCGCTTGCTTCTCAAGGACGAGCGCGAAGAACGCTGGCTGCACCCTGGCTTTAAAGTCGAACTTTTTACCGATGATGCGGAGGGTTACTACCTCAACGTCACCACGTTGCGGCCCTGCTTCTGGGTGGTCTGGCGCATGGAAGAAGAGGCGGCACTTGCCGACGAGCCCGTGGCCGTTCCGCAGATTGTCACGCTGAGCTACCACGATGCCGGGCGCTGGCTCGATGCGCAGGAAACTGTGGAGCAGGTAGCCGCGCCGCTTGACGTCGTGCAGTGGCTGCAGCATTTTGTGGACGAGCATCACGTGCTGGAAGCCAAGCGCCGCCAGCGCCCGCAAAGCTTCAAGCCTTTGCAAGACCGCTTTGGCAACCCTGCGCGGGTGAGTACTGACAAGAAATTTGGCGGCGCTGGCCATGGTTGAGGCGTCCAAGGGATTCCTGGGTCGGTGGGCGCACCGAAAAACGGAAGCTTTAAAGGGCAACCCCCTGGAGGAGCCAGTACGGGGTGCAAAAACTGAGGCGTCGGACGCCGCCACGGGCAGGATTCCGTTGCCGGGCGCCGCACAGCCTCCTTCGCCCGCTGCTGGCGATTCCGTTTTGCAAGAACTACCGGCGGAACAAGCGCTGTCCCTTGACGATGTGAAGCACCTGACCAAGGACTCCGACTTCAAGCCCTTCATGGCAGGCAACGTCGGACCCGAAGTACGCAACGCCGCGATGAAAAAGCTGTTTGCTGATCCGCATTTCAACGTGATGGATGGGCTGGACATCTACATTGACGACTATTCCAAAGCGGATCCGATACCGGAGTCCATGCTCCGGCAGATGGTTGGATCGAAATTTCTCAAGTTGTTTGATGACGAGGAAGATGGAGAAAGCGGCTTAAATCGGAATGACGCCCCCTCTTTGTCCGGGGAAAGTTCGAATAACCTTAATACTGAAACCGTGGCACAGTCCTTGGAGTATCCGGATATAGCGCCTTCGGACCCTGTTAGCCTCGAAAATTCCAGCCCACCGAAGTTATTGCCTGACTCCGGTGGCAGCCCACAAGACCATGCCGACTCTCATTTGCGATTGCAACCAGACCATGCCCCTGAAGCCCCAGATCCTGGGCGCGGCACTTCATGAAAACCTAACCCTGCATTCAGCGCTTTGCCGGCGCGAAGCAGGTTCGTTTCAAAAGGCAATTCAATCGGGCGATGACGTCGTCGTGGCCTGCACCCAGGAAAAGCGTTTGTTTGCCGAAATCGGGCAGCAAACTGTTGGTGCTACCTCGGTCATCAAATTCGTCAATATCCGCGAAACTGGCGGCTGGAGTAAAGACGCGGCCGGTGCGATGCCGAAAATTGCGGCACTGCTGGCGGTTGCCCACTTGCCCGATCCCGAGCCGGTACCCACCGTCAGCTACAAAAGCGCCGGCCGTTTACTCATCATCGGTGAACTCGACGCCGCCGAGCGTGCTGCCGAGTTGTTGTCGGACACGCTGGAAGTGACCTTGTTTAGCATGGGGGCTGGCCGTGACGGTGGATTGCAGGAGCGGCGTTACCCGGTGCTGGCGGGACAGATTCGGCATTTGACGGGATGGCTCGGAGCGTTCGAATTGAAGTGGGAACGCAACAACCCGATTGATCTTGACCTGTGCACCCGCTGCAATGCCTGCCTGGTGGCTTGTCCCGAAGGGGCGATCGGTTTTGATTATCAAATTGATAGCGCCCTATGTAAATCTCACAGGGACTGTGTGAAGGTTTGCGGTGCCGCCGGGGCAATCGACTTCAATCGCGAACCGGTGGGATCGAGCGAAACATTTGACCTGGTGCTCGATTTGCGGGCCACGCCAGCGTTTACGCAGCAGGCACCGCCTCAAGGCTATTTCCGCTGGGATGGTCGGGACAGCCGTACCTTGCTTCAGGTGCGCTCGCTCGTGGGTGAATTCGAGAAACCCAAGTTTTTTGTCTACAAGCAAAAACTGTGTGCCCACAGCCGAAATGAGAAAACCGGTTGCAATGCGTGCATCGATGTTTGTTCGGCCTCCGCCGTGAGTAGCGAGCGCGACCGGCAGCAGATCAAGGTGAACCCTTACCTGTGTGTGGGTTGCGGTGCCTGCACCACGGTCTGCCCCAGCGGGGCGTTGACCTTTGCCTACCCGCGTGCCAGCGACCAGGGTACAAAAATCAAGACGTTACTGACTACCTACGAGCGCGCAGGCGGCAGGCACGCGGCATTGCTTTTGCACAGCCAGGAAGCGGGCGCGCGTCTGCTTGGAGATCTGGGACGGTTGGCTCAGCTTGATTCCGCTACCCGGGGCGTACCGGCGCGCGTTCTGCCGATGGCGTTATGGCACACCGCATCGACTGGTCTGGAACTTTGGCTCTCGGCCATTGCCTACGGCGCTTCGCAAGTGTGGCTACTCGTGACAGGCGAGGAAGCGCCACAGTACCTTGACGCCATGCGGACGCAGATGGATGTTGCGCAGGCCATCCTCAGCGGCCTGGGTTACCAAGGCGAGCACTTCCGGATTCTTCAGGCAAAAGACGCGCGCGATCTGGCCACGCTGGATGCCCAACTGCAGGCAGATCCGGCCCAGGGTGCGACGAAAGCGGCCGGTTTTTCCGTCCAGGCCGACAAGCGCGCCACGCTGGAGTTGGCACTCGACCACTTGGTGTCACAGGCCCCCGCGCATCCCGAGGTGATTTCACTGCCGGCGACCGGATCTCCCCTGGGCGCGCTGGCTATTAACAAGGACACCTGTACGCTGTGTCTGAGCTGCGTCAATGCCTGTCCAGCGGGCGCCCTGCAAGACAACCCGGAGCGCCCCCAACTCAAATTCATCGAAAAGAATTGCGTGCAGTGTGGCCTGTGCGTGAAAACCTGCCCGGAAAAGGCGCTCTCGCTCGTCCCGCAGTTCAGGCTTTCGCCGCAGCGCAAGGAGGCCATGGTGCTGAATGAAATGCAGCCTTATGCCTGCATTCGCTGCGGCAAACCCTTTGGCACTCTCAAGGCGATCGAATCGATGCTCGGCAAACTGGCAGGACACGCCATGTTTCAGGGAGCTGCCGCCGACCGCCTGAAAATGTGCGGAGACTGCCGGGTCATTGATCTCTATTCTGCGGACGATGAACTCAAAATTACCGATATTCGCTAACCAGGCCGCTACCCATGACGCAAGCCCAACTCGTAGCTTCCACCCTTGATGAAGAAACTGCTCGCGCCGAAGTCTATGGACTACTCGCAGCCCTTTACTACGCAGCGCCATCGGCTGAGCTGCATCAAAACCTGTGTGTTGCCGTTACTGAAGCGCCGGCCGCAGGCGCGTTGCTTGAAAGTTCATGGGGTGAATTGGTGGCTGCGGCACGCGGGCAATCCGTGGCGGAGCTGGGCCAGGAATACGACGCCTTGTTCGGTGGCGTGGGCAAGCCGGAGGTGTACCTATTCGGCTCTCACTACCTCAGTGGATTCCTGAACGAAAAACCGCTGGCTGCCCTGCGTACCGATATTGCGGCACTGGGGCTGGCCCGCGATGACGGAACCATGCCGGAAACGGAAGACCATATCGCCTATCTGTGCGAAGTCATGCGCTACCTGATTGCCGGCGACGATGTGGAAGTAGCCAACCTGACCCGTCAACGCGAGTTTTTTGCGCGTCATCTGCAGCCCTGGGTTTCAAGGATGTGCGAAGCCATCATGCAGCACCCCAGGGCTCGTTTCTATCGCGCTTTGGCGGTCTTCACACAAGCTTTTATCGGCGTCGAATCGCAGGGGTTCGACATGTTGGCCTGAATCGGCGTGTCTCTTGATCTGGTTGCCCTTAGTCGCCTTAGGTTGAGATCGGAGCGTTGAGCAGAAACCGGGCAGTACGTATAGGATCCGCTAGCGTTTTCCCTCGGGTTGCCAGTTTGATTGATGCGACCCATTGTGGTGCACGGCGCTCTGGCGTAAAGTAGAAAAAATTACAGATACATACAGTTTCTTTGGAGATAGAAATGCAAGATAGCCAGCCAAAACCCTCCCGCAGAAGTTTCTTTTTGGGTGCCGCAGTCGCCAGCGCGGCAGCCGCAGCCGTCGTTGCGCTGCCGGGCGTGCCCGCTGTAGACGCCATCCCTCGGGAGCCCAAGCCGGCCCCTGAGAAAGGCGGCGGCTACAGCTTGACGGACCACGTTCAGCGCTACTACAAAACCACACGCGTCTAATTTCTTCTTGTTTTATTGTTACGGAGAGCTGCATGCTTCTCACGAAAAAAACGCCCGGCATATCCAGCGATACGGCGCATCGCACCGGCTCGGCACGCTTTGTGCAAAGCCTTTCGCGGGGCCTGTCCAATGCGCTGCCCACCATGGACCGGCGTGCATTCCTGCGGCGCTCGGGCCTGGGCGTCGGTGTCGGCCTCGCGGCCACCCAGTTGACGTTGGTTAAAAAAGCCAGGGCAGCGACACCCGGAGCCGGTGAGGCGAAGGGGAAAATCGAAGTCAAACGCACGGTCTGCAGCCACTGCTCGGTGGGTTGTGCGGTCGATGCGGTGGTTGAAAACGGCGTCTGGGTGCGCCAGGAGGCCGTATTTGATTCGCCCATTAACCTGGGTGCTCATTGCGCCAAAGGCGCCGCCCTGCGTGAACATGGCCACGGCGAGTACCGCCTGCGCTACCCGATGAAGCTGGTCAACGGCAAATATGAGAGGATCACCTGGGACACGGCGCTTAATGAAATCAGCGCCAGGCTGCTAGAGTTGCGCAAGACCAGTGGCCCTGATTCCGTTTACTGGATCGGCTCTTCGAAACACAACAATGAGCAGGCGTACTTGCTGCGTAAGTTCGTCAGTTTTTGGGGCAGCAATAACTGCGACCACCAAGCCCGTATTTGCCATTCGACCACGGTGGCAGGGGTCGCAAACACTTGGGGCTACGGCGCCATGACCAATTCGTACAACGACATGCAGAACAGCAAGTGCGCGTTGTACATCGGCTCGAACGCAGCCGAGGCGCACCCGGTCAGCATGCTGCACCTGTTGCATGCCAAGGAAACCGGTTGCAAGATGATCGTGATCGACCCCCGTTTCACGCGCACGGCGGCCAAGGCAGACGAATACATCCGCCTCCGTTCGGGCTCGGACATCCCGTTCCTGTTCGGCATGCTTTATCACATCTTCAAGAACGGCTGGGAAGATACCCGGTACATCAACGACCGTGTTTATGGCATGGACAAAGTCAAGCAAGAGGTGCTGGCCAAGTGGACCCCCGACAAGGTTGAAGAAGCCTGCGGCGTTCCTGAAGCGCGCGTCTACATGGCGGCTGAAATGATGGCCAAGAATCGGCCCTCGACCGTCGTCTGGTGTATGGGTCAGACCCAGCTCACCACGGGTAATGCGTTCGTTCGGGCGTCGTGTATTTTGCAGCTTGCACTCGGCAACGTCGGCGTTTCCGGCGGTGGCACCAATATTTTTCGGGGCCACGACAACGTGCAGGGCGCTACTGATGTCGGCCCCAACCCCGACTCGCTGCCTGGCTACTATGGTCTGGCGGAGGGGTCGTGGAAGCACTTTGCCAAAACCTGGGGCGTGGACTTCGACTGGATCAAAGGACGTTATGCCTCACCGGCCATGATGGGCAAGCCGGGTATCACGGTCTCGCGCTGGATTGATGGCGTGATGGAGAAGAACGAGTTTATTGATCAGGACTCGAATCTGCGCGCAGTTCTCTTTTGGGGTCATGCGCCCAATTCGCAGACCCGTGGTCTGGAAATGAAGCGGGCGATGGATAAACTGGATTTGCTGGTCGTTATTGACCCGTATCCTTCGGCAACCGCCGCCATGGCGGCGATGCCCGGAAAACCGGAAGACCTTAACCCGAACCGTGCGGTGTACCTGTTGCCAGCGGCTACCCAGTTCGAGACTACCGGCTCAGTGACGGCCTCGAACCGCTCCTTGCAATGGCGCGAAAAAGTGATTGAACCGCTGTGGGAAAGCCGCAGCGATCACATGATCATGTACCAGCTCGCCGACAAGTTGGGCTATGGTAAGGAACTCGTCAAAAACTATAAGCTGCAGAAGGTCAAGGGTATGGACGAACCCGTGCCCGAAGACATCCTGCGCGAAATCAACAAGAGTTGCTGGTCCATCGGCTACACCGGCCAGAGTCCTGAGCGCCTCAAGGCGCACATGCGCAACATGAATCTTTTCGATGTGAGAACGCTGCGCGCCAAAGGCGGAAAAGACAAGGCGACCGGTTACGACCTCACGGGCGATTATTTTGGTCTGCCATGGCCCTGCTACGGAACACCGGAATTCAAACACCCCGGTTCACCCAACCTCTACGACACCTCAAAGCATGTCATGGACGGAGGTGGTAACTTCCGCGCTAATTTTGGCGTGGAGCGCGAAGGCCAGAGTTTATTGGCAGAAGACGGCTCACACTCTTTAGGCGCCGATATCACCACGGGCTATCCGGAGTTCGACCACTTGCTGGTGAAAAAGCTGGGCTGGTGGGAAGAGCTGACCGAGGCCGAAAAAGTGGCGGCCGATGGGAAGAATTGGAAGACTGATTCTTCTGGCGGCATCATTCGCGTGGTCATGAAAAATCATGGTTGCCATCCGTTTGGCAACGCCAAGGCGCGGGCGGTGGTGTGGAATTTTCCCGATGCCATCCCGCAGCACCGTGAGCCGCTTTACGGCATTCGGCCCGATCTGGTCGCCAAATATCCAACGCACGATGACAAAAAGACTTTCTGGCGGCTGCCGACTTTGTATAAATCGCTTCAGCAAAAGAATGTCACCGACAAGATACATGAGAAGTTTCCGCTGATCATGACCTCCGGCCGACTAGTGGAGTACGAAGGCGGTGGAGAGGAAACACGGTCGAATCCCTGGCTGGCTGAGTTGCAACAGGAAATGTTCATTGAAATTAATCCCAAGGTCGCGGCCGAAAAAGGTATTCGCAACGGCGAGCGTGCCTGGGTGAGCACCCCGACGGGCGCGCGTCTCAATGTTCAGGCGATGGTGACGGAACGGGTGGGTGTCGATACGGTGTTTATGCCATTTCACTTTTCCGGACGCTGGCAAGGGGCCGATATGCTGGCCTACTACCCGAATGGTGCGGCGCCGATAGTGCGCGGCGAGGCCATTAACACCGGAACCACTTACGGTTACGACAGTGTGACGATGATGCAGGAAACCAAAACGACGGTCTGCAACGTCGAGAGAGCGTAAGGGAAAAGTTTATGGCACGTATGAAATTTGTTTGTGATGCGGAACGCTGCATTGAATGCAACGGCTGCGTCACAGCTTGCAAGAACGAAAACGAAGTTCCGTGGGGCGTTAACCGTCGCCGCGTCGTGACGCTTAACGATGGTGTTCCAGGCGAAAAATCCATCTCGGTGGCTTGCATGCATTGCAGCGATGCACCGTGCATGGCGGTTTGCCCTGTCAATTGCTTCTATCGGACTGATGAAGGCGTGGTGTTGCACGACAAGGACATCTGCATTGGCTGTGGCTATTGCTCTTACGCCTGCCCCTTCGGTGCGCCCCAGTTTCCATCCACGGGCACTTTTGGTGTGCGGGGAAAGATGGATAAATGCACTTTCTGCGCGGGTGGTCCCGAGGTCAATGGCAGTCAGGCTGAATTTGAAAAGTACGGACGCAACCGTCTTTCAGAAGGTAAGTTGCCAGCGTGCGCCGAGATGTGTTCCACCAAGGCGCTGCTAGCCGGCGATGGTGATGTGGTGGCTGACATCTTCCGCAACCGGGTCGTACACCGCGGCAAAGGCGCTGAGGTCTGGGGCTGGGGAACAGCCTATGGTTCCAAGCAGGCGGGCCAGCCGCCCACAGGGGCGAAATCATGACCCGTTTTTTAATGCTGATCTCGGCGCTGGCCACTTTAGCCAGTATGTCGGCTTGTGGTGAAAAACCACAGACCTTGGGCAACATGAAAAACGATGTCGAGCCGTTTTATGGTGCGCAAAACAATTTTGTGGCGCCTGGTTGGAAGCCGGGGGACAAGGCGAGCTGGGAGCAAGCGCTCAAGGTCCGCGCCCAAAATAACCAAAACGAATATTCCAAGACAAAGTGACCGGAGCCATCATGGAACGAGCACTCTTAGCTATATTATTAACAGCATTTGGCTTGACCGGTGTAGCAGTCGCCGAGACTGCTCCAAGCCGATCAGCGCAGGCTTCGGGCGTCCTCACTCCAGCGCTGCCCGCTGCATCGGCGCCGGCTGCGGCGACAACTGCCGGCATTCAGAGCCAAAATATTTTTGAAGTGAAGCCTGACGCCAGTGCCGATCCCAACTATGCCAAGCAGACCAACGGCGAACGGGCCAAAGTCCAGCCGGGCAACAATGCGCCGATGTGGCGACAGGTCGGTAGCGGCGTGACCGGCCATAGCAACTTGCCTAAAAGCGAGGCGCCAGAAGCAGGCAACCTGATTCAGCCTTTTGTGCAGTACCCGGGTTCACGCCTGACCAATGCCGGCGAAGCGTGGCGTCAGGTTCGCAACAACTGGCTAATTCCTTACGGGGGGGCGCTTTTGCTGATCATGGCCGGTGCGATCGCATTGTTTTACTTTGGCAAGGGCCCGATTAAGTTGCATGGGGCTGAGACCGGCCGCAAGATCGAGCGGTTCACCTCCTTCGAGCGTTCGGCGCACTGGTCCAATGCCATTGCGTTTTGCCTGCTTGCCGTCTCCGGTTTGGTGATGGCGTTTGGTAAATTCTTTATTCAACCGGTCATTGGCGGCACGCTGTTTGGCTGGTTCACTTATGTGCTCAAAAACATGCACAACTTCGCCGGGCCGTTATTTGCCGTTTCGCTGGTGATCGTTTTCATTACTTTTATTCGGGACAATATCCCTGACCGCGATGACCTCAACTGGATCCTCAAAGGGGGTGGCCTTCTGTCGGGCACCGAGGTGCCATCGCACCGCTTCAACGCGGGTGAAAAAGTGGTGTTCTGGGGCGGCGTGTTTTTCCTGGGAATCATCGTTGTGGGCTCAGGTTTTGTGCTCGACAAGCTCGTCCCCGGCCTCGTCTACGTGCGTGGCACCATGCAACTCGCGGAGATGGTTCACGCGATTGCGACGGTGCTGATGATGGCGATGTTTGTCGGCCATATTTACATTGGCACCATCGGAATGGACGGTGCCTACCATGCCATGAAATCCGGCTATGTGGATGAAACCTGGGCCAGGGAGCACCACCAATACTGGTATGACGATGTTAAGGCCGGTAAGATTCCGGCCCATCGAGGCGGGTCAGTGCTCGCAAGTCAGATTGTTCAGGTATCAAGTGCGAGGACTTCATGAAAAAACTTCTAATGGCGAGTCTGCTTGCCAGTGCATGCGCGCTTACGTGGGCCACACTTCTTCCGCTGAGCAACGAAGCCAAGGCCAAAGCCGCAGAGGCTGCTGCCAAGACGGCCTGGGACGGGAAAGTGGATGCTTATAAATTATGCAAGTCCCAAGACAAAACGGCGGCCAGCTATTTCGCTGCGGCCAAGTCTGCAGGCAAGGAAACCAAGCCGCCGGCGGAAGCGCCTGCTTGCGCGGACCCGGGCGCTTTCGTTTACCTGCTGTCAGAAGCCGCCAAGCCCATAGAGGCTTCGGGGGCGCACTCTCCAACGACTTTGGCGATCAGTCCGCCCAGCAGCAAGCGGCCTGATGCTGATGTCAACCCTGCCAAAAAACCCTGAGACGCCATCCCGGGTAAAAGGCTGGCCCGCGAGGTGCCGGCCTTTTTTGTTGTAATCTTCATCGATGTTTTTGCCACTGCCCCACCTTACGTTAGCCCAGGCGCCGTTGACCTGCGAAATTGACGCGGTCAACGAATATGGAGAGCAGCATAAAGTCTCTATTCCTGCTGAGCGCGCGCTCACGGTGTATGTCGACAAGCGCGAGCTGGTCACCCTCATGACGCTGGGCGCCCACCCCGAGTTGTTGGTGCTCGGCTACCTGCGCAACCAGCGACTGGTCAAGTCGGTGTACGACATCGAATCCATCACGGTCGATTGGGAGGTCGGTGCTGCTGCCGTCAAAACCCGCCAAGGCATCGCGGATATTGAGGAAAAAACCTCCCGGCGCGTGGTCACCACCGGCTGCGGTCAAGGCAGCATGTTCGGCGGCCTGATGGATGAAGTCGATCAAATCGAACTGCCTCCGGGTGCCTGCATCACGCAAAGCCAGCTCTACGGTTTAGTCAATACGATTCGGCTCAAAGAAACCACCTACAAGTCTGCGGGCTCCGTGCACGCTTGCGCTTTGTTCGGTACGGCATCCGGTGATCCCGAGATGCTGTTTTTTGTAGAAGATGTGGGGCGGCACAACGCTATTGACACGATCGCGGGCTGGATGTGGATGCGGAACACCTTACCCATCAACGGCGGGAGCAGCGTGTTCTACACCACCGGCCGTCTGACCAGCGAAATGGTGATCAAGTCGGCGCAGATGGGTGTACCGGTTGTGGTCTCACGCAGCGGCATTACGCAGATGGGGCATCAGGTGGCCCAATCCGTGGGGCTGTGCGCCATTGGCCGCGCAACCAACAAACGCTTTATTTGCTACGCCCATCCGCACCGCCTTAAGTTGCAGGCTGGTCTGGTGGCCAAGCTGGAAGCGAAGCCCGGTAGCCCAGTCGACAATAGAAGCTATTTGAAGGCGGGTCAGGAAGCTTGATTAGCGGAGGCAAAGTCCTCCAAAATCCGGCAGCGTGATCTCGTTACCCTTTCCGTACTATGGTCGCGTTATGAACACCCTCTTTCTGAAGCTTGGCTGGAGAACTCTGTTCCGCGATTTGCGGGCCGGGGAGCTTCGCCTGCTGATTGTGGCCGTCACGCTGGCAGTCGCGGCCCTGACCGCCGTTGGATTTTTCGCAGACCGGCTCAAGGGTGGTTTGCAGCGTGATGCACAACAACTCTTGGGCGGTGATGCGGTGCTCCGCAGCGATGGCGTCACTCCGCCAGCGTTTATCGCCAAGGCTCAAGCGCTGGGTCTCAAGGCCGTTTCCACCGTCACTTTTCCAACCATGGGCCGCGCCCGAGACGAAGACGGCGGTGCCAGCAAGCTGGTGGCCTTCAAAGGCGTTCCTGATGGCTATCCCTTGCGCGGCGCTATGAAAGTTTCAGAAAGCACGGAGGGCGCGGGCCAGGTGACCCGTGAGATACCGGCGCGAGGTACGGCTTGGGCAGATGCTTCGTTGCTTGATGCCTTGGGTCTTCAGTTGGGCAAAACTATTTTGATGGGCGATGCCAGCTTCACGCTGACCCGCATCATCGTCCAGGAGCCGGACCGTGGGGCCGGTTTTATCAGCTTCTCGCCGCGTGTGATGATCAACCAGGCCGACGTTGCTGCAACCGGACTGATTCAGCCGGCCAGTCGCACCAGCTATCGGTTTGCAGTGGCGGGTGATGCCATCGCTGTCAAGGCGTATGTCAAGTGGGCGGCGGACGAAATCAAAAATCCGGCCAACCAGTCCGGCCTGCGTGGCGCACGGTTAGAGTCCCTGGAAAGCGGCAGCCCCGAGATGCATCAAACGCTGGACCGGGCCGAAAAATTTCTAAATTTGGTGGCCTTGCTGGCGGCGCTGCTGAGCGCCGTGGCCGTCGCGATTGTGGCGCGCGGATTTGCCGCGAAGCATCTGGACGACTGTGCCATGCTGCGCGTGCTCGGCCAGCCTCAGCGCACCATTGCCCTGGCTTACGCTTTTGAGTTCGTAGTGGCGGGGCTTTTCGCCAGCGCGTTGGGGGTGGCGCTGGGCTTTGCAGTGCATTACGGCTTTATTTTGTTGCTCGCCGGATTGGTCGAGACGGCGCTACCCGCTCCAACTTTCTGGCCGGTGGCGTTCGGAATGGGCATGGGCCTGACGCTGCTGTTGGCTTTTGGCCTGCCACCCGTATTGCAATTGGCCCAAGTGCCACCGCTGCGCGTGATTCGCAGGGAAGTTGGCAACCTCAAACCGGCCTCGCTGGTGGTGCTGGGTGTGGGCATGGCCGGTTTCGCGGCCCTGCTGGTGGCCGCCAGTAGCGACCTGAAGCTGGGCCTGATTTCGGTGGGCGGATTTTTAGGGGCGGTGCTGGTTTTTGCGCTGGCCAGCTACGTTGCCGTCAAATTGCTGCGAGCCAGCGTGAACGAGGCCACGGCACCACGTTGGCTGGTGCTGGCGACACGTCAATTGTCGGCACGCCCGGCCTATGCGGTCGTCCAAATCAGCGCCTTGGCCGTGGGCCTGCTGGCCTTGATGCTGCTGGTGCTGTTGCGCACTGACCTGATCAGCAGCTGGCGTCAAGCCACTCCCGCTGATGCGCCCAACCGTTTTGTAATCAACGTCCAGCCCGAGCAGGGCGATGCCTTTCAACAGGCGTTGCGTGCGGGTGGCGTGAAAAAATTCGATTGGTACCCGATGATCCGCGGTCGCCTGGTGGCGGTGAATGGCAAGGCCGTGACACCCGATGACTTTGCAGACGAGCGCGCCAAACGCCTGGTGGACCGGGATTTCAACTTATCGACCAGTGCGCAACAACCCACTTATAACCAAGTGGTTGCAGGCCGCTGGATCGCCGGTGAGCAAGACGCCATCAGTGTCGAAGAAGGTCTCGCCAAGACGCTCGGTCTCAAGCTCGGTGACCGCCTGCGTTTCGACATCGCGGGGCAGCTCAGCGACGCCAAAATCACCAGTCTGCGCAAGGTCGACTGGGGCTCGATGCACGTCAACTTTTTTGTAATGTATCCGGTGGCCCAACTGGCCGATGTTCCGGTGTCGTACATCAGCGCCTTCCGGGCGCCCGAACCCGCGCCTCAAGATGTCCGGAGTAACCCGGCCGATGGCAAAAGACCTCAAAGCTTCGACAACGCCCTTGTTAAAGCCTTTCCAAATATCACCAATGTGGACATGAGCAGCACACTGAGCCAGGTACAGCGGGTGCTGGACCAGGTGATTGGTGCGGTGGAATTTTTGTTCAGCTTTACATTGGCTGCCGGTCTGGTGGTGCTGTTTGCCGCCGTCACGGCGACGCGGGAAGAACGTGCCCGGGAATTCGCCATCATGCGTGCGCTGGGCGCGCGTGCTTCCCTGCTTCGGCAGGTGCAGCGTGCAGAGCTGGCCGGTGTCGGCCTGCTGGCTGGCTTCCTTGCTTCCCTTGCGGCGCTGGCCGTGGGATGGGCCCTTGCTCGCTACGTCTTCGATTTCAGCTGGACCGGTTCGTGGACGGTACCGATCTTTGGCAGCCTGGCTGGCGCAGTTCTGGCGCTGGCCGCAGGTTGGTGGGGGCTGCGCTCAGTGCTCAACACACCGGTTGTTGAGACACTTCGTAAAGCCCAGTAGGCACACGACGGGGCCGGGAATCGGGAAAGTGCGCTGGAACCGTCGTCCACCACGGGTGCCAGCGACCACAGAGCCGGTGGTAAATATTTTTAAAGCAGCGGAGGATCTGCTAATTTAATGACGAATGCAGGGAGCCATTTAATGGCTAGCAAACAGGTAGCAGTTAATTCAGCTCTGCGCCAGCAACACCACTAGCGCACCGGCACCGCCCTCGGCCGGTCGCGCCTGTACAAAGGCAAGCACTTCCTGCTTTTGAATCAGCCAGCTTTGTACCCTGCCTTTGAGAACCGGAGTCTTGCCAGGGGAGCCCAACCCTTTGCCATGCACCACGCGCACGCAGCGCAGGCCGGCTTTGTTGGCTTCGCGGATAAAAGCTGCCAGCGCTTCTCGGGCGTCTTCACGACGCAGGCCGTGAAGGTCGAGCTGGCGCTGAATGCTCCAGTTACCTCTGCGCAGCTTACGGACCACGTCGGGCCCCATGCCGGGACGCCGAAAGCTCAGGGCTTCGTCAGTGTCGAGCAGGGTCTCGGCATCGAACTCGTCGGAAATGGCCTCGCGCATCACGGCCAACTCGTCGCGCTGCTGCTGCACCGGAATCGGCGCTGGCTGGGCTCGCTGCAGGCTGGCCTTGTGGCCGGGCAAATGCTTGGTCGAAAGGGCCTTGATCGGCCCGATCGCGCGCGAGAACAGTTCTTTTTCAGATCTGTTTTTTGCGGTGGCAGCCAAGCGGGCGGCCACGCGCCCCTGTTCCAGCCGAGCGCGTGTTTCAATCTCTTTTTTCACCGCCTTGAGATCTTTTAAATCCTTGATCAGGTGATCTTTGAGACGTTTCGTGAGGAGCTGCTTCATGATGTGGCCGGAGGGTAATGCCCGATGCTAAAGCAGTCCCAGTTCGGCCATTGAAACTGCCTGGGTACTGGTCACCACGAAGTGGTCGAGCACGCGGACATCGACCAGCGCCAGCGCCGCCTTGAGCGTTTGGGTCAGCGCTTCATCGGCGCGTGAGGGTTGGGCGCTGCCGCTCGGGTGGTTGTGCGCCAGTACCACGCTGGCGGCGTTGAGCCCTAGAGCCCGCACTACCACCTCGCGGGGGTAAACGCTGGTTTGGGTAAGAGTGCCCCGAAACAGCTCCTCCAGCGCAATGAGCCGATGTTGGCTGTCCAGAAACAGCACGGCAAAAATCTCGTGAGGTCGGTGTCCCAGTTGCAGTTGGAGGTAGTCGCGGACGGCTTGCGGGGTGGCAAACACCGCCTTTTCTTTCAGCTCTTCGGCCAGTGCGCGCCGGGCTAGTTCCAGCACGGCGACCAGCTCCGCGCGTTTGGCCGGACCTAGGCCCTTGATACCTTTGAGCGCTTCGAGTCCAGTGTGAAGCAGCCCCGCTACGCCGCCGAAAGTAGTCAACAACTCCTGCCCCATCTGCAGCGCATTTTTGCCCGGCAAGCCGGTGCGCAGCAGCAGGGCCAGCAACTCGGCATCGCTGAGCGCACCGGGGCCACGGGCGAGCAGTTTTTCGCGCGGACGGGCGTCCTCGGGCAGGTTTTTGAGAAGCATGGGGAACTTCGTTTGGTTCAGGGTGAGTGACAGTGAGGATGAAAGGTGTGCGAAAAGGCCAAAAACCGGGGAATGGTTCGGATAATCCGTAGTTTCTACAATAGAGGCAGTTTACTAACAGTTGCTGGCCGTTTGAGCTGGTCCCAAAGTCTTATGTCCACCGTGGAGTCCTTCGTGCCATCCCTTGTTCATCCCATTATTCAGCCCACCGTCCAGCCCGGTTCATTTCTGACCCTGCATTACCGCATGGCGGGGCTGGGCGGTGCGGACATCATCAATACCTTTGACAGTAAACCTGCCACGCTGAGCTTGGGTACCGGCGAGTTGTCGCCGGCAATCGAGCAGCGCTTGCTGGGCTTGCAGGAAGGTACGCGGGCTACGTTTGAACTGGCTGAAGGCGTTGCTTTTGGTGACCGCAATCCCGAGTTGTTGCAATGGGTGGCGCGCAAACTGCTTAAAGACCTTGGTGATCCCGACGAACACTATGAAATCGGCGATGTGGTGCGGTTCCCCACGCCCGATGGCAGGGGGGAGTACGCCGGTTCGGTGCAGCAGATCAAAGAGGATGGCAGCGCAGTGCAATTCGATTTCAACCACCCTTTGGCGGGTAAGCGGGTGGAGTTTGAAGTGCAGCTTATCGGCGTTTTATGAGCACGGAAAGCAACGGTTTGAAAGAAATTCTGCTGGCGGAGCCCCGCGGGTTTTGTGCCGGGGTTGACCGCGCGATCGAAATCGTGGAGCGGGCCCTGACCAAGTTTGGCGCGCCGATTTACGTGCGGCATGAGATCGTGCACAACACCTATGTGGTGAATGACCTTAAGGTCAAAGGCGCGATTTTCATTGAGGCGTTGTCTGACGTGCCACCAGGCGCCACGCTGGTGTTCAGCGCGCACGGTGTGAGTAAGGCCGTGCAGGAGGAAGCTGCCGCGCGAGGTTTCCATGTATTTGATGCCACCTGTCCTTTGGTTACCAAGGTCCACGTGGAGGTGGCCAAGTTGCACAAGGAAGGGTACGAGTTCATCATGATCGGGCACAAGGGGCATCCCGAGGTGGAAGGCACCATGGGCCAGCTGGATTCCGGCATTCATCTGGTCGAAGACGTGCGCGACGTCGCGCGCATTTCGCCGTTGCAAACCGAGCGGCTGGCGGTTGTGACGCAAACCACGTTGAGTGTGGACGATGCGGCCGAAATCAGTGCGGCGATCAAAGCGCGCTTTCCCCAAGTGCGGGCGCCCAAGCAGCAAGACATTTGCTACGCCACGCAAAACCGTCAGGACGCCGTGAAGGTGTTAAGCCCGCAGGTTGATATCTTGATCGTGGTTGGAAGCCCGACGAGCTCCAACAGCAATCGCTTGCGCGAACTGGCGGCCAAATTGGGGACGGAAGCCTATATGGTGGACGACGCCAGCGAATTGCAGGAACAGTGGTTCGAGGGCAAGAGCCGTGTCGGTCTGACTGCCGGTGCTTCGGCGCCAGAGATTCTGGTCAAGCAGGTGATTGACCGCATCCGGGCGCTGGGAGCGGTTTCGGTTCGCAAAATGCCGGGGATTGAAGAAGCCATTAAATTTCCGCTGCCAAAAGGCCTGAAGGTCGATGCGCAGGGCCACACGCTCGCGGTTAGCGGTAGTCAGCTCCATCAATCCAGCTGACCGTGGTGACCGATCGTCTTATGCCTATTCGCGTTGAAATCGAGCGCTGCCAGCGCACTTTCGACAAGAACTACAGCCACTTTATTCGTCACACCCCGCTCTGGAAGCTGCCCGGCAAAGCATTGGGAGTGAACTGCGCCGAAGTCTGGCTCAAGCTCGAGCATTTGCAAACAGGTGGCAGCTTCAAAGCACGTGGCATGCTCAACCGTTTGATGTCGAACGTCATACCGACTAGTGGTGTGGTTGTGGCCTCAGGTGGCAATGCTGGCATTGCCACGGCCGCAGCAGCCAAAGAACTGGGGGTGCATTGCGAGGTGTTTGTTCCTGAAATTACCAGCCCCGCAAAACGCGCCCGATTAGCAGCGCTAGGTGCCCATGTCGTGGTGGCAGGCGCCGCCTACGCTGATGCACTGCGCGCCTGCCTGACCCGCCAGCAAGAAACCGGCGCATTGCTGACGCATGCCTACGACCAACGGGAAGTACTGGTGGGGGCCGGCACGATAGGGTTGGAAATCGAGCAACAAGGTGGACTGCCGGATTCGGTGCTGGTGAGCGTCGGAGGGGGTGGACTGATTGGTGGGTTAGCGAGCTGGTTTGAGCAGCGCAGCCGCTTAGTCGCCCTCGAGCCCGAGCGGGCGCCAACTCTGTTCAGAGCGCGAGAAGAGGGACGCCCAGTGGACGTGGTTATCAGCGGCATTGCGGCCGATTCGCTGGGCGCCCAACGCCTTGGTGCCTTGGCATGGGAAATCACCCAGGCTCAGGTGGTGGATGCGTTGCTACTCGATGACGAGTCGATTCGGGCGGCGCAGCTTTGGCTCTGGAAGGAATTGAAACTCGCGGTCGAACCCGCTGCCGCACTGCCGCTGGCTGCACTGCATAGCGGCCGTTACCTGCCGCGGGTGGATGAAATGGTGTGCCTGGTTATTTGCGGCGCCAATATGGATCCCGCTAGTCTGAACTGAATTTACCGTGACCGGTGCGGTACAAAATACAATCAACCCCATGCTAGATATCAACTTGCTCCGTAAAGATTTGCCGTCGGCAATCGCGCGTCTCGAGACCCGCAAGAAGCCACAATCATTCCTCAATGTGGAAGCGTTTCAGTTGCTGGAGGCTGAACGCAAAGCGCTGCAGATCAGGACGGAAGAGCTGCAAAACCAGCGCAACATCCTGTCGAAGCAGATTGGGCAACTCAAGTCAAAAGGTGCAGACGCCAGCGCCGTGATGGCCGAGGTCAGCGGCTTCAAAGTCGAGCTGGAGTCTTCTGCCGCTCGGCTGGACCAGATTCAGACCGACATGCAGGCCCTGCTGCTGGCCGTCCCCAACCTGCCGCACGATAGCGTGCCGCTGGGCATGGGCGAGGCTGGTAATGTGGAGGTGCGCAAATGGAGCCCGCAGGAGGGCTTGGGCGGCTCACCAGCGGCTCTGACGTTCGAAGCCAGGGACCACGTTGACGTCGGGCAGCCGCTGGGGTTGGACTTTGAGCTGGGTACCAAGCTGACGGGCTCACGTTTTACCGTGATGAAAGGTCCTCTGGCGCGCCTTCATAGGGCCTTGGCCCAGTTCATGCTGGATGTGCAGACGGAGGAACATGGCTACACCGAGTGCTACACGCCCTATATTGTCAATGGTGACTCATTGCGCGGTACCGGCCAGTTGCCCAAATTTGAAGAGGATCTGTTTGCTGCCAGGAAAGGAGGACAGGAGGGTGCTTTGGAGGCTGAAAGTACGGCGCTGTACCTTATCCCTACGTCCGAGGTGCCGTTGACCAATTTTGTCCGCGATGAAATTGTTGCCGAGTCGAAGCTACCTCTTAAATTTACCGCCCATACGCCTTGTTTTCGCTCAGAGGCTGGCAGCTACGGTCGCGATACGCGCGGCATGATCCGCCAGCATCAGTTCGACAAGGTTGAAATGGTGCAGATTGTCCACCCCGATAAAAGCTACGAGGCGCTCGAAGACATGACGGGCCACGCCGAAGCGATTTTGCAAAAGCTTGGCCTACCTTATCGCGTGATGTTGCTGTGCACGGGCGACATGGGCTTTAGCGCGAGCAAAACCTACGACCTCGAGGTTTGGCTGCCGGCCCAGAATACCTACCGCGAAATCAGCTCGGTGTCTAATTGCGAAGCTTTTCAGGCCCGCAGGCTGCACGCCCGCTTTAAAAATACGCAGGGGAAAAACGAATTCGTTCACACCCTGAACGGCTCTGGTCTGGCCGTGGGCCGCACGCTGGTGGCGGTTCTCGAAAACTATCAGCAGAAAAACGGCACAGTGGACATTCCGGCTGTGTTGCAACCTTACATGGGGGGACTCACGGTGCTGGTGCCCCTTGAATCAACTTGAACGTCATACGGCCTCTTCAGCCTGCTAGAATTAACGCTCGACACAGGAGAGGTGGCAGAGTGGTCGAATGTACCTGACTCGAAATCAGGCGAAGGGGCGACCCTTCCGAGGGTTCGAATCCCTCCCTCTCCGCCAGTATAGAAAAAGCCTTGTAATTCAGTGAGTTACGAGGCCTTTTGCTTTTCGACGGGTGGCAGTCATGCTGACTTCGACGTGCAGTGCTGGGCAGTGAGGTGAATTTCTTCCTGCCCAAAAACTACATCATCAAGGTTTTATCAGGCTGTAGAAATGTCCCCAGGAGGTCTACACAAGTAGTCTCTGGAACGCTAATTTGAGAGCGAGCTACAGAGCGCACTTCATGCGCGGAGCCGACACCATCAGCGAGACGAGTTGTTCTCCGCCATCTACGAGGCAGGCAGGTCTCTGGATGATCGTGAAGCATTGCGTACTTATTGATCCTGGAGGCGACAAACCGACGCAGCGCGTGTTCCATTCATGCCAGCCGCACCAAAAGAAAAAGCTGCAACGAAAGTTGCAGCTTTTTTCGTTTTCAAGCCCACTATTTTTCACGTAAAGAACTTCTTAAATGCTATTGTGTCTAGCGTATGAACAAAGCTTTTACCAAAGAGACTGAGCCGGACGAAGAAGAGTGGGCAGCTGCGCCATTGCCGGTTGGGGGCAAAAATTACATGACCCCTCAGGGTTATGAGAGCCTCCGATCCGAATTGCTGGATCTGATTGACAGCGAGCGGCCCAAAGTGGTCGAAATAGTTCATTGGGCTGCAAGTAATGGCGACAGATCAGAAAACGGTGATTACATTTACGGCAAAAAACGCCTGCGCGAGATTGATCGACGTATCCGGTTTTTGACTCAACGCCTGGAAGTCGCTGAAATCAGCAACCCGTCTATTCATCACGGAAGTGATCAGGTTTTTTTTGGCGCCACCACCACTTACGCCCATGGCGATGGGCAGCAACGCTCGGTCACCATTTTGGGCATCGATGAGGCCGATAGTGCCTTGGGACAAATTAGCTGGGTATCCCCGGTTGCAAGAGCGCTGCTTAAGTCACGAGTGGGTGATGAAGTCAACCTCGTCACGCCTCAAGGCGTGCAAGTGATCGAGGTACTAAAAGTGGAATATCCTGCCCCAGCCGTGTCCGCGCCCGTGGTGAAAAGCGAGGAGGGGCGTTAACCGGTGGACTTGGCGCGTTGTACCCGAAGTACGGAAGGCGTGCGTTTGACGCTGCGTAGCGCCGAGGCCATGTGGGTGCGATCCCGCACCGCTACCCCGAAGCGCAGGTCTGTCGCGTCATGCGCGGGTTCATGTCCCATCTCGACGTGGGTGATATCGACTTCCGCGCTGGCCAGGGCGGCTGCCACGCGGGCCAGAACCCCTTTGCCATTGGAAACCGTCACCAGAATATTGGTCTCAAAGGTACGTACTGGCTCGTCCGACCAATCGACTGCAATGAATCGCTCACTGTCGCGTTGCAGCAGGCGCTTGGCGACGGCGCAGTCGTCGGTATGTACAAACAAGCCTTCCCCCCGACCCAGATAGCCAACAATGCCGTCTCCCGGAATCGGACTGCAACAGGGCGCGAACTGCACTGAGGCGCCTTCGCTGCCATCCAGCACCAGTCCGCCCTGAGATACCGACTCACGCGGGGTAAGGCGTTCACGGCTCATTAGCAGGGCGTTCGGTTTTTCGCCGCTTTCTGCGAGCAGGGTGACGATTCGTTTGGCGATGATGCTGGCGATACGCTTGCCGAGCCCAATGTCGGTCAGCAAATCAGCGCGTGAGCGGTTGCCGGTAAAGCGCAGGATTTTTTCCCATGTCGCGTGATGGGCATCATCGTCGGCGGATAGGCGCTCCCGGTCTATGCCTTCGGCCCGCAACGCCTGGGCCAGCATTTTTTCGCCCAGTTCCTGCGATTCTTCCAGTGCCATGGTCTTGAGGTATTGGCGTATCTTGGAGCGCGCCTTGCCAGTGCGCACGAAACCTAACCAGCCCGGATTGGGACTGGCGACGGCCGCTGTAATGATCTCGATCACATCGCCGTTGTGTAATTCCGAACGCAGCGGAACCTGTTCGCCATTGACTTTTGCCGCTACTGCTCGGTGGCCGACATCGCTGTGAATGGCATAGGCAAAGTCCACAATGGTCGCGCCGCGCGGCATGGCCATGATCTGGCTTTTCGGAGTGAACACGTAAACTGCTTCAGGAAACAAGTCAATCTTGACGTGGTCCCAAAACTCGGCCGCATCGCGCGTTTCCTGATGAATATCCAGCAGCGACTGCAACCATTGCGCTCCCAGTCGTTGTGAGGCATCACTGTCGGGTTCGTTAGCCTTGTAGAGCCAGTGAGCGGCCACACCTGATTCAGCCACCACCTGCATGGCCTCTGTGCGCATTTGGAATTCGATATTGGTTCCGAACGGACCAATTAAGGTGGTGTGTAGCGATTGGTAGCCATTGATCTTCGGAATCGCAATGTAGTCCTTGAATTTTCCAGGCAAGGGCTTGTACAACTGATGCAAAACGCCCATCGCGGTGTAGCTCGTCGTCAAGTCTTGCACGATGATCCGGAAGCCGTAGAGATCGGTGACTTGCGCAAAGGACAGATGCTTCTCGTCCATTTTTCGATAAATGGAATACAGCGTTTTTTCGCGCCCATAAATATGAGTCGGGATGTGGGCATTTACAAATGCTGACTCGACTTCAGACTGCACCCGCTTGATCACATCGCGCCTGCGGCCGCGTGCTCGCTGCAAGGCTTTGGTCAACGTCGCGTACCGCCACGGATGCAAATGCTGGAATGACAGATCCTGCAGTTCACGGTAGGTCGTGTTCAGTCCCAGGCGGTGGGCAATTGGGGCGTAAATGTCCAGAGTTTCTTGCGAAATTCTGCTCCACTTGGCGCGCGGCGCATTCCCCAAGGTGCGCATATTATGGGTGCGATCAGCCAGTTTGATCAGGATGACACGTACGTCGCGAGCCATGGCCAGTAACATTTTTCGAAAAGACTCGGCCTGATTCTCTTCCCGGGTATTGAATTCCAGCTTTTCCAGCTTGGTCAGGCCATCCACCAGCTCTGCCACTGGCGCACCAAAACGCTCGATCAGCTCAGGTTTGGTTACGCCACAATCTTCAATCGCATCATGCAGCAGGGCGGCCATCAATGCCTGCGCGTCAAGTTTCCATTCTGCACACTGTTGGGCGACCGCAATGGGGTGGGTGATATAGGGCTCGCCACTGTTTCGCAACTGACCAAGGTGCGCTTGATCGGCGTAACGGTAAGCACGGCGGACATTCTCGATGTCGGCGACGCTCATATAGTCCAGTTTGGCCGTGAGCGTAGCAAAACTGGCTGCTGCGGCGTTGGCGGCTGCCGGGGTTGACTTGCTGGGAATGTCGGGCGAAAGCATTGCGCACATGCCTTAAATGTAGCGCGCTAGCAATAAGATTTTAAAAAACGGACTTTACCGGGTTAAAAACAAAAATAGCACCGGGTTACGGTGCTATTTCTTAAAAGACCTGGTCAGATCAACCGGGCACTTTTTTCAGCATTTCCAGTCCAATTTTGCCTTCAGCGATTTCACGCAAGGCGGTTACGCCAGGTTTGTTTTTGCTTTCAATCTTGGCGGCATGTCCCTGGCTAAGCATGCGGGCCCGGTACGTGGCGGCCAAAACAAGCTGAAAGCGGTTAGGAATCTTTTCGAGGCAATCTTCGACGGTAATGCGGGCCATGGTGATCTCCGGTGTGATCGGTAGCTTAAGGAATGTGAAGGGCTTTGAAAGTCTCGGTCCGGGCACGTCGCTGGGCCGAAAACTTGAGCCGCTGGGCATGAACAATGGTCTTCAAGTCGAAAACCGCCCGTTCAAACAACTCATTGATTATAACGAAATCGAATTTTCTGGCCTGCGCCATTTCGATGGCTGCATTTTTCAGCCTTAGCTCAATGACTTCTGCCGCGTCTTCTCCGCGCCGTTGCAGGCGGGATCGCAGTTCCTCCCAACTGGGCGGAAGTATAAAAATCAAGACGGCGTTGGAAAAAATTCGCTTGATGTTGATGGCGCCCTGAAAATCAATTTCAAGAATCACATCGGCGCCATGTGTAACCCGCTCTTCAATGGTGTGGCGCGACGTGCCGTACCGGTGGCCGTGGACCTCTGCCCATTCCAGAAAAGCATCGCGCTGCACCATGCCGTCAAATTCTTCCGGGGACAGGAAGAAATACTCCCGGCCATGCTTTTCCTGTCCGCGCGGTGGCCGGGTCGTGTGCGACACCGCAGGCTGAATACGCGAATCCAGTTCCATCAGGGCCTTCACCAGGCTGGACTTGCCCGCGCCACTCGGGGCGGCAACAACAAATAGATTTCCAGGATAGTCCATGCTTAATAGTTGCTTATTGCTATGAATTTCGTAGTAAACAATCAGCTACTCGATGTTTTGAACCTGCTCGCGAATTTGCTCGATGAGCACTTTCATGTCCACAGAAACCCGCGTCAACTCCAGCGAGGCAGATTTGGAGCCCAGGGTATTGGCTTCGCGATGCAGTTCCTGGATCAAGAAGTCTAAGCGCTTGCCTAGCTCGCCGCCGCTGGAAAGCAAGCGCTCTATTTCTTCGAGGTGCGACGAAAGTCGGGTTATTTCCTCCGCTACATCAATTCGGATCGCAAAGGCGGTCGCCTCGGTCAGGGCCCGATCATGGGCTATTTCGGGCAGCGTGGTGTTGTCTGACAACGCCATCGCTTCTTGCCAGCGCTCCAGAAACCGGGCCTTTTGTTGCTCCACCAGCTTTGGAACCATGGGCACCGCAAGCGCCGCCAATACCCTTAATTGTGCAGTGCGGTCGAGCAGCATGTGGGTTAGGCGGGCTCCCTCGCGCTCGCGTGCAGACATCAATTCTTTCAAGGCCTTTTCCACCAGCGCGAGCAGTTCTTCACTGTGGTCGTGCGGCTTTTTGTCTTCATTGATAGCGATTCTGAGGATGTCGGCCACGCTGAGTGCCGCGGCCTGCGGCAACCAGGACTTGATGCTATCCTCCAGACAGCTTAAACGCTGCAAGGTCGCGGGCGACGGTGGACGAAGGCTGCCGCTCGATGCGCTTTCAAGCGCTACCCGCACTTCTACCTTGCCGCGCTTCAGCTTGCCGGTTAGCAGTTCCCGCAAGGCCGGTTCAGCCTGTCGCAATTCATCGGGTAGACGGAATGCCAAGTCAAGAAAGCGGCTGTTCACTGATCGTATTTCGACGCCGAGCCGCGACACGGTATCTTGGCGCGGTTCAGTTTCTGGAACAGCCTGTGTCGTGCTGGATTGCACGGTTGCATAACCCGTCATGCTGTAAACTGACATGTATTGATACGCTTTATTAGAGAGAGAAGAAGACCTGGTGGCTTTGTCACCGTGGCAAATCCCAAATTATGTCCAAGGTCAAGCCCGCACCATTGCCGCCCGACACCGTAATTGGGGGCTATCGTATTGTGCGAAAGCTTTCGGCTGGCGGGTTTGGTGTAGTTTACTTGGCTGTCGACAACGAAGGCCAGCAAGTCGCCATCAAGGAATATTTACCGTCTTCACTGACCAGCCGTTCCCCCGGTGAGTTGCTGCCGCAGGTGCAGCCTGAAAAGCTTTCGTTATACCGATTAGGTTTAAAGAGTTTTTTTGAAGAAGGCCGGTCGCTTGCCCAGATTTCGCATGGTTCGGTTGTGAGCGTACTGAATTTTTTTCGCGAGAATGAAACCGTCTACATGGTCATGAACTACCTGGAAGGCGGGACCTTGCAGGACTTCATCATTACCGCCCGCGAGCTAAAAAAACAGAAGGTGTTCCGCGAATCAACCATACGCTCGCTGTTCGACGAAATCCTGCGTGGGCTGCGAATCGTGCACCAGCACAAAATGCTGCACCTGGACATTAAGCCCGCCAACATTTTTATCACGGACGACAACCGGGCCGTGATGATTGACTTCGGTGCGGCTCGCGAGGTCTTGAGTAAGGAGGGCAACTTCATCCGGCCTATGTACACGCCTGGTTTTGCCGCCCCTGAAATGTACCGGCGCGACTCGTCAATGGGCCCCTGGACAGACATCTATGCGATTGGTGCCTGCATCTACGGATCCATGCAGGGCTACCCGCCTAACGATGCACCGCAACGCCTTGAAAAAGACCGCCTTTCCTTGGCGCTGTCTCGCTTGCGGGGTGTTTATTCCGACAATCTGATTGAAGTCGTTGAGTGGTGCATGTCGCTGGACCCGTTGTCACGGCCCCAATCAGTGTTTGCGTTGCAAAAAGAGTTGAGTCGGGAAGGTGAGCGTCGTTACACCAAACTGACTGTTGGCGAAAAGGTGCGCTTGCAGTTCGACAATATGGTGTCGGATACCAAGAAAACCGCGCGCAAAGCTACTGCCTTTGCGACCAGATTTAAATGAAATTTTCTGTTTTTCAGGTGAGCCGCAAAGGCGGGCGTGAGAAAAACGAAGACCGCATGGGTTACTGCTACACCCGCGAGTCGGGCTTGTTCGTGCTGGCCGACGGCATGGGAGGTCATCCCGAGGGGGAAGTCGCAGCGCAGCTCGCCCTACAAACCATTTCTGCGTTGTATCAAATGGAAGCTCGGCCCGCCGTTCCGGACCCGGCTGAATTTTTATCCACCGCGTTGATGGCGGCGCATCGCCAGATTATTCGCTATGCCACCGAAAAAGGCATGTTGGATACGCCCCGTACCACGCTGGTTGCCGCTATTTTGCAAGGCACCAGCGCCACTTGGGTGCATTGTGGAGATTCTCGCCTGTATGTTGTGCGGGATGGCGAATTGTTGATGCGCACCCGCGATCATTCTTACATCGAGCAGCAGAAGGCGGGGATGATTAAGCTTGAATGCATCAACCGCAATATTTTATTTACCTGCCTGGGCTCCCCCACCACACCCGTTTTCGACATCACAGGCCCTGTGACCCTGCTGCAGGGTGACAAGCTGCTGCTGTGTTCTGACGGTCTGTGGGATAGCCTGAGTGACGCTGAAATTGTCCGGCAGCTGGGCAGCAAGTGCGTTTCTGATGCGGTCCCCGAGTTGGTCGAGAATGCGCTGCGCGTCGGTGGCGAGCACAGCGACAATGTGACGGTTCTCGCCATGGAGTGGGAAACACCCGATGCGTTCGAGTCTACCCGTGGCGTGTCGACAGACAGCATCATGGATGGGGTGTTTGCATCCACCATTCAAGCCGGAGGGCTTGACTCGCTGGTCGACGATCTTGACGAGGCGACGATTGAACGATCAATTGCCGAAATCAACGAGGCCATACGCCGCTCGGCCGCAAGAAAAACCTGACAGCCGTGTTTCATGCGTTGGCGCAAGCGTAATCCTGTGCGCTCTTTTTCCAATCCGTAGGGCGTTTTTCGCCAGAAAGCCATTCACCATGAACCAGTTTTCCAGAGGCGGCGAACGGGCGGCCGATGCCCTCCGTCCCGTGCGCATCACGCGCCATTACACCGTTCACGCTGAAGGTTCTGTACTGATTGAATTTGGCGGCACCAAAGTGCTGTGCACGGCCTCGGTTGAGGAAAAGGTACCCGGGCATAAAAAAGGGAGCGGCGAAGGCTGGGTGACTGCCGAATACGGCATGCTGCCACGCGCCACGCACACGCGCAGCGATCGCGAAGCCGCTCGCGGCAAGCAAAGCGGCCGCACGCAGGAAATTCAGCGACTGATTGGCCGCTCCATGCGCTCTGTGTTTGATCTGAAGAAATTGGGCGAACGCACCATTTACCTTGATTGCGACGTGATTCAGGCGGACGGAGGCACCCGAACGGCCAGCATCACCGGCGCCTTTGTCGCTGCGCAAGATGCCGTCAACCAATTGCTGGCGCAGGGAAAACTCGAGGAGACGCCGATCCTCGATCACGTTGCCGCGATCTCGGTGGGCATTGTTCAGGGTACGCCCTTGCTGGATCTGGAATACACCGAAGACTCGGTCTGCGACACGGACATGAATGTCGTCATGACCGGTGCTGGCCACTATGTGGAAGTGCAGGGCACCGCAGAAGGCGCTGCGTTTTCGCGTAAGGAAATGGATGCGCTGCTCGTTCTGGCAGAAAAAGGCATCACCGAATTGCTTGCTCTGCAAAGGCAGGTATTAAATCAATAGCGGCTACTGATCTTCTCTAATGAACTGGCCCCACTTTTTGGTATGAAAATTGTCCTCGCATCGAATAATCAAGGCAAGCTCGCAGAGCTGCAAGTCATGCTGGCGCCACTGGGCCTGGACTTGCTGAGCCAGGCTGAGCTTGGTATTCCCGAAGCAGAAGAGCCTTTTCGCACCTTTGTGGAAAATGCACTGGCCAAAGCCCGTCATGCAGCCAAGCTGAGCGGCTTGCCTGCGCTGGCCGACGACGCGGGCTTGTGTGTAGACGCTTTCGGTGGCCTTCCCGGGGTGGATACGGCGTTTTATGCCATGCAGTTTGGCTACCCCAAGGGCGACGAACACAATGTCAAAGCCTTGTTGGAGCAGATGGCGGGCATGACGCAGCGCCGCGCTGCACTCGTGAGTACGCTAGTGGCGGTCCGGTCTGCCGACGATCCAGAGCCCCTGATCGCCTCCGGGCGGGTGTCTGGTGAGATTACCCTGGAGCCCGTGGGAAGCAACGGATTTGGCTTCGACCCGGTGATGTTTCTTCCGGAATTCGGCCAAACCTTTGCCCAGTTGCCAGTGAGCGTGAAAAATGCCAACAGTCATCGCGGCAAGGCCACGCGCCAGATGATCGAACTGATACGTGAACGCTGGCTGCAAGCTTGAGTTGAACTACAAGTGACTCAAAAAGATATTCAGCACTACATGCGCAGCGGCACACTACAGCTTGCTGCGCTGCCACCCCTGTCGCTTTACGTGCATTTGCCTTGGTGTCTTAAAAAATGCCCCTACTGCGACTTTAATTCGCATGAAGTTTCTGGAGAAATGCCTGAGCAGCGTTACATAGATGCATTGATTGCCGACTTGGAGGCGTCACTGCCACTCATTTGGGGTCGCGCGGTGCACAGCATTTTTATTGGCGGGGGCACGCCCAGTCTCTTTTCACCGCAAGCCATTGATCGCCTGCTGGCTGATATTCGCGCGCGACTGAGGCTCGACGCCGATTGCGAAATCACCCTTGAGGCGAATCCGGGAACGTTTGAAAAAGACCGCTTCAGGGCTTTTCGCTGCGCTGGGGTCACGCGCCTTTCCATCGGTGTGCAGAGTTTCGATGACCACCACTTGAAAGCGCTCGGCCGCGTCCATGACGGTGCTCAAGCGATCGCTGCCGTTGAAGAAGCGGCGCAGGCTTTCGATACCTTCAACCTCGACATCATGTATGCGCTGCCTGGCCAGACCCTGTTAAGTCTGGAGCAGGACATGCGGCAGGCCCTTGCGCTGCAGCCGCCCCATATTTCTATTTATCACCTGACGATTGAGCCGAATACCTACTTTGCGAAGTTTCCGCCGGTGATTCTCGAGGAAGACATGGCCTATGCCATGCTCGACCAGATCACCGAAATGACCGAAGGCGCCGGGCTTCAGCGCTATGAAGTCTCAGCCTACGCCAAGCCGGGACATCGCTGTTTTCACAACCTCAACTACTGGCAATTTGGGGATTACCTGGGAATCGGTGCGGGTGCGCACAGCAAGCTCAGCTTCGCCCATCGGGTGATTCGTCAAGTCAGGTACCGCGAGCCCAAGCTCTATATGGAACATGCGTTGGCCGGGGATGCTGTTACGCAGGAATCCGAAGTCAGCCGCGCTGACCTCCCGTTTGAGTTCATGCTCAATGCCTTGCGCCTCAAGGATGGATTCAAACTGCAGGATTTTGTTGAAAAAACGGGCCTGCCGTTCACGGCTATTCAGGCGGGGCTGGAAGAGGCTGAACGCAAAGGTTTGATCGAGCGCGATTTCGTCCGTGTCAAACCGACCGAGCGAGGCTTTGACTTTTTGAACGATCTGCAGCAACTGTTTTTAGCGGATTGACGAGTAACGCGACCGTCGCTCCATGTCGACGGGGCTTGCGCCGTTCGGCAGCAGCCACCCGGACTTATTGCGGCTTGACGGCATTCATCGCGTTTTCAAATTCCTCACGCGACAGAAAATTGTCTTTATTGGTGTCCGCTTCATCGAAGTGTTTCGCCACGCCGGGGAAGGCCGCCGCTTCTTCCCGGCTGATCCTGCCATCGTGATTGGCATCCATGAAGTCGAAAGCGCGTTCAAGATCTTGCGCCGCGTATTTGGGGGCCGTGGTGGCCGCAGGGGCTGTCGTCAAGGGCTTAACCGGACGCGTCTGTGCTACCGCTGGGGGCGAAGGCTCTGCGGCCTGAACTTGCAGACTAATGGTGACTAAAGCGAGTGCAGCAACCACCGTGAACATCATTCTGTAGCCGCCCAGATGAGACGCACGAAAGCGGGAGGGGGTCTGCTGGAAAATCTGTTTAACGGCGGTAAAAGTCATCGTATGGTTAAGGGTTTGTTCGACACAAAGTCTATTGAATGGCAATAAGTGTTTCAAGGCCAGTGTTCTTGCATGATGTTTCGCCGGTTTACATTCCACGCGGATGCGAAACATTTCTTTGCGTGAGTTGGCCTCCCAAGACTATGGGGGCGCCTTTTACGTGGACCGAAAAATAATCTCTTTGAGTCGTTGAAGCCGGGGCGACACTACCGGCACCGTGAGCATGGTGCTGGCGATGGCCATTAGCAGCAATGCAGTAAAGGTTTCGCTGGTAATGATGCCTTTGTCCAGCAAAATGTTGGAAAAAATAATCATGATGAGTGCTTTGGTTTGCAACAGCCAGCCAATGATTGAGCTTTCCCCTGGCGCCCATTTGAGAAGTTTTCCCGCGATGTGAGTACCGATCAGTTTGCCCCCTACAGAGGCGACGAGCAGTACGCCAGCAGCAACAAATACCGCTTCACCGCCCACGGTCCAGTTGGTTCGCAGTCCCGTGCTGAGGAAAAATACCGGCATCATTACCAGCAATACGTGATGACGCAGTAAGTCCATGTGGGCCTGATTGAACCACCCGCTGTCCATGATGGCACCTGCCAGAAAAGCCCCGACCATGAAATGAAGACCCGACCAGTCGGCGCCAAAGCTACAGACAATTAACCACACCAGACCTGCGTACCATCGGTCGCGCTCCGGCAGCCACAGCATGAGTTTTCTAAAGGCGTAGCCAATGCCCGCGAAGGCCGTCAGAAAAACAGCTTGCTTACCGACGCGCTGCCAGTCCATAAGGATGAGTGCGAGCACTCCCCAGATCGCGATGTCGTCCAGGCTTGCATAGCGCAGGATGCGCTGCCCGATAGGTTGTCGCAGGATGGCGAGCTTCTCCATCAGCAGAATCAGAATAGGCAGTGCAGTGACTGCACAGGCCATGCCGACGCCCATCACAAACTGCCAGTAAGTTCCGCGAGGCCCTACCCAGCCCTCATACATCAGCAGGCCAGTGGCGGCCAGACAGCCGAAAACCAATGGCGTGCCGAGCGCCAAGCCGGCGGTGATGCTACTTTCTCTCCGATGTGCCCAGGCCTTCTTCAGATCCAGTTCGATGCCGGCGACCCAGACGAAAATCATCACCGCCCACCAGGCGATGCCGTTCAAGGACTGAACGACCGGGGCACTGAACACCAACGAGTAATAGCCCGGGAACATTTTGCCAAGAACGCCGGGGCCCAGCAGGATGCCGACAATAATCTGAACCACCACGAGAGGCGCGTAATAGTCGGTTCGCCCGACTCGCCAGATCACATAGGGGAGCGTGAAAATAATCGCCATGGCGATCAGATAGATTTCGGTCGTTGTCATCGCGGGGTGCACAGCCTTTATTAAGAGTGGACGCACAAGGTCCAATCTTGCAGCTGTGGATGGTAAGGCATCCATGACGCACGAAAAGCGGGCGACAAAGCGCTAGGCGCTGAAGAAGCTTTATTGACCAGTCACTGCGTGCGCGCTAACAACGGGTTTTCAAAACGGTCCGTGCAAGCGCGAGTTCGAAAGGCATCACGACTCACGTCGTTTGCAAGATCCGAAAGCCAAGGCACTTTCCCTCCGAGGGCTCGCCGGGCTTTTATCCTACAAAAAAAATAGCGCCTAAGCGGTACTGTCGAGCGATCACCATTATGTGAAGGACTGAACCATGCGAGTAGACATTTACCGGCGAGCCGAGGCCAATAATAAATTTTCTTATCTCGCCGTGCCCGAGGGGCGGCTCATTCCCGAAGAGGCTACAAATTTTGATTGGGAAACCGATGGTCAAGCCAAAGAAATGGGAGAAAACGCCGAATCTCTGCGTTCCTACGGCATCGATGACCTAGACCAGCAAATCGCCGAGAAGGGTTACGCCATCACAAGCGTGGCAAGTCAGCCAAGTTGATTTTCAGACCCATTCCTCGACTTTTACGCACTTCCGTTGAGCGAATCAGCAGACCAGTCTAGCGGCGCGTGACTTGTCTTTGCCCATATTGGTCACTAGCAATGGGCTCTAGGTGCACGCAGTATCCGGTGTCCAGTGCCGGTTCACAAATTAAGGCTGAACCGGCGCTACTACCGTTTCAAGTTCCCGAATCACACCACCTTCGGCAACGCTGCCTTGAATTTTGACATCGCCGTCAATTCGGGCTTTGCAGGCGGCTTGATCGTCGCCTTTGAAGACATCGCAGCGTTTCAGGGCGTTGGCGGAAAATTGGCCGCCATTGTTGTCAAGCTTGCCCGCGCGCTTGGCTGCGTTAGCGTTTTTGACCTCGGTAATGCAGGTAGCCCGATTTTGTTGAGTCTTGCCGCTGTTGCAAGCAGCCATTTCGCTTTTCTCGTTTCCTGTGGCGTCGATACCGGTGGTCCCCGATGCAATCTGGGCAGAGGCTACGGTCAGGGTTAACGAAATGGCCAGGCCGAGGTACGCGACCCCCTTTCCAAGGCGGTTAAATTGGGAAGGGCAGAAACGGGTTGCTACAGTCATGGCCGAACTCCTTGGTTATTTGAATCTTCAACTCCAAGGATGCATCGATGGCCCGAGTTGCGATGAAAGACAACGCTGGAAACCAAAGTCGCCGCTCGCCGATTCTGCTGTAGGACGAAAGCTATTAGCGGACAGACGCCGTCTCTTTGGCTTCCTTCATGCGTTCGGCGAGATGATCTAGCGCCTCTTGCACCTGATCGATCAGGATCAGGCACAAATCGCCCGGCTGCAGACGCGCCAACGCGGTGTCTATGGCCAGAAACTCGCCGCGTATTTCCTCGATATGACGGGTTCGGCTAGCGATGTTTTTTCCTTCCAGTCCCTCTCGCAGCAAGGCCATCACTTCGCCATCAGCCCGCCCGCGCTGGGCGGCGTCCTGGTAAAGAATGACGTCGTCGAAGGCGGCTCCAAGGATGACGGTCTGGTCGCGGATGTCGCTGTCGCGCCGGTCCCCGGCCGCGCTGATCACCACGCTGCGCCGCTGTGCGGGGATGGCGTCTACAGCAGCCACCAGGGCGCGCATGGCGTCGGGGTTATGGCCATAGTCGGCAATCACCGTGGCGCCGCGGTAGTCCATCACATTGAAGCGCCCCGGCGCGTTGTGCGCGTCGGTGGCAAAGCTTGCCAGGCCGCTTTTAAGGGTGTCCCAGTTAACCCCGACGCTCCAGGCCGCAGCGACAGCGGCCATGACGTTCTCCACCTGAAATCCGATGCTGCCACCCCGTGTGACCGGAATTTCCTGCAGCGGGATGCGCTCCACCCAGGATCCTTCGGCGGCCACCAGCATCGGTCCGTCCACATACACCGTGCGTTTGCCTTGCGCCCGGTGGGTAGCCATAAGCGGGTGGTGCCGGTCTGCCGCAAAAAAGATCACTTTTCCAGGGCAGGATGCCGCCATGCTGGCGGTGATGGAGTCTGCAGCGTTAAGCACCGCATAGCCGGTCGGCGACACGTTCTGCACAATCACGCGCTTGAGAACGGCGAGATCTTCCACGGTGGTGATGTAGTTCAGCCCCAAATGATCGCCATTGCCCATATTGGTCACTACAGCCACTTCGCAGCGGTCAAAACCGAGGCCTTCCCGCAGTACGCCGCCGCGTGCCACTTCAAATACGGCTGCATCCACGTCGGGGTGCATCAGCACATTGCGGGCGCTTTTGGGTCCACTGCAGTCGCCGCTATCGGTCTGGCGGCCGTTGATGTAGACGCCGTCGGTATTGGTCATGCCGGTGCGCAGGCCGTGCGCTGCCAACAGATGGGCAATCAAACGCGTTGTGGTGGTTTTACCATTGGTGCCGGTCACGGCGATCACCGGGATGCGGCCGTCATTGCCTGGCGGAAATAGTTCATTGATCATGGCAAGCCCTACCGGGCGGCCCTTGCCATAGGAAGGCGATAGATGCATGCGCAAGCCGGGCGCGGCATTGACTTCCACCACACCGCCGCTTTGTGATTCAAGTGGCCGCAACAGGCTTTCGCAGACGACGTCGACCCCGCAGATGTGCAGCCCCACCATTTGTGCGGCTGCCACGGCCCGAGCCGCCACGGCCGGGTGGACATCGTCGGTCACATCGGTGGCGGTCCCACCGGTGCTCAAGTTGGCGTTGTTGCGCAGGACGACGCGGCGTCCCTTGGCTGGGATCGATTCAGGCGTCAGTCCCTGCGCTTCGAGCTGGGCCACGGCGATGTCGTCAAAGCAAATTTTGGTGAGGGAGGTGGCATGGCCTTCACCACGCCGCGGGTCCAGGTTGACGATCTGCACCAGTCCGCGGACGGTGTGCACGCCGTTGCCGACCACTTGTGGTGGGTCGCGCCGGGAAGCGGCGACCAGCTTGTCGCCGACGACTAGCAGCCGGAAGTCGCTGCCGGGTAAAAACTTTTCGACCATGACTTCACCATGCTCGGCCGCCGCCCGGAAGGCGATCGCAAGATGCTCGCGGGTTGCCACATTAACGGTGACGCCTTTACCTTGGTTGCCGTCTTGAGGTTTGACCGCGACCGGCAGGCCGATCTGTTGAGCCGCCGCCCAGGCATCCTCGACGTCGCTTACCGGTCGGCCCAGGGGCACGGGTACACCCGCTGCACGCAGCAGCTTTTTGGTGAGGTCCTTGTCTTGCGCGATGGCTTCGGCTACGGCGCTGGTCGCGTCAAGTTCGGCCGCCTGGATGCGGCGTTGGCGCGAACCCCATCCAAACTGGACCATGCTGCCTTTGGTAAGGCGCCGATATGGAATGCCGCGCGCGACAGCGGCATCAACAATCGCCCCAGTACTGGGTCCGAGCCTCTCGTTTTCGTCGAGGACTCTCAATTGGGCGATCGCGTCATCCAGGTCAAAAGCGGCCTCATTCAGGGCCGCGTGAATCAGGGCCTGCGCCAATTCGAGCGCCAGGCGACCCACGGCCTCTTCGCAGTATTCCACGACGACCTGGTAAGTGCCTCGCTCGACCGTCACTTCCGTGTGGCTGAAGGTGACAGGACAGCCTGCCGCCGCTTGCAATTCAAGCGCCGCGGCCTCAAGCACATGCGCCAGCGAAACCGGACCGGCATGACCGGTCTGGCGAAGTGCGCCAATGGCCGGAAACAGCGCGCGCACTCGCGGCTCAAAACCAGGCAGAGTCTCGACGGAGGCCTCCGCCGCCGTGCAGGCCACGATGGCTTCTAGCGCCGTGTGGCGGCTCCAGAGATTAGGCCCGCGCAGAGCCCGGATACGAGAGACTTCCATCAGACTGCCCTCCCGGCAGGTTTTTCACTGGATTCAAAGGCTTTCATGCCCGCCCCTATCAGATTGAGCGGGATTCCCAAGGCCCATGCGGCGCCTATGGCGGCCAGCAAGCTACCTTCCGATAGCGCTCGTCGCTCGTCCCGGTCTCTCCAAGCAGCCAGTTTTCCCAAGCTCGGCAAGAAGGCTTCCGTGGCGCCGGTGGCCAGAACGACCTGGTCCTGGCGCACAAAGAGGGCGCGACCGTTTTCGTTGCGGTGCGCCGTAATGGCAACCGAGTCGGGTTCATTGCTGTAGAAAATGACTTCACCATCACACAGCGCTTTCATTTCCACCACGCGCGCATGGGCGGCATTGAGCACTGCGGCGCCACTCGGCAGGACCGCGTCAACTTGCGAGCGCATGACCTTGAACATTTGATCGTCTTCGGTAATGTCGAATTCGGCGAGGCTGGAGGCACCGCCGAGGTCAGTGACGACACCGATCTGGCAGCGGTCATAGGACAAACCGCTGCGCAAAATAGTGTCGGCGCCGTTTTCAAACACGGCGGCCTGCACCGCCCGGTTCATCAGCAGACGTTGGCCAGCCTCCCAGTGGGCACAGTTACTGGTGTCCACGCAGCGCTGGTCCAGAAACAGGCCGTCGCGGCAGGCCAGGCCCGTGTAGCGGCCCGACAGGTGCAGCAACCAGGCGACCAGGCGCGCGACATACGGAGTGCCTTCGGACCCGGCGATGCCGACCAGGGGAATGCGGCCGTCTTGACCGTGCTGGCTGTGGTCCAGGGTTTCGGAGAGATGAGGGAAAAGATGCTCACAGATGGCGCGTCCTACCGGGCGCGGCGCGCCTTCCGCGGGTTTCAGGTGCATCAACAGACCGGGGCCCGCGTTGACCTCGACAATTGCGCCGCCCTGGCTGTGCAATGGGCGCGAGATGTCTTGCGCCACCACATCGATCCCCGCAATGTCCAGACCTACCACGCGGGCGGCGAGCGTGACGATGTACTCGACTTCGGGGTGAACTTCGTCCGTGCAGTCGATGGCGACATTTCCGTTGCGCTGAATCAGCACCTCGCGGCCCGCCATCGGTATCGCGTCGGGCGTCAAGCCCTGGCGCTGCAGGTCAAGCACGATGGCGCCATCCGTTGCCGTTTTGATCTGGCTTAATGGAAAGTCCTCGCCCAGACCGCGCCGTGGGTTGGTATTGAGTTGCGCGTCCACCAGCTGCACTACGGTAGAGCTGCCATCGCCGGTAACCCAGGCGGCTTCTCCGCGTGCGGCCGCCACCACGCGGCCACCCACCACCAGCAGGCGGTGTTCATGACCGCGCACAAAGCGCTCGACCATGACTTCGCTGCCGTGGCGCTTGGCCACTTCAAAAGCGGCTTTGACCTGTTCTTCGGTTTTCAGGTCCAAAGACACGCCGCGACCGTGGTTGCCGTCGGAGGGCTTGACAACCACGGGCAAACCGATGTCTTGCGCGGAGGCCCAGGCCTCCTGTGCGTTGTGGACAATTTCACCTTTCGGCACCGGCACGCCGCAGGTGGCCAGCAGGCTTTTAGTCAGATCCTTGTCATGCGCAATACCTTCTGCAATCGCGCTGGTAAGTTCAGTTTCTGCAGTCCAGATGCGGCGCTGGCTGGCGCCATAGCCCAGCTGCACAAGGTTGCCGTCGTTCAGACGGATATGAGGAATGCCTCTGTCCGTGGCAGCCACCACAATCGAGGCGGTGCTGGGCCCCAGGTAGCAGTCATCGACCTTGGCTCGAATTTTTTCGACTGCAGCCTGAACCTGTGTTGAATCAAAGGCTTGGTCGTTGATGGCGGCCATCAGAAGTCGGTGCCCTTCAGCCAGCGCGATGCGGGCCACCTGTTCGTCTCTCGCTCTCACCACCATGCGGTAGACGCCCCGCTGCGAGGTGCTACGCGTCTGGCCAAAGCCGGTCGGCATGTCGGCCAGATTTAGCAGCTCGATTACGACATGTTCCAGTACATGGCCGGCCCAGGTGCCCTCCTGCAGGCGCTGTAGAAAGCCGCCACGTTCGCCGACGCCGCAGTGGTGTTCGCGCAAGGCGGGCAGTAGTTCGACCAGTCGATCGTTGAAGCCCGGCAGCAGGTTGGAGGGAAAGTCTTCCAGGCCGCCCAAGTCCAGCCACACTTCAAGTACCGGTCGATAGGTCCAGATGTTGGGACCGCGCAGGTAATTGATGCGCAGTAGCTTGATGTCGTCCTGTTGGCTCATGTTTTGCAAAAGTTTTCAGTCCAGCGGACTTTGCCGCTGCAACGTTCCGATTTTCGGCCGGGAGAATGTAAATGAAAATGACTAGCAGACTTGGTAAAAGTCCTGCCAGCCTGGAATAGGTGCTTACGGAGAGGAGACGACTGCGCTGTCGAGCGCAGAGTTGATTCAACTTTAATCGTTTTCGCGAGCGCGAGAAGGTAACAAAAATCCTCGCTGGCCGGCTTGGGCGAAAATCCGTGTTCCGGGTCATATTGCGCGTCACTCCTGATCCAGCCAGAAGCTGGATCTGTCGCGCCACGCGCTGTGCGCCAAATACCGGACTTTAAAAAATTAATAACCACAATGCAACATAACTACCCGGTGGACGATTCAAGCCAAACCGGCCCTGCGGCAGGACTCCGTTCGCAGCTCGCAAACCAAGAGAACGTTTTGTGCACCTTGGTGGTTGACTTGGACCAGCAACTTCGCTTTGCCCAGGGTCTGCTGGCCCTGACGGACCGGCGCCTGCTGGCTTGTAGCCCCGAGGGCACCTGGATCAGCTGGTCCACCCTGGACACCGGCGGAACCCAGCCGAAGCGGCGCGGGCTGGAACTTCGCCATTTCGACCATGCCGGGGTGGGAACGCTGGAGCTTTATGACAGCGATAGCGATGATTCCAGCCGGCTCGGCAGCTGGCGTTTTACCCTGGGAGCCAATGTCCAGGCGGTGCGTTTGGTGCGGATGTTTGCGCAGCAGCAGGCCCGGACACCAGCCGAAGCCTCCGGCGCGGCAGCCAAAGCAGACCCTGCGTTTGGACCCGCCGACGAGGTCTCACTGTGCCCGGAATGTGACTTGCCACTGCCTCCGGATAGCGACGAGTGCCCGGCTTGCGCCCGGGAGTTGCATACGCCACCCTCGACCTGGGTGCTGCTGCGACTGTGGCGTTTTGCCCACCCGTACCGCTACCAACTGCTGACCGGCTTCTTGCTGACGCTCGCCTCCACGGCGGCGACGCTGGTGCCGCCTTACCTCACCATTCCACTGATGGACAATATTCTGATCCCGTTCCAGAACGGCCAGAAAATTGAGTCCTCAAAAGTGCTGCTCATTTTGGGTGGGCTGCTCGGTGCAGCGGTGCTGGGTTGGGCGCTGAACTGGGCTCGGACCTACTTGCTGGCACTGGTGTCCGAGCGCATCGGAGCCGATTTGCGGACCGCTACTTTTGACCATTTATTGGAGCTGTCGCTGGATTACTTTGGGGGTAAGCGGACCGGCGACCTGATGTCACGGATTGGCTCCGAAACGGATCGAATTTGCGTGTTTTTATCATTGCACGCGCTGGACTTCGCCACCGACGTGCTGATGATCGTGATGACGGCGGTCATTTTATTTTTCGTCAACCCATGGCTGGCGCTCGTGACGTTTATGCCCTTGCCTTTTATCGCCTGGATGATTCATGTGGTGCGCGACAAGCTTCGCACCGGTTTTGAAAAAATTGACCGGGTATGGTCCGATGTGACCAATGTCCTGGCGGACACGATCCCCGGCATCCGGGTCGTCAAAGCGTTTGCCCAGGAAAGGCGTGAAGCCCAACGTTTTCGCGATGTCAATCAATACAACCTGGCGGCCAATGACAAACTGAATAAAACCTGGTCGCTGTTTACGCCTACCGTTTCGTTGCTGACGGAAGTGGGGCTGCTGGTAGTCTGGGCGTTCGGCATCTGGCTTGTAGCCAGGCAGCAGATCACGGTGGGCGTGCTGACCGCATTTATTGCGTATATCGGTCGCTTTTATGGGCGACTTGATTCCATGAGCCGCATTGTCTCCGTGACGCAAAAGGCGGCAGCGGGCGCCAAGCGGATTTTTGACATTCTTGACCACGTGTCCGACGTGCCCGAGCCGGCCCAGCCGATAAAAATCGAAGCGCTCCAGGGCCGCATCGAGATGAAGGGCATCGGATTTCGCTATGGCAACCGTACCGTGATTCGCGGACTGGACCTGCAAATCCAGCCTGGCGAGATGATCGGTCTGGTGGGCCACAGCGGCTCGGGTAAAAGCACGCTGGTCAATCTGTTGTGCCGCTTTTACGATGTGAGCGACGGCGCCATCAGCGTAGACGGCACCGACATTCGGCGCTTCAGCGTGGCCGACTATCGGCGCAATATCGGCTTGGTGCTGCAGGAGCCGTTTCTATTTTTTGGCACCATCGCGGAAAACATTGCTTATGGCAAACCGGGCGCGACGCGTGCCGAGATTGTGGCCGCCGCTCGTGCCGCCCATGCACACGAATTCATCCTGCGCCTGACTCAGGGCTACGACTCGCTGGTGGGCGAGCGCGGCCAGGGGCTGTCGGGCGGGGAGCGCCAACGCATTTCGATTGCGCGCGCCTTGCTGATCGACCCGCGCATTTTGATCCTGGACGAGGCGACCTCATCGGTGGACACGGAAACTGAAAAGGAAATCCAGCGCGCGCTCGACAATCTGGTGCAGGGCCGCACCACGATTGCCATCGCGCACCGGCTGTCAACATTGCGCAAAGCCGATCGGCTCGTGGTGATGGACCGTGGGCAAGTGGTGGAAGTCGGACCGCATGATGAACTGATGGCGCAGCAGGGCGCCTATTGGCGGCTGTACGAGGCCCAAGCCCGGCAGGTCGACAGCGAAGGGCAGGGCGGCGAGGTCGAGGAGAGCCAGGGAGCCCGGATAGCCCTGGCCACGGCGCAGCTGGCGCACACGGCCCATCATGCCCCCCAGCAGGCAGGTAACCCATGAGCGAAGGTCTAAGCATGACAGCCCCCCATTTTGATTTCGATTCCCTTGTCTCTCCGGGCTTTCGGCTCGAGCGCCAAGCGTCGGGGCGGTTGTTGTTCATTGACGCTAATGGTGAGCAGCATGCTGGCGTGGTGCCGGTGCGGGCGTTTCCCCTCGCGGCGCCCGATGAAGGTATTTCGCTGGTCAATACCGAGGGTCACGAGGTGGCGTGGATAGAGCGGCTGCAGGCCTTGCCGACGGCACTGCGCGCGCTGCTTCAAGAAGAGTTGGCCCTGCGCGATTTCGTACCCGAGATCAAGCGGCTTGTAAGTGTCTCGACTTTTGCGACGCCGAGCATCTGGACGGTCGAAACCGATCGGGGCGACACCTCGTTTGTACTCAAGGGCGAAGAGGATATTCGCCGTTTGGGACGTCAGGCCCTGCTGATTGCGGGTAGCGAAGGAGTGCAATACAGCGTGCCCAATATGACGGCCCTGGATCGTGCCTCACGCCGATTGTTGGAGCGCTTTCTTTAACGCGCGTGGCGGCTTAACTCAGCAGGTCCTTCAGCGTCCTCGCAATGACCTTGGTGGCACGACGCAAGTCCTCGAGATCAAGTCGCTCGTCAGAACGTTTGGCGTGGGACTCCAGCACGCTGCGCGGCCCCGCGCCGTAGACGACACCGGGAATGCCAGCTTCCGCATACAGGCGGACATCGGTATACAGCGGTGTACCCATGGTGGGGATCTGCTGGCCGAACAACGTTGCAGCGTGTTTTTGGAGGGCCTCCACCAGAGGCTTGTTGCCAGGAAGTGCTTGCATCGCGTGGGCCAGCAGCAGCCGCCTGATTTCAACGCTGATTCCCGGAAAGCGGCCCGCCGCATCGGTGATTACCTGGCGGATAACAGCCTCCACCTCTGCAGGATTTTCTTCCGGGATGATGCGGCGGTCTAGCTTGAACGTGACTTTTCCCGGAACCACATTTGTGTTGGTGCCACCTTCAATACGCCCCACGTTGAGATAGGGATGCTGTATGCCCTCGACGTTGGAGGTGACTCGCTGGTACAGCGCGTTCTGCGCATACAGCGCATTGAGAATGCCAACGGCGCATTGCAGCGCATCCACCCCGGTGTGCGGAATGGCAGCGTGAGCCATCTTGCCGTGTACCGTCACTTCCATTTGCAGGCAGCCGTTGTGGGCGGTCACGACTTCGTAGGAGAACCCCGCTGCAATCATCAGATCGGGGTGAGTCAGGCCCTTCTTGAGCAGCCACCCAGGCCCCAATTCACCCCCAAATTCCTCGTCGTAGGTGAAATGCAGTTCGACGTTGCCGTGCAGCGGTGCGCTCAATGACTCCAGCGCGCGCACGGCAAAGGTGAAGCTGGCGAAATCGCTTTTGCTGACAGCGGCAGCGCGGCCATAAATCTTGCCATCCTCGATCTCGCCGCCATAGGGGTCGTGAGTCCAGCCCTCGCCAGGAGGCACCACATCGCCGTGGGCATTCAGGGCAATCGTGCGGCCAACCCCATAGTGACGGCGTACGATTAGATTGGTAATCGACTCCATGCCATAGGCCTTCACATCGGCCTGTGGCACCGGGTACTTCTCGGCCTCAAAACCGAAGGCGTTGAGTAACTCGGCGGTGCGCTCGGCATGGGGTGCGTTGTTACCCGGCGGCGTATCGGTCGGCACGCGAATGAGGTCCTGCAAAAAGCGGACTTCTTCGTTGAAATAGGTGTCCACCCAGGTGTCGAGTCGGTCGTAATCAGTCATTAGGCGGTATGCGTGAATAGCCCGCGCTTGATGCAGAGCCATAATTTTCATGAATTCGGAGGCGTGGCCGGCAGCAGTGTTCGGCCAAAAACAGAGGGTCAAGCGTTGGAGGCCGAACTTCTGCTTCCGACTGAAAACGACCATGCAGTTTTGCGAGCGACCGACAGCTGCCCACCCAATCCGGCCGCGCGATTCTCTCCAAAGAAAAGAGTCAAGCGGAGTTTATCAGGCTGCAAAAGAACAGCTCTTGTGGGCCCACTGGGGCCATGCTGTTGGAAGGAATCGGCAATTGGAGAATAAATATCACGCTCGTCATGTCTCGAACATGGTGCTGAGTTCCTGATAGCTGACCGCTTCATTTGCGAACTCGAAAGTGCCGTGCTCGCGCATCTCGCGACCAGCGCGGGAGAGTGCACTGCCAACCCTAATGCGCGTTTAACCCAGTCCGTATAAGCCTGCTCAGTACGGGTACTGTCATGCTTCAAGCGGATTTTCCCCCTGACTTAATCGAGCAACGTAGGTTCTTGCCTAGGTAAATTTTCTGATGGGCATTGCATTTATTTTAGAAGGTGCTAAATTTCGCTACATGGATAAATTTAAAATCATCTTACATTTTTATAAATAATTAGACATCCGAATAGACGCAATGTTTTGCGTCTATTCGGATGTCTAATATTAGTTAGGCCCCAGGAGCGACAAATGCCTCGCTACGTTGCATTTCTTCGTGGTGTCAGCCCAATGAACGCCAAGATGGCCGATCTCAAGGAATGCTTCGAGAAGATCGGCTTCACGGACGTTAGAACGATTCTGTCCAGTGGCAACGTGGTTTTTACCGGCGCCAAAAAACAAGAATCGAATCTGGCCAAAGTTATTGAATCCGGCATGGAGAAATATCTCCCTCGTAGCTTTCCTGTTATTGTGCGTACTACTAACCACCTGCTCGCGTTGCTCAAGACGGACCCCTACTCTGACTTTCACATCTCGCCAGAGGCAAAGCGAGTTGTGACCTTCTTGAGTCAACCGCACAAGGAAAACCTGTTGCTGCCTATTGAGCTCGATGGCGCCAAAATCCTAGCCATGGATGGCGCTGAGGTGTTCACGGCGTATGTTCCACATGAGTGCGGCCCAATCTTCATGACACTCATTGAAAAGACGCTTGGAAAGAACGTCACAACACGCACATGGGACACTATCAAGAAATGCGCGGCAGCACGAGGCTGGAGCCTAACAATTCATCCAAGCCGAAGCCGCATCTTAGCTTCGTCTATTTCTGCCGTTGCTGCTGTCGTGTCGGCTCACTACTGCCACGTTGCGTCTCGGCTTAATTCAAGCGTTAGGGTGCTTTTCAACTCTTTTCGTCGATTAGGAGAAATGCATGACCATCAAAGGTAGTTGTCACTGTGGGAAAACCAGCTTCGAGATAGATGGCAATGTTCCTGAGCAACTCACACGTTGCACTTGTTCGTTCTGCTCAAAACGCGGTGCGCTGTATGCCTACTATCAGCCAGAACAATTTCAGGTCAATGCTTCGACTGAAGACGATGAGATCTATCGCTGGAAAACGAAGCTCGTAGCTCACCACTTTTGCAAGAACTGCGGCATACCAATCTTCTCGGACAGTCCCGCATTCGAGCGTGACGGAAGCTGGGACAAGAAAACTCGCCGCATTGGCGTCAACGCGCGGCTCTTTGATGACTTCGATGCAGCAAGCGCGTCGGTTTCCGTGATTGACGGAAAGAACCTGTGGTAATCGGTACGCAGCCTAACAATTCATTCAAGCCGAAGCCGCTTCGCGGCTCGGCTTAATTCAGGCGTTAGAGGTTATATGCACAAACTTATTGCCTCCTTCCTATTGAAGTTCGAAAGTATGCAGTAGTTTCAAAGACAGAACACCCGTTTCCCGCTTTCGGCCACATACGTTAATGGCTCATCTGAGCCTGAACCAAAAACGGTCACATACAAGATCCGCAGCGCGGCTGATCCGAAATACTCACGTCTTGATTACCAAAGCAAGACAAAACGGCCACGATTCCATTTGAAAAATTAGTGGGGTCTAAGCAAGGGCGAGTTTTGGTGCAATTCACCAAACCGGATACCGACTATTCATTTGCGTTTAGCTTTGAAAAAACAGCCTCTTGTTGGCGTCTCGTCAAATTTGAGGACTATTCGCTGTGAGTAGCTTCACCTCTAACCCGGCGCTCAACCCCGCTCCTTTCAGTCGCTGGACGCGGCGCGATAAAGCCGCGCCGCGCCGGTTAACTCTACGTTAGGCCACCGCTCTTAACAAGTTGCAGCATATAAAAGGTAGCCCTATTCAGAAGGATATAGAACATGCAAAATTCAACCCCGGAATATCTCGCACAATGCAAAAATGCACTGAATGCCGAGCAAGCAAAATCCCTGTCGGAGACCAACAATTGGTCGCACGTCAATAAACAGCAGGTGCATATTGATTGGGACGCACTTTATAAAAGGTTGGCTACCATGCTGGACGGTTCGCAAGCCTCCTCGCCAGCAGTCCAGGAGATCATGGCCCAGCGTTACGCTATTGCTTCCCGGTTTTATGTGCCTTCGAGAGAAGCCTACATTGGCATGGGTCTTTTCTACAGCGACAACAAGGATATGAAGGACTTCCACAACGCGTATCACCGGAATATGGTGGGATTCTTGGGTGAGGCTATCTATGTTTATGCATAACGTAACCTGTAAGCGGGTTTGCTTCGCCACTGCGCATCACATCTCGCCTAACAGAGCGTTCGAGAGGGACGCGTCAAAAGCGGCGCACCCCTCAACTTTACGTTAGACCTGCGCACGAACCTCATCGCAGCGACGAATTTTAGTGTTCTGACAATTGTCGGTCAGCATCTTTTCTTGCTTTAGGAGACGACATGAAAATTTGGCTAGCGCGAGTTTTCGCACTATTAGGGATCGTGCTCACCCTCCTTGGCGTGCTTTGGTCCTTACAGGGTGCTGACTTAATTCATTTGGAGCCTATCGCTTGTGTGGCGAACTGCGAACCTCTCACTGGTCCGTCAACTACGTGGCTGTTGGCAGGATTGGCAACCGTAGTCATTGGCCTGATTGTCACAATTGGATGTATCCGCTATCTCAAACGCGAGCGGAAGATGCGGAAGGCACAGGTCTAACAGTTCATTCAAGCCGAACCCGCTTCGCGGGCCGGCTTAATTCAAACGTGAATCGCCCCGGGTTTCGTGGAGGCCCGTTGGGTTAAGTCAGGCAGACACTGCAGCCTGACTGGTTAATTGCCGATAGTAATTTTCTTCAGCTTCGGCAGGGGGAATGTAACCGATGGG
>NZ_JABBPC010000037.1 GCF_012927485.1 Polaromonas sp. | reverse complement strand
CGCTGTCAGGGTCGTCTTGCCATGGTCGACGTGGCCGATCGTGCCCACATTGACGTGTGGCTTGGTTCGCTCATATTTACTTTTTGCCATTTTCAACTCCGGAAAGTTACAACACCAATCAACTACGGCCAGACACCATGCCGACCAAACCGCACCAGTTCAAATATGGTGCCCATTGCGGGAATCGGACCCGCGACCTCTCCCTTACCAAGGGAGTGCTCTACCACTGAGCCAAATGGGCTAAACTCAAAAATTCTCACCACAACTGTATGGAGCGGGAGACGGGAATCGAACCCGCGTCATTAGCTTGGAAGGCTAGGGTTCTACCATTGAACTACTCCCGCACAACTCCGCCCAAATTAACCTGCAACCAGAAACAACCTTACGGCACTTGCTTTAAGTTGGCTGTTCACCCTAAATTAGCAAACCTGGTGGATGAGGCTGGATTCGAACCAGCGTAGGCGTTAGCCAACAGATTTACAGTCTGCCCCCTTTAGCCACTCGGGCACCCATCCTTTGAGTGAACCTCAGATTATGCCACGGTTCGAGAGTCGAGTGACGGTATTGTTACTTCAAACTGGATGGGCATGGTAGCTCGCCGTTCCATCTGTTTTGAAGAAATTTGCGCGCACGCGTGCTCGGCGCATGGGCCTGTCAAGGGGTACAAGAGAGCGCGAGGACACGCCCTCCTCCCCCTGGACACTTTCGGGTATGGTTACCGCGGCAATAGAGAATAAAGTGAAGGTTCTGCAACCTTCTGGCCATCACCGGGTGAACCTAGCCCGCCGTGCCGTTTTCAATGCGCCAACTCCTCCTCCCTTTCCCGCTTCATCCCCCTGCTCCTGCGCCGTCCGTGCGCCGGGTCAATCTGGCACTTCAAGGCGGCGGTTCCCACGGGGCCTTCACGTGGGGCGTACTGGATGCGTTGCTGGAGGATCAACGCATTCAAATCGACGGCATCAGCGGTGCCAGCGCGGGCGCTGTCAACGCCGTGGCGCTCGCGCAAGGATTTGCTGATAAAGCATCGGACCCCAGGGACGCAGCTCGCGCGTCGCTTCGCCGAATCTGGCACGGCGTGGCGGCCATGGGTAGCCTCGGCACGATGGCTGAAAGCATTAGAAAAATGATGATGGGGGGTTGGTCGCCTGACCAAGTAGGCGCCAACTTTTTGGGAAACGCCATGAGTCAGTGGGCGTCACCCTACCAGTCCAACCCCCTGGACATCAATCCCCTTCGGAAATTGCTGGAAGCGGAGATTGATTTTGTCGCGATCGCTAATCTGAAAGCACCGAAAGTCTTCGTGTCGGCCACGCACGTAACGACAGGTCGGGTCGAAATCTTTTCTGGCGAGCGCCTCACACTGCAAGCGGTGATGGCGTCCTCCTGCCTGCCGACGCTATTTCAGGCGGTGGAAATCGACGGTCAGGCTTACTGGGATGGTGGTTTTTCTAGCAATCCCGCCTTGCTGCCGCTCATCAACCAATGCGACAGCTGTGACATCATCGTGGTGCAGATCAACCCCTTGCAGCGCACAAATGTCCCCCACACCCCGCATGACATCGTGGACCGCGTGAGCGAGTTGACCTTCAATGCCAGCTTGCTCGCCCAGATGCGTGCCATTGATTTCACCAACCGTCTGCTGGCGGACGGACGCCTGCAAGAAGGCGCTCAATACAAAAGCCTGTTTCTACACCGTATTGACGGCGGCGAAGCGCTTGAGGACTTGCCATCCTCCAGCAAAATGTCTGCCGATTCGGTCCTGCTGGAGCAACTGTTTGAAATGGGCCAAAGCGCGGCCAAGCGTTGGCTGGCCAACCACTTTGAGGCCTTAGGCCAAAAAAGTACGGTCGATATTCGCCGCGACTACATCGGTGGCCCTGCACAGGAGGTTTAGTGAGCCGCAAGGTTTCGACAGCGATCCCTACTGCTTTTCACGCCATTCGCGCAACTGCGAGAAATGCCCGCAACCAATAAAGGGCAGCGGCGGCCGGAGCGCCGACAGCGGCGACGGGTGGTTGGCCAGCAGCACTTTGTGGCGACTGGCGTCGATCAGCGCGCGTTTGGTTTGCGCATGGGCACCCCACAACAGGAACGCTACAGGCTGATCGCCCGCCGACACCTGGCGGATCACGGCATCGGTTAAACCCTCCCAGCCTTGTCCGGCGTGGCTGGCCGGGCGACCTTCTTCCACCGTCAAGCAGGTGTTCAGCAACAGCACACCGTCGGTCGCCCAGCGCACAAGGCTGCCGCCGGGCTCGGGAAACTGAGGCGGTGGCGTCCCCAGATCGCGCTGCAATTCTTTAAAAATGTTGCGCAAAGAGGGCGGCAACGGAACGCCGGGCGCGACGGAAAAAGCCAGGCCTTCCGCCTGATAGCGACCGTGATAAGGATCCTGGCCAAGAATGACCACGCGAACCGCTTCAGGCGGGGTAAGTTCAAGGGCACGCAGCGGCCGTGGTGGAAATATGACGGCGTTGTCGGCAAGTCGACCGCCCAAAAATCCCAAGAGTTTCTGGCCAGATGAACTGGCAAAAAAGGCATCGGTCACGGGCCGCCAGCCAGAGGCCACAGGCCAATCTGAAGGGTCGGCACTGGTCAGGCGGTCGGCCGCACCCAGAGGCGACAGCGCGCCAAATAGCGGCAGAGTCACACCCCGAACAGCAACTTCAGGGCGGCACCGGGATCGTCTGCGCGCATAAAGGCCTCGCCGACCAGAAAGGCATTCACCTTGGCGTCCCGCAGTCGCTGGACGTCTTCAGGTGTGGCAATGCCGGATTCGCTCACCAGCAGGCGATTGGCGGGTACCTTTGCAACCAGCCGCAAAGTGGTATCCAGGGACACGTCAAAGCTGTTGAGGTTGCGATTGTTAATCCCGATCAACGGCGTTTTGAGTTTGAGGGCGCGTTCGAGTTCACCCTCGTCGTGCACCTCGACCAGCACCGCCATGTCCAGTGACATCGCCAGCGCTTCCAGCGTCTTTAGCTGCGTATCGTCCAGGCAAGCCGTGATCAACAAAATGCAATCTGCGCCGATGACACGCGATTCATACACCTGGTAGGCATCGACTATGAAATCCTTGCGCAATACCGGCAAACTGCACGAGGCCCGGGCTTGCTTCAAATAATCAATGCTGCCCTGGAAAAACTGCTTGTCCGTCAGGACCGACAGGCAGGCCGCGCCATGCTCGGCATAGGTCTGTGCAATATCTGCGGGGATGAACTCAGCCCGCAGCACCCCTTTGGACGGGCTGGCTTTCTTGATCTCTGCAATCACCGCCGGCTGGCCTACTGCAATTTTGCTGCGCAGGGCACCGACAAAGTCCCGCGTGAGCACGCGCGACTCAGCGTCTTTGCGCATGGCGGCCAAGGGCTTGCGGTTGATCGCTTCGGCAATTTCTTCGTGCTTGACGGCAATAATTTTGTTCAGAATATCGGACATGGTGTTCAGGTTGCAGGTTTGGGCTGCAAATTTAAGCGGCAAGTGCTTGGGTGGTGGAAATGAGTTGCTGCAGGCGCGCTTTGGCCGCACCGGATTCCAGGACAGCTCGCGCAAGGTGGACACCGCTTTGTATCGAGTCGGCCACGTTAGCCGCGTACAGCGCCGCCCCGGCGTTGAGAATAACAATGTCGCGCGCGGCCCCCGGCTGGTTGTCCAGCACACCAATCAGCATCGATTTGGACTGCTCCGGGGTCTCAACGCGAAGACTACGGTTGCTCGCCATGGGCAGGTTGAAGTCCTCGGGGTGAATTTCGTATTCGGTGATCTCTCCGTCTTTTAACTCACCCACCACCGTGGCCGCGCCCAGGCTGACTTCGTCCATGCCGTCTTTGCCGTACACCACCAGGGCGTGCTCGGCTCCCAAGCGCTGCAGCGCGCGAATTTGGATGCCCACAAGGTCGGGATGAAACACCCCCATCAGGATGTTGGGCGCGCTGGCCGGGTTGGTCAGGGGCCCCAGAATATTGAAAATGGTGCGAACTCCCAATTCCTTGCGGATGGGCGCGACGTTTTTCATGGCTGGGTGGTGGTTGGGCGCAAACATGAAGCCCACTCCCACCTCGTCGATGCACCGTGCAATGGCTTCTGGCGACAGATTAATCTGGATACCCAGCGACTCGATCACGTCAGCACTGCCGGACTTGCTGCTGACACTGCGGCCACCGTGCTTGCTGACCTTTGCGCCCGCTGCCGCAGCCACAAACATGGCGCAGGTCGAAATATTGAACGTGTGCGAACCGTCACCACCCGTACCGACGATGTCGACCAGATGTGTTTTGTCAGCGACGTGGACCTTGGTGGAAAACTCGCGCATCACCTGTGCGGCTGCGGTGATCTCGCCAATGGTTTCCTTCTTGACGCGTAGTCCGGTGATCAGCGCCGCCATCATCACGGACGACATCTCGCCGCTCATGATCTGTCGCATGATGTGCAGCATTTCGTCGTGAAAAATCTCGCGATGCTCGATGGTGCGCAGCAGCGCTTCCTGCGGGGTGATTTTGTGACTGTTGGGCATAGACGTTATCTTTCCTCGCTTATTCTTTTGTTTCTCTTGGGACCGGGTGTCACTTGGCAGGATTGTCCGACAAAGCCAATCTCAGGCCAAAGCCAATGAACATCAGGCCCGCCGTGCGTTCCAGCCAATGCATGCCGCGCTGCACGGACGTTACGCGTCGCGCTACCCAGGCGGTGGCCAGCGCCCAACCGATGTTGACCCACAGGCCATTGAAATTAAGCAGCAGGCCCGCCACCACGAAAAAAAACAGATGCTCTATACCCATGAAGACGACCCCTAGACTTTGAAGAATTGGCGAATCGCCGCCACCGCGCGGTCAACACCTTCCGCATCCACATCAAGGTGAGTGACAAAGCGCAGGCGGTACAGGCCGGTGGCCTGAATACCCTCATCGGCCAGGTGTTTAAGCAGCGCCGCAGACCGCTCTTTGGCAGCGCCGGTCAGGTCCACAAACAGGATATTGGTCTGCGGCGCTTCGACCTGCAGGTCCTCAATGCCTGCCAATCCGTCTGCCAGGCGTTTGGCGAGCACATGGTCTTGCGCGAGACGTTCGATGTGGTGATCCAGCGCGTGCGATGCGGCCGCAGCCAGCATGCCTGCCTGGCGCATGCCCCCGCCCGCCATCTTGCGGATGCGGTGGGCGCGTGCGATGAACTCGCGAGATCCGCACAGCGCCGAGCCGACTGGCGCCCCCAGCCCCTTGCTGAAGCAGACCGAGACGCTATCAAAGCATTGGGCGATGCGGCGCGCCTCAAAGGTGATGCCCCCACGCTCCCCACCTTTGAGCCCGGCGGCAGGGCGACCATCACTGCCGGTCAGCGCGGCCTGCGCCACGGCGGCATTGAACAAACGCGCACCATCCAGATGACGACCCAGGCCTTTGCTTTTAGCCAGTTGGGTGGCCTGCTGCACATACTCAAAGGGCAGTAACTTGCCGCCCAAGGTGTTTTCGAGCGTGAGCAACCGACTGCGCGCAAAGTGCGCGTCGTCGGGTTTAATGGCGGCTTCGATATCCGCCAGCGCCAGCGTGCCGTCGGCCTGGTGGTTCAGCGGTTGCGGCTGTACGCTGCCGAACACCGCCGCGCCGCCCCCTTCCCAGCGGTAACAATGCGCCATCTGACCGACGAGGTATTCGTCCCCCCGCTGACAATGACTCAAGATCGCGCAAAGGTTGCTCTGCGTTCCCGTAGGCAAGAACAACGCCGCTTCAAAGCCGAGCATGGCGGCAATTTTTTCCTGCAGTGCGTTAACGCTAGGGTCGCCGCCAAATACATCGTCGCCGAGGGGTGCGGCCTGCATGGCAGCACGCATGGCGGCGGTGGGCAGCGTGACCGTATCACTGCGCAAATCAACTGTTGAAACCATTTTTCCTCCTTGCGCCTTCTGTACGGGAAGAATCAGCTAAAAAAATAAACCACTTCATACCCGCTGCTCCAAAAAGTTTTTCAGCATCGCGTGGCCGTGCTCGGTCAGAATGGACTCGGGGTGAAATTGCACGCCCTGAATCGGCAGTTCCTTGTGGCGCACGCCCATAATCTCGCCGTCATCAGTCCACGCCGTCACCGCCAGCACATCGGGACAAGATGATTTTTCAATCGCCAGCGAGTGATAGCGGTTGACCACGAAATGCTCAGGCAGATCCGCAAATACGCCTTCTCGGGTGGTCGTGATCACGCTGGTCTTGCCATGCATGAGCTGTTGGGCTCGCACAATATTGCCGCCGAACGCCGCCCCGATCGCTTGGTGTCCCAGGCAGACGCCCAAAATCGGCAGCTTGCCCGCAAAGTACTGGATTGCCGCTACCGAAATGCCGGCCTCAAGCGGCGAGCACGGACCGGGCGACAGCACAAGAAGATCTGGTGCGCGCTCAGCGATTTCCGCGACCGTGATCTCGTCGTTGCGGAAGACTTCAACCTCAGCCCCCAGTTCGCCCAAATATTGCACGATGTTGTAGGTAAAACTGTCGTAGTTATCGATCATCAAGAGTTTGTTGCGCTTCATGACTTAGCCTCCCCGCGAAGGTGGTTGAACTCACTCCGCTCAAACTCAATAAAAGCGGCAATCATGGCGCGGTAGGTCGCCTCCATGACGGCCTCAGGGGCACCGGCTTCTCGGGCCTGGGCGCGTACGCGCTCGACGATGAACTCGATGCGCGGATTGTCAACAATCTGGCTCGCGCTTTGCTTGATGCGTGCGGCTTGGGCCACATAGCCGCTACGCTCGGCAAGCAGGGCCACAATGCGAACGTCGAGTGCGTCAATGTGTTCGCGCACTTCAGCCATGGTGCTGCAGGGTTGAATAGTGGTCATAAGGGTCATTTGGTTTACTCCAGTCCTTCCTCAACCAGCTCGCTGGCCCGCAGCAAGGCGCGCGCCTTGGCTTCGGTTTCTTTCCATTCCAGTTCAGGCACCGAATCGGCCACAATGCCTGCCGCTGCCTGCACGTATAACGTCTGGTCTTTGATGATGCCGGTTCGGATCGCAATCGCCACGTCCATATCCCCGGCATAGCTGAGGTAGCCGCAGGCGCCGCCATACAAACCGCGCTTGGTGGGCTCCAGCTGGTCGATCACTTCCATCGCATGAACCTTAGGCGCGCCCGTCAATGTGCCGGCGGGAAAAGTGGCTCTGAGGACGTCCATGCTGGTCATGCCATCCAGCAGCACACCCTCCACATTACTGACTATGTGCATCACGTGGCTGTAGCGCTCGACAGCGAAGGCTTCCGTGACTTTCACGGTACCGATTTTGGCGATACGACCGATGTCGTTGCGCGCCAGATCAATCAGCATCACATGCTCGGCGCGTTCTTTGGGATCGTTGATCAGTTCCTGCTCGGCCGCCTTGTCGGCTTCGGGCGACGAGGCGCGCGGACGGGTCCCGGCCAAAGGACGAATCGTGATTTTTTGGCCCTCTTCCGTTTGCTCCTGCCGCACCAGAATTTCCGGCGACGCACCCACCACATGGAAATCACCAAAATGGTAGTAATACATATACGGGGAAGGATTGAGCGAACGCAGTGCACGGTACAACGACAGCGGTGACTCGGTGTAGCGCTTCTTGATGCGCTGACCCACCTGCACCTGCATGAAATCACCGCCCTCAATCAGCCGCTTGGCGCGCTCCACTGCGGCGAGATAGTCGGCCTTGGCGAAGTCCCGCTCCGCCGGAAAACTCTGGGACGGCTTGACCACCGGCGCGCTCACGGAATACTTGAGCTGCTCTTTGAGTTCACGCAAGCGCTTCTTGGCGTTGACATAGGCTTCGGGCTGCGCCGGGTCGGCATAAACAATCAGGTACAACTTGCCCGACAGATTGTCGATTACGGCCAGTTCTTCGCATTGCAGCAACAGGATGTCGGGGCAGCCGAGCGTGTCGGGGGGACACGTGGCCTCTAACTTTTTCTCAATGTAGCGCACCGTATCGTAGCCAAAGTAGCCCGCAAGCCCGCCGCAAAAGCGAGGTAACCCGGGCCGCAGCGCGACTTTGAACCGCTTCTGGTAGTCGCTGATGAAATCGAGCGGATTGAGTGTCGATGTCTCGACAATATGCCCGTCTGTTACGACCTCGATTTTGGTGTCCACGCCAAAGCCTGATGCGCGCAGCAGCGTGCGGGCGGGCAGACCAATAAAGCTGTAGCGGCCGAAGCGCTCACCACCGACTACGGATTCGAGCAAAAAGCTGAATTTGCCGCCGTCTTTGGAGTGCGCCAGTTTGAGATAGAGCGAGAGCGGGGTTTCAAGATCGGCAAATGCCTCCGCCATCAGCGGAATACGGTTGTAGCCTTGCGTGGCCAAGCTTTTAAATTCGAGTTCAGAAATCACAATGGGATCCTTTGCCAGTGGGCGACGCGCTAGAAGCCGCGGCCACCTGTCATTCAAAACGCCCCGAAGAGCGGGGCCGGGACTTGCGTTGCGTAGTGCAAGAGCGCATCGAAATCGGAACGCCTGTGAGACTGCGGCCGATGCGCGGGCTGGTTGCAAATGCGCGAACCCGTGAGCGCCTCAAGCGTGCGAGAAAAGACAGGATCGCCAAAGCCAGGCTCCCCGGTCGCCACAACCTGCTTGACGGATGCAATGAATGAACATGTTCGGCAAAGTGTAGCAAAGACCGCCCGCCCCTCAACCCTGACGGGGAAAGTTAAAAAACTGGGTACTGGTAGTAATGCTGATCTCGAAAACCCTATTGCGAAGGGCCTCGACGGGCTAGAAAATCAAACCACAAAAAAGAACGCTCGTTCTATTTCGATCACTATTTTGGAGATTCTTCATGACTTGGACGACGCGGTGCATTGTGGGCATGGCTGGTTTTGTGCTGTCTGTGGGCGTTTGGGCCACCCCACTGGAGCTTTCGGGCATCAAGGTCGAGGATTCGACCGAAGTTAACGGCACAAAACTCCCGCTCAATGGCGCCGGCATCCGTTACAAAGCCGTGTTTAAAGTCTATGTCGCCGCGCTTTACCTGGGAAAAAAGGCGGCTACACCGGAAGAAGTTTATGCAGCCCCCGGGCCCAAGCGCATCAGCATCACTTTGCTGCGCGACATTGATTCCAATGAACTCGGTAAAAGCTTTACCAAGGCCTTTGAGGAGAATGCACCCAAAGCAGAAATGTCCAAACTGATCCCGGGGCTCATCAAACAAGGTCAGATTTTTGCTGATCAGAAAAAACTGGTGGCGGGTGACAATTTCACCATCGACTGGGTCCCTGGAACCGGCACTGTCGTCTCTGTCAAAGGGAAACCGCAAGGCGAACCTTCCAAGGAAATTGAATTCTTCAATGCCATGACGCGCATCTGGCTGGGCTCGCACCCCGCAGACTGGCGGCTCAAGGAAGCCCTGTTGGGCAAGAGTTCATAAAGCCGACGAAAGCGCTTATAGCTTGCGTTTGCATGGGGTTCGGCAGAGGCTGAAAGAAATGTCGGTCAGCCCCGAAATAGGTCCTAAGTGCGCCAAGGCACTGACGCGCTGCGCGTATTTGGTGCATGCTTCGTCAACATCTCCGCAGGGTATCCAGCGTTACCGTCGCCCGACGGATTTCGCGAAGTGCCCGCGGCGATGAGGCCTTTCCCGCCATGCACTGCAAGACTGCTCATGCCGCACTGAGTAGGAAAGCGCATCAAAAGCGGGGAATCTGCAAGTTCGCCAGTCACCGGCGACCTTTGACGTAAAACAGGAGCCGCTTTGTCCGCCCAACTCGATCAACTTTGCATCGGCACCCTCCGCTTTTTGTCGGTGGACGCGGTGCAGAAGGCCAACAGCGGTCATCCCGGTATGCCGCTGGGCGCTGCGCCGATGGCTTACACGTTATGGACGCGGTTTCTCAAATGCAATCCGCACAATCCAGATTGGGCCGACCGCGACCGCTTCGTACTCTCGGCCGGACACGGCTCGATGTTGCTCTACAGTTTGCTGCATTTGTGCGGCTACGATTTGTCGCTCGAAGACATCAAGAAGTTCCGCCAGTGGGGCAGCAAGGCACCGGGGCATCCGGAACGCGGGCACACACCAGGGGTCGAAGTTACCACCGGGCCTCTCGGCCAAGGCTTTGCCAATGCCGTGGGCATGGCAATCGCTGAAGCACAGCTTGCGGCCCGCTATAACCGCCCGGGCCACGCGATCATCGACCATCACACCTACGCGATCGTCAGCGACGGCGACCTGATGGAAGGGGTCGCGTCCGAAGCGGCATCGCTGGCCGGGCACCTGAAGCTTGGCAAGTTGATCTGTCTTTACGACGACAACTTCGTCACTTTGTCCGCCGGCACCGACATTACCTTTTCGGAAGATCGCGAAGCGCGTTTCGAGGCTTACGGCTGGCACACGATCTCCATTGCAGGCGGCAACGACGTCGAAGAAATTGCGGCGGGATTGCAGGCCGCGCGTGCTGAAACATCACGACCGTCACTGCTGCTGGTGCGCACTCACCTGGGCTATGGCTCGCCAAACAAGCAGGACCGCTTCGAAGCACACGGCTCGCCGCTTGGCGTGGACGAAGTAAGGTTAACGAAGGAACGGCTCGGCTGGCCAATCGAGCCAGCGTTCCTGATCCCTGACGCAGCGTTGGCGCACATGCGCCTCGCGCTCTCGCGCGGCGCACGCCTTGAGGCCGAGTGGAATCACCGTATGACAACTTACGCCCAGGCCTTCCCCGATTCGGCGGCAGAACTTCAGGCTTGTCTGCGCGGCGAATTGCCGTCTGGCTGGGACGCCGACATTCCCGTATTTCCAGCCGATGCAAAAGGTTTGGCCACGCGCGTTGCCTCGGGCAAGGTGATGAACGGGATGGCGTTGAGATTGCCCGCGTTGATCGGCGGCTCCGCTGATCTGGACCCGTCGACCAAGACCGAGCTCACAGGTTTCGGTGATTTCAATCCGCCCCTAACCAGCCGCGACGACGCGCAAGGATCGGATCGCGGCGGCTGGAGTCGCGCCGGACGCAACCTGCATTTCGGTGTGCGTGAGCATGCGATGGGGGCGGTCGTAAACGGCTTGGCGGCGCACGGAGGTTTCATCCCTTACGGCGCGACCTTCCTGATTTTTTCTGACTACATGCGGCCACCGCTCCGGCTGGCGGCGCTAATGAAGCTGCATGTCATCCACGTATTCACGCACGACAGCATTGCGCTTGGCGAAGACGGTCCGACGCATCAACCGGTTGAACAGCTGGCCAGCCTGCGCGCTGTTCCCAATCTCACCGTGATCCGTCCCGCCGATGCCAACGAAACCGCAGTGGCCTGGAAGGTGGCCGTGGAAGCCCGTGATCGCCCGGTTCTGCTGGTGCTCACTCGGCAGGACCTGCCCACGCTTGACCGCAGCCGCTATGCCAGCGCCGAGGGTCTGCGTCGGGGCGCGTATGTGCTGAGCGATGCCGGCGACAACCCACCCGGATTGATCCTGCTTGCCAGCGGCTCCGAAGTCGGCCTGATCTTGGCTGCGGCGGCGCGCTTGCAGGGCGAAGGCATCGCCGTACGCTGTGTGTCGATGCCGAGCTTGGATCTGTTCGACATTCAGCCGCAAAGCTACCGCGACGACGTGCTGCCGCCAAATGTGCCGGCTCGGCTGGCGGTCGAACTCGGCGTGGCTCAAGGCTGGCACCGCTATATCGGCGACCGGGGCGACCTAATTTGCGTCGATCGTTTTGGTGCCTCCGCGCCGGCTGACAGGGTATTGCGCGAATTCGGCTTTAGCGTGGACAACGTCGTAGCGCGCGCGCACAAGATGCTCGCGAACCATGAAAACAACCATGCGCCATGAATTCGCAGGCGGCCGAGTCAGCGCAACGCTCATTCAGAGGCCCGCTGAGCCCAGCGACACCATGACTCGTGAGGGGACACGGCGATGAACATGATCGATCCGTGATGCCAATTGAATCCGCTGCTACTGCCATCCAGACAATCTGGACGATTGGCCATTCGACCCGTTCGCTGGAAGCCTTCCTGGGCCTTCTCGCCGACTACCGCATTGAGACTGTCGCCGATGTACGGCGCTTTCCCGGGTCCCGCCGATATCCGTACTTTTCACAGGACGCGCTGACCCAGACGCTGCCGGCGCACGGCATGTCCTATCAGTGGCTGCCGCAACTCGGCGGCCGGCGCAAGATGCGAGCCGATTCGCCGAATACGGGATGGCGCAATGCCTCGTTCCGCGGCTATGCCGATCATCTTTCCAGCCAGGAATTTAACGAAGGCCTGGATGTTTTACTGGCGCTGGCGGCGCGGCAGAGAACAAGCTTAATGTGTGCCGAAGCAGTGTGGTGGCGTTGCCATCGCTCGCTAATCGCTGACGTCCTCCACCTGCGCGGCATCGAAGTCATACACATTTTGGATGCCACGCACAGCAGCGTTCATGACTACACGTCGCCGGCGCGGATTGTGGATGGTCAATTGACTTACCCCCCGGCTTGCCTTGCCTAGGTGCAGGCTCAGCGCAGGCGTTGCGCGCTGGAAGGCGGAGCTTCGATGGCGTGGTCGACGATCTCCTGCGCTTCCTTCAAGATGCGCTGCAAGTGATCGGCACCGCTAAAACTCTCCGCATAAATCTTGTAGATGTCTTCAGTCCCCGAGGGCCGTGCAGCAAACCAGCCGCTTTTGGCGATTACCTTGATGCCGCCGATCGGAGCCCCGTTGCCTGGTGCGCGGCTGAAAATGCACTCAATCTTTTCACCGGCCAGTTCAGCGGACTGGATATTCTGCGGAGCGAGCGCCGCGAGCTGCTGCTTCTGCCGGGGCGTCGCCGGGGCCTCGACCCGGTCAGCAACAGGATTACCGAACTCCTGCGCAATCTCGGTATACAGAGCGCCCGGATCGTGTCCGCAACACGCGGTGATTTCGGCCGCAAGTAAGGCCGGGACGATGCCGTCTTTGTCAGTGGTCCAAACCGTCCCATCGCGACGCAAGAAGGAAGCGCCCGCGCTTTCCTCCCCGCTGAAACCGAGCGACCCGTCGAGCAGCCCGGCCGCAAACCATTTGAAGCCCACCGGTACTTCATAAAGCGCACGTCCGAGCCGCGCGGCGATGAGGTCGATCATCTGCGTGCAAACGACCGTCTTGCCGACTGCCGCCTGCGCCCCCCACTGCGGTCGGTGCTGAAACAGGTAATCAATCGCCACTGCCAAATAGTGGTTGGATGGCAGCAATCCCGCCTTCGCGGAGACGATGCCGTGACGGTCGTGATCGGTGTCGCAGGCAAAGGCGATGTCGTAGCGATCTTTCAGGCCGATAAGACCTTGCATGGCGTAAGGCGACGACGGGTCCATTCGGATGCGTCCGTCCCAGTCGACCGTCATAAAGCGAAACGTAGGGTCGACTTCCTCGTTGATCACGCTCAAATCGAGCTCATGGCGCTCGGCGATTCGTGCCCAGTAATGCACCCCCGCGCCGCCGAGCGGATCGACGCCGATACGGACCTTCGCATCCCGTATGCTGCCCATATCGATCACGTTGCCAAGGTCGGCGACATAGGCGCTCAAAAAGTCATGGCGGTGGGTCGTTGGCGCGCGCAACGCTTGTGCGTGCGGGAGGCGTTTCAAACCGCCTAGCGCCCGCTCCAGCAAAGCGTTCGCAGTGGCCTCGATCCAGCCGGTGATGTCTTGGCCGGCCGGGCCGCCATTGGGCGGGTTGTACTTGAAGCCGCCGCTGTCAGGCGGATTGTGTGACGGTGTGACGACGATTCCGTCAGCCAACCCCGACGTGCGGCCGCGGTTGTGCGCGAGGATCGCGTGCGAGACAGCCGGTGTAGGCGTGTAGTCATCGTTCGTCGCCAGCATGACTTCGACGCCATTGGCTGCCAGGACTTCAAGTGCGCTGGCGCAGGCTGGCCGGGAAAGTGCGTGGGTGTCGATACCGAGGAAGAGTGGGCCGTCAATGCGGTGCTCCTTGCGGTACTGGCAGATCGCCTGCGTGATTGCCAGAACATGCCATTCGTTGAACGAAAGTTCAAGCGATGAGCCACGATGTCCCGAGGTGCCAAACGCGACCCGCTGTGTCGGCACCGCAGGATCGGGAATTTCGGTGTAATACGCGGTGACGAGCTTTGGCACGTCTACCAACAGCGACGGCGGCGCTAGCTTGCCAGCAAGTGGACTGATGTGGGTGCTCATGACGCTGCGACGGAGTGCGCGCTTATTGCGAACTTGGCGATTCCGCCGAGGTCACCGGCTGTGCCCGCAGAAAGTTTTTCATGGGTTGATCACCACGGCGTCTTTCCGGCGAGTTGCACCCTCTTCTCCCTGATGCGCGACAGGAGCGCGTTCCACGATTGTGAAAAAGCATCTGCGCCCTCACGCTGCAGTCGCTGCGCCAGCGCGTCGTCATCGACGCCTTCACGCCTGAATTCGTCCAACACCGCCTCGGCGTAGCCGCCGTCGACAGGCATCATTTCACCGACCTGGCCATGGTCGGCGAATGCCAGCAGCGTCTTTTCCGGAATGGTGTTGATGGTGTCAGGCGCAGCGAAAGCTTCGATGTAAAGCGTATCCGGCGCAGCCGGGTCCTTGGTGCCGGTGCTGGCCCACAGCAGCCGTTGCGGATGGGCACCAGCTTTCGCAAGCTTTTTCCAGCGCGGCGAGGCCAGCAACTCACGGTACGTTTTATAGGTGCGCATGGCGATCGCGATACCCAGGCGGTTGTGATACTGCGCAGAGATGTCCTCCTTCACCGCAACGTCCCAGCGGCTGACGAAGAGCGAGGCGACTGATTCGACCTTGGGGTCAAGGCCGGCTGCAATGCGGCGTTCAATGCCGCGCAGATATGCGCCAGCGGCAGCAACGTACTGCTCGCGCGAGAACAGCAAGGTGACATTGATGGGCACACCGGAAAATATCGATTCCTCGATGGCAGGTATGCCTGCCGGCGTACCCGGAATCTTGATGAAGAGGTTGGGCCGCCGGGCCGCCGCATGAAGTCGCGCCGCGGCTTGAATCGTCTTGACGCTATCGTCGGCAAGGAGCGGTGACACCTCGAGTGAAACCCATCCATCAACGCCATCGGTCTCGTCGTAGGCCGATCGCAACAGGTCGGCGGCCTGGCGCAAATCTTCCAACGCAAGTGCAAAAAAAATAGCTTCTTCCGACTCGCCCTGGCGCGCCAGGTCGGCAATTGCCTGGTCGTAAAGGTGGCCATGGCCGATCGCGTGTTCGAAAATCGTCGGGTTCGAGGTGAGTCCCGTCACCGACAGGTCTGCGATGTATCGTTTCAGCGTACCGTTCGTCAGTATTTCGCGGCTGATATTGTCAAGCCAGATGCTTTGACCGAGATCGTGAAGCTTTCGGAGCTTGGGGTTCATCATTTCTCCTGAATTACGCTCGCCGCGCTTTTCGATCTCTCGAACTATCACTATCGGCCAAATCGCCAATCTGTGCAAGCCGCCGGCGATCTCATTTCGGACCTTCTGCGGTTTTCTCTCTGTGACCGCCGAATTCATGCCGCATCGCCGACAGCAGCTGGTTGGCGAAAGCGGCCTCGCCGCGTGACGCAAAGCGTTCGTACACCGCCGCGCTGAGAACCGGCGTCGGCACCGCTTCGTCGATGGCCGCCTGCAGCGTCCAGCGGCCTTCCCCCGAATCGGAGACTCGCCCATCGTAGGCCGAGAGCTGGGGATCTTCTTGCAGCGCGCTGGCCGTCAGATCGAGCAACCACGAGCCGATCACGCTGCCACGACGCCAGACTTCAGTGATGTCTGGCAGGTTCATTTCGTAGCGATAGAACTCCGGATTGCGCAGCGGCGTTGTCTCGGCGTCACTCGCGTGCTTCCTAGTTCCGACGTTGGCATTGCGCAAGATGTTGAGCCCTTCGGCATAGGCCGCCATCATTCCGTATTCGATGCCGTTGTGCACCATCTTTACGAAGTGCCCTGCGCCGTGGGGGCCACAGTGCAAAAAGCCTTCTTCCGCGTTGGCGACGCTGCCGCTGCGCCCGGGCGTGCGTTCTGCTGCAGCGGTGCCCGGTGCCAAAGCCAGGAAGATGGGTTTCAGGCGCTCGACGATGTCGGCTTCGCCGCCGATCATCAAGCAATAGCCGCGTTCAAAACCGGCCACGCCGCCGCTAGTGCCCACATCCACGTAATGAAGGCCCAATGCGGTCAAGTCGTTCGCGCGTCGAATGTCGTCGCGGTAATACGAATTTCCACCGTCAATTACCACATCGCCTGTGTCCAGATGGGCAACCAGCGCACCGAGCTCGTGATCGACCACCGCTGCCGGCACCATCATCCAGATCATCCGGGGCCGGGTCATCTTGGACACCAGTTCCTCAAGCGACGACGCGCCCTCGGCCCCTGCCTTACTCAGGGTGGCAACCGCCTCCGCTTGCGGGTCATAGACAACGCACTGATGGCCTTTGCTTAACAGGCGCCGAACCATGCTGGCACCCATGCGCCCCAAACCAATCATTCCGAGCTGCATTTTTCTTCTCCGTTCTGAGTGGGGCTGGCTATCGCAGCAAGGGGCGGCTCGCCACTCGGGGATCGATGCGAGTATCTAAATTCATAAGAACTTTAGACTACCCGATTTAACGCCCGTTGCCTCCCCGGATTAGCGCTCCAAGCGGGGTAGGACGCTACCGACCAAGATCTACAACGTTATTGCGGGCATTAAGTTGCGGCGACTTCCCTGATTCAACCGGCGTCAAACACAGGCGGTGGGCGGCCTGGTTGGCGCCTATTCATTCATCTTTTTTTTGTAGCTCTTTTCCGCTCGAATCCGAAGACGGCTCTGCAGTCTCCGTTTTCTCCGCGCCCCGGATATTCATTCCTGCCAGACACACCTGCAGGACCACCAGAGCGTAGGCGTGCGAATACAACCCCCACGTGACCCACAACAGATTGCTGCCCAAGAACAGCCAGAACCCAAGCTTGCGCTTTCTCTTTTTCACTGACGCGATATACCAGGAGGCCACAACGGTGACGACCATTGCTGGCCATTGAATGAGGTCAACGGCGTCCATGAGTCGATTCCTTCATTGCTGCGAAATGAGTGGCGGCATATTGCGATGGCATCGGGCGCTCTGCGTGTTTTTTAATAAAAACCCGATTCCGCAACGCCAGCCATCACCCGAAGCGTTGTTTAACTAGCGTCAGCGCAGATTGCCGGTATGGCCGAGAGAATAGCGTCCAGGCTGCGGCCACACGGTCAGGCCATGCGGTTCCTGTCCCACCTTGATCTGCGCGACGGCTCCTGTCAGCGTGTTGATGCGGTAGACCACGTCGTCGAAGCGACCAGAAAGCCAGAGCGCTTTGCCGTCGACGCTGACATTACCCATGTCCGGGCTGCCACCACCCGGAATCGGCCATTGTGCGACGACCTTTTCACTGGCGAAATCGATCACGGTGACGCTACCTTGACCATGCCGCCGACCGTGGATCTTGTGCGTGCCGCGGTTGGCGACATACAGTCGCTTGCCGTCGCGGCTCGGGTACAGCCCGTGCGCACCTAATCCAGTGGCAATGAAGCCAATCTCTTTGAGCGCATCGCCGTCGACGATGTGCACCCCATCGGCACTCATGTCGGCAATATAGAAGTGCTTGCCGTCAGGCGAAATTCGGATGTCCTGCGGCATGCCCTTGGTCGACGTGCAAATTTCACTCGCTCCCGGGCTGTTCGAGTCGGGTGCGTCTTTGAACCGGGTAGCCGGCATCTTCAGCTTGAGATACCCGGCGACCTTCCGGTTAGCCAGATCGATCTTAGCCACACTGCCGTCAAACTCGCAAGTGAAGAGTGCGTAGCGCCCGTCAATTGAAAAGTCGGCGTGATTGATACCGCCGCATTGGGGCGTGTCGACCGAATACTGCAGGACCATCGTCTGCGGATCGCGAAAGTCCAGTCGGTGCATCGCTTCTGCCACCACGATCGCCGACTTGCCGTCGGGCGTGAAATACATGTTGTAGGGGTCGTCGACCGGAACCGCCTTACCCGGCTTGCCGGACCGCGGATCAATCGGGGTCAAACTGCCAACGGCCCGGCGCTCGGCGTTGTTGGCGACCCATAAAGTACGCAAGTCCCACGACGGAACGACATGCTGCGGGCTGATACCGACCTTGAATTTATCGACCACCTTCATGCTTCCCGGGTCAATCACGTAGACGTCATTCGAGCGCAGGTTCGGCACGTAAATCCGCTCCAGATGATCGCGCACGGAAGGACTGAGATGAGACGCTCCGGTCTCGCTATACAGGTTGCGCGGATCGATCACCGGAGCCATGCCGGGAACGGTGACCACGGCGGCAGGCTCGGCGGGTGCTGGCGCAGCGCCGACGGCGCGTGTCGCGGCGACGATGCCCATCAGGATCAGCAACGCCGTACCTGCACCCATCAGTTTATTCAGTTTCAACATCATTTCCTTTGCGCCGTTGGCTGCGCCCGGTTGTCGCGCTCGCGGATGAATACGCGGATGTCGGAAACGGATGCGTCCACGATTCGCTTGACACCCAATTGGCCTAACTCGGCAGTAGCGCGCCTGGGGTCGCCATACACGCCATCGCGCTCAGTCGACTTGGTACGGCTGGTGAGCGCATCTGCGCGCACCAGCGACTTATCGATCGCCATCGAAAGCGCCGTGTCTGCGAGGCCCGCGTGGGTGCCAATTTCCGCCTCCGTGAAACCGCGGCTCTTCAAGTCGGCCACGTAGGCGGTCTGCGTCACCCGGTAGTAATCCAGCAGGGCATGCACCCGACAGGCTGGATCAGCCGACCATTCCCGGTTAAGGCGCACAGCCACTCGCTCTTCGTTTTTCTGGTAACCGCCATGGTCACCGAGAAACACCACGTCGCGAAAACCGTGTTGTTTGAAACTGCGCGCAGTGGCTTCGAGCAACGACTCGAAAGTAGCCTCGGGGATTGAAATAGTGCCCGAGAAGCGCATGTGTGCGACCGGCGGATGAACGGAGCCTTCTGGAACATAGGCCAGCACGGGCGCCACGACGGTGTTACCGAGTCGTTGTGCGATCTGTCCGGCCAGGGCGCGCACCCGTACATTGTGTTTACCGAGCACCATGTGCGGGCCATTTTGCTCGGTACCGCCGATGGGCACCAGGATGGTCGTCGCCCCGGCGGCAATGCGATCACGCAGCTCGGGCGAAGACATTTCTTCGATATAGACGCTTGGTGACTCACCACCACCTGCCGCATAAGCTGGCAGCGCCGTCCATCCGCACAAGGCTACGGGAATCAGGATCGCGATGCTGCGCGCTGATCGCCCTAGCGGAAGGATGGCATCGGCAAGCCGAGCGCTGCAAGCGGCGAGAAAATCGGTGTGTCGCCCCATTGCGGGGGCGGTCAACAGTTGGTTCATGTTTTGACTATTCGTTTCAAGAGGGTGGTTTTACCGCGTGATACAGCCTGTAAGGGCAAAGGTGAGCGTTGAATGCAACATAGCGCCAATAACCAGTTTACCGGGTAGCCAGCGGCCAACCCATGAGTGCGCGGGACCTTCGCCGATGCGCCTGAATGAAGGTCCAGGACGCTTAAGCCCACTCGACTATTTTCAATACTGCGTATTGGACCCTTTATTGCCTGCGAATTACCGGGGAAGCGCCGACTTCGATGCGGTTTTACACTTTGTAGCCATATTTGGAGTCATGCGACAGGTGGTCAGACACTCAAGTCAGGGAGCCTACGATACCGGCAAATAATCCGACTCCGGCTGTGACCGCAAAAACGACGCCAACGATAACCGCGTATCGCCCCTTCAGTCGATACGGACCGGGCAGTTCCGTCCGCGCCAACCGATACAAAAAGCCCAGCACGACAGGGAGCAGCAATGCATTGACCACTCCGGTGGCGATGGACAGTCGAATCAGGTTCAGGCCGGAGCACACCAGCGCCCCGGCAGCCACCAGCATGACGGCAAATGCCAAATAGAAAAACGGTGCTTCGGTGGGATGCTGCTCTAAAGAATGCTTGGCACCGGTCGCTTCGCCGACAGCCCATGCCGCAGACAGGCAAACCACGATCGTGGCCACCAAGGCAGAGCCACTGAGACCCAAGGCGAACACGGTGCGGCCGAAGGTATCCCCCAAAGCGGCGGTGAAGGCCACTGCGATCTGCGGCACGCTGTCCAGTGTGCCGCCGCCACCTTGTTGCCCCAGCGTGGCGGCCGCGGCGACCAGCACGGCAGCCGCCAGGAGCTGGCAAATCAGCGCACCAACCAGGATGTCATAACGCGCCACTTTCAGATCACGAATTGAGAGCCCTTTGTCTACCAGCGCCGACTGCTGGTAAAAAACAGTCCAGGGCATGACGCTTGTTCCGAGGTTGGCGGCGACCAAATAAAGGTAGCTCCCCTGCGTCAACGGAATCTGCCGCAATTGCGCAAATATTTGTGCAGGGACCGGATGGGCCTTCCATGCCACCACTAAAAAGGCAAGTCCGAACAAGCCAAAGAAAATTGCGATGCGCTCGACGGAATGGTATGAGCCGGTGCAAACCATCGCGAGCGTAAGCACGACGAGCACGCTGATGGTCTGCCAAATTGGAACGCCGAACAATTGACCAATGCCAGCCAAGCCGCTCATTTGTGTCACCAGCGCTCCGAAACAACTCGCCAAGAGCGTGGCAAGGGACAGGAAGGCGAGCATTTTTCCGAAGCGTTGGCGGACCAGTTCGCCGAAGCCCTTGCCGCTGGCCAGCCCCAACCTTGCGGCCAACTCCTGAACCATGAACAGCAGCGGGACGATCGCGAGTTGCAGTAAAAGAAGGCGGTAGCCCCACTGAGCGCCGCTTTGCGCCGCAGTTATAACGCTCCCGGCATCGTTGTCGGCCAGCATCACGATCAGACCGGGGCCAAGCGTTGCTGCCGTGCGACGCCAGCGCGCGGCTACGGTTCCCGCGTTCGCTACCGAGCTCATCGCCGCCGGATCAGCGTCGGGCATGGCGCATTCGCAGCGACACAGAGGAAAACACCACCCGAGCCCGCGACGACGCAGAGAAATTTAGCGGACCCGGCACGTGACATCTTCGAACATTCCACCGTCGATCCGCAGGGTCTTCCCATCGGCATAGAGAATTCGGGTCGGAGGCGCAAATCCCATGGGCTGGCCCACCGCATGGGCGTTGTCCCATTCGATCAGATTGTCGTAAAAAACCACGCCGTTCAGGCTACTGGCGCCCGCGACGAGACGTATCTTCTGGGCGCCGCGCTTGTAGAAGACGCTGACGTCCTTGCTTGAGCAATCGTATCGGGTCAGGGCTACGGGGACAGGCATCCAGCGCATAGTTGCGAGGCTGTAGACAACGCCGATGACAATCACACCCCCCGCAGCGACCAACCAGAGCCACTTGCTGGCAAATAGCCCGCGCCGCGGTTGAACGCTTGCTTGATCGATCGACGGATCAGTCGTGCCCGCATTCACGGTCACGACTTCCGCACGGTCAGGCAGCGCTGGCTGAATCGGTGTGTCGTGAAGCGGCGCTTGAAGGCCAGTCTCCAGGGGGACCAGCTCCGGCACAGCAGTTTTGCTTAAACCCTGCGCGAAACCCATCTCTGACAGCCGGGGCGGGGCGGCAAATCGCAGCGCGACTTTAGGCTCGGGCCGCATCGCGGCGGCACTCGCGCGGGACTGGTCGATGATACGACTCTGCAGAAGAACAAACGCGGCGGTCAGCGCGGGAACCACGACCATCAAGGCCGGCGATTGATGCTCGACCCAGCTGGAATACAGCGGGTCGGACACGGCGATGTCTCCGGCAAACCATCCGAGCATGGCGCCACCAAGCCGCGTCAGGATCGGATAGCGCACCAGCAGCGATTGGACATACCAGCTACCGAACATCAGGATTGGCACACTGAGCAACAGTCCCAGCGCCAGCACCGCCACGTTACCCTTGGCCACAGCCGCCAGCGCGACGACGTTGTCCAGGCTCATGACGAGGTCGGCAATGATCACAGTCCCAACGATCGACCAGAGGTCTACCGCCTCGGCCTCACCCAAGGATTCGGTCCCGTTTCCGCTGCGTTTTCCAGTCCCTTGATCGTCCAGAATAAGCCGAATGGCGATCACCGTCAGGGCGATACCGCCGAGCAGCTTAAGCACCGGGATCTGCAGCAGGGCGCTGGCGAGCAACGTCAGCAGGACGCGAAGCGCGATGGCGATGCCGGTGCCGATCACCATGGCTTGGCGCTGCTGCCGCATAGGCAAAGACCGGCAGGCGAGCGCGATGACCACCGCGTTATCGCCGCTAAGCAATAAATCCAGGAAGAATACTTCCAGTGTCAAATTCAGGTAGGTAAAGGCGCTATCGATGCCCATAGGTCCCGACTCCGTTTACGTCATACACAGGTGCGGTCCAGCCCGGAACCATTGGTCCGGCGAGCGCGTTGGTAGCGTGCGCAGTGCGCCCGATGAGGCGCCTCGGGTCGAGGCTCGGCGACTGACATCCATCACTGGATCGCATGGGGGCTGCGGACATTTGGACTCCGGCACCGAGGCTCACCGCCGCGGTACCGAGTCCGGACCCGCCTTGAAGGAGTGCAGAAACGCGGTGTCGGGTGACAACACAAGCGTTGCGCCGGTGTCTGCCAGGGCCTGGCGGTAGGTCTGCAACGAGCGGTACAGCCGATAGAACTGTGGATCCGATCCAAAGGCCGTCGTCAGAATGTCATTGGCCGCCGCATCCGCCACGCCGCGCGTGATCCTGGATTGCCGCTGCGCCTCGGAAAGCATCACGGTCCGTTCCCGTTCGGCTTTGGCCTGGATCTGCTGGGCCCACTCAAAGCCCTGGGCACGCAGTTCCTTTGCCTCGCGCTGCCGTTCGGACTTCATTCGATCGTAGATAGCCTGGCTGGTCTCCAGAGGGAGATCGGCGCGATGGAGGCGAACTTCGGCCACCTCGATGCCAAGTCCCTTGGCTTTCTCGGCCACTTCGTTCTGGATCTCTTCAACAATTTGCGCGCGCTGCGCTGAGAGCAGCGACGGCAGCATCACCTGACCCAGTACCCGCCGCAGTGACGAGCTGACGATTTGCCCTAATTGCGGTGCCGCGAGATCCAGCGTCCGCACGGATTGGTTAAAGCGCAGCGGATTCGAGATCCTGTAGCGCGTATAGGCCTGGACGACGATACGCTTCTGGTCACCCAGGATGACCTGCTCCGGCGGCGGTTCAAGCGTGAGTAGCCGTGCTTCATAGGAGATGACGGTATCCATCAGCGGAATCTTGAACTTCAAGCCCGGTTCGGTGACAACGCCAATCGGCGCGCCTTGCCGGACGATCAGAGCCTGCTCGCCTTCGTTGATCATGTACAGCGTGCTGGACAAAAGCCACAGCAAAATAAATGCCGCCCCGATCAGGCCGATGCGCCATTGAGACTTCATTTCACACCGTCCTTGCTGGCGGGTTTTACCTTGTCGGTGAGCGGAAGGTAAGGCACTACGCCCGAGACTCCCTTGCCCGACGTATCGACGATGACCCGGGTCGCTTTTTTCAGCACCTCGTCGATGCCTTCCATGTAAAGCCGCCATGCCGTGACGTCTTTGGCCTTGGCATAACTCGCATAGACCGCCAGGAAGCTCTTGGCATCACCATCGGCCAGGTTAACCGCTTGAGATTTATAGGCCTCGGCTTCCTGGTTGATATGCGAGGCTTCGCCGCGCGCGCGCGGGAGGATGTCATTGGCATACGCCTCAGCCTCATTGCGGGCACGCTCCTGATCGGCGCGCGCGCGCTGCACGTCATTGAAAGCATCGATGACTGCGGCGGGGGGATCGACGCGTTGCAATTGCACTTGGGTCACTTGAATGCCCGAGTTCTGCTTATCGAGCAGTGATTGAAGCAAATCGCGTGTCTGATCAGCGATCTGCTGGCGTTTGTCGGACATCGCCGCCTGGATCGGTGTGCGTCCGATGACTTCACGCAACGCGCTTTCCGCGCTTATTTTCAGCGCTGCCTCGGCGTTTTGGATTTTGAACAGGTACTGACCTGCGTCCTTGATGCGCCACATGACGGCGCACCCTGCTTCGACGATGTTTTCATCCCCCGTTAACATCTGCCGTTCCCGGGAAGATTCGTCCTGCCCGCTTGAGAGCGAGGCCGGACCGCTGCCTAACTGGAGCTGGTTAACCTGCGTGACCTTCGGGAACAACACCGTGTCGATCGGGTACGGAAGGTGGTAGTGCAAGCCCGGACCTGTGGTGTCAACCCATTTTCCGAAGCGCAACACAATGCCTTGCTCATCGGGCTGCACCTTGTAAATGCCCGCGTTGATCCAGGCGAAAACCAGCAGCGCGAGGACCAGAAACAAGCCCTTACCGCGCAATCCGAGCAGCTGAATGTAGTATCTAACCCACTGGACCATACCCACTAGGGTGGACGAATGCGCCCTGCGGCCTGAGGTGGCCGCAGAATCTGCGTCCATTGGACTTCGTGACATCAATGCTGCTCCTGGACTGGATCGAAACGCGCCCCGTGGATGCCGTGACAAAGCCCTTGCTTTGCGATAACTACGCGGCCATCGACCCACTGCTCAGGTTCAGCGCTCGCAAGCGGAGACATTCCGATCTGCTGGAATTGCTTGCGACTGCCGAACACCTTGCGCTATCGACGTTCGGCTGGCTGGAAGCGCAGATTATAAAGCCGGTGTTCCCTTGCGGGAGGCTCCTCTGTTGGCATTTTTGTCAGCAGACGCACTGAACGGCAAGGTCCAATCGAAGTTTGAACCGGTCTAGTGGTCGTCGTGGAGGTAACTCGGCTGTCGCGGCAAGCGCAGGGCGACGAGGAAAGCAATCACCATCATCACGGTCACGTACCAAAAGAAAGCTGACTCGTAACCGATCGACTTGAGCCCGAGCGCAACATATTCCGCCGAACCGCCGAAGATCGCATTCGCCACGGCATACGCCAAACCGACGCCCAGCGCGCGAACTTCAGGGGGAAACATTTCAGCTTTCACGATGCCGCTGATGGAAGTGTAAAAACTCACGATCGCGAGGGCCAGAATAATCAGAAAGAACGCGATGAAGGGGTTGGTCACCTGATGCAGCGTGCTCATGATCGGCACCGTCGCGAGCGCGCCCAGAGCGCCAAACAGCAGCATGTTGTTGCGACGGCCAATGCGGTCCGACAGCGCGCCGAACAGCGGCTGCAGGCACATGTAAATGAACAGCGCGAAGGTCATGATGCCGCTTGCGGTCTTGATCGACATCCCGGCCGAATTGACCAGATACTTCTGCATGTAGACAGTAAAGGTGTAGAAAATCAGCGAGCCGCCTGCCGTGTAACCCAGCACCGTGAAGAAGGCGGCCTTGTGGTGCTTGAACAGGCCAGCAATCGTACCGGCTTCTTTATTGACGAGGCTGTCGGCGCGCACCGTTTCGGTGAGGGATCGGCGCAGGTAAAGTGCTACCACGGCCGTGAGGGCACCGATCACGAACGGAATGCGCCAGCCCCAGGCCTTGAGCTCGTCGTTGCTCAGCAACTGCTGCAGCACGACCACCACCAGCACCGCCAATAACTGGCCGCCGATCAGCGTCACGTACTGAAATGACGAGAAGAAGCCACGCTGACCGCGCAGCGCGACTTCGCTCATATAGGTGGCGGTCGTGCCATATTCGCCGCCGACCGAAAGGCCCTGAAATAAACGCGCGACCAGCAGCAGAAAGGGCGCCCAGGCACCAATACTGGCATAGGTTGGCAGGCAAGCGATCAAGAGCGAGCCGCCGCACATCATCGCGACGGACGTCACCATCGATATCTTGCGGCCTTTGCGGTCGGCAATACGACCGAACAGCCAGCCGCCGATTGGCCGCATCAGGAAACCCGCCGCGAAGACGCCCGCCGTGTTGAGCAGCTGCGCGGTCGGGTCGGACTTGGGAAAAAACGCCGGCGCAAAGTAAAGCGCACTGAACGCATAGACGTAGAAGTCGAACCATTCGACCAGGTTGCCCGAGGAGGCCGCCACAATCGAAAAAATACGGTGCCGTTTTTCTGCCGCTGTGTAGTGCGGAACGGAAGCCGATGCGTTAGCGGAAGCGTCTGTACTCATAGTGTCTCTTTGGATGTGTTGTGAAAGCACTCGCATTTTGAACCACGCTGACAAGTGCCGGCTGCCTGATACTGAAATCCGCTAAGCGCCGCGATTCTCCACTGGCATCATCCGCCTTTTAGTGCCCTTTCACAAACTGCGCGCCAGCGCATTCCGCATCGCATCGATCACAGTCCGGTAATTAGGCTGACCAAATATGGCGCTTCCGGCGACAAAGGTATCTGCCCCGGCCGAGGCCACGCGTGCTATGTTGTCGATCTTGATGCCGCCGTCCACTTCCAGTCGAATGTCTCTGCCGGACGCGTCAATGCGTTTTCTTGCTTGTTCAATTTTTCGCAGCGCCGAATCAATGAAACTCTGACCACCGAAGCCGGGGTTGACGCTCATGATCAGAATCAGGTCGATGTCGTCGATAACCCAGTCCAGTACCTCCAGCGACGAGGCCGGATTGAACACCAGCCCGGCTTTGCACCCCTTGGCTTTGATGGCCTGCACGCTGCGGTGCACATGGCCGGTCGCCTCGGGATGAAAGCTGATCAGGTCCGCGCCAGCATCGGCAAACGCGGCGGCCAGCGCATCCACAGGCTGCACCATCAGATGGACGTCAATCGGCACCGCCGAACCGTCGGCGTTTTTGGCGTGTGGCTTCAACGCATGGCAAATCATGGGGCCAAACGTCAGGTTGGGCACGTAATGGTTGTCCATCACGTCGAAGTGGATCCAGTCAGCCCCCGCCGCAATAACGGCCTTGAGCTCATCGCCCAAGCGGGCAAAGTCGGCGGACAAAATGGACGGAGAAATCCGGAATGTAGGCAGCGTGGTGGTACTCATTGCTGAATTGTCGCAGCAAGCTGGCGTAGGGGCATCTGGCGCCGTTTGGGCGCCGCTGATCCGGGCGGTTAACATGGAATTTGAAGCCAACCGATTTTTTTGCCATGCCCAAATACCAATTTTCTTGCGAAGTCACCCCCCAATACCTGCCTGACCAATCCGTACCAGAAGATGCCGTCTATGGATTTTCGTATACCGTAACGGTCACCAACACCGGTGATGTCGCGAGCCAGCTGATTTCACGCCATTGGCTCATCAACGACGCCAATGGTCACACGGAAGAAGTGAAGGGGCTCGGGGTGGTAGGCCATCAGCCGCTGCTCAAACCGGGTGAGTCGTTCCAGTACACCAGCGGCTCCCGCCTGCGCACGGCCAGCGGCACCATGCACGGCAGCTTTTTCTGTGTCGCCGAGGATGGCGAACGTTTTGAGGTCGCCATTCCGATGTTTGTTTTGGAGGCAAACCAGGGCAACAGCCGGCCCAGCCGGGTGTTGCATTGAAGCTGCCGATGAGGGATCTTCCCGCGCTGCTTAATTCGCTCGACCCGGACGCCGGCCTGGCCCAGCGCCACGTCTGGCTGATCAAACTGTTTGAGTGGATTCGCGGCGACCAGACCTCACCTCAGGCCGCAGTAGCGCGGTGCCAGACCTTTATCGACGCGGTCCAAAGGCAGCCTGCTTTGCAAGACCGACTCCAGGCCTGGTGGCAAACGCTGATCCAGACTGTCGACATCACCCCCCTGCTGGCTGATTTTGGCTTCGCGCCGCGGACGGCCTTTGTAAGCGAACTGGCCGAGCGCTTACGCCGCAAACTACTGCCTGGTACGCCCGAAACCGTCGACGCGTCCGAGCTGTTTCCGTTGGTGGCCCCGACACGTTTTGATGCACAGTGGCTGACCGCGCTGGACGAGTCGCAAATCGTTCAGCTGACCCGGCTGCTGTCGGCTAGTCCTGAGCGCGACACGCTGCACTGGCAACACAGCCTTTTGGACGCCCTCACTTACTGCACTGCGCAAATCCAGGCAACTGGTTTCGCCCATGAGCTTCGTTTGCGCATGAACGATGCCACCCACAACTCGCAGGCGTTTCATGCCCTGGCCGCGGACGTGGAAGAATTAGGCCGCGTGTTTTTTCGCCCCGACCGCGACCTCAATCAGGACGATCTGCAGCTCCAGGCGGCCATCGTGCAGTATCGGGAGCATCTGGACGCCTGCCGCCAAGCCGTCAACAGCGTCTACACCCATTTGGAGGAGAACGGAATTTCGGTCGGCATGGTGTTCCGTTTGCGGCAGTTGCGGGAGCGCATCGTGCGCGTACGCGAGCTGCTCGACAGTCTGACCTCGCCCAAACCGGCTGTGGCCGCCTGCAAGCTCCTCGCGCGTCGTGTCATTACCTGGCAAGAAAGCAAGAGCATAGGCGCACTGATCGGCGCCAATTCCACACTGCTCTCGGCAAAGATAGCCGAACGCAGCGCCGAAACTGGCGAAACCTACCTTACCCGCAACCGCGGCGAGTACCGCGAAATGCTCGGCAAGGCCATGGGCGGCGGGGCGGTCACCGCCCTGACAACCTTGCTCAAATTCATAGTGGTTGGGATCGGCCTGTCTGCCTTTTGGAGCGGTTTTTGGTCCAGCATCGCCTACGCGGGCACCTTCATTCTGATCCAGCTGCTGCATTTCACGCTGGCCACCAAACAACCCGCCATGACCGCGCCGGCCATGGCGGCAAAACTGAAGGATATCGACTCGGCAGAAGCCGTCCATTCCTTTGTCGATGAGGTCACTCACCTGGTGCGCTCCCAGGTGGCGGCTGTGTTTGGCAATGTATTTATGGTGGTGCCCAGCGTGCTGTTGGTCAACACGCTGATTCAACTGCTGCTGGGTCATCCCATGATTAGCACGGCCAACGCCCAGCATGTCTTGACGACACTGACGCTGCTCGGCCCGACGCTGTTGTGGGCCGCTTTTACCGGCGGGATTCTTTTTGCGGCCGGATTGATGGCGGGCTGGGCAGAAAACTGGTTTGTACTTCACCGCCTGGGTTCGGCCATGCGCCACAACCCACGCATTACCGCCATGTTGGGAACCGAACGCGCTGCACGCTGGTCGCTCTTCATGCGAAAAAACATTTCGGGCTTCGCTTCGAATATTGCCTTGGGCTTGATGTTGGGCCTGATCCCGGCGTTTACCGGCTTCTTCGGGTTGGAGCTCGAGGCGCGTCACGTCACGCTCTCGACGGGACAACTGGCTGCGGCCGGCGCTTCGCTCGGGCTGGACGCCTTCAGACATCCCGCGATCTGGTGGTGCATCGCGGCGATCCCGCTGATTGGCGCGCTCAATCTGGTGGTGAGTTTTTACTTTGCGTTCCGATTGGCCCTGCAGGCCCATAACGTCAGCAGGGTAAACCGCGCCCGAATTCGTTCGGCCATCTGGGCGCGCTGGTACAGCCATCCACGCAGCTTCTTCGTGCCTGAATAGTGCCGCCATAAAAGAGGCGCACAATCCTCAAACTTGTCCTACAGTCCTACTGGCGTAGTGGCTGTAAAGTTGTGAGGCACGTTTTGCCCTCTGCTGGGCTCCGGTTCTCACTGCCGATCTTGGGGCCGTCATGGCTAACCAACGTTACCGCGCCATCCGCCATTCACTATTCACCCCGCCGCAGCGACAGACATCGCTGCAGAAGTTCTGACCTCAATGGAGACAAACGCCTATGAACGAAATTTTGGCCATCTGGGCTGAATGGATCAAACCGTCCGCTGGATTGCCAACCGTCCAGTGGTCTATTTTGCTGGCGATTGCCGCCGCTGCCGGCCATCTCATCAACCGCTACACCGGCCTGCCCAAGGTGATCGGCTATTCGATCGTGGGCGCCTTCGCTGGTCTGGCCGGCTTCACTGGGGCGGTCTGGCCGTTGCAAGGAATCGGGCTTTTTCTGCTGGAACTCGGCGTGGCGGTGGTGCTGTTCGAGGCCGGTGGCCGTATTCCGTTGCGCTGGTTTCGCCATAACCCCATGGTGCTGGTACAAAGCGTGGCCGAATCCGCATTGACCTACTTTCTGGTTCATTGGGTATTGATAAGGCTGGGCGTGAACATAGTCGTCGCCGAATCGCTTGCTTTGCTGGCAATGGCCGCGTCGCCGGCGGTGCTGTCCCGCGTCGCCATGGACACGCATGCTGCCGGCCCTGTGACGGAGCGCGCGCTGGTGCTGTCCACGCTCAGCACCTTGTATGCCCTTACCCTGTGCAGTGCCCGCGCCGGCATGATGCCCCGGGGAGAAGCCGGCCTGTCGAGCACGCTCTATCCGGTGCTTGTCGTCCTCGGCTTGTCGGTGGTGGTGGGGGCCGTGCTGGCGCTGACCCTGCGGATCGCCCTGCGCGTGATGAGCCCCACCAGCGAAAACACCGCAATTTTGCTGCTTGCACTGATCGCCGCGGGGGCTGCGCTGGCGGCCCATTTTGGCGGATCGGCACCGCTGGCCGCGCTGCTGGGGGGCATGCTCCTCAAGCAGCTGAATCCGCGTCCCTGGTCATGGCCGCGCCAAATGGGCACCGCATCTTCCATGCTCACCATGCTGATGTTTGTGCTGGTATCGGTGGTGGCTGCGCAAGCCGACTGGCGACGCCCGGTGGCCACCCTGGTCGCGGCACTGATTCTGGCGCGGATAGTGGCCAAAATTTTCGGCGTTGCACTTGGCAATGTCGGCAGCGGTACCAGCTGGAAGCAAGCCTTGTGGGTCGGTTGCGCAATGTCGCCGATGTCCTCGGTGGCGCTGCTGCTGGTTTCACAGTATGTCGCCGCCTCCGCCACGTTCGGGCGCCAGATCGCGGGCGTGGCCTTGCCCGCCATTTTGCTGATGGAGGTGCTGGGAGCGATGTTGGCCACAGTGGCCATCTACCGCGCCGGAGAAAGTTCAAAACCCTGGGCGCCGCTGTCACGCGGCCCCTCATCAGTACCCGCCCATGAGTCTTGAGCCGTTCCAAAAATCAGCCGCCCTGTCACTGGGCGTCGAGCTTGAGCTACAGCTCGTGAACACGCACGACTATGACCTTGCCCCCTACGCCGAAGACATGCTGCGGCTGATGACCAAGACGCCGCTGCCCGGCGCCGTGGTGCCCGAGATGACGTCGAGCATGATTGAAATTTCCACGGATGTGTGCCAGTCGTCCTCGGAGGTGCTGGGCCAGCTTTCACAAATCCGCGACGCTCTGGTAAAAAGCGCCGACAAGCTCAATATCGCCGTGGTGGGCGGGGGCACCCACCCATTCCAGCAGTGGCACGAGCGCAGGATTTATGACAAGCCTCGCTTCCGCGAGTTATCCGAACTCTACGGCTATCTCTCTAAACAGTTCACCATTTTTGGTCAGCACGTGCATGTGGGTTGTCCGGACGCCGACAGTGCGCTGCTCACGCTGCACCGCATGTCGCGTTACATCCCGCATTTCATTGCCTTGTCAGCCTCCTCGCCTTATGTGCAGGGTCAGGACACCGCATTTGATTCAGCGCGGCTCAATTCTGTGTTTGCTTTTCCGCTGTCGGGCCGGGCTCCGTTTGCCTTGACCTGGGAGGACTTCACCGTGTACTTCGACAAAATGACACACACCGGCGTCGTCAAGAGCATGAAGGATTTTTACTGGGACATCCGGCCAAAGCCCGAGTTCGGAACCATCGAGATCCGGGTGTTCGACACGCCGCTTACCGTGGAGCGGGCCGCCGCGCTGTCCGGTTTCGTGCAGTCGCTGGCGTCATGGTTCATGCACGAGCATCCTTTCATGCCGACCGAAGACGACTACTTGGTCTACAACTACAACCGCTTTCAAGCTTGCCGCTTTGGCCTCGAAGCGGTTTATGTGGACCCTGCCACGGGCGGCCACATGCCGCTGCGGGAACACATTCTCCTGACCATGAGCCAGATCGCCAAGCATGCGGCCAGCGTCGGTGCCAGCGGAGCGATTCACCAGCTGCGGACCAGCGTGGACCGCGGCGGCAACGATGCCCGCTGGCTGCGCGAAAAGCAGGGCGAAGAACAACTGCTCGCCGAGGTTATCCGGCAGGCGGCCGAGCGCTTTCGCGGCGGTGTGACACACCTTCAACAGCGCTGAACTCAGCGCGGGGTGATCCCGCCCCTGCATTGGGCCTTGCGCACTGCCTGTATGCTCGGCGCCATGGGTGAATTTGACTTGATTGCGCGCTATTTCACACGCCCCACCGCGCGGGCCGCCCTGGGCGTGGGCGACGACTGCGCTTTGCTGCAGCCGACACCGGGTACGCAACTGGCCATTTCCAGCGACATGCTGGTGGAAGGTCGACACTTTTTACCCGACGTAGACCCGGCCGCGCTGGGACACAAAGCGCTGGCCGTCAACCTGAGCGACCTTGCCGCCTGCGGTGCCACGCCGCTGGCCTTCACACTGGCGCTCGCCTTGCCCAGCGCCGAGGAAGCTTGGCTGGCGCCGTTCTCGCGCGGTCTGCTGGCACTGGCCGATGCCCATGGCTGCGAGCTCATCGGCGGCGACACCACGCAAGGGCCGCTCACTATCTGTATCACCGTGTTCGGCGAAGTGCCCGTGATTGACGGCAAGAGCCAGGCACTGCTGCGCTCAGGCGCCAGAGCCGGCGACGATGTGTATGTAAGCGGCACGCTAGGCGATGCCCGGCTCGCTTTGGACACACTGCGAGGCACGCAAGTCTTGCCGCCAGCCGTCTTTGAACAAGCCAGACAGCGGCTTGAGCAACCGACCCCCCGCGTCGCGCTGGGCCAAGCACTGCGGGGCATCGCTTCGGCGGCGATTGACGTGAGCGACGGTTTTCTCGGCGATCTTCGTCACATCCTGGATGCGTCCAATGTGGGCGCCACGATCAACACCACCATTGCGACTGGCTTAATGGCTTGCTGTACACGCCCCGATTGGTCTAATGGTGTTATTTCCTTTGAACAGCAATTGAGCTGCGTGCTAGCGGGGGGCGATGACTACGAGCTGGTCTTCACGGCAGCGGTAGCGGCTCGCCAAGCCGTGCAGTCCGCGTCGCGCGAGGCGCGCACACCCGTCACTCGTGTCGGCCGTATCGAGCGAGCAGCCGGCTTGCGGTTGATTGACAGTCAGGGAAAAGCCTGGCCCAACCACTACCCCTCGTTCGATCACTTTTGCTGAACTTGCGGCGGAGCGAGTGCACGCAGAGAGTCCGCCAGCGTGGCGCCAGTTTGGTCGCCAACTCGCCGGCTTTTACTGATCCGCTCATTGCACCAAAGGCGAATCGACTCCTTCGAGATCCACGCCTTCCACCAGCGCCTGCCCGACCAGCAGCGTCATGTACTGGTGCAGCGCCCGGGCGCGCGATTGCATGGCCAACTGCACCTCGACGCGTTCGCGTACTTCCTCGTAAGGTGCCTGCTTGCCCTCGCGGCGACCCAGCACCTCGATGATGTGAAAACCAAAGCGTGTGTGGGTCAGCCGCGGATGCACGCCCATACCCCACTGCGAGTGTTTCTGATGAAACAGTTCGTTGGCCAGTTCCGGGGCACAGTCGTCAGGACTGATCCAGCCGAGGTCGCCGCCCAGCGTACTGGTTGGGCAGTTAGACAGCTCGGCTGCCAGTTGCGCAAAACGGTCGGGAGAGACGTCCTTGTGCGACAGCTCCAGCAGCGCCTTTTCAGCATGCACCGTCAACGCGTGGACATTCACGCCCGGCGTCACCGCAAACAGAATGTGCCGCACATGCAGCGCCTGTCCCACCACGAACTGCGGCTGGTGGGCCTCGTAATAACGCTGGCATTCACTCTCCGTGGGCTGAGGCGTCAGCACCTCCCGGTCCACCATGGCCTCGATCACCTTGCGCTCGGCCTCGCCAAGCGCGGGTGCCGTCAGCCCTTTGTGGCGCGGCAACAGCCCCGCCGACACCGCCTGCTGCCGCAGCAGTTCGGAATAGGCCAATTCGCCCAGCATGGTTTTGTCCGGGCGGTGCCCCGGCTCATGCAGCGCAATGCCGTTGATGCAGGCCGTTGCCAGAGTACCCTCGCTCGCGGTATCGGCACATTCGCAGGCACTGCTACCGCAGCCCGTGACCGTGGAAGTTGGGGTACTCATCGATATTTCCTCGCTACTTGACAAAATTTAACGGTTGACGGACGGCTTGCCCGGCAGGCCCAGACGGCGGCTGCGCACCACCTGGTAGGGTCGAAACAGATAACCGACCGAGGCAAAGCCGCTCCACACATGGACCAAGCGGCTAAACGGGAAGAGCAGGAAAATCGTCATGCCGAGCACGATGTGGAACAGATACGGCCATGGCACGGCAGCCAGCGCTTCAGCGTTCACCGCGCGCAAGGTGAGAATGCGTTGCGCCCAATCGGCAAGTATCAACATCACGCTGCCGTCAGAATGCGCCCATGAAAACGGCAAGGTAATCAGGCCGATCACCAACTGAGCCCAAAGGATCACCAAAATCGCAAGGTCGGTCCGATGACTGGTGTAGCGAATGCGCGGATCGAAGACCCGGCGGTAGATCAGCATCGAAAGGCCGATGAAGCACAGCACGCCGAAAGCACCGCCCGAGTAAATCGCTATTTTCTGCTTGACCGGTGCTTCGAGGAAGTGCGAATAGAACGCGTGCGGTGTCAACAAACCCAGCAGGTGGCCGAAGAACAAAAACAAGATACCGACATGGAACAAATTGCTGCCCCAGCGCAGCAGGCCGCTACGCAGAAGCTGGGACGAGTCGCTCTTCCAGGTGTACTGGTCCCGGTCGAAGCGGATCAGACTGCCGAGCAGAAATACCGTTAGGCAGATGTAGGGGTAGACGCCAAAGAGAAAACCATGCAGCGGGGTCATGCTTGCGCTCCTTCGACGGGTCGTCCCTTGCGGACGATGTGAATGGGTTGCGGCTGGTCGGGTCGGGATTGACCTTTGGAGGAACACCCGTCAAAAACGACGGGCTCTTCCCAGACCGCGTCGATCGGCTCTTCAGCCGCGACCTGGACCGGCTGCGCTTTTTCTCCCGCCAGTTCCAGCAGGGCACCCAGCACGCAGGCATAAGCACTGCCGCGCTGCTGCAACGCGGAAAAAATAGCGTTGAAGATGTGCGCCATTTCGGCCAGGAACTCGCGCGCCTCGCGCGGTGGTTGTGTCGAGGTGAATTCAAGCACCACCGGCAGAAAGTCGGGCATCTCGCCTTCGGCAAGAAACAAGCCGGCCTTCTCGTAAGTTTGAGCCAGATCGATCATGGCGGGCCCGCGGTCACGGGAGTCACCATGCACATGTTCGAAAAGATGCAGGGAGGTGGCCCGGCCGCGGTCAAAAACTTCCACGTAGTCTGCTTCGGCGTCGAGCGGCGCCGCACGTTCCAGCGAATTGATCAAGGCGTCGAGCTCGGCCAGTCGCTGCTGCGGCAACGCCCGTTCGTCGTGAAGCGCTTTGCGAAGTTCCGCTAGATTGCTCCGCAGTGCGGTATCCGGATACCCGAGGAGTCGTGCCAGTACGCGCAGACTCATCGAAGACCTCGGAGGATTGTTGAAAAATGTCATCGTTCAGACCTCCACCTTGATGGGAATAGTACGTTTCCGGTTGCCACCGAACAGGCTCACGTCGCTGGAACCGTCAGAGCAGCCGTTGCCGAAAGAAAAGCCGCAACCGCCGCGCATATCGAACGCGTTTTCTGCGTATTCGCGGTGGCTGGTAGGGATGACGAAACGGTCCTCGTAGTTGGCGATTGCCATGACGTGGTACATCTCCTCGACCTCGGCGACCGTCAGCCCGGCTTGCTCAAGCACCGCCAGGTTCTGCACTTGGTCGACGTGCTTGCTGCGCTGATAGGACCGCATGGCCAGCATCCGTTGAAGCGAACGAATCACCGGCGCGGTATCGCCTGCCGTCAACAGGTTGGCCAGATACTGGACTGGAATACGCATCTGGGCAATGTCCGGCAGTTCACCGTTAATGCCGATTTGACCGGCGTTGGCCGCCGACGTGATGGGCGACAGGGGCGGCACATACCAGACCATCGGCAGCGTGCGGTACTCCGGGTGAAGCGGCAGGGCCACTTTCCATTCAACGGCCATCTTGTACACCGGGCTGCGACGCGCGCCCTCGAGCCAGGCCTCGGGTATGCCATCTTTACGCGCCTGTTCAATAACTTCGGGGTCATTCGGGTTCAAAAAGATGTCAAGCTGGGCACGGTAGAGGTCCTTGTCGTCTTCCACGCTGGCCGCTTCCTGAATACGGTCAGCGTCGTACAGCACCACGCCGAGATAACGGATGCGTCCAACACAGGTTTCACTGCACACCGTCGGCTGGCCGGCCTCAATACGTGGATAGCAAAAAGTGCACTTCTCGGCCTTGCCACTCTTCCAGTTGTAGTAAATTTTCTTGTATGGACAACCCGAGACGCACATACGCCAGCCGCGGCACTTGTCCTGGTCAATCAAAACAATGCCGTCTTCCTCGCGCTTGTAAATCGAGCCCGACGGACACGACGCCACACAGGTCGGATTGAGGCAATGCTCGCACAGCCGCGGCAAGTACATCATGAAGGTGTTCTCGAACTGGCCAACCATGTCCTTCTGGACCTGCTCAAAATTGGCCAGGTTGGCATCCTTGCTGCGCTTGGAAAATTCGCCGCCCAAAATCTCTTCCCAATTCGGCCCCCACTCGATTTTTTCCATTCGCTTGCCAGTGATCAGACTGCGCGGCCGCGCGGTCGGCGTGGCCTGCATCTCCGGAGCCGACTGCAGGTGGTCGTAGTCGAAGGTAAAGGGTTCGTAGTAGTCGTCAATCTGCGGCATGTTCGGATTGGCGAAAATGCGCATCAGCAACTTCCACTTGCCGCCTTGGCGCGGTTCGATTGAGCCGTCGTTTTTGCGAATCCAGCCGCCATTCCACTTGTCCTGGTTTTCCCATTCCTTGGGGTAACCGATGCCGGGCTTGGTCTCAACGTTGTTGAACCAGGCGTATTCCATTCCCGGCCGACTGGTCCAGACGTTCTTGCAGGTAACCGAACAGGTATGGCATCCAATGCATTTGTCGAGATTCAGCACCATGCCGATTTGCGCGCGGACTTTCATGCTGCTTCTCCCAGTTTTTGCACCGTCTCAGCGCGGTCGTCATCGCGTGGCGTGTCGAGCCAGTCCACCTTGTCCATCTTGCGCACGACTACGAATTCGTCGCGGTTGGTACCGATGGTTCCGTAATAATTAAAGCCGTAAGAGAGTTGCGCGTAGCCACCGATCATGTGGGTAGGCTTGAGTACGATGCGGGTCACCGAATTGTGGATGCCGCCGCGCTGGCCTGTAATCTCCGAGCCCGGCGTGTTGATGATCTTTTCCTGCGCGTGATACATCATCACCATGCCGGGCTTGATGCGCTGGCTGACGACCGCGCGAGCGGCAATCGCGCCATTGACGTTGTACAGCTCAACCCAGTCGTTGTCCGCGACGCCAATGAGTTTGGCGTCGTCTTCGCTGAGCCAGATAATCGGGCCGCCGCGGCTCAGGGTGAGCATCAGCAGGTTATCGGTGTAGGTCGAGTGGATGCCCCATTTCTGGTGTGGCGTGATGAAATTCAGAAGGATCTCAGTGTTGCCGTTGGACCGGATGCCATGCACCCCGGCCGTCGCCTTCAGGTTCACCGGTGGCCGGTAGCTGGCGAGGCCCTCGCCGAAGGCCAGCATCCACGGGTGATCCTGGTAAAACTGCTGCCGCCCGGTCAGGGTGCGCCAAGGGATCAGCTCGTGTACGTTGGTATAGCCGGCGTTGTACGACACGGTCTCGGATTCGATACCGCTCCAGGTCGGCGAGCTGATGATCTTGCGCGGCTGCGCCTGAATGTCGCGAAAGCGGATTTTTTCGTCTTCGCGGTGAATTGCCAGATGCGTGTGCTCGCGGCCGGTCTGCTTGCCCAATGCGGTCCAGGCCTTCACCGCCACATGGCCGTTGGTTTCGGGCGCGAGTTGCAGCACCATTTCGCAGGCATCGATGTCGCTGTTAATCCTGGGCATGCCCAAGGTCACGCCTGGCTCGGTGACAACGCCGTTCAGCTCGCCGAGCTGTCGCACCTCTGTCTCGGTGTTCCACGAAATGCCTTTTCCGCCGTTGCCAATCCTGGTGAGCAGCGGGCCGACCGCCGTGAAGCGTTTGTAGACGTTCGGATAGTCGCGTTCGATGACCTGCATCTGTGGCGCAGTCTTGCCGGGAATCAGCTCGCACTCGCCACGTTTCCAGTCTTTCACTTCAAACGGCTGGGCCAGCTCGCCGGGAGAGTCATGCATAAGCGGCGTCAGCACCATTTCACGCTCGACACCCAGATGGCCGTCACAGAGTTCGCTGAATTTTTTCGCAAACCCTTTGTAGATTTCCCAGTCGCTTTTTGATTGCCACACCGGATCCACCGCAGTCGACAGCGGATGGATGAAGGGGTGCATGTCACTGGTGTTCAGATCGTTCTTCTCATACCACGTTGCGGTCGGCAGCACGATGTCGGAATACAGGCAGGTCGTGCTCATGCGGAAGTCCAGCGTGACCAGCAGATCAAGCTTGCCTTCGGGCGCCTTGTCGTGCCAGACCACTTCCTGGGGCTTGCCTTCCTCGGCGCCCAAATCTTTGCCTTGCACCCCGTTGCTGGTTCCGAGCAGGTGCTTCAAGAAATATTCATGGCCTTTGCCGGACGATCCGATGATGTTGGATCGCCATACGAACATGTTGCGAGGCCAGTTGTCGGGATGATCCGGGTCTTCGCAGCTCATCTTGAGCGAGCCGTCCTTGAGCGACTTGACGACATAGTCTTTTGCATCCAGGCCCTGCGCTTGCGCGTCGCGCACCACCTGCATCGGGTTGGTTTGCAATTGCGGTGCTGATGGGAGCCAGCCCATGCGCTCTGCACGCACGTTGTAGTCAATCATGCTGCCGCCGTAGAGTTTCTTGTCCGCGAGCGGGGACAAGACTTCATCAACGCCCAGCTTTTCATAGCGCCACTGATCCGTGTGGGCGTAGAAAAAGCTAGTCGAGTTCATCTGGCGCGGCGGGCGGATCCAGTCGAGCGCGAAGGCAAGCGGGGTCCAGCCGGTCTGCGGACGCAGCTTTTCCTGACCCACATAGTGGGCCCAGCCACCGCCGCTCTTGCCGACGCATCCGCACATCATCAACATGTTGATGACACTGCGGTAGTTCATGTCACTGTGGTACCAGTGATTCATGCCGGCACCGATGATCACCATCGATCGGCCTTCGGTTTTTTCGGCGTTTTCGGCGAACTGGCGCGCGACCGTGATCACCTGATCGCGCGGCACGCCGGTGATCTGTTCCTGCCAAGCGGGCGTGTAAGGGGTGTTGTCATTGAAATCGGCGGCGGCCAGTTCACCGGGCAAGCCACGCGGAATACCGTATTGCGCGGCTTGCAGGTCAAAAACGGTTGCCACCAGGGCCGAACGCTCCTCGCCCGCCTTACCCAAGGCGATGCGCTGCACCGGCACCGTGCGCACCAGCACATCGCCTTGCTCGTTGTTGGGAAAATGCTCGTGATGAATGCCGCCAAAATATGGGAAACCGACTTGTACACAGTTCTGACTCGGCGCTTCGCCTTCCATCACCGACAGCTTGAGTGCCACATCGCCGCCATGACGTGCTTCCTTGGCCTCAAGGTTCCACTGTCCCGCATCGGCGCGGCCATCCGGGCCCCAACGAAAACCGATGGCGCCGTGCGGTAACACCACCTTGCCACTTGCATCGAATGCAACGGTTTTCCATTCTGGATTGTTGTCCTGGCCAAGCTTGCCGTTGAAGTCGGATGCGCGCACGTAGCGGTCGGGGACCATCACCGTCTCGCCGTTCGTCAGCTGGTGTTCCTTCAGCATCACCAGCATCGGCAGGTCGGTGTAGCGACGCGCGTAATCGTCGAAATAGGCCGAGCGAGGTCTCCCGTTGCCGCCGAAATAGAAGTCCTTCAAAATCACATGGCCCATCGCCATCGCCACCGCGGCATCGGTGCCCTGCTTGGGATGCAGCCACAGGTCCGAGAGCTTCGCGACCTCGGAATAATCAGGCGTGATGGCGACGGTCTTGGTGCCTTTGTAACGGACTTCTGTAAAGAAGTGCGCATCGGGCGTCCGCGTCTGCGGTACGTTCGAGCCCCAAGCGATGATAAAACTGGAGTTGTACCAATCGGCCGATTCCGGCACGTCGGTCTGCTCACCCCAAACCTGCGGGCTTGAAGGAGGCAGGTCGCAATACCAGTCGTAAAAGCTCAAGTTGACGCCGCCGATCAGCGACAAATAGCGTGAGCCCGATGCATAACTGACCATCGACATGGCCGGAATTGGCGAGAAGCCGACGATGCGGTCGGCACCATGCTTTTTGATCGTGTAGACATTCGACGCGGCGATGATCTCGTTAACCTCGTCCCAGCTCGAACGCACAAAACCACCGAGACCGCGCACGCTTTGATAGTCGCGCCGTTTGGCGTCGTCTTGAACGATCGCCGCCCACGCATCGACCGGAGCCAGCGTCTGGCGCGCTTCGCGCCAGTGCTTCAGCAGGCGCCCGCGCACCATCGGATATTTGACGCGATTGGCACTGTACAGGTACCAGCTATAGCTCGCGCCGCGGGCACAACCGCGCGGTTCGTGGTTAGGCATGTCCCAGCGCGTGCGCGGGTAATCGGTCTGCTGGGTTTCCCAGGTCACGATGCCGCCCTTGACATAGATCTTCCACGAGCAGGAGCCGGTGCAATTCACGCCGTGCGTGCTGCGCACAATTTTGTCGTGCGCCCAGCGGTTGCGGTAGGCATCTTCCCAGGTGCGGTCTTCAGCCGTGGTGATTCCATGGCTGCCCGAAAACGATTCCGTCGGGCTGGAAAAGTGGCTTAATCGATCAAGAAAATGACTCATTTGATTCTCCGTTACCAGCTTGTTGAAGAGTGCTTCAAGGGTTTTTAATCTCGGCCCCGGCGCGGAGGTAGAACCACCAGTTGAGCACCAGGCACAAGGCATAGAAGATGGCGAAGCCATACATCGCGTTCTCGGGCGTGCCCGCCTTGATCTGGGCACCAATCACAACCGGGGCAATGAAAGCGCCATAAGCGGCAATGGCCGAAGTCCAGCCCAGCACGGGACCGGCTTGCTGGCGGTCAAAAATGACGCCGATCGTGCGGAAGGTCGAGCCATTGCCAATGCCGCTGGCTGCGAACAGTACGACGAACAACACCATGAACATCAGAAAATAGTGCTCTGGAGTCGCCGACTTGTAGGCCAGCAGCATGACGTAGCCCACGGCTGCCGAGGCGGCGACCATGATGGCAGAAATGATCTGCGTCACGATGGAGCCGCCGATCTTGTCCGCAATCCAGCCCCCCACAGGTCGAATCAGCGCGCCCACGAAGGGACCGATCCAGGCATACGCCAGCACCGCCGGCGCGTTCGGGTTGTTGAGGGTGTGCTGCATCACCCCCGCCGCGTCAGGCACATGACTGATGCCGAAGATCACTTTCATCGACAGCGGCAAAGCCATCGAGAAACCAATGAAAGAGCCGAAGGTGACGATGTACAAAATCGTCATCGACCAGGTGTGCTTGTTGCGAAAGATGGCGAACTGCTTGGCGACGCTTTCCTTCATCGGGCCAAAGGCCGTGACTTTCAGCACCATCAGCGTACTGACGATGATCAGCGGCATGGCAATCCACATGTTCAGCAGGCCCAGTCCGCTGGGCTTGGGCAGGTACAGGTACAGCCCAATACCCGCCGGCACGAACGACAAGGTGTACAGCCAGATGATCTTGAGAAAGGCTGGAATCGTGCCACCAATAGCGGGAGACACCGTCGTCAGATTGTTCAGGCCGAAGAAACACAGGATCGACAAGGGCACCAGTGACAGCAGCCAGGCAAAACCGGCGTTTTGAATCCAGGTCGGCGTGCCGGCGGCGATCTTGCCGAAGATCCAGCCACTGTCTTTGACCAGCATCATCGGTTCGCCACCGAAGCTGCCGAAAACGCTCACGGTCATGACCAGTGGAATGACGACCTGCATGGCCGTCACGCCGAAGTTGCCGAGCCCGGCGTTAATGCCAAGCGCCGTGCCCTGCAGGCGCTTTGGAAAGAAGGGGCTGATATTGGACATGGAACTGGCAAAGTTGCCGCCGCCCACGCCAGACCAAAGCGCCATCAGTTGAAACGTCCACAGCGGCCATTCAGGGTGCTGCAACACAATGCCCGTACCGATGGCGGGTGCCAGCAGCATGGACGTGGTCAGAAAGATGGTGTTGCGCCCACCGGCCAGCCGGATCAGGAAGGAAGCGGGAATGCGCATGGTGGCCCCCGCCAATCCGGCGATGGCGGCGAGCGTGAACAACTCCGCTTGAGTGAACGGGTAACCCAGATTCAGCATCTGTACCGTGATGATCCCCCACATGCCCCAGACGGCAAAGCCGCACAACAGGCTGGGCACGGAAATCCAGAGATTGCGGTAGGCAATGCGCTTGCCGGTGCTTTCCCAGAACTGCTCGTCCTCGGGACGCCAATCGGTGATGTCAACACTGGAATTTTTTTGTGTGTTCATGATGTTTTTTTTGCAAAGAGTTCCGTTTCAAGCCTGCGCGCCGACCGCGTTCTTACCAAGGACTTCAGTGCGGCGCACTTCTGTCCAGTAAAGCCAGATCAGTGAGACCCAGACCACGCCGTACATCAGCATGAAAGCGCTGGAGCGAATGCCTGTCAGGTCCATCAGTGCACCGAACATGATCGGCAGCACGAAGCCGCCCAATCCGCCCGCCAGCCCGACGACGCCGCTGATGGCACCGATATTGTGGGAATAATCGTCGCTGATGTATTTGAAGACACTGGCCTTACCGAACGCAAAGGCCACACCCAGAATGGCCATCAACGCAGTGAAGGTGTACATGTTCAAGCCGAGGTGGAAAGTGGTGGGTCCGTTAGCCGTGAAAATAGTGAAGTCGGTCTGCGGATACGACAGCAGGAACAGACAGATCCAGCTCACCCAGAGGACCCACCAGGTGACGCTGTGCGCACCGTATTTATCGGAAAGCACACCGCCCACTGCGCGCAATACCCCACCGGGCAGCGAGAAGCAGGCCGCCAACAGCGCAGCGACGCGAATGTCCAGCCCATACTCGCCCACGTAGTACTGCACCATCCACAGTGACAGCGCCACGTACCCGCCGAACACAATGCTGTAGAACTGACAGTATTTGAGTACTTTGGGATCTTTCAGCGTCTTGAGTTGGTCCATGAACTTGACGTTGCTAGGCACCAGGTGCGCCGGGTCACTTTGGCTGAACAGCCAAAATAGCACCAGCGCGCCAAGCATGATGGCCGCATACACCTGCGGCACCATGGCCCAGCCGAAACCAACCAGTAACACCGGCGCTATAAATTTGTTGACCGCAGCCCCGGAGTTGCCGGCGCCGTACACACCCATGGCCATACCCTGGCTCTTCTTGGGAAACCAACGCGCCACGTAGGGTGTTCCCACCGAGAACGAGCCGCCAGCCAGACCGACGAACAGTCCGATCACAATGAAATGCCAATATTCGGTGGCGTAGCTGAGAACCCAAATTGCCGGCACCGTCAGAGCCATCAGAACGGCCATGACGATGCGCCCGCCGTACTTGTCGGTCCAGATGCCCAGCGGGACGCGAATAAGCGAACCTGTCAGTATCGGTGTCGCCGTGAGCAAACCGAATTGCGTGGCGTTGAGATTAAGCATCTTTTTGATTGGGATGCCGATGACGCCAAACATCATCCAGACCATGAAGCAGACGGTGAACGCCAGCGTACTAACAATCAACACTGACCATGCTTTTCTTGAATTACTCAGTTCAGAGGCCATATTTTTTTCTCCAAAGACATGGCATGACTGTGAGTTTTTTCGCGCGTTTTGAATATCCCCCTTAGGGACGTAACAGGAACGAAAGAGGAACTAGGGCGACCTCGGTGGCATAGTTCTAAAGAACTAGGTCGCGACGAAAACGCTTTATCGCTGTAGCGCCCCGCTACGAAGACTGGCTACTTCTAAAGGCGCGTGATCGCGCGACTGAGTGCAGCGGTCGACTTCCGTCTGCGACTACGCCCTACGGCCAGGCGTCAACCCAGTTCCCGGCTGGCTGCATAAACAGCGGCCTGAACCCGTGAGGTCAGTTGCAGCTTGCGAAGAATATGCTGGACGTGAATCTTGACCGTGGTTTCGGCGATGTCGAGCTTGCGCGCAATCGCTTTGTTGCTGTCGCCGTGCGCGATCAAGGTAACCACTTCGCGCTCACGTGCAGACAGCAAATCGAGGGCCGAACCATCGCGAGAATACGCTACCCGCTCGACCCGCGGGCTGGCGGTTTCGATCGCGGCAGTGCCGCCTGAAGGAGCGGGCGGGGCTTTCGCGCGGAAGGCCGTGACCAGCTTGGTCATCATTTCCGGGCTGACCACGGACTCCCCTGCGAGTACCTTGACGATTAATTCGGACAGGTGATCCAGTTCCACCGTTTTGAGCAGATACCCGTCCGCACCGGCCTGCAGTGCCGCAGCCAGATCATCCTCGTCCTCACTCACGGTCAGCATCAAAATGCGGGTGTCCGGGGCGGCTTCCTTAAGGGTCGCGATGCCGTCCACGCCGCGAACGCCAGGCATGTGGTTGTCCAGAAGAATCAGGTCCGGCTTGCCGCGTTCTATACAACGCAGGGCTTCGCCGATATCGCCAGCCTCGAAGGCCACGTTGAAGCGCTCGTCGAGTGACAGCAATGCAATCAGTCCCCGACGGAACAGGGGATGGTCGTCAACCACCAGCAGCTGAATCTGTTTCATGGTGTCTTTTCCTCAAATTCCATGCACGACCTGGAGCGGGAGTGCCAAATTCAGTCCCGTCGCCAATCCGCCGCCTGTGACCGGGTGCGGCGGCAGCGTCAAAGTCACCGTCGTTCCCTGACCTGGGTCGGAGAGGATGGCGACCTCGGCGCCAATTCGTTCGGCGCGTTCGCGCATGATTTTCATGCCTACATGGGATTCCCCATGGCCGCTATGCAGGTCGAAACCGACACCATTGTCATGCACTACGAAGCGCCAGTGCGCCCCCTTGAACACATCAAGATCGACCTGCGTAGCCCGGGAATGCTTTCGCACATTGGACAGCGCCTCCTGCACCACATGCAACACCTGAACCTGCACGTCGGGGAGCAGCGGCAGACCATCGCCCTGGATCTTCAGATACGTCGGCAGACCCGTTTGATGCTGGAACTTTTGCAGCGTTTCTTGCAGCGCCTGCTTGATGTCGTCGGTGTTGGTACGGGTGCGAAAATGGACCAGTAGCTCGCGCACGTCGCCGATACTCTCGCGCAGTCCTGTATCCAGTTCGTCGAGCGCCGTCTGCATCTGCGCTGCTTGACCGCGCTGAACGGCGGTCCGCAGCAACTGCACCTGAATTTTGAGAAAAACCAGCGACTGCGCAATCGAGTCGTGCAGTTCGCGCGCCAGCAGAGCCCTCTCCTCGGCGACCGCGGCCTCTCGCTCCAGCGCAGCGGCACGCAACCCTTCCAGAGCACTGGCCAGGTGACTGGCCAGCGCGTCCAGTAGTTCGGTCTCCTCGATGCTCAGCACGACGGGGCTTCGGAAGAACAGGTTGAACTCGCCCAGCAGACGGTGTTGCAGCCGAATCGGCACGCTCACCACGCTTTCATACCCCGCTTTGGCACAACCGCGCACGGGTTCCTCGTCATGGCTCAGGATTGGGATCACGCGCGTTCGGGCATCCGGCTGCAGGTTGCCGCAGGCGCAGGCGCCGGCCAGCAGGCTGCGCTCCTCCTCCTTCATGTCTTGCGGAAAACAGTCTGAGGCGAGCATCAGATAGCGCTGGTTTGCCTCGTCACACCACCGGACTGCCGCGGCATCCGCCTTCATGACCGTGCGCACCCGGCGGGCAAATCCGCGCGCGAGCTCGTCGATACTGTTGGCGTGGGCCAGAAAGGCGCTGACTTCGTAAAGTGCTTCAAGCCGCGCCCGTTGCGCCTCAATACGCCGCGTCTTGGCCTCAACCTGCGATTCCAGCCCTTTGTAAAGCGACTGGAGCGTCGCGGCCATGCGGTTAAAGCCGGACGCGACCTGGCCGAACTCGTCCTCGGTGTCGACCTCGATACGTGTCGCGAATTCCCCGGACTCCACCTTCCGCAGTCCCTGCCGAAGCCGCCCAAGGGGGCTGATCACGTACAGATGGCCGGTATAAAGCATCACCACTGCCCCGCCGATCGCCAGCGCCATCATCGCGAATTGAAACAAGTTGAGGATCGCTGTCAGCCGGGACAGATGCTGCTCGATCGCGAGCACGAGGCGGTCGATAGCGTCAACGAAATCGCCGGCCGCCCGCAACGAGGCTTGGGGGGTCGGTTCCGGTTCTGCCAACCATTGCTGGCGTTGCCCCTTCCACAACGACTCAACGACGGCAAACCGATCATGAACTTGCTGGTCCCAGGGTACGAACAGTGGCCGTAAAGGATCACCTGCTTTCAACACGGCCAGGCTCGCATCGAATCGCGCCACGAGAGCTTCTAGATCCGCGCGCGCCACGCCCGCCTGCACCGCGCTAGCGAGTCGCCAAGTCTGCATGCGCATGCGCCCCGCTTCATTGACGGCCGCAGCGCCACCTTCAAGCTGCCAGGTCACCCATAAGGTCAACCCGATAGACGCCAACGCGACCACCAGCAGGCTGGCGCCGATGCGAATCAGTTTTTTGGACAGGGAGGCGGTTTGCCGCATATCACTAGCCTTTTGCGCCGCCTGCTGCGACTCGCGACACCCAGGGCCGCGGCGTCGCGCATTGCGCACACACCAGCCCCGCGAGGCGATGCAGCGCCTGCCATCCATCGTCCGGCCAGTCTGGCTGCTTCAGTCCTTTGACAATACCGTCCACCTTGTGCGCCGCATACAACAGGTTGGCCAATGCGGTGTCATCGATATTGGGCAGCACGCGTTCAAATAATTTTTCTTTAGCGCCCCAGACGCGATTTTCGCGCAGCGCCATCGGCATGGGCCGACCGGCTTGAAGAGCGTCTTTCACGCGCTTCAAACTACGAATGTCTTCGGCCAGCGCCCAGTGCACCAACACTTCGGATTCGCCTTCGGACTGCAGGCCGTCGAGCATGCGCGCCACGCGCACCGGCTGACCGCCAAGCACGGCTTCGGAGAGCTTGAATACATCGTAACGCGCCACATTGAGTACCGCGTTTTCAACCTGGTCAAAACTCAGCACATCTTGGCCGTCGCCCTCCTCGCCCGCCGGATACAACAGCCCCAGCTTCTGGATTTCCTGGTGCGCGGCCAGTAGGTTGCCCTCGACCCGATCGGCAAAAAACTGCAGCGTGCGTTGACCCTCCTCGCCCGCTGCCACGCGCTGGCCTTGCCGCTGCAGGCGCTGCGCAATCCATTGCGGCAGGACGCGGCGATCAATGGGCTCGAACCTGACCGTCACCCCAAAGCTGTCGAGCGCGCCGAACCAGGCCCCCTTAGTCGTCATGCTGTCCAGTTTGGGCAACGTGATCAAGGTGAGTGTGGCGTCATCCCTTTGGGCGCGTTCAGCCAGCTGCTGCAACGCTACCGAACCGTCTTTGCCCGGCTTGCCACTCGGAATCCGGATTTCAACGATTTGTTTGTCGGCGAACAGGCTCAACGAGCCGCCGCTAGCGAGCACCTCGCTCCAGTCAAAATGCGCTCCCGACACGGTGTGTACCGTGCGTTCTGTGTACCCATGTTGTCTCGCGGCAGCGCGCAGCGCATCGGCAAACTCCTGCAGCAGCAAAGGCTCGTCACCTTGCAGGGTATAGAGGCTTTTGAGTCCCCGTTTGAGGTGCTCGGACAATTGGGCAGGGGCCAAGTTCATACCTCAAGTTTACTGGCTGGGGAATGCCCGGCGTTGCTGCGTGGCAGGCCCTACAGCTTACTGGTCGACAGCAGCAGACTGGTCTCGGTGCGGGCAATGCCTTCCAGCAGGCGGATGCGCCCAAGAACGCGGTCAAACGCCTCCAGGGTGTCGGCGCGTATTTCGGCCACGATGTCCCAACGACCATTGGTGGTGTGGAGCGCGCTGACGGCCGGGTCCCCACGCAGTGCACTCAACACATGATCGATGCGATTGCCCTGCACCGCCACGGTCATCAAGGCCCGAATTTGGTGGACTTCGGCCTGTGGCCTCAACCGGACGGTGTAGCCCACGATGGTGCCGTCGGCCTCCAGCTTGTCGACGCGGTTTTGCACGGTTCCCCGAGACACCCGCAAAACCTTGGCCAGCGCTGCGACCGAAGTGCGTCCGTTGTCGCGTAGCAGAGAGATAAGTTGGCGGTCTGTGTCGTCCATCAACCGATTTTATTGAGGAAATGGCAATCGCATCTGACGAATTGCACAATTAAGTTAATTAATTGCACAAATAGTTGCCTTTTGTTTAACGCCAAGACTTCTGACAATGGTGAAAGGTCTGGATTGCCTGTACTGGCAATGCCTACGGCGTAAAGAGTCAAAAGCTTCGGGAGAGCCACCATGGTTGAGTACATCGGCATTCAAGGGATTCAGCGCATCCTCGGCCAATTGGGGCCAGCGCCCTTCATGGAAGGACTGGCGGCGGAGATCGAAACTGATTACCGGCGTTGGGGCGAATTTGACAAGTCGCCGCGCCATGCCATTTATTCCCCAGAGGGTGTGATAGAACTGATGCCGACCAGCGACGGTCATTTGTATTCGTTCAAGTATGTCAACGGGCACCCAAAAAACACCGCGCGCGGCCTGCTGACCGTGACGGCTTTCGGCGTGCTGGCGGATGTTCAGACCGGCTATCCACTGTTACTGTCTGAACTGACTGTTACCACCGCTCTGCGCACGGCGGCTATGTCGGCGCTCGCAGCACGCTGGATGGCACGCACGGACAGCCGGGTTATGGCATTGATTGGCAATGGCGCGCAAAGCGAATTTCAGGCTATCGCGTTTCACCACATGTTGGGCGTGCGCGAGTTCAGGCTGTATGACGTGGACGGCCGGGCCACTGAAAAATTAGCACGCAACCTTCACGCGCTGGGCGAAAAAAATCTGCAAGTAAAGCTGTGCGGCTCGGTCGCTGACGCGGTAGAAGGCGCGGACATTGTGACCACACTGACTGCCGACAAGCGCAATGCCGTCATCCTGACGCCAGAGATGATTTCGCCTGGCATGCACTTGAATGCCGTCGGCGGTGACTGCCCCGGCAAGACCGAATTGCACGTGGACATTCTTCGACGCGCGGATGCGCGTGTGGTTGTAGAGTACCAACCTCAGTCTCGCGTCGAGGGCGAGATCCAGCAACTGCCGATCGACTTCCCGGTAACCGAGTTTGCGGACGTGCTGCGCGGCGCGGCGCCCGGCCGCCTGTCGCCAGCAGAAGTAACTATTTTTGACTCGGTCGGTTTTGCGCTCGCAGATTACTCGGCCCTGCGCTATTTATACACGCTCCAACGGCAGCAAAACCGATCGCAGAGCATCGACTTGATCCCTCATCTGGACGACGCAAAAAACCTCTTTGGGTTGCTCACTGGAACTTGCGCTTCCGAGGCGGCAGCCCAGGGGTTCGACGGGATCCTTAAAAACTCTTCAATCGAATTAGCTTTGACATGACGCTACCGATCCGGCTCATCGGGGCCCCGACCGACATCGGAGCGGGAATTCGTGGCGCTCGCATGGGACCCGAAGCATTGCGGGTTGCCGGGCTGCAGGCTGCGCTTGAATCGCACGGCCTCATCGTGACGGATTACGGCAACCTCAGTGGGCCCGCCAACCCGTGGCAGGAACCCGTCAACGGCTATAGGCACCTGGCCGAAGTGGTGACGTGGAACCGGTCGGTTCATGAGGCTGTGCATTTGGCGTTGACCGAGAACGCGCTGCCGATTCTGCTCGGCGGTGACCACTGCCTGGCCATTGGATCCATCAGCGCCGTAGCCCGCCACTGCCGCCAGGCGAACAAAAAATTACGCGTGTTATGGCTTGATGCCCACACCGATTTCAACACTAACACCCTGACGCCCACTGGCAATATTCACGGCATGCCGGTAGCTGTGCTGTGTGGTCACGGACCTGACGCGCTGACTGGCATCGGCGGCATGGTTCCTGCCATGCCGCCATCATCCCTTCGTCAGATCGGGATCCGTAGCGTGGACGAGGGTGAAAAGCGCTTTGTCAGACAAGCCGGACTGGAAATATTTGACATGCGCTATATCGATGAAGTGGGCATGCGACGTGCCATGGAAACAGCGCTCTCCGGTATGGACGAAAACACGCATCTGCATGTGAGTTTTGACGTCGACTTTCTGGATGCCGCACTCGCGCCAGGCGTGGGCACGACCGTCAAGGGCGGCCCAACCTACCGCGAAGCCCAGCTGTGCATGGAAATGATTGCCGATACCGGGCGGCTGGCGTCACTGGATATTATGGAGATCAACCCCGCATTGGATCTGCGCAACGGGACCGCCGAGCTCGCGATTGACCTCATCGAAAGCCTGTTTGGAAAGAGCACGCTGATGCGGAACAGTTGATTCGGCCAGGGTGTCCCGAATTTTGTGTAGACGGCGCTTGAATTAGGCGCTCGGCGCGCGCTCGTCGAACTGAACGGTAGATCGATTCACGGCAGCCTTCCCGTCGCGTCTTGGCAGGGTCCATGTCCGGCGGCTGTTGTCTAGTGCGAGATAGAACTTTTGGACACCGCAGCGCCGGCTGAAAACGAGCCTCGAGGCCTGCTGATTTTCGTCAAACTGAGCTTGACCGACTCAATGGCGTTGGTCGTGTCGATCACTTTGCGGAGGTCTGCAGGGTAGCCAAGGAACAGGCTCAGGCTCATTCCTCATGGGACAAGGCTGGCCCTTTCCGTGCTGCCTATACTTTGGCACTTTAGCTCGGAGACATATGGAAGCCTGGATTCACCAGCTTTTACACTGGCTGGCATTGCCGCAATTCGGCCTGAGCACGGTATTTGTGGTGTCCTTTATTTCCGCGACCTTGTTGCCGCTGGCCTCTGAACCTGTGGTGTTCGGGCTGGTCAAACTCAACCCCGACCTGTTTTGGCCGACGATTCTGGTGGCGACTGCGGGCAATACCCTGGGCGGTGCAGTGGACTGGTGGATGGGTTACGGCGCGCATCAGGTGGTGAACAACTACGCGCATTCGTCGCACCACAGCCGGGCCATCCGGTGGTTAGAAAAGCTGGGACCGAAAGCCTGCCTTTTGGCCTGGCTGCCGTTGGTAGGAGACCCTCTGTGCGCGGTCGCGGGCTGGCTCAAGTTTCCCTTCTGGCCGTGCCTGGCCTACATGGCTATCGGCAAGTTTGCGCGCTATTTTTTAATGACAGGCAGTTTGATCTGGGCATTTTCCGGGATTCCAGGCATCTGAGCCTTCTGCACCCAAGCGCTGCTAAATCGCTCAACCACGTCGCCCATAGCGATACGCGCTCTACGCCAAAATCAGAACCGCCGTCTTAGCCCCGAGCGATGAGCTGAGCCGCTTCGCGCGCGGCCACACTGCCTTCGTCGGTGGGCACAACCCACACTTGCACCGGACTGGTGACGGCATGGATGGCCATAATGGTTTCACCGGTAGCCTGCTGATTGAGCGATTCGCCCAGTTGCACCCCCAAATAGCCCAGACCGGCGCAGACTTGGGCGCGCAGCACGGCGTCATGTTCGCCGATGCCGCCGCTGAAGGCCAACACGTCCAGCCCCCCCAGGCAAGCCGTCAGCGCCCCCGATTCACGCACCACGCGGTGGGTGAACTGGTCAATCGCCTTACGGGCCCTTTCGCTGCCGTCGGCGCGCAGGCGGCGCATGTCGGCCGAGATGCCAGAGACCCCTAGCAAACCGCTCTGCCGGTACAGCAGCGTTTGCAGTCGGTCATGGTCCCAGCCCTGCTCCATAAGGTAGAGCAGCACGCCCGCATCCAGTGAACCGCTGCGCGTGCCCATCATCAAGCCGTCCAGCGCGGAAAAGCCCATGGTCGTGGCACGGCTGAGTCCGTCGCGGGCCGCGCACAGGCTGGCGCCGTTGCCCAAGTGGGCCATCAGCACCCGGCCGTCAGCCTGCGGCGTGCGCTGCTGCAGGGTGTTCATGATGTACTGGTACGACAGACCATGAAAACCATAGCGCCGCACACCTTGTTCCGCCAGCGCCGGCGGCAGCGCAAAAGCGTAGTCCACCTCCGGCAAACTGGCGTGAAAGGCGGTGTCGAAACACGCCACCTGCGGCAGCTGTGGAAAGGCTTTCTGGAAGGCGCGAATGCCCTCCAGGTTGTGCGGCTGGTGCAGCGGTGCCAGTGAATTCAGGCGAGTCAACTGGGACAATATGTCGTCGGTCACGATGACGCTGGCACGAAACGCCCGGCCGCCATGCACTACGCGGTGGGCCACCGCCTCAATCGGCGGCACGTCCGCCTCGGTGGTTAGCAGATCGCGCAGACTCAGGAGAGCTTGGTGGAAGGGGTCGTCAGCCGTGACATCCAGCGCGCGACACTGCGCCTTCCCTTGACAGGACCAACCGATCTCGGGCATGCCCCCAGGCTCCAACCCCTGGATCTTGCCGGCCAGCAAGCTGGGCTGCACTTGGCTGGCTTTCAGCGGATGAAGGGAGAATTTGAGCGTAGACGAGCCCGCGTTGACGGCAAGAATGGCCATATCCGTGTGCTCCGTCCTCAGACGCTGGCCTTCCAGGCTTGGTGCGTGGCATCACCGCGGGCGTTGTAGGCCGCCAGCTGGGCCAACAGGGCCGAGGCTACGCGGCTCATGGGACCATCGGCACGGCTGGTCAGTGCAATCGGTACCCGCGCGCCAAGCACCAGGCCCGAACCAGTGGCCCCGGCCAGGTATTCCAGCTGTTTGGCCAGCATGTTGCCACTTTCCAAATCAGGCACGACCAAAATGTCTGCATCCCCCGCCACGGCTGAGGAAATATGCTTGATCTGCGCGGCATGGGCCGACACCGCATTGTCAAATGCGAGCGGACCATCCAGTACGCCGCCCGTGATCTGGCCCCGATCGGCCATTTTGCACAGCGCAGCGGCATCCAGCGTGGACGGGATGTTGGGATTGACCGTTTCCACCGCCGACAAAATAGCCACTTTAGGACAGCCAATGCCCATGATGCGGGCGAAGTCGATGGCGTTTTGAATGATGTCCACCTTTTCCTGCAAGCTGGGGTGAATGTTCAGCGCAGCATCGGTGATCAGCAGCGGCTTGGGGTAAAGCGGCACATCGAAGCGGAAAACATGCGACATCCGTCGACCGGTGTGCAGCGCCGGTCGAGCCAGCACCGCGTGGATCAGCTCGTCGGTGTGCAAGCTGCCTTTCATCAGCAGCTCCACCTCGCCAGCGGCGGCCAGGTCGGCAGCCTTCTCCGCTGACGCGTGACTATGCGGCACCGAAATGATTTCGATCCCGGTCAGATCAATGCCCGCTTCTTCGGCCAGATGACGAAGGCGGACCTCTGGACCGATGAGCACCGGCACGATCAAGCCGTGACGTGCCGAGTCCATGGCCCCACTCAGCGATTCAACATCGCAGGGGTGGACCACGGCGCACCGTACCGCTGGCATGCCGTCGCCGAGGGACAGGAGTTCCTTGAAGCGCGCCTCGGGGTCGAACAACTGAATTTGCGGGGCGTTAATCTTTGGCAAGCGTATCTTTAACGTCGGTGCCAGAACGCGCGCCGTACCGTTGAGAACCCGCTCGCCTTTTTGGTTGACTACCTGACAGTCCAATTCGACCTGCTTCGCGGAATCATCCTTGCGGATTACGGTTACCGTCACAGTCAGCGTGTCGCCAATGCGAACCGGCTTGGTGAAGTGCAACACCTGCTCTAAATAAATGGTGCCAGGCCCGGGAAACTGCGTGCCCAGTAGCGCCGAGATCAGCGAGCCCCCCCACAGGCCATGCGCAATGACGCCATGGAACAGCGTCCCATTGGCATATTGAGGGTTCAGATGGGCCGGATTGGTGTCTCCTGAGACAGCGGCAAAGGCCTGGATGTCGGCCAGGGTCAGCGTGCGAAGCAATCGGGCGCTTTGGCCCAGGGAAATTTCGTCATAGGTGATGTTTTCAATCCACTCAGGGGGCGAGGTCATGTTCATGGCATTCTTCTTCTTTGGCGGCAGGTAGTGTGAAAGGGCGAAAAGCTCAGGCCATGGCGTGGCAACCAGCATCGACATAGATGGTCTGCCCGGTCATTCCCGATGAGGCGTCGGTACACAAAAAGGTGCAGAGCTGGGCAATTTCTTCCAGCGTGACCAGCCGGCCTAACGGAGCCTTGCGGATGGCACCGTTCAAAAGCTCATCAAACGAAGGAATGCCCGACGCGGCGCGGGTCATGATGGGCCCGGGCGACACCGCATGCACGCGGATACGCTGCGGCCCCAGTTCCAGCGACATGTAGCGCACCAGCGATTCCAGCGCCGCCTTCACAGGCCCCATGAGACCGTAGTGCGGCACCGCTTCGTCAGCGCCCAAATAGGTCATGGTCAGCAAGCTGCCACCGTCAGGCATGTGCGGGGCGCACAGTTTGGCCAGCGTGGCAAACGAGTGGCAGGACACTTCCATGGCCCGGGCAAAACCGGTACTGGAGCTGTTGATCACCTGCCCGTGCAGGTCTTCCAGCGGTGCCCAAGCGATCGAGTGCACGACAAAATCCAGCCGTCCTAGCCGCGCCACGGCGTGGTCCACCAGCGCCTGCAGTTCCCCAGGCCGCTCGACGTCGCAGGGCTTCAGGTCGATGCCGACCGACGTGGTCAGTGGCGCGACAAATGGCAGGGCTTTTTCGTTCAGACATGAAACCACCACTTCGGCGCCCTGCTGTTGCGCCATCTGGGCGCAACCCCAAGCGATACTGTGCTCGTTGGCCAGACCCAAGATAAGGCCTTTTTTGCCAGCCAGGCTGAAGGGAAGGAGAGGGGGGGTCATGGAATCAACTCAAAGAATAGGAACAGGTGTCGGCGGGTGCGCCTGTCGCTACAGGCCAACCGCTTGACGGGGGAGGTGTCAGCGTTGGTCGAATAGACGGCGCAGGTCGATGCCGTCTGCTCCAGGCTGAAAACCCTCACGCACCATTTGCGCTTCGGCCTCGACCAGCAGCTCGCGCGTCACCGTGACGCCGACTTGATCCACGTAGCTCTTTTCAACGCCATAGCGCAATACCAGCAGGCCGCGCAGCTCGGTCCACTTGCAGGCCAAGCGCCGGTCCGGCGTACTTTGGAACTCCTGCGGCGCGGCCTGATTCTGCAGCGGACTCATCACGCGGGCTAGCTCGTTTTCATTCTTCAGCGACACGCCTAACGCGATCGCCAAACGAGCAATGCGCGCGTTAAGCTCTTCAATCGACGACTCCATTCGGTACAAACGCCGGGTTTGGGGACTCGCCTCGGGCGTCGCATCAGTCGGCATAGCGCACCATCACATACTCGCCGGGAGCCTCGCCCACCACACTGGCTCGTTTGATGACAGGGGGCGACACCTTTGCGCCCGACCGATCGTGCAGCCAGGTGTGCATTGCTTCCCACCACGATCCCTCGTGCAACTTCGCCTTGGCCACCCATTCGTCGGGCGGGGTCCAGCCATGGTCTTTCTCCACGCTGTCCATTTGGTAGCTGCGGTGGGGGTGTCCGGGTTCAGACACTATGCCCGCGTTGTGACCCCCCGCAGCCAAAACGAAGGTCATGTGGGTGTCGGTCAGCAAATGGAGCTTGTAGACCGATTGCCAAGGCGAGACATGGTCGCGCACAGTGCCAACCACCAGCATTGGCGCTTTGATGTCCATCAGCGCCACAGCGCCAACGCCATCGACGCGGAAGTGGCCAGAGGCCAGCGCATTATTGAGAAACAGCGACGACAGGGATTGCGCGTGCATTTGTTCCGGCAAGCGTGTGACGTCGGCATTCCAGCTCATCAGGTCATTCCCCACCTCGTCCTGACCCAGTAGGTAACGGCGGGTGTTTCGCGACCAGATCAGGTCACGCGAATGGAGAAACTGAAACGATGCGGCCATCTGCCGCCCGGAAAAGTAGCCCGTGCGAGCCATTTCCTCGCGCAGCGTCTGAAGCTGGTCGTCGTCAATGAAGACGCCCAGTTCACCCGGTTCGCTGAAATCGGTCTGCGCCGCCAGCAGCGTCACGGTAGCCAGTTCGGGCAAGTCTTCCGGACCGACTGCGTTCTCAGGCCCAACCTTCGGATCGGTTCGGCCCAGCGCAGCCACCACGATTGCCAGCAGGGTGCCGCCCAGGCAGTAACCGATGGAATGAATCCGCGGCGCACCGGTTCGCAATTTCACTGCGGCCATAGCCTGCATCACGCCCATGTGCAAATAGTCTTGCATGCTGAGGGCACGGTCGGTAGCATCCGGATTGCGCCAGGAAATCATGAATACCGTGTGCCCCTGACTCACGAGATAGCGCACCATGGAGTTGTGTGGCGACAAGTCCAGAATGTAGTACTTCATGATGCACGACGGCACGATCAGCAAGGGCTCGGGGTAGACTTTTGCCGTGGTTGGCGTGTACTGGATCAGTTCGATCAGGTGGTTGCGGAATACGACCTTTCCCGGGGTCACGGCCACCTCCTTGCCGACCTCGTACGCCAGCGGCCTAAGGGCGCCGGAGTCGATGGGGGAGTGGCTATCGTGGTAACCCGCCAGATCTTCGGCATAGCTTTGGTAGCCCTTAAGCCAGCTTTGGCCTTGCGACTCACGCCCTTTCTGAAGCACCTCGGGATTAGTGACCATCCAGTTGGACGGCGACAGGGCATCAAGCCACTGGCGCGTGAAAAAATCCACGATGTTGTGGTGATGCGTGGACACGCCGTCTACCTGGGTAGCTTCATTCCACCAGACCTCACTGACCTTAAAACGTTCCTTCAAAGTATTGAACGGCCACTGGCTCCAGCTTGAATCGCTGAATCGGGGGTCCGTTTCGCTCACGGGCGTAGCCTTGGCATCGCCGGCGGGCACACGTTGCCATGGGCTTTTCAGGGTTTGCTGCAACAGTGCCGTCGCACCCTGCGCCAGCAGCATCTGCCGGCCTGGTGATGCGGCCAGATGGAGAGCCCAGTCTGCATAAGCCAAGGCCAGAGAAATCGGTGATGTACCCAAGTTCATCTTGGCCAATTGCGAGTGAAATGCTTCGTCAAGCGATTTGGCTGCCTCGTGTTGCTGTAAGGATGTCATCAGCGGTGAGTTCAGTTTTTCCATAAGCTTGACGTTTGGTCGGTTGGATGACAAGCGTCCAATGTACTCGACTAATAGCAAACTGATACAAAACTAACAATTAATTGCCAAACTGGCAATAACGTCAATTCCGAGGAAAGAAAGTAAACGCGTCTAAGACTGCAAAACCGAGGAAGGCAAGCGGGCTGATCAGAATCGTTCGTGCGCCAGCAAATAACGCCATTGGCCTGGTTGCAGCGGTTTCAGAGGGATACGACCCACACGAAGACGCTTCATGGCCTGCACCTTCAGCCCCACGCTTTCGCACATGTATGCGATCTGCCCCGGCATTTCGCCTTTCAAAGCAAAGCGCAGCCGCGCCTCACTCTGCCAGCTCACCTTGGCCGAAGGCAACAACGCGCCTTTAAAAGTAAAGCCGTGGTCGATGCGGTTGAGACGCTCCAGGCCACCGGGTGCAATCTCGCCCGTGACCTCGACAAGTACCTCATGCTCCAGCACCCGGGCATCTTCCCGTAGCTTGCGCAACACGCGCCAGTCTTGCGTAAACACCACCAAGCCGCTGGCCGCAAAAGCCAAAGGGGTCGCGAGTTCGCAGGCGGAAAAATGCTTTTTCAGAGGCCGAATGCCTGAGCGATCGTCGGGTGACTGTGTCGCCGGAGACAACAATTGAGCGGCCGAAAGAGCGTTGCCTCCCACGGCACCGCCCAGACCCGCTTCGCAGGCCGCCGGCTTGTGCAGCAACAGGGTCACGGGCGTCAGCGCCAGCAGGCTGGCATCCGCGGACAGCGCAATCGTTTGATTCTGGACCCGGAATTGCGGCTCTTCCACGACCACCCCATCGACAGTGACCCAGCCGCATTCGATGTACTGTTCAGCCTCTCGGCGAGAGCAGGCTTGCATCTCGGCGAGGCGTTTGGCGAGTCGTACCGGTTCGGTCATGGCAGCAGTGGTCCTGGTGAGTCCGGGTGAAATGGAAAGCCCTGGCGGCTATTGAATTAAGCGCTGTCAGCACCCACACGTGCCGGACTGAAAGCCAATCTTCTTGAAAAATACCCGCACCAGGATTCGCGCTGCGTAGCCCGCTTAGGCGCTAAACAGGAAGTTCATGACATCGCCGTCCTTGACGACGTATTCCTTACCTTCACTGCGCATCTTTCCCGCGTCTTTAGCACCCTGCTCCCCCTTGAAGGCGATGAAATCCTGAAAGGCGATGGTCTGGGCCCGAATGTAGCCCTTCTCAAAATCCGTGTGGATAACGCCTGCGGCTTGCGGACCGGTATCGCCTACATGGATGGTCCAGGCACGCACTTCCTTCACCCCTGCCGTGAAGTAGGTTTGCAGTCCGAGCAGTTTGTAGGCAGCGCGAATGAGTCGATTCAGGCCCGGCTCTTCCTGCCCGATTTCCGACAGGAACATGGCCTTGTCTTCATCGCTCATGTCGGCCATCTCGGCTTCTATCTTGGCGCAAATAGCCACCACGGGCGCATTCTGGCTGGCCGCGTAATCGCGCAGCTTGTCCAGAAAAGGATTGTTCTCAAATCCGTCTTCAGCCACATTGCCAACAAACATGGCGGGCTTGGCGGTGATCAGGAAAAACTGTTGCAGCAGCGGCTGCTCTTCCTTGCTGAAATTCAGCGTACGCACTGGCTTGGCTTCATTCAGCGCGGCCTGGCACTTCTCCAAAATTGCCACAAGCTTGATCGCTTCCTTGTCCCCCGAGCGGGCCGTTTTGGTCACCCGGTGCAAGGCTTTTTCGACTGCCGCCAGGTCAGCCAGACAAAGCTCGGTCTGGATCACTTCAATGTCGGATAGCGGGTCCACCTTCCCGGCGACGTGAATCACATTGTCATCTTCAAAGCAGCGCACTACATTGACAATGGCATCGGTTTCGCGGATGTGGGCCAAAAACTTGTTGCCCAGACCCTCGCCTGTACTGGCGCCCGCCACCAGGCCGGCAATGTCCACGAACTCGACGATCGCACGCTGAACTTTTTGCGGGTTGACGATGGCTGAAAGTGCATCCAGACGCGCGTCGGGGACTTCCACGATGCCGACATTGGGCTCAATGGTACAAAAAGGATAGTTTTCCGCCGCGATGCCCGCTTTGGTCAGCGCATTAAACAGGGTGGATTTTCCGACGTTAGGCAAGCCAACGATGCCGCACTTCAAACTCATGAGAAACCTTCAAAAACAGGGTAAGAAGTGTATTCGATACTCAGCGGACAAGGCCGCAGGCTATTCAAATCGGTAGTTGGCACCAACGTCTTGGCCGACCTTCAGCATGTAATCCATACCGCGAAGCACGATCGCATTCATGCCAAAAGTGACTGCCCCATCGACGCGCGGATCCTGACGGTAGCGTTGCAGCATGTCGCCGACTTCCGGACTACTGATAGCGGACGCTGGGTCAATATTGGGAATCGGACAGCGCGAGCAGGGCTTGACCGGTTTCAGCTGCGCCACGCCCTGCCCCGTGGATATTTGCAACAGCTCAAGCCAGTCTTCATCGTGCGGCGCCAGTTTGTAGCCTGTAGCCGCAGGGCCAAGCACGATGTTGGGCCGAAAACGCGCCATAACCACCGGCGCAGCGCCTTCAACGGCCAGCCTTTCATTGAGGTGGTCGAGCGAGGCTTGGCCGATAACCAGCACGGAGTAGCCATCGTTGAACTGGTTGAGCGCCTGAATGCCGCCAGTCCATTGCAGACTACTGATTCGTTTATGTTCCGGGTCAAAACGCACCAGGCGCGCGGCAACGCCGAGAAAGTCCGTAAACCATCGTGCAGCAATCGGGCCCATGTCGTGCGCCAGAAACTCGTCTTTCCAAAGGGACACACGCACCCGGCTTTCAACCCCCTCCAGCGCGACGTGCAACGCACGCATTCCAGGGGCACTCAGCACCATCTCATAGCGCTTTAGCTGGGGCTGGATAAGCGCCATGCGTGGTAGCGTGCGCTGTGTAAGGAACTCTCCTTGCGCGTCTACCACCATCCAGGTGCGGTCAAACTCCAGCCCCGTTTTGGTCAGGAGCGCCTGTTGTCGTTGCACCCCGGCACAGGACTTTACCGGGTAGATCACCAACTGCGAAATCACCGCAGCAAGGTCCCAGGGCGGATTCCGGCTGGCGCCCGTCAACGTGTCGTTCAATGAATCGCTCACTTGATTCAAGTCCTTGTGATCACAGTAGTGAATGCAGGGATGGCTATGCGGCTTGGCCAAACAACCACGAAAGGCCTGCTTAAACACCAATTCTGCACTGCCTCCTAAAATGATGCATGTCTAAATCCTTTGACGTTTGTATTCGCGGCGACGGTGTCGTCGGCCGCACGCTGGCGTTGCTCCTGGCGCGCGAGCGCTTGCACGTGGCACTGGTCAGCCGAACTTCCGACCCCCAAGCCGGGCAGAGCACTGCCGATGTGCGGGCGTATGCGCTGAACAGCGCTTCCCGGGGGGTGCTGGAACCCTTGCGCGTCTGGCCCGCCGAACCTCTTTCTACCCCGGTGCTGGAAATGCAAGTCTGGGGCGACGACGGCGGCAGGCTTGATTTCACCGCGCAAAGCGTGGAACAAGCGGCGTTGGCCTGGATTGTGGATGTGCCGGCGCTTGAGCAGCAATTGATCCAGGCAGTTCGTTACCAACCACAGATTGAAATCGTGGAGACCCCGGTCGAAGCCGCACTTAACGTCATTTGCGAAGGCAAAAAAAGCAGCAGTCGCGATGAATTTGGCGCGCACTGGACCGTCAAACCCTACTTCCAAAAAGCCATCGCCGCGCGGCTTGAATCCGACCTACCCCACCGGGGTATCGCCCGCCAATGGTTCTCCAACGGCGAGATACTGGCACTTTTGCCTTTGTCCGGAGTCGCCGGGAACGCTGTGGCGCTGGTCTGGTCGGTCTCCGTGGAACGGGCCGACGCGCTCCAGAAGATGGCCCCAGAAGAATTTTGCGCCGCCTTGCAAGCGGTTTATGGCGAGGAAGTCAGCGCGCAAGTGGGCGCCATGCGTTTGACCACTGAGCGCGTTTGCTGGCCTCTTGCACTGAGCAATGCCGATCATTGGGTAGGGCCGGGTTGGGCACTGGCCGGGGATGCGGCGCACACCGTGCACCCGCTCTCCGGGCAGGGCTTGAATCTGGGTCTGGCCGATGCGGCCTCGCTCGCAAAGGTGATCGCGCAGCGTGAATACTGGCGTGGACTAGGCGATGAAAAGCTGCTGCGTCGCTACGAAAGATCGCGTAAGGTTGACGTGACGACCATGAGCGCGGTGACCGACGGATTGCATGGCCTCTTTGCACTGACCAATGGCCCATGGCCAGCGTTGCGCAACTGGGGCATGAAAGGGTTTGCAAGCAGTGCTCTTCTCAAGCGCTGGGTGGCGCGGCAGGCTGCAGGGCGATGAATTGTTGGACCGAATTTTTGAAAAACCAGGAATAAAAATGAAATTAGTGAAATTGATCGCAGTGCTCGGCATGCTGGCGTGCAGCTTGAGTTCCGCGTTTGCGCAAGAAGCGGTGATACGCAAGAACCTGGCGGAAAGGCTGCCTAGCTTTTCCAAAATCAATGAGGTTAGCAAAACACCGATGAACGGTCTGTATGAAATTCGCGTCAACGACAACGATATTTTTTACACCGATGCCAAAGGCAACTTTCTATTGCAAGGCAACCTGATCGACACCCGGGCCAAACGCAACCTGACCGAAGAACGGGTTGAAAAACTCAATGCAATCGACTTTAACGCCCTGCCATTTAAAGATGCGTTCACCGTGGTTCACGGCAATGGCAAACGCAAGTTGGCCGTCTTTGAAGATCCCAACTGCACTTATTGCAAGCGCTTCGAACATGACCTGGAAAAAGTCAATGACGTGACCATTCACACGTTTCTTATTCCCATCCTGAGCCCCGACTCCGTTGACAAGGCCAAAAATATCTGGTGCGCCAAAGACCAGGGCAAGGCTTGGCTCGACTGGATGATTCGCGACCAGACGGCCGCCAAGGCCAGCTGCGACACGGCGGCGCTGGAGCGCAACCTGGACTTCAGCAAGAAACACAAAATCTCTGGCACACCGACGGTTTTTTTCGTCGACGGTTCACGCGTGCCAGGCGCCATTAGCGCCCAACAGGTGGAGAAGCTGCTGACGAGCGCCAAAGCGCCGTAGCACCGCGTGGCTGGCAGGTTACTCTTTCATTAGCCGCCTAGCCCCGACTGCGCGGATACTCTTTGCTCCTTTTTTACAGCCTTACCCCGGCCTTTCGCGGCCACCAGACTGCCCGGCTTCGGGGGCAGCTGCGGCGAACCTGGAGTATTCTTGATCCAACATGCCTGTCTCCCAACAAAACACCAACGCCCTTATTCACTGTCGCGTGGAAATCGGCGGGCTGAATGCCCATTTGTTTCGCGTCACCCTGACCATTGAGCAACCGTCGGCGCTTCAGCGGGTCTCGCTACCAGTGTGGATACCGGGCAGCTACCTGGTCCGTGAATTTTCAAAAAACCTGCAAGGCTTGCAAGCCCACCAAGGCGCCCGCACAACCGTTCCTTTGGTGCAGCTCGATAAATGCAGCTGGCAAATCCAGTGTTCGCCCGCCAAACCGCTGGTGTTGAGCTACGACGTCTATGCCCACGACAACTCCGTGCGCACCGCATGGCTGAATGCCCACCGCGGCTTTTTCAACGGCACCAGCTTATGCCTCAAGGTGGAAGGCCAGGAGTCGTCGCCGCATGTGCTTGAACTTCCGGTGCCCAAAGCCGCCAGCGGACTGAGCGCATGGTCGGTGGCCACCGGATTGACTGCTCAGAAAATCAACAAGCAGGGATTCGGTACTTACAGGGCCGCCAGTTATGACGAACTCGTTGATTGCCCGGTAGAGATGGGTCCATTCTGGAGCGGCACCTTTACCACTCGGGGGGTACCTCACCGCTTTGTTGTAGCTGGTGCAGCCTCCACATTCGACGGTGCTCGGCTGCTGGCCGATGCCCAGACTATTTGCGAAACCGAAATCAGGTTCTGGCATGGGAACAAAAAACCCCTCTTTAAAAATTATTTATTCATGCTCAATGCCGTGGACGAAAGTTATGGGGGGCTGGAGCACCGCAACTCGACGGCACTGATCTGCACGCGCAAGGACCTGCCGCGTGTGGGCGAATCCAAAGCAACCGAGGGCTACACCACGCTGCGGGGTTTGATCGGTCATGAATATTTCCACACCTGGAACGTCAAGCGGCTGCGCCCTTCAGAATTTCAAAGCTACCAGTATGGGCGCGAGAATTACACCGAACTGTTGTGGTTTTTTGAAGGGTTCACGAGTTATTACGACGACCTGCTGCTGCGCCGCGCCGGCTTGCTGGACAACGCGGCTTATTTGCGACTGCTTAACAAAACCATCAATCAGGTTATGCAAACGCCGGGACGGCTGGTCCAATCAGTAGCGCAGGCCAGCTTCGACGCCTGGGTGAAATATTACCGCCCGGATGAAAACACGCCCAATGCGACGGTGAACTATTACGCCAAGGGCGCGTTGGTGGCCTTGTGCTTTGACCTGACGCTGCGCAAGGAGGGCCGTGCTGCTCATGGCAAGACGCTGGACGATGTAATGCGCGCACTCTGGCTGAGCTGCAAGGCCGGTCCCATGCGCGAAGCTGACTTTGCAGAAGCGATCAAGTCACTCGGCGGCCGCTCGTTTGCGCCTGAACTGGCGCGCTGGGTGCATGGCCTGGACGAGCTTCCGCTCAAGGCGCTGTTGCAGGCGCAGGGAGTCGCCGTGTTTGAAGATCCCGCGCAGATGGCTCAACGGCTGGGCCTGCGCGTCAGCGAAAGCCAGGGCGTGCAGGTGCAAACCGTACTTCGCGGCGGTCTTGCCGAGCGCGCAGGCTTTTCGGCCGGCGATGAATGGCTGGGACTTGAGCCTGCCGGGCGCGCGCCAACAAAGGCCACCCCTCAAGCGGGCCAAGTGGCTGGCTGGCGCATGAGCCGTCTCGACGACCTCTTGCTGTACGCAGGGTCAGCCAAAAAAGTGATTGCTTTGGTGTCGCGCGACAAACGCCTGCTGCGGCTCGAGTTGACGCTGCCGCCCGCCCTTACGACGTGGCGCCTGGCGGTGCAAGATGCCGCCCTGGTGAACGAGTGGCTGTCGCCCAAAGACTGAATTCATCCCTCACTACAAAAGAAAAGAGTCCCCATGAACTACGAAATGATTTTGACCCGCACCGAAGGCCCGGATTCGCGCCAAGTGGGCATCGTGACCTTAAACCGGCCCAAGCAGCTGAATGCGCTGAATGACCAGCTGATGGATGAACTGGGCAGCGCGCTAAAAGGCTTTGACGCCGACGACAGCGTGGGCTGCATCATTCTTACCGGCAGCGAAAAAGCATTTGCAGCGGGGGCCGACATTGCCGCCATGGCAAAGCTCGACTTTGCCGATGTCTACGGCAACGACTTCATCACCCGCAACTGGGAACAAATTCGCGGCATTCGGAAACCCGTGATTGCAGCCGTCAGTGGTTTTGCACTGGGCGGCGGCTGCGAGTTGGCGATGATGTGCGACTTCATCATTGCCGCGGACAACGCAAAATTCGGTCAACCCGAAATCAAGATCGGCATCATTCCCGGCGCCGGCGGGACGCAACGCCTGCCGCGCGCTGTCGGCAAAGCCAAGGCCATGGAAATGGCCCTGACGGGCCGAATGATGGATGCCGTAGAAGCGGAACGCGCGGGTCTGGTGAGTCGAGTGGTGGCGCTCGACAAATTGATGGACGAAGCAATGGGCGCGGCCTTGACTATTTGCAGCTTCGGGCAGCCCAGCGTGATGGCTGCCAAGGAAGCCGTTAACCGGGCGTTCGAGAGCGGGCTCAGCGATGGCGTGATGTTCGAACGACGTTTGTTTCATTCGCTATTCGCCACCAGCGATCAAAAAGAAGGCATGGATGCCTTCCTAAACAAGCGCAAGCCCACATTCGCCCACCGCTGACAAAGACGGCCGTCAAATCGCTATAATACCGGTCGCAAGGTGATATAGCTCAGTTGGTTAGAGCGCAGCATTCATAATGCTGATGTCGGTGGTTCAAGTCCACCTATCACCACCAAACATTGCAAAAACCCGCACGAGCGCTTGCTCTGCGGGTTTTTTGCTATTGTGGCCAAGAGGCTCGGGCGGGCGTCTAAATGGGCGCATCGCCCCTCACCCGGCACCCAGCGCGAGACCGTGTTTGTCCATCAGTCGGTACATTGTCATACGGGAAACGCCGAGTTCTCGCGCCGCGTGGGTGACGTTGTGGCCAACCCGTCCGAGGGCTAGCGAAATCGCATCGCGTTCTGCCAGCGTGCGCACCGCATCCAGTCCGATGCCGAGAGGGTTGCACGCCACGGACAGGCCCAGGTCGGCCGGAGTAATCAAGCGCTCGTCGCTCATGACCACGGCGCGTTGCACCCGGTTGTACAACTCGCGCACATTGCCCGGCCAGCGGTGAGACATCATGGCCGCCATCGCCTCCCGACTGAAGCCCTCCACTCGCAGCCGGTGCTTGTCGGCCATGCAGGACTGAAGAAAATGCTGCGCTATCACGGGCACATCGGACAGGCGTTCCCGCAGGGACGGCACCACAAGGGCCAGCACATTGAGGCGATAAAACAGATCTTCGCGAAACCGACCCGCCGCCACCGCCTCCGCCAGATCCACGTGCGAGGCCGCAACCACCCGAACATCGATTTGCAGGCTGCGCGTGGAACCTACACGATGAATAGTGCGTTCCTGCAGGAAACGCAACAGGTTGGTCTGCAGTTCAAGTGGAAGTTCGGCGATCTCGTCCAGGAAGATGGTCCCACCGCTGGCCGCTTCGATCAATCCAAGCTTGCCTGCCGTCGCGCCGGAGAAGGAGCCGCGTTCATGCCCAAACAGTTCCGAATGAATAAGCGACGGCGCAATGGCGCCGCAATTAACGGCGACGAACGGGCCAGCAGCGCGCCGGGAATATTGGTGAATGGCACGCGCGGCGAGTTCCTTGCCACTGCCACTTTCTCCGCCGATGAGCACCGGCGCATCGGTGACCGCTACCTTTCGGATCTGTTGCTGCAACCGCACAATCTGCAGACTGTGCCCGACCATGTCCATGCTCCCCGCGGCGCCAGCCTCCTTCACGTCGCGGCCCCGTAATTGGGCGCGGCGAAAGGCGTGGCCCAGTGTCAGATCCAGCACCCGCCAATCGACCGGTAGCGTGTGGTAGTCGAAAAAGTAGCTCAGAACCAGCTCGCGCAGGATCGGCGAATTGAGGGCCTCGATGCGAAACACACCCACCCACTCGATCCCGCGCGACTGCCGCAGGCACGCCTCAACCCAGCCCATTTTCTCGGGCGAAAAGTCCTTGAGCAGCAATGCGCCAACCTGTACCTGCTGGTGCACCTGGACGCGTCGCACGGCAGCCAGGTCGGCAACCGGCAGCACGTCCCAGTCGCCAGTCCGTAAATAGTCGGCCATCTCTGAAGAGTGCTCCCCCAGACTCACACAAAGAATTTTTCGCAACACCATGAATCGCCTTAAAAAGACATCGGGATGCGGAGGTTGACGGTCAGGTCCGGTGTATCCCGCGTCAGCCCGGCACCGATCGTGACGCTGAAAGCGGTCTTGTCGCTGTATCGGTATGAATAGCCCAACAGCACGCTGGCCAGTTGGGTACGCACCGAGCCCGCCACCGGCTCACCGTTCTGCCGCGTGCGTCCGACCGAGTTCAAGTCAAAGCCCACGCTGAGCGAGGATTTATCGTTAAGCGCCAGCCCCATGCCGAAATTAATCCCGAAGATCCCGCCGGGTGCCAACTCACCAATGGACTCGCGCTCGCCGTTGAGCACTAGCCGGCTGACATTGCTACGCTTAAAGTTATAGGTGTAGCTGACGCCGCCAAAGAACACCGCGGGATCGGACGGAAAAAGCCACGTCAGGCCGGGCTGCAGTGAGTAAAAGCCCGAGCCGGTCGGTAAATTGAGCGGCAGGCCGGTTCCCGTGGTGTTGCCCACGCAGCGCGTGACGCAATCAGTGACCACCTCAAACGGGTCCGTGCCAGTGCGTGTTTTAAAGCGCAACGACCCAATGAAATAGGGCAGGTTGTTGCCGCCCTCGTTGAGCTGATAACGCGCCGCGAGTTCAACATCGCCAAGGGCCTTGCCGCTGGTGTTGAACACCCTGTCAGCGGCGGATCCCGTGAATACCTCGCGGCTGATGGTCGAATCAGACCGATACACATAGGGCACTCTCGCCTCTACTTCAAAGCGATTGGTCAAGCCATAGCGGGCCGTCAATGCCCCGGTAACCGTGCTGCGCTTGACCTCCCGCACGTCTATCAAACCGATCAGCAGGGCCGGAATGACGGTATACCCCACCAGCGCCACGCGGTTACTCGACGAATAGCTGTATTGGACCGAAGGCTCCAACACATATTTGCCCTTGGGAGTGAGAATGCCCGGCTGATCGAATAACTGCGCAACCGCCGGTGGTGGGGGCTCTTGAACCGGCGCCGCACCCACGCGCACAGTGCGCTGACTGTCATCCGTCGCGTTGTCTGCAAGCGGAGACTCCCCGGAGGGCACCCCATCCTCGGGCCGCTTGGCGACGGAGCGCGGCGCCTGTCCCAGAGAGAGCAACAATTCACGATGACGCGCCGCCTGGTCCGCCACTGCTCGCTTGAGCGTATCGATCTGTTGACTTTGCTCGGTCAGCTGCTGCTGCAGTTGCTCCATGCGAACGCCGGTATCGGTATTCGCCATCGGGACGCCCTGTGCGCAAGACGCCGATGCCGTCATGGCTAACGCCGAGCAGGCAAGGACAGCCAATGACCCCTCATAGCATGAACTATTCATCAACCTCTCCCCTTAAACGGTCTCACGGCGTGGACCCTTTTTTACTTGGGAGTAGCGTAGGCGATGGTCGCAATGGACTGCAAGAAACAAATTGCAAGAGAAGGTAATTTTATTTACCAAGTCAGCCGTGATGTCACATGGCTGATGCACCCAGAAGCGAGGTGCCGAAGTGGCCCAAAAACCCGTGGCGGAGAGGAGCCCCGCCAGCCATTTTGAGGGAGGAGGCAGGCATCCAGGATATCGCCGTTGGCGACATCGTCTCAGACTTGAGACAGTTACTCAGACGCATCGCCATTGCACCCGGGTGCCCCTTACGCCATTGCCGAGGTCTCCAGCCGGCGGAACTCAGCAAGCCGCAGGCACCTCAAGGAAGAAGCCGCACCGTCAAACAACTGTGACAGATTGCCCTTGACAGACATTTGATGGCCAATTGCGATCCCCTGCACCACGGCCGTAATCCCAGTTATCTCCAACAGATTCAAGGGCGTACCGATGCCAAAAAGTAGTTGGCATCGAAGTTGCTCAGCTACCGAGGATTTGCAAGTAAGCAATTCAACCACGGCGATTTTTTAGACAACTTTAATCATCTTTTGGAGGTTCCATGAAGAAGACACTTCTAGCTTCGGCCATTGCAGTCGCATTCGGCTTCAGCGGCGCGGCGTTTGCGACTAATGACCAGAGCTCTACGATCGGCAACAACACCAGTTCAAGTTCCAACTCAACCACAAGCACCAACACAAACCAGTCAGACAGCAGCTCCAACAAGAATTCCGGCCAGGCGCTTGCAAGCGCTGAACGGTCGGCTGCACTCAACAATGGTTCCACCGGCACCTTTACCAACGCCTTTAACCAAACTACCGCCACGGCCAGCAGCAGCTTGAGTGGCGTTGTATCCGGCAACTCGGTAAGTGGCCTCGGCAACACCGCCTACAACACGGGCTCTGCGGCAGGTGGCACCGGCAACGGTGGAACCGGCGGCAGCGGCTCAAGCGGCCAGAGCAGCGGCACGGGTACCGGCGGCACGGGCGCTGGCGGCGTCGGTGCGGTGGGTGCAGCAGGCGGTAGCGCTTCCAACGGAGCCATCACTCACGGCAGTGCCACCAATGGCAGCGCATCTGGGGCGGCGGGCGGCAGCGGCACAGGCGGTGCTGCCAGTGGAACCAATAGCGGCGGCTCGGCGACAGCCAACGGCGCCAATGGCGGTGGCAGCGGCGCCCGCCACCGCCGGTGGTAACGGCGGTAGCGGTGCGGCCACAGCCGGGGGTGACGGCGGTAGCGGTGCGGGTGCGTCAGCAATCGGAGGCAACGCCGGTATCGCGGGCGGTGCTGGGTCCTGCGGTATGGCCGCTGGCGGGAACGGTGGGG
>NZ_JABBPC010000034.1 GCF_012927485.1 Polaromonas sp. | reverse complement strand
CTTCCTCATCGCAACTGCGTCACTGGCCTTCGCTTCGACGCAGTCCTATTCCCAGAAACTCGCGCCGACGTCGAGGTCAGTTTTCAAGTGCGAGGTGGCGGGAAAAGTGGTCTATTCCGACTCACCTTGTCTTGGCGCTCAGAAGATTGATGTTGAACCCACACGCGGTCTCAGCAAGACCTCTGGGCGTGAGCAGGTGGGAAATGACGTGCGCCGTGAGCAACACAGAGAGATGTTTGCCGAAGCGATTCGCCCACTCACCGGAATGAATGCGAAGCAACTCGATGTTCAGGGCCGTCGCATGAAGCTCACCGCGGATGCACGGCAGGAATGTCGGCGCCTGGATGCTGAGATTCCCGTCGCAGAGAAGCAAGAGAGGCTTGTCAAACAACAAGCCTTGGCCGATGTTCAGGCGCAGCTATTGCGTATGCGCCGGAGCTTTCGTGAACAGAGTTGCTAAGTCGTTTATTACCGCGCTTTTTCATTGATCAGCAGCTGCTTCATCCATCGTTGACGTATGCGTCTGGATTCAGGACGTGCCGAAGGAAAACTGGGAGCGGGTGGCGAGGTAGAGCGAGCATTGTTGGGTGGGAATTTTTCCGCAACTGCGCTATGCCTTCTTCGCGGGAACTTGTGCCTCACCCCGCTTTCTTAAGCGGCTTTCATCCAGACGCTCGAAAATTCCTTGTCCGCATGGGCAATGGGCACAACAGCCCTGTCTCCTAACTTAGTGACTATCGCGAGCGCACCAGAAAAAAGACGCTCCGGCAAGTTATCCACCTACATCACCGATTCAACTCGGGGCAGTTCTCTTAAGACTTCGGTGTTTGGACGGGGGACGCTGGGGCAGGAGGAATCGTAAGAGTGCTCAAGTCTTCGATCAGTGCACCCAAAAGTTTTGCTTGCGCAAGCGGGAATCGCGGGTTGTCGAGTAGTTCTGGTGTTTTGGCTCCCGCGTATTTGGAAAAGGTTGCACCAGCCTTTTTTCTTTTGCTACGCACTTTTGACGCGTCACCATGGTCAACATCATGTTGACGTTCGGTTCTCAATACGTTTACATCGATGAATGAGTCTGGCAAAGTGGTGATTCTCTGCCCTATGCTCTCCCTGAAAATAAAATACAAATCATCTATCAGTTTCGTGTAGCTAACCAGATCTGAAATAGGTGTCTTGATAGTTAGGAATGCATTAGTGGTTTTGTTGGTCGCCTTAAATAGATCATCGCCATAAATCGCGGCATAGGCAAAATTTAGTTGATGAACTTGTTTGACGATCGTCTCGGCCATCTCAGAAACGGTTGTCGCTAATCCGCTCATTGCTATCGCATTGGAGCCAAACGCTTCCGCTAATTCATTACTGTGCAGTATTGCTTTGCGCAAGAGCACTTCGTGTCGTGTGTGGGCTCCGCCTTTGACATTGGCATTGATTGACTTCTGAAACTTGACAAAGTCGTAGTCTGTTGCCTTCTGGCCCAATTCAATTTGGTTGCCAAGTTCTGATAAGAACCAACGGGTAAATTCGACGAATTTCTTCTCAAGCCCGACTTGCTTTCTGGTTGATACGAGCAGACAGGTCAATGTGAGTAGTGACTGGATGATCGTCCTGTTTTTCAGCAATGGCTCCTGCTTTGGAAAACTCGCAGCCAAGAAGTCCAAAGCTGCTTTCACTCGTTTCGAAGTTTGGCTCGACGTTGAATAGTTGTTGTTTGTCTCAAAAATGGCCTTCACATCTTCAAATCTCAGTCCTGTGTCCAGCCCATCGATTTCAATAGCGAGGGTCTTAGTTGTCACATCAAAATACGCCAGACGCGTGTCAGATAACTCAACGGACTTAGTGAAAAATTCGTGTTTGGTTAGCCCCCTGCAAAAATCCCTGAGCTTGCTGTGAATAGAGTTGAGCTTCTCGCTACTGCTTAGTGGCAAGCCTTGCTGCAATCGTTGAAAGAATTGCTTGACCTCATCCTCGGTAGCGTTTTCAATTTCGTCGAACTCGATTTCAAAGTCGTCGAAGATGTCAGCGATCTTGGTCTTTAAATCCTTGTATGTCGGCCCCCCGAAGTCCTTCATTGTTTCACCAGTCAGCGCCAGATCGTTTGAAAAAAAATCGTATATGGCGTTCAACCGCTGTTGGCCGTCGACGACCTCGTACTGATCCTCGGATACTTTCAGAAAGTAGAACTTTGGAAGTTTCCATCCGCGCAGAACGCTGTCAATTAACTGTTGTTTCCGCTCAATGTTCCATACCTCGCCACGTTGCCATTCTGGAATCTCATAACGGTCACGCCGCTTGAATATTTTGTCGAGCGCGCGTCGTCCAGGGGTCATTTTCATGTGGCAATCCCATTTCCACTTTTTCAGTGGCTTTGTGTGACAGGGGCTAACTGATTGCTTAGGTTTTTGTTTTTCTTGAGCATATGCTAGTTTGTCCTATGCATTGAAGCTGGGTATTCCGCTGAAACTCTCGCTGTTTGCGCTCCAGTTTCGCCTTCGGCGATTTGCTCAACGCCCTCGTTCATTTAAGCTTGTAAATTGAAGCATAGAGTTTCGAAATGCAAACATGAACCCCACCGATCATGGTGCCGCCGTTGAACCATATTTTAGAGAGGTTGCGATCAAATCAGCCTCAAGCCTTCGTCATCATTGCGTGAGCAACTATTAAAGGTCAAGCGGATGGCGACGTCATGCGCTGGATTGACTCAGTTTCAACAGCCTGGAAGCCGTCAGTTATATACATAGATATTGACAAAATATCATAGAAAGATAAACTCTATATTCATACCCCATGCCAAAACAAGCCGTCGCCCTTTCCAAAATCCCACCACAAACCCTGCGTGCCCTTGAGACTTTGGGCTCGCATCTGGCGGTGGCCCGGGTGCGGCGCAAGGAGTCACTGGCAACGCGCGCGAAGCGCATTGGGGTGTCGATTCCGACTTTGACGCGGCTTGAATCCGGCGATCCATCGGTGTCCATGGGCATTTACGCCACGGCCCTGTGGCTCATTGGCCGCGATGGTGAGCTGGCGCGAATCGCCTCGCCGGAGCATGACAAGGGCGCGTTGGAGATGAATATTCAGGAAGCCATTGACCTCGGCAAAGCCCGCGCCAAAGTGGCCCGCAAAAACCGGGCATCGGTCAAGCCGCCGCCAGTTAATTTGTAGCGCACGCCATGGCCACCAAAATTGCCCATCAAACATCGCCAGACCGGCTTTATGCCTGGATGCTGAGTAACCCCCAAAAACCCCGTCTGGTTGGCGAGATCACGCGCCAAAACAATGGCGATGTCGGCTTGACGTACGACCCGGCATGGCTTGAAACCGGGTTTGCCCTGAGCGACGACATGCCGCTCGTGACGCAAACATGGACGCCCGTTCATCACGCGGGTCGGCAACCCGGCGCGCCCGGCGCACTCGATGATGCGCGCCCTGACCGATGGGGCGAAAAGGTGATCCGCTACTTGTACAAGCCGGGTGCATCAGTGTTTGACAACCTTTACTTTGCCGGTGACGAGCGCTTTGGCGCGATGGGCGTTTCCACCTCCAGCAGTGCTTACATCCCCTTCATGGCGCGGTCGCTGCCACGCCTTGAGGACGCTAGCGACCTCAATGATGCGATCCAGATCATCGAGTCGGGCGTGGGCGAGTTGCAGGCGCAGCAGCGGGCGCTGCTGGCTACCAGCGGCAGTCTGGGGGGCGCCAAGCCGAAAGCGGCGATTGCCATCGACGGTGAAGAATGGGTCCTCAAGTTTTACAACGGCGAGCCTTTCGATCTGCCCTTGGTGGAGCACGCCACCATGACACTGGCCCACAAGGCGGGCCTTCAGGTCGCACAAACGCTGTCCGTGCGGCTTCAGGGCGAACACGCCCTTGCCGTCAAGCGCTTTGATCGCCACAACGGTGCGCGCGTGCATTGCCTGTCGGCCTGCACACTCTTGCGCTCGGAGCTGCCGGAAGGCATGGAGCCCGAGTTTGGTTACCCGCAACTGGCGCGCGCATTGCGGCGTTCGGCCGACCCGCGCACGCTGGATGCCCAGTTGCACGAACTGTTCCGGCGCATGGTTTTCAATATTCTGGTCGCCAACACCGACGATCACGAAAAAAATCATGCCTTGCTGTGCAACATCAGTGGCCGCACCATGAAGCTCGAACTCAGCCCCGGCTATGACATCGTTCCGACCGGTTCCGGGGCGCTGGAGCACCAGTTCATGATCTCCGATATCAGCCGAGAGCCCAGCCTGTCCGAGGCCATGACGGTGGTGGATGACTTTGACTTGTCACCTTTGGAGGCGGCCAACGCAGTCCTCAATATCATTGCCGTGGTCAACGAGTGGCAGAGTCACTTTCGATCCTTGGGCGTAACTGAGCCGGACATCACGGAAATTGCCGCCTTGGTTGATGCGCCTGATTTGCTAGAGCAGCGGCAGTCTTTCAGCGCCGATGCTTATGCCCAAGGTGGCAAACCCCGGCGCAAGCGTAATCCTGGGGCCAAAGCGTTTCGTTAGTCGGAAATTTCGATAAGAAACATCGGCTCGGCGCCCAAGCCGCACAAGGCAATGCGCTGGATGCTAAATGCTTGCACTTTTGTCGCTTGGTGATATCATAAGTTCCATCAACAGCAAGCATCAAAAAACCCTTGAAGCCTTGCTGGCCGACCCCGTCAACGGCAATATCGAATGGGTACGAATCGAGGCGTTGCTGGTCGCGCTGGGGTGCTGCGTAATTGAAGGGCCAGGATCAGCCGTGACGTTTGAACACAGTGGCCGCAAAGCCAATTTTCACCGCCCGCACTCTGCCAAAGAGGCATTGAGGTATCGCGTCAAGGCGATACGCGAATTTATAGAAAAAATTGGAGTGCCAACATGAACAAAATGACCTACAAGGGCTATACGGCTCAGATGGAATTTGATACTGATGACAAAATCATTGTGGGCCGCGTGATCGACATTGACGACATCATTACGTTTCACGGCACATCGATTGTTGAGTTTGAGACTGCGATGCAAACTGCTGTGGATGGCTATCTTTTCGCTTGTGAAAAACTGGGCCAAGCGGCTGAGAAACCCGCCAGTGGCCGCTTAATGTTGCGCATTGATCCCGCCGTTCATGCCGCCGCCGCCAAAGCCAGCGCACGCAGTGGCCAAAGCCTGAACAAATGGGCTGAAAAAGCGTTAAACCAAGCCGCACACGCGGGCTAGAGTTCATGCTCCGGAGGCGCCGCATAATCCCGGCGCTTCTCCAACCCATTGGCACCCCTATGTCCTGCGTCTTTTTTTTCCTGCGGGCAGCGCCATGAGCCATGCGGTCGCCCGCCTGCGCGCGGTGCGCCTGGCGCGCCGTGACAAGCCCTTTGTCGCCCGGGGTTCGCGTACGCCGCGCTGCGCCGGTTGCCGGGTGATCATCAGCCACTGTTTGTGTGCCTTGCGCCCCCAGGTGCCGACCCGGGCCGGTATGTGCCTGATCATGTGCGACATCGAGCCGCTCAGACCCAGTAATACCGGCTGGTTGATCGCCGATGTGGTGAGGGACACCGCTGCTTTCGGCTGGTCGCGTACGGCGGTGGACCCGGCCTTACTGACCCTGCTGGCCGACCCGCAGTGGGCGCCTTATCTAGTGTTTCCAGGCGAGTTTGTCGCCCCTGAGCGCGTCGTTACCGAGGTGCCCGTGGTCCCCGGAAAACGGCCGCTGTTTGTCTTGCTGGATGCCACCTGGCCGGAGGCGCGCAAGATGTTTCGCAAAAGCCCTTATCTCGACCAGTTGCCGGTGCTCAGCCTGCAACCCGAACAACTCTCGCGCTACCGCCTGCGCCGCTCGACCCGCGATGACCACCTGTGCACCTCGGAGGTGGCCGCCCTGTGCCTGGCCATGGCGGGTGAACCGCATGCTGGCGAGACGCTGGAAGCTTATTTGGAAGTCTTCACCCACCATTACCTGAATGCCAAACAGTCCGTGCCGCCGAATCTTGAAGACGCAGCGCATCAGCGTTTGCGCGCTCTGGCTATGCCTGCGCAATTTGTATAGCACCGCAACTTTTGCCAGTCTTGGACAAACCGAGGAAAGTTGGATTTAGAGTGTGGGTTGGAGACCGTTACCGCTCTGGCGTCCCGACGAAGGTGACTGACAGAAGGACCAAGACGCTGCTACGCTCAAGGCTATAAAAAGCTATGAAGGCAACCAGCATGAGCGAGACAAAAACCCCTCCCAACGTTCCACAGATCCGCCGCTATCAGCGCTGGCTTCGCGAGCAGCGGGGCCTCACATTTAAAACCTATAACGATCTCTGGCGCTGGTCCGTGACCGATCTTGACGCCTACTGGCAAAGCATCTGGGACTACTTCGACCTGCAATCGCCCACGCCTCATTCGGCAGTGCTCGCCAGAAACGTCATGCCCGGGGCGGTGTGGTTTCCGGGCGCACAAGCCAACTACGCGCAACAGGTGTTTCGTCATGTCGCCCCGGCTGAAGCGGCGGGGTTCAAGGCCATCATCAGCCGCAACGAGAAGGGCCAACAAATCGAACTGTCATGGCCTGAGCTGCGCCGCCAGGTCGCCTCGCTGGCGCTTCACCTCACGGCGCAAGGCGTGCAGCCCGGAGACCGTGTCGCTGTCTACCTTCCCAATATTCCCGAGACCATGGTGGCGTTTCTGGCCACGGCCAGCATCGGCGCCGTGTGGAGCTTGTGTGCGCCCGACATGGGCGCCCACGCCGTGCTCGACCGCTTCAAACAGATTGAACCCAAAGTATTGATTGCCTGCGACGGCGTGAGCTACGGCGGCCGCGACTTCGACCGAATGGAGGTCGTCCAAGCGTTGCGCGAAGCGCTACCGACCGTGCAACATGTGATCCTGCATGACAACCTGGGCACCGCGGATACGCCGCTTCATGCCGCAAACCCAATCGCCGCCTGCCCGAGATTTGCTTGGACGACGGCCCGCAATGACGATGAAACCGCCGCTTTTGAGCCGATGTGGTTGCCCTTCGATCATCCGCTCTGGATTGTCTATTCCAGTGGCACCACCGGCCTGCCCAAGCCAATCGTGCACGGCCATGGCGGCACGGTGCTGGTGGCGCTGGCCTTAAAAACCCTTCACAACGACATCGGTTGCAGCTACGACCCCAACAACTGGGGCGAGCGTTTTCACTGGTACAGCTCCACCGGCTGGGTGATGTGGAATGCCCAAGTCGCGGGCCTCCTTAACGGCACCACCTGCGTCATTTACGACGGCAATCCCGGCGGCGCCAAAGACAAGCCCGACTGGACCACCCTGTGGCGATTTGCCGGCGAACTTGGTGTTACTTTCTTCGGCGCGGGCGCGGCCTTCTACGCCAACTGCCTCAAATCGGGCGTTGACCTGGCGGAGTGTGGCGACCTGTCTGCCATCCGCGCGCTGGGCACCACTGGGTCGCCGCTCTCGCCCGAGGCGCAAGCTTGGGGCACCGAGCAATTCCGGCGCATCGCCACAAGCCCGGCGCAGCAAGATATCTGGTGGTGCAACATTTCTGGCGGCACCGATTTTTGCGGTGCGTTCATCGGTGGTCATCGTGACATGCCGCAAGAGCCCGGGGTGATGCAATGCCGGTTGCTCGGCTGCGCTGTCGAGGCCTGGAACGAGCAGGGCCAGCCGGTGCTCGGCGACGTGGGCGAGTTGGTCTGTAGCCAGCCCATTCCTTCCATGCCGATCTTTTTCTGGGGCGACCACCACAATGCGCGCTACCTCTCCAGCTACTTCGAGATGTACCCGCCCGGCCACGGTCGCAAGCCCGGCGGCGGGGATTTGGGCCCGGAGGCCGGCGGTGTCTGGCGCCACGGAGACTGGCTGCGCGTCGGCACCAAAGGGCAGGGTGGCGAAGGCTGCGTGATCTTCGGGCGCTCCGACGCAACCATCAACCGCTACGGCCTCCGAATGGGCACCAGCGAACTGTACAGCGCGGTCGAAGTGCTGCCCGAGGTCATGGACTCCCTGGTCGTGGACCTGGAATACCTCGGACGTGAAAGCTACATGCCGCTATTCGTCGTGCTGCGTCCCGGCATGGCACTGGACGACGCGATGAAGACCAAACTTAACGACGCCATCAAGACGGCGCTCAGTCCGCGCTTCGTACCCAACGACATCTTCCAGGTCACCGAAATCCCGCGTACTCTTTCCGGCAAAAAGCAGGAACTGCCGATCAAGAAACTGTTGCTGGGACAACCGCTCGAGAAAGTAATGAACAAAGACGCCATGGCCAATCCGGGATGCCTGGACTGGTATCTCGCTTTCGCCAAGAACCGTCTGGCAGCGTAAGAAGCTCAACAGGGCAGTTTTCTGACACGTCGAAAATGCGTTGGCGAGGCAGACGAAAGCAGGGGAATTACCAAGGCCGTGCGGTCGCGCTTGAGCAGCAACCGCCCCTCAGAGCGTAAAAATCTTGCCGGGGTTCATGATGTTTTTCGGATCAAGCGCGCGCTTGATGGTGCGCATCATGTCGACGGCCCCGTCGCCGGTCTCAAGCACCAAAAAATCTATTTTATGCAAGCCGATACCGTGCTCACCGCTACAGGTACCGCCCAAACTCAAGGCGCGGTTGACGAGTTGGTGGTTCAGCGCCTCGGCCGCTTCGCGCTCTTGCGGTTTCTCGGGATCTATCAGGTAGCCAAAGTGGAAGTTGCCGTCGCCCACGTGGCCTACAAGGAAGTAGGGAATGCCGCTGGCATCGGCCTCCGCAACGGATTCGAGCAGGCAGTCGGCCAGGCGCGAAATGGGCACGCAGGTATCGGTCGAAATGGACCGGCAGCCGGGCTTGCTCTGAATCGCCGCGAAATAAGCGTTGTGTCGTGCCGTCCAAAGCCGGGTTCGCTCCTCGGGCGTACTGGCCCACTCGAAGGCATTGCCGCCGTGGCCGCTGGCCAGTTCCTGCACCAGCTCCGCCTGCTCTTTAACGCTGTTGGGTGAACCGTGAAACTCCATCAGCAGCATCGGCTCTTCGCGCAAACCGAGCTTGCTGTGCGTGTTGACCATGCGCACCGTGTTGGCGTCAATCAATTCCACGCGCGCGATCGGCACGCCCAGCTGAATCACTTCGATCGTGGTGCGCACGGCCGCTTCGATGCTGGGGAAAGAACAGATCGCAGCCGAGATGGCCTCGGGCAACGGATAAAGCTTCACCGTGACTTCTGTAATCACGCCCAGCGTGCCTTCGCTGCCCACCATGAGGCGCGTGAGGTCATAGCCTGCAGACGACTTTTTGGCGCGGGTGCCGGTGCGGATGATCTGACCGCTGGCGGTCACCACCTCCAGCGCCAGCACGTTTTCGCGCATGGTGCCATAGCGCACGGCGTTGGTGCCGCTTGCGCGCGTGGCGCTCATGCCACCAAGGGTCGCATCGGCCCCGGGATCGATGGGAAAAAACAGACCGGTGCTTTTCACCGCTTCATTGAGCTGCTTGCGCGTAACCCCTGGCTGCACGGTCACGGTCAGGTCTTCCGCGTTAATGGATAACACCTTGTTCATGCGGCTCACATCAACGCTGATGCCGCCTTGCACAGCCAGCAAATGGCCTTCAAGCGAAGTGCCGACGCCAAACGGAATGATTGGAACGTGGTACTTGCCGGCAAGAATGACCGCATCGGCGACATCGGCCGTGCTTTCGGCAAACACCACGGCGTCAGGTGGCGGCGCCGCAAACGAGGACTCGTCGCGACCGTGATGCTCACGCACCACAAGAGCGGTCGAGCAGCGATCGGGGAATCGGGCCTTCAGGGCGTCTATTAGCGCCGAAGGCGTTTCGCGCTGCCGAATTTCTGGCAGGAGATGTTCTGGTAACGGTGCGTTCATGAAACTCTCCAAGTCGTCGTACAGTCTACGACCGACCGCCGATACGGCGCAATGCAGGAAACCCTCCCGGGCTCGGTGATGCGCTCGGCCCGCCTTAGATCTTCTTACACAGAAGTACTGCAACCGTTCGCGTAGGTGTCAAGCGGTGATTGCACACTGCGCCGCTCAAAAAGGTAAAATAATGTCAGTTTTTCAAGCATGTCAGGAAACATCATGTCCAGTTCCGCAAATCCCGCCGTTCAGGTCGTACAGAACAGTTCTGTGCCGGCCCAAGAGCAAGACCCGGTCGAAGCGATCGTGCCGATGATCCCACTTGTTTTACCGTTGGTCGGCGGCATTCTGATTTTTCTATTGGCTTTTATTGCTGTTTTCATGGCCTGAAGTAAGCCGACCGGAACCCTAAAAGTCCGCCCATGCGGACTTTTCCGTTTTTTGGCGACTGCTTGTGCGTGGTCCGCAGCACGGACCCGTTGCAAAAGAGGTCTCTGCGATTCCAGCGAGCCGGCGCTTTCCGGTCAGTTATCTGAAAAACCTTCAGCAGTGAGAATTGATTGCATTGGTTACTGCACAAAGATACTGCGCTATTAACTATATAGCGAAATGGCACCTCTCCAGCCCATCGCCCGGCATCCACCGGGCTCAATTACAATGCGGTCATGTCTCAACAGCAGCCTACCTCCTCCGCTCCGCCCACAACGCCATTAGGGCGCGCGCTCGATCAAAACGAGATGGTCCAAGACACGGTAGCGCAGTCTGCCGACGAGTTGCTCGTGATCAACACGGTGTTGAAGAAAAAAATCCCGGAGCACGTGCAAACCGATGATTTGGCGAAGGCGCTTGAGAAAGGCAGTGAACTCGAAGGCCGGATTCAGGAATCCGCCGAGAATCTCGCACAGGTCAACGAGCTCCTGGGACAAGAAATAGCCGAGCGCGCCGACCTGGAGCGTGAACTGGCCGTGACTAAAGCCGCCTTGGCTAACGTGAAAGATCAGCGCGCCGAACAATAACGCTGCCCCAGCAAGGTAGGGGCGTGGCGGAGGCTGCCGCGACCTAAGGCTGGCGATCCAGTAGCGCGTACAGCAAAATAGCGCCGAAGGTGGCCGTCCCGATTCCGCCCAGGGCGAACTGCCCAAACCTGAGTGTGAAGTCTCCGGTACCCAGCACCAAGGTGATGGCCGCCACCAACAGATTTTTATTGTTTGAAAAGTCCACCTTGTTGTCGACCCAGATTTTGGCGCCGGACACCGCAATCAGCCCGAACACCACGATACTGACCCCGCCCATCACCGGCAGCGGTATAGCCTGGATCAAGGCACCGAATTTGGGGCTGAAACCCAATACCACGGCGATAAGCGCCGCTACAAAAAACACAGCCGTCGAATAGATCTTGGTCGCCGCCATCACGCCGATGTTCTCCGCGTAGGTGGTCACACCGGTACCGCCGACACTGCCGGAGAAAATGGTGGCAACACCGTCGCCAATGAATGCGCGGCCCATGTAGGGGTCGAGGTTTTTCCCGGTCATGGCCGTGACGGCTTTCATGTGCCCGAGATTTTCGGCCACCAGAATAATGGCCACCGGTGCAATGAGCAGCATGGCATTGGGACTGAATACCGGCGTTGAAAAGCCGGGTAGGCCTACCCAGGCAGCGTTCAGGAGGCCAGAAAAAGCCATCGGCTTACCCCAGCCAAGCCCGTTGGTCAACAGCGCATAAATCAAGGTGGCCACAATCAGCCCGACCAGAATCAACAGCCGCTGCACCATACCGCGCGTCATCACCGCCACCAGAGCCACACTGACGAAAGTGACCACCTGCATCCAGGAGTCGAAATTGCTCGCGGCCATGTTCTTGATGGGAATACCGGCCAGGTTCAGGCCAATCACGGCGACCACTGCGCCGGTCACCACAGGCGGCATCAGCCGCTCTATCCAGGCCGTGCCCGCCGCCTGCACGATAGCGCCAATCAAGGTGTACGCCACGCCGCAGGCAATGATGCCGCCCAGCGCCACGCCAATATTCGTGTTGGGCCCTTTGCCCGCATATGCGCTGGCGGCAATCACCACACCGATGAAGGCGAAGCTCGAGCCCAGGTAGCTGGGGACCTTGCCGCCGGTGATGACAAAAAAGATCAGCGTACCGATGCCGCTCATTAAAATGGCGATGTTGGGATCAAACCCCATCAAAAGGGGCGCCAGCACCGTGGCACCAAACATCGCGATCACATGCTGCACCCCCATGACGGTGGTCAGTGGCCAAGGCAGGCGTTCGTGGGGCCCGATGACACCGCCTTGTTGCAACACCGCGCTGCTCTTTTCTGTCCAGTCCAGCATTCCCATCGATTTTTCCTTTTTTGTGAGTGCGGCAATACTAGGGGCAAAGGACGCCTCACACAAGGGCAGCCAGCGGACCCGAAGCCATCACAAAAAGGCGGCTCGACATAGTGGCTGCGGCAACCTGATGGTGCCTCAACCCAGGCTATTGGCGCCAGCTGGCTAGCGAGCCGCTGGCTTTCGGTTGACCAGCACAATACCGGCCGCTACGGTCGCAAGCGCGGCCAGTAAGCCTGGCGTCACGCTTTCGTGCAGCCCTAGAGCACCAAACAGCAGCGCAAAAAGCGGCGTGAAAAATACGAATACCGAAATTTTTGTGGCCGGGTAGCGCCCCAGCATCCACATCCAGGCTAGGTAGCTGGCAAACGCACCGATTACGGTCTGCAGCAGGAGTGAAGTAATCGCAAAGGGACTGAACTGCCAGACCCAGACTTCACCCAGGGCCAACGACAACAACGGCAAAGCCAACGCGCTCACAGTCAACTGATAAAAAAGCAACTTCTCCGCCGAGACTTTGCTGAGACCGGTGGCCCGAATCACCACCGTGGTGAGGCCCCACATCATGCCGGCCATGAGCCCCAGCAGGTCACCCCCTGCCGTGGCTGCGGCGCCGCCCGCAAAGCCCTCACGCAAGGCGAAGACCACCGCTATAAAAGCAAACAGCAGTCCGATCCACTGCATGCCGCGCAGCCTTTCCGACTTCACCCATATCGGAACCAGTACCGCGACCCAAAACGGTGACGTGTACAAAAACACGGTTAGCCGCGAGGCCGAGGTGTACTGCAGTCCGCCGTAAATGCAAGCGAATTCCGCGCTGAACAATGCGCCCGCGAGCAAGCCCGCCCTCAATGAGGCGTCGCGGTTAAACAGCGGAATATTACGCCACCAGCACCACAGCCAAAGCAACGCGGTAGCGCCGACCAAGCGCAAAGAAGCCTGAAACATCGGGGGCATTTCGGCAATCGTTGCCTTGATCAGCACCTGCTGTAGGCCCCAGAACAGGCAGCAGCCGAGCAACAGTGAAATGGCGAGTGTGTCGAGGTGGGCTTTGCGCGCGATGATGGCGGGTGCTTTCACAGAGGGTGTTCGGTGTAGAACCTGCCGCCATGAAACAGCAGGGGCGCAGCGCCTGCGCGATGACTGCAGCGCTCCACCTCGCCCACAAAAATCACGTGGTCGCCTTCTTCATAACGACTGCGGTTAAAGCATTCAAAAGTTGCAACCGCGCCTGCCAGCAGCGGCGAGCCGCAAGCGCCTTCGGTAAACAGCACATCTTTCCAGCGGTCTTCACGCTTGCTCGCAAAACGTTCAGCCAGCTCTTTCTGGTCGGCCGCGAGAATGTTGATCGCGTAGTGGGAGCCCGCGCTCAGCGCCGCCATCGAGCCCGCCGCTTGCGACAGACTCCAGAGGACCAAAGGAGGGCTAAGAGACACCGAGTTGAACGAGTTTGCGGTCAATCCGACCAAGGCGCCTGCCGAAGTTCGTGTCGTGACGATCGTGACCCCGGTGGCAAACATCGCCAGTGACGCGCGAAACTCTTGCCTGGAAAAGTTCGGGCTGTTCGCAGTGCGAATCGTGGCAGGGTTCAACATAGAGGACTAATTTACCTCAAGCGTTAGGGCGCTGCCCGCGCCGGGATTTGTCACAACCTGCTTCTACGCTAAAAGACATGGCGTCGAAGGTCCGGAAACGGACGGTTAAACTTCTCCGCATGTCATTGTCCCGCGCTAAATGTCTTGTTTTTGCTATTTTTATAATAGCTACAAATCCTTTAATTGCAGGAACTTGTACTGCTTTTTCGAAAAAATTACCCAATGTTGGGCGCGAGTTATGCGAAGCGGCCCGGCTACAGCCGACGAACAGTCGCTCGGTGAACGGGCAGATGATCTGGATGCGCGACATCAAGCCCGACCATGCCAGTTTGCGTGTGCTGGTGGTTGGCGCCATTCATGGCGACGAACCGTCGTCCGCAGCGGTCGCCTTGCATTGGATCAAGCTGGCGGAGGAGGCTCCGGCCGATACGCGGCAGGCCGTTTATTGGCGGTTTGTGCCCATGCTCAATCCGGACGGCGTGTTCAGTCAACCGTCGCGCCGCGTCAACGCGCACGGCGTCGATCTAAACCGCAATTTTCCCACGCCCAACTGGCAGCGGGACGCAAAGGTCTACTGGGAAAAACGCACCGGAAAAGATCCGCGCCGCTGGCCCGGCGTCAAGCCGCTGTCCGAGCCCGAGTCACGGTTTCTGTTCCAGCAAATGCAGAGTTTCAAACCGCAGCTCATTGTCAGTATTCATGCGCCTTACGGCATTCTCGACTTTGACGGCCCGTTGGTGGCACCGTCCAAACTGGGGCGTCTGTACCTTGACCAAGTGGGCATCTTCCCAGGTTCTCTCGGCAACTACGGTGGCGTGCACAGGGGCGTGCCGGTAGTCACGATCGAATTGCCCAATGCAACACGCACCCCCCTGGATGCCGACACGCGTCAGATGTGGTTGGATCTGCAGCGCTGGATGAGCGAGCGCCTCGGCCCCGTGCAAGGTGTGGCCAGCCAAGCGTCCCGTTAGCATCCCGCTGCTACGGTGAGTAGGCAGCGCGCGCTGCAGGTCTGGCTCAGCGATTCAAGCGGGAAGTCGGCAGCCGCTAGCGGCTTGTCGTTGGCGATCAAACCCATAAAATCCAAAATTCATGGCCGGCGTTTCGCCACTAATCAGCTCGGCGATGGCTTTGCCCGAGCCCGCACCGTGCGTCCAGCCCAGCGTGCCGTGGCCAGCATTGACCCAGAGGCGACCGACCTTGGTCTTGCCAATGTAAGGAATGTTGGTCGGCGTGGCGGGTCGCAGGCCGGACCAGAATTCCGGGGTGCCGCCTTCCGATTCAAGACGCGTGTCGCATACCCCGGGCAACACCTGTTCAATGCGATGGGCAAGCATGTTGCAGCGGGCGCGGGCCAGTGGCGTGTCGAGCGACAAGTCGTAGCCTCCGACTTCGATGGTGCCCGCCACACGCAGGTGGTCGCCGAGCCGACTCATAGCGCATTTAACTTCATCATCGATGGCGCTCACGAACGGTGCGAGTTCCGGCTTGAGCAGTTTAAAAGTAGCGCTGTAGCCCTTGCCGGGATAAATCGGAAGATCGACACCGACCGTGCGCAGCAGCGGCGCTGTAAAGGAGCCGCAGGCCACCACCACCGCATCCGCCCTAAGATGAATCGGGTCAACATAGAGTCGCTCGCTGCCCGCTCGGGGCCGCGCCCGAATCACTATGGATTCAATAGCGCCGCCGGCTTTCTCCAGGCGCTCGATATCGTACCCGTACATAAATTTAACGCCTCGGTCAGCGCAGCGCTGAGCCAGTGCCTGGGTAAATTTGCGAGCATCCCCGCTTTCATCGCTGGCGGTGTAGGTACCGCCCACAATGCGGTGGGCAAAGGACTTGAACGCGGGCTCAATAGCCAACAACTCGACCGTGCTCACCACGCGCCGCGCCACGCCATACTTTCGCATCAGGGCAGCCGCTTCACCCGCGGTGTCAAACGCTTTTTGATCGGTGTAGTAGTGGGCAATGCCGCGCTCCAACCGATCAAATTCAATATGGGTGGTGTCCACGACCTCTTTAAGGGCCGTGTGACTGTATGCCCCCAGTGCCACCAGCTGCTGCACGTTGCGCTCAAATGCGGCATCGTTGCACTGCGCCAGAAACTGCAAGCCCCAGAGCCATTGGTGCGGATCCAGCTTCGGCCGAAACAGCAGCGGCGCATCGTCACGAAACATCCACTTCAGCGCCTTCAAGGGCGCGTCCTTGTTGGCCCAGGGTTCGCAGTAACTCACCGAGATTTGCGCGGCATTGGCAAAGCTCGTTTCCAGCGCGGCTTCGGGCTGGCGGTCGACCACCGTGACCTCGTGGCCGCGCTCAAGCAAGTGCCACGCCGTACTGACGCCAATAATGCCAGCGCCTAAAACAACAACTCTCATAGAAGCCCTCTCTGGCTGACAAGTGTGCAGGAGCTTGCTTTCAATTAACAGAAAAATTAAACTATTAGGTAAAACATCAGCACAGCTAATACAAGGAAGCCCCTCATGAGCACGTTTGATCCCGATGCGCTGGAGTGTCTCGCTGCCATTGTGGAGGAAGGGGGATTTGAGCGTGCGGCCCAGCGCCTGTCGATCACACAATCGGCGGTCTCGCAGCGCTTGCGGGCGCTGGAGGCCCAAGTGGGGACCGTGCTGATCGTGCGCAGCCGACCGCTCAAACCGACGTCCGCAGGTCATCTGCTGCTCAAGCACACCAAGATGCTGCGCTTGCTACGGGCGGACTTGGAGCGCGATCTCAAGGAGCTGGCGCCCAGTTCCTTGAGGGGTGCGCGCGAAGAAGAGCGCATCTCCATTGCGATCAACGCCGACAGCATTGCAACCTGGGCTTTGCCCGCACTGACCGAACTGGCGCAGCAGGGGTTGCCAATGGAAATCATTACCGACGACCAGGATTTCACCCACGAATGGCTGCGGGAAGGCCAGGTGCTGGGCTGCGTCACCACCCTCAAGCAGGCCCTGCGCGGTTGCAAGGTGGTGGCCCTGGGTGCGATGGAATACGTGGCGGTGGCCACACCGCAGTTCGCGCAAGAACGGCTGGGCAAGCCCGGCGGTACGGTCAGCGTCAGACACAACCCGTCGGCGCCGATGCTAACGGCCCACAATTTTCGAGACCTACCGTTCGTGGCCTTCAACCGAAAAGACGATATGCAAAGCGAGTTTGTGAGCAAAGCTTTTGAACTCAAACGGGTCACGCTTAATCAGCTGTTTGTCCCCTCGTCAGAAGGTCAAGTACGAGCCGTACTGGCTGGTTGGGGCGCCAGTGTGGTGCCACGCCTGCTCGCGCAGGGGTTGATTGATCAGGGGCTGCTCATTGATATGGTGCCGACCTTTACCTTGCCGATCCAACTTTACTGGCACTGCTGGAATTTGGAATCCGAAGTTCTGGATGCACTGACCGCCGCCTTGAAGGAATCAGCGACCCGGGCGCTTGTAGTTTGAGGTGTCGACTGCCGGCATGGCGGGTGCAGCGCCCCCCTGTCTATACTGCAGCCCAACAGGAGATTAAGTTATGTTGAGAACCATGCGGTTTGCACGTTTGAGCGCTGCCGCAACTATCGCAGCCGCACTCCTTCTCGCCCCGTCCGTACGCGCACAGCCAGCTTCTCCAGCGCCGACGGGCAACACGCTGAAGATTGGCATCATTGGTCCCTTCACCGGCCCCTCGGCGGACTTTGGCATCCCCATGCTCAACGGCATCCAGCAAGCGGTGGACGAAATCAATGCCGTCGGCGGTTATCTGGGTCGCAAGCTGGAAATCGTGCGCAAGGACGACCGGGCGAATCCAGACCTGGGGCTCCAGCTGTCAAAAGAACTGGTGGCTGAAAAAGTGATCGCGACCGTTGGTTTTTGCAATACCGGTGTGGCCGCGAAGTCGCTGGCGGTTTACCAGACCGCCCAACTGCCGCTGATCATTCCGTGTGCCACCGGCTCGCCACTTACCACCAAGTACCCCGCGCCTGAAAGTTACATCTTCCGGACTTCGGCCAAAGACGCTATTCAGGCGCCGTTTGTGGTGGCCACCTACGATCAACCTTTCAGCAAACAGGACAAGGAGACCACCACTCAAAATATGCTGGTGATGGGCCTGGTGAAAAATGGTGCAGTCACCTTTGCCTACCCTGAAGACGCCAAGCGAAACCTGTTTGTACAACGCAAGCAATAACCCTCTGTTCGCCCACGCACTTGCGGCAGCTCGCGCCATAAACTCACCCATTGAAAGAATGCAGGTTTCGCCCTCCAAAAGGCAGCTGCGCCAATAGCACTGCATTGCATTGCATTGCGATGAAAAAAGGTAATTAAATGCAGAGTTGGTTAGGGCTTCGTTCCCGTCTGGTCCTATTGGTACTGCTTGCGCTGCTGCCCGTTTTTGGCTTGTTCGCCTATTCGGCAGCCCAAAGTCGAAAAGCGGCCCTGCAGCTGGTGGAGTCGAATCTCCAGTCGCAGGTTTTGCTGGTTGCCGCCCACCAACAGCGCTTGGTTGAAATCGTTGATGAACTCCTCGACGGCATCGTCAGCGGCCCTTACATCACGAACCCGGCTCCAGGCGAATGTGCTCTGCTTCTGAAAAAACTGCTCGCAGGGCACCCTGAAATCATCAGTCTGGGGGTGGCTGGGCTCGACGGGAAACTGATTTGCAATGCCCCCGAAAGTGCTCACGATAACTTGGTCCTCCACCAGGCTTCTATAAACCAGGTGCGGGCCGGGCAGCATTTCGCGGTCGGGCATTACGCGATCGGCCAAAGCAGTGGACTACCCGGCCTCGGTTTTGCAATGCCGATGTACACCACAGCCGGTGAACTGGGTGCCATGGCATATGCCGTGGTGAGTCTCCCTGGTTTGGGCGCCCCCTTGACAAATGTCCCCACTTTGCCGGGCACGAGTCTGGCCGTGATGGACCGCGATGGAACGGTACTGGCCGCTTATCCGCTGGCGCCGTCACAACTTGGAAAACCCTACCCAGATGTCGCAGTGCAGCAGGCCGTGAAGCTGCGACAGCAGAGCGTCCGCCAGGCCACGGACTCCGAGGCGATCCGACGAATTTACGCTTTTTCCCCCGTTCCAGGCGGGGGGGATGATGGACTGTTTGTGGTTGTCAGCGTCCCTCAGGAGTTGGCACTTGCAGCAAACCGCAACACGGTAGGTATCGAACTGCTGGCTTTGTTGGCCATGGCCTTGCTCGGAGTGGTCAGCGCGTCGTGTATGGGCAAGCGACTTATCGTGAACCCGGCGAAAGCGATCTTGAAGGAGGCCTGCGAGGTGACCCGCGGCAATCTGGCTGCACGGGTCAAACTGGGTCCCCGGTCTTACGGGGAGATCGATGAAATTGGCCTGGCTTTTAATCGCATGGCTGAGACTCTTCAGGCGCGCCGGGCCGAACTCGACGCAGCCCTTCGTTATACGGACAAGGAGCGCGCCTTGCTGGACCTGATCCTCAACAGCATGAGTGAAGGTGTGATCGCGGTGGACGCCGAGGATAGTTTTCTGTTATTCAATGCGGGCGCCAGCACGCTTTTTTCCAAGCCCGAAGCCGACCTGTCGTTCGATGGCTGGCGGCGTAAAAATGGACTGCTGAAACTTGATGGAACTACGCTTGATCGGGATGCAGGTCCACTGACGCAGACGCTGCAGGGTGCCAGTATCGACAACTGGGACCTCATGCTTAACAGGCCAGGCGCCGAAAACCGGGTGTTGAGGATAAGCACACGTCCGTTGCGCGACGTAAACAACCTGCAGGTCGGCGGCGTGTTGGTATTCAATGACATTACAGAGCTCAAGGCGGCAGAAGGTTTCGCCCAAGCGCAGGAGCAGGTACTGGCACTAATCGCGGCTGGCTCGCCGCTGCACAAATCGCTTGATGCCGTTGCCCGGTTGGTAGAAAAGAGTTCGCCAGGCAGCCTGTGTTCGATCCTGGTTGTGGAGGGTCAACAATTGCGCCATGGCGCAGCACCCAGCTTGCCGGAAAGCTTTACCAACGCCATCGACGGCTTTCAGATTAATGCCGGCGTGGGGGCCTATAGCGCTGCGTTTCTTAAAGAGCAGCTCGTGATCGAAGATGCCGGGCAAGATCCGCTGATGCTGAATTACCGGGATCTGCTGCTGGCTCATAAGCTGCAGGCCTTTTGGTCTGCTCCGGTGATATCCACATGCGGGAAGGTACTGGCCACCTTCGCGATTTACCGGCGCACTCCTTGCAAGCCTGACGTGAAAGATATGGAGTTGATCACTGCAGCAACCCGATTGGCTAGACTTGCGCTGGAACGTACGCACGCTGAGGCGGTTCTTACTAGCAGCGAGGCGCGCTTTCGCGAGCTTGCAGAAAATATTGAAGACGTTTTTTACAACGTCGACGTCGTCACCGGCCAAATACTTTATGTCAGTCCAGGCTATCAAAAGATTTGTGGACGCAGTTGCGAGAGCCTGTACACCAACCCCAAGTCTTATATCGACGCGGTGGTCCCCGAGGACCGGCCACTACTGAAGCGAGCTAGCGAGCGTAATACCGCCGGGAAAATATCCGCTGTCGAGTACCGCATCCTCGCTCTTGACGGCCGGCTGCGCTGGATCCGTGACCACGCCTACCCGGTGTTCAATAGCGACGGTAAACCGGAGCGCGTGGTCGGCACGGCGCGCGACATCACTGATTCCAAGCTGGCCGAGCTGGCGCTGGCCAGCACCAACCGGGCGCTGCAGATGCTGAGCCGTTCCAGCATTGCTATTAACCGCATAGACGACGAAGCCGGCTTGCTGGCCGAGGTTTGCCGCGTGGCCGTTGACGTAGGCAGCTACCGCATGGCGTGGGTAGGATACGCACTGGACGATGCGGCGCAGAGCATCCAGCCCATGGCCCACGCCGGCAAGGAAGATGGCTATCTCGCCTCAATTGCGTTGAGCTGGCGTGACGGCAGTGTGATCGGTCAAGGCCCCTCGGGCCGCTCCATCCGAAGTGGACAGCCCGAGTACCGAAGCGACATTAGCCGGTCCGACAATTTTTACTGGCGCGACGCAGCTTTGGAGCGGGGTTATCTCAGCTCCATTAGTTTGCCACTGCGCGACGGGCAGCGCAGTTTTGGCGTGTTGTGCCTGTATTCTGCGGTGGTGGAGCATTTCACCAGCGATGAAGTCAAGCTGTTGCAGGAGCTGGCTGACAATCTGGCTTTTGGAATCGGCAACCTGCGCGCCCGGCTGGAGCGGCAACGGAGCGAGGCGGCGGCGCGCCAAGCGGCGGCACAGTTGCGCGAACAGGCCTCGCTACTTGACCGGGCACAAGACGCTATCTTCGTGCGCAACCTCGACAGCACCCTGCGCTTCTGGAACAAAGGTGCTGAGCGCCTGTATGGCTGGACCGCCGAAGAGGTCCAGGGCAGGACCATGGCCGAGTTGATGTACTTGAATCCGCAACTGCTCATCGCCGCCATGGACCAAACCCTGGCCAATGACGGGGACTGGACCGGCGAGCTGGAGCAGGTGGCCCGCGACGGCTCTCCCGTCAGCATTGAAGCGCGCTGGACCGTGGTGCGCGATGACCAGGGCCTGGCCAACGGCGTATTGGGCATCAATACCGACATCCGCGAGCGCAAACGGGCGCGCGAGGAAATCCTGCTTCTGAATGCCAGCCTCGAGGAGCGAGTGCAGCAACGCACCGTGCAGTTGAAGTTTGCGAACCAGCAACTGGAGGCTTTTTCCTATTCGGTTTCTCATGACTTGCGCAGTCCGTTGAGTGTCATTGACGGATTTAGCGACCTGCTCGAAAAGTCGATGGCTAAAACGTCCAACGACCCGCTGACCGACCGCTGCCAGCACTACCTCTCGCGCATCCGTGCAGGCGCTTCGCAGATGGGGGAGTTGATCGACGCCTTGCTTTCGCTGGCACAAGTCTCGCGCTCCAGTCTGCGCTGGGAGCCGGTAGACCTTAGCGCACTGGCCGAGCGTTGGCTGGCCAACGCCCAGGAGCGCCAACCCGGCAGGCCGACGCAGTGGCATGTCGAAGCAGGGTTGACCGCTCAGGGTGATTCGCGGCTACTTCAACAAGTGCTCGACAACCTGCTGTCCAATGCCTGGAAATTCAGTGCTGGGGAAGCCCGAACCGAGATTACGTTTGGCCACGAAAGCAACCGCGCTGGCGAAACGATTTATTTCATACGGGACAACGGAGCTGGGTTTGACATGGCCTATGCCAAAAAGCTGTTCGGTGCCTTCCAACGGCTGCATTCGCAGTCTGAATTCGCTGGAACCGGAATCGGCCTGGCGACGGTGCACCAGATTATCGTGCGCCACGGCGGTCGAGTCTGGGGCGAATCTTCCGTCGGACGCGGGGCTACGTTTTACTTCACGCTGGGCACAGCGATGCCGCAAGACGCCTGACGGTCAGAAACCGTGCGTCTGAAGGGTCTCGCGCAGTGTCTGGGCTTTGTCCGCATCAAACGCCCCCTCGACTCGAGCCAGCACCTCCCCCTGGCGATTAATCACTACCGCATAGCTTTGGCTGGTGCCACTCAGGCCAGCCGACCGCACGAAGCTGGAGGGATCTGTGAACACAGGCACCAGTTTGGCGCGCTCCGCGTCAGCGGGATAGTGCCGCAGCAATCTGTTTTCGACCGCACTACGCCCTGTCGGCGTGCCCGGATCATTGAGAACAGGCATTCGCATCCACGCAATGGAGGGATCGTTCCTTAGATTAAGTCCGCGGATCCAGCTTTCGGCCTGGGCGTGCTGCCCGCGCCGAAAAGTGATTAAAGCAAGGGTGCGATCAGCAGGGAGTTCCCCGGATACGGCAATGGGCTGATGCAGTAGGGTTTGCGCCACGAAGATGGGCAAGCGGCCCATCACGCTGGACTCGTTGGGCGCCACAAACACGAGCGCTACCGCGAGACCAGCCACCAAAAACCAAGCGCCAAGATATGACACATTGCTTTTCATGAGGCTCTCCTAATGCAAAGTCTGGTGCAGGAAATGCTGCAGGAACTCACTCATGCAAGATACATGCAAGCTCGGCTGGTGTGCAAATCAATAATTGGGAGAAAGTGTTACGACTGTATGGTAATGGTCTGGCCAATACAGTCTGAAAAAATAGGACTTGGTCGCGTTTTGAGCAAACACATCGGGCGATGTCTAGAATATGTCAATGTTTTTAACAGCGGTTTCACCGTGAGCAACCCAAAGCCTCCCTCCGCAAAAATTAGCGCCCTCAAGGCCGGTCCGGCCAAGGTTTCCTTCAAGGTGCAAATGCTTCAGGCGAGGGAGGATGCCATTGTCCAGGCGGCCAATCGCCTGTTGGCCGAAAAAGGCTTTGACCTGATGACGGTGGATCAGGTGGCGGCCGAGGTGGGTATTGCCAAGGCCAGTCTGTACAAACACTTTCCAAGTAAGGAAGACCTGGCTGCGGCGGCCATGGTGCGGATGCTTGGTCGCGCCCGCACGTTTCTCGCCAGCCTGCCGGCGGATGGCAGCGCAGTTGATCAGCTCAAAGCCGTTGTTCGCTGGATGATGCACATCCAGCTGGTTGGCGAGATGCCCTCCCTGCCCAGCCAAAACTCTGTGCTGCGCGCCGCCTTGATGCGCAACAAGGCGTATATCGACGGGCTGATGGAGGTCAGCGACCAGATTGGGGGCTGGATTGAAGAGGCCCAAGCACAGGGCGTACTTAACCGACAATTGCCAGCCATTGCGGTGCTTTACACCTTATATGCCCGCGCCTGCGATCCGGTGCTGGAATTCCTGAGGATGGGAGGCCAGCACAGCGACGAGCAAATTGTCGAACTGGTGCTAAGCACCTGTTTTGATGGCATAAAGAGCCGCTAGCATTTCCGCTAATTGCCTGCTTGGCGACTAACTTTGTAGCAATTACAGAGTTTCAGCGGACCAGCAACACCGGCACCTTGCTACGCGCCAACACTTGGGTAGCGACAGAACCCATCACGAGGTTGCCCAGTGCGCCATGCCCGTGCGAGCCCATGACGAGCAGGTCAAACTTGCCTGCGTCGGCCAGCTTCGCAATGGTTTCGCCAGCCGGTCCGACTTTCCAGGTGCTCTTGGCATTGATGTGGTGATGCACCAGAAATTTAGACACCGGGGCCAGAACCTTTTCGGCTTCTTCCAAGTAGTAGCTGTCTACAATTTCCTTGCCCACGGCCACGCGAGCCCGCGGCGGCAAGCCCGGCTGGACCGTCAACACGGTGAAGTCATTGTGGCCGCCGAACAATTCGTCATGCGTCATCAAGTAAGCCAGCATTTTCTTGGTGTAACTGCTGCCGTCCACGGCGAGAAGAATTTTCATGGTGTTCCCCTTTTAAAACCACGGGACTGCACACCTTCGTAGCCGCCCGTAAATAATTGCCTATTTCGGGAAGGAGACCACCGAAAGGGTCAATCTGTCAAGTTCTTTGGCCCCCCCCTTGGGATCGCCAACCGACTACGAACGTCGGCAGGGACAAAATCTCTTCAGCCAGTTGATCTATGTCAAGCAGTTCTGAAATCCATGCGGGCTACCAAACTTTGTAGTTAGGATCGGCCTCGTAGACGACCGCTCGGTTGCATAACTCCAAGCAACGCCACAATAATGCCGCTGAAGGGATCGGCCACGGAGGCTACATGTACCCATGCCATTTTTTGAAATAAAAGCGCATCAACAAATTGGGACCAAGGCGTGCGAACACATAGTGTTGTAATTAGGCAATGTGTTCTGCGTCGCACAGATGAAAAGCCTCTCTGGGCGCGCCCTAAGCAAATGAGCGTTGTATGGCTCATCGCCGGGAATTGGACGCCACCCTCATCTGAGGCTTGTTTTTAGGGCCGCCATTGCGAATCAATTCCACCGTCACCACCAAGAATAGGAAGAACACCAAATGAACAGATTCAAAAGTTATTGCAAGCGCCTCGTGTACTTAATTCCCCTGGTGCTGACCGCTTTTGTGGCGGGTTGCGGGGGTGGATCGGACAACAACGCAGCCTTGCTCGCTACAGGAGTCGGACCCACAGTCACCACAACAACGCCGGCTAATACCGCCACGAATGTGCCGGTGAATAGAAAGCTCACAGCGACCTTCAGCAACGCGATAGACCCGGCAACGATCACTACAGACAGTTTTACAGTCACCGCACCGGGAGGGGTTGTGATTTCCGGAACTGTGACCCTGAATGCTGCAAACAACACGGCGATCTTCGCGCCAGTCAGCGCTCTTCCGATTAACACCAAATTAACTGCCACGATCACTACCGGTGTCAAGGATGGAAACGGGCGTGCTTTGGCAAGTGCGTTTGTATGGACGTTTACCACCGGCGCGACGTTGGACACCACCGTACCAAGCGTCACCTCTACAAGTCCGGTTGATGCCGCCACGGGGGTACCGATCAACCGAAAAATCTCCGCTATCTTCGATGAAGCGATGGACCCCTCAACGATCACCTCGGCAACATTTAGCGTGACCACTGGTCCCAGCGCGACACCTGTTGCCGGTGTGGTGACTTACGTGGGCACGACCGCCATATTTACCCCCACAGGAAACTTGGCACTGAGCACGACCTATAAAGCCACGATTACCACGGGGGCTACAAATCTTGCAATTCCCGCCAAAGGATTGCCCGCCAATGTCCAATGGTCCTTCACAACGGCAGACGCCTCACTCGCATTGGCGAAAGGTCCTGCGCCCGTCGTTCTCGGAACTGCTGGCGACTTTGTGATCCTGGCCAAATCCGGCGTTTCAACCACCGGTACCACAGCAGTTACTGGAAATATTGGGCTGAGCCCCGCTGCGGAGACCTTTCTTACTGGTTTTTCCTTGACCCGGGATCCGTCCAATCAGTGGTCGACATCGAGTCTTGTAACTGGAAGACTCTACGCGGCAGACCTGACGCCACCTACGCCGTCTAACCTGACCACGGCTGTGAGCAACATGGAAACTGCTTACACCGATGCTGCCGGCAGATCGCTGCCTGACGCCACAGAATTGGGGGCCGGGAATATTAGCGGGATGACCCTCGTCCCTGGCCTTTACAAATGGGGCACCGGCGTTTTGATGGCCTCGAATATCACTCTCTCAGGTGGCGCAAATGATGTCTGGATTTTTCAGATCGCACAAGATCTCACCGTCGGCAATGGTGTCATGGTGACCCTGAGCGGCGGCGCACAGGCCAAGAACATTTTCTGGCAAGTCGCCGGTCAGGCAACGCTGGGAACCACCGCTGACTTCAAGGGAACCATCTTGAGCAAAACGCTGATTGCGTTGCAAACCGGTGCCGTCATGAACGGCAGAGCTTTGGCACAAACCGCCGTGACCTTGGACGCCAACGCCGTGACAAAGCCCGCCCTTTAAAACAGCGATAACCACGCAGACGGCTCGGCAGGCCTAGTTGAGAAATGGGCGTGGCTAGCTGGCCGGGCGTGGGTTAATCCATGATTTCCGACCGCATAACAAGTTCTTCTTGACGGGGGTGATTTGTGACGCCGACCTTGACGATGCTCGCCCTCTCCGTCAAGCAACCGAAAACAGCTGCACGCCAATTACGACCTGATGCGCCCAGAAGGCAAACACCGCCCAAGCCAGCAAACCCACAACCACGGTGATGGCCGTGCCTGACGCCGTACCCGACGGGTACCTCGCCTGCGTTGATCGATCTCGGGCGCGCGCGGCGCGAAAACTCAGAACCGCCCACCCCAGAAAAGAGCCAAACAACATCATTTGCGCCAGCTTGCCGTTGGCCAGCAGATGCGCCAGCGCCCAAATCATGACTGCCAGCACCATTGGGTGATGCAGCCGCGCTTTGATCGCGTTACGTGGTGCGTAGGTCGCCGCCAGCAGGATGAAGGCAGCCAAGGTCAGCAGCGCTGCCACATGGCGCATCGCCAGCGGCGGCGACCACACGGTCACTGGCTGCTGCCGCGCAAGACCAAAGCCCCAAACCAGCAACCCAAACCCCCCGATTGACAGCAGCGCATAAAGGCCCTTCCAGGGACCCTCGCCGAGCCGCACTATCGTGGCCGTGCGCCAGCCATCCGCCACGATGCGCGTTGAGTGCACGCCTAGAAAAAGAAGCAAGCCCAGAATCAGTATGCCCATTTTTTTTCCTTAAAAAAAGCAACGTCTTGCTTCAGGCGCGGAGCACAAGCGAGCCGGTCTAACCGGCCCGGCTCACTTTGCGCCGCGCCCGCACCGCCGCCGCCAAACCCTGTAGTACCGGCACGGTTTGCGCCATGCTGATGCAGGCATCGGTCACCGACACGCCCTGCAGAAGCGGCTTGCCGGGCACCATGTCTTGTCGGCCTTCGTTCAGGTGACTCTCAATCATGAGGCCGGTGATGCGTTGCTCGCCGGCTTCAATCTGCTGGGCCACTTCGGCCGCCACGATAATTTGCCGCTGATGCTGTTTGCTGCTGTTGGCATGGGACACATCAATCATCACCTGCTCACGCAGACCGGCGCTTTTTAGGAGCACACAAGCCGCGTTGACGTCTGCAGCGCCATAGTTGGTCTGTTTGCCGCCGCGCAAAATGATGTGGCAGTCGTCATTGCCTCGAGTCTCAAAAATGGCCGCTTGGCCCATCTTCGTCATGCCCATGAAGGCGTGCACTGACCTGGCCGCTTGAATGGCATCGGTGGCTACCTTGATGCCGCCGTCAGTCCCGTTCTTGAAGCCGACCGGGCAGCTCAGGCCGGAGGCCAGCTGGCGGTGGCTCGGACTCTCGGTGGTGCGGGCGCCAATAGCGCCCCAGCTCACCAGATCACTAATAAATTGTGGACTCAATAAGTCCAAAAATTCAGTGCCTACAGGCAGGCCCAGTGCCAGTATGTCGAGCAGCAGGCGTCGCGCCATTTCCAGCCCTTCGTTGATGGCGAAGCTGCCGTCCAAGCGCGGATCGTTGATATAGCCTTTCCATCCCACGGTGGTGCGGGGCTTTTCAAAGTACACGCGCATCACCACCAGCAGGTCGTCTGCCAGCGCATCGGCCTGCAGCTTAAGTTGCCGCGCGTACTCCATGGCTTGGCCATGATCGTGGATGGAGCAGGGTCCAACCACGACGATCAGCCGGTCGTCTGAGCCATGCAGCACGCGCGAGATGGCGGCGCGGCTATGTTCCACCAGCGCCAGTGTGGCCGCGGGCACGGGAAGCCAGTCCTCCAGCAGCGCGGGTGTGATAAGCGGACGCACCGCGCTGATACGGATGTCGTCGGTGCGGGTGGTGTCGTGGGTGGAAAGCGGCGTCGCGGATCGGCTGTGCATGGTTTTGAACCTGGTTAGGAGTGATATGAAGTTCTCGCCCTGTATACAGGGTGCGAATTGCTATTGAATGAATAGCGTAATAAGGGATGGCGTTTCGCTCTGCTCAAGCAGGCGCGTAATGCGCCATGAGCGCACTGACGGCGGATTTGGCACAGCGCTGCAATACCATGAGCAGGGCGTGGTCCGGGTTGGCCACACGGTGGCGGGTGCGCAGGTCACGCTGGATCTGGCCCAACAACTCAGCGGCCATTTCGGCATCTGCCAGCGCACGGTGCGCCACACCCCGGCGTGGCAGGTGGTGGTAGTCCACCAGCGAGCCGAGCTTGTGGTTGGGCGCCTGCAGGTAAAGCCTGCGCGAGACCAACATGGTGCAAGCAAAAAGCTGAGGCGACGGCAGGCCCGCGCGCGCCAACTCGCGCACCCAGAACTTGCGGTCGAACGACGCGTTGTGCGCCACCAGCGGCGCCTTGCCCACGAAGCGGCTGGCCTCGGACATTACCTGCGCCGCATCAGGCGCCGCCGCCACCATGGCATTGGTGATACCGGTGAGCTGCGTAATAAAAGACGGAATGCGAATGCCAGCGTTCATCAGGCTCTGGAACCGATCGACCACCCGGCCGCCCTCGACCAACACAATTGCAACCTCCGTGGCGCGGTCGCCGTGATCAGGCGAAATACCTGTGGTTTCGAAGTCGATAACGGCAATGGGTGACATGGGATGGCGAGGCCGTTTGTTTTGGATTTTCAGAACGCCTACTCGCTCTGTAAGCGCTCAAGCGACGGGCAAAAATCCTGGCTGGGCTCCCCCGTATTATTGCCGAAGCGGATTGGGCACCCGGCCCAGCAAGCCGGGGAAGCACATTTTCGCGGGCCTCCTCGGTGGCACCAAGTTAACCGACATCGGTCGATTGGCCAACCTGACACTGAACGGAGTGCAGGCAAAAGTGGTCAATTTAAAACACCCGAAGCTGCCACCATTTGGGCAACCTTATGCGGTAACGCTTTTCCAGGAAACGCTCGTCCAGCAGTATGACGGTTCCTGTGTCTGTCTCGGAACGGATCACCCGCCCTGCCGCCTGCACCACCTTTTGAAGGCCAGGAAACACGTAGGTGTACTCATACCCTCGTCCAAATCGGGCTTGCATGCGTTGACGGATGGCCTGATTGACCTCATCAAACTGGGGCAGCCCCAACGTTGCGATGAAGGCGCCAATCAGCCGCCGACCAGGCAGGTCCACCCCCTCGCCAAACACCCCGCCCAACACCGCAAATCCGATTCCTTGGCCTTCGACGTCAAATTGCTGCAAAAAAGCCAGTCGGCTCGACTCCTCCATCTGGCGTTCCTGTGCCCATACGGCGATGCCTGCACCACGCTGTTCCAGCCGCAGTCGCGCCATCTGCATGTACTCAAAGCTGCTGAAAAACGCCAGGTAATTGCCAGGTTGCATCGCAAACTGCGTCACCATGGCATCGATCAGTGCGTCCAGAGTCGCGGGCCGATCACTCCGGCGCGTAGAGATTGGCTTGATCCTGACCGTCAACTGCTCCGGCCTGAACGGGCAGGCAATGTCCATTGACTGGGTTGTGTCCGGAAGCGCCAGAAGATTGATGTAGTAGTCCGCAGGATTAAGTGTTGCAGAAAACAACACCATCGAGTCTGCCGCCTTGATTCGTGCTGCAAGAAAATGACCGGGAACGATGTTGCGCAGTGTCAGTCTTCCCGCTGCCGTGTCCATCCCTTCTTCTGTGGACACTTCGGGATCCCTGGGCCGCTCCACGACGAGCGTCATTTGAACCGCCTCGGCCAACAATGGATCAGCCGGGAGAAGAGGTTCCTGCAGCCGGTCGAACTCGCACATCGAGTGCTCGCCAAACTCGTCGGCCAAACCGGCAAAAGCAAGGGTCCGAAAGTAAAACGGCAACAGCACACCATGCGACTCGGCCGGATAGTTATTGAGGTACTCGCTGACCGCGCTGTTGAGCTTCTGCAGGCTTCGAAGCCAGGCTTCAGGCACCTCGGTCAGCAAGCCCCACGCCTGACCCGGGGTCTCCCGCTCTGCGGCATCCCTCATCAGCTGCCAGTGGTTCAGCAATTCATCCACGCGGCCTCGGATCACGGCGGGGACGTGAGGGTGGACAGCCAATGTTTCGGCGTAAGTCAAGTCAGCGCTGTACATGCTGCACGCTCTGGCATACAGGTTGTGCGCCTCATCCACCAAAACGCTCACCCGCCAGGACGCGTCAACCGTGAGGGCATACAACATGGCGGTGCGGTCAAAATAGTAGTTGTAATCGCCGACCACGACATCACTCCAGCGGACCATTTCGTGCGCCAGGTAATAGGGGCAAACGTGGTGGTCAAGCGCCACATGGCGCAGATTGGCGTGATCGAGCCAACCCTGTTCTGCTGCCGCCTGCCTGGCCGCTGGCAGCCGGTCATAAAACCCCTGGGCCAGCGGGCAGGATTGCCCATGACAGGCCTTGTCTTTGTGTTCACACGCTTTGTCTTTCGCCATCAGCTCAAGAACTCGAAGTGGAAGGATCTGGTTGGACGCACCTGTGCAATTGCTGTTGCTGGTGTCGCGGATTCGCTGCAACGCATCCAGCGCAATTTGCCGTCCGGGCGTTTTGGCCGTTAGAAAAAACAACTTGTCGATTCCGCGCACTGGCATGGCTCGCAATGCTGGAAAAATCGTGCCAATCGTCTTGCCGATCCCCGTGGGTGCCTGAACCAACAAAGGTCGCGATTGGACGCAGGCCCGGTAAACACCGCTGGCCAAACTATGTTGCCCCGGGCGAAAAGGCTTTTGGGGAAACGCCAGCGTCGCCAGCGCAGCATCGCGGCGTAAACGATGTGCCGCGTTTTGGCGGGCCCAGCCTATGAACTGCTCGCACAAGGCGTCGAAGAAGACCTGGAGTTCTGACGCCGTGAACGCCTCCTTGATCGGGTGTTCGGTCTTTTCCATGACATCGAAATAAACCAGGCTCAACGTCAGCTTTTCAAGCTCGCGACTTTGGCACATCAACCAGCCATAAACCTTGAGCTGAGCCCAGTGCAGTGCCCGGTAGTTGTGGGCGATAGCGTCTACCGAACCCCGGAAAGTTTTGATTTCCTCCAGTTCATTGCGGATTGCGTCATACCCGTCGGCGCGGCCTGCAACCCGCAGATTCTTGTAACTGCCCGAGAGTTTGACTTCCGCCTCGTGGTCTGGACCGCGCCGGCCGGCCACCAGGACATGGCCTTCTCGACCTTGCTGCGCTGTCGGAGAAGGCGTAAAGCGCAAATCCAGATCACCGACCTTGGCTGCAAACTCGCACAGATGGCGCACCGCGACGGCGTAAGCTGGGCCGTCTGAAACGTCTGCCGAGCTTGTCATGCCCCTGTGCCGGCGGCTGCTTGTCCGCCGTCCAAATACTCTTCGTTCCCTAAAAGCAGTGACCGGGCCGGGCCATCAATTGAAAACGAAGTGGTTGAATTCAAAGACGCCGTCTTGGCCTGTGCCATCCATAGCGCGAAGGGCAAATTGGGCATGGATCGCTGGGGGACATAACGCGCCACCTGCAGGCGGTCGGGCGCAGCGATCAAGACACCGCCCGAATCAAGAAAACGCCTGAAGAAAGGCAAACTCGCGGCCTTAATAGCGCATAAAGGACTCGAAGGCGGAAGCGGTTCATTCATAAGGGGTATCCGCCGAGCTCCACTGGCTTCAACCATACTGATTAAATATACAGTAATTATGCCCGTTTAGAAGCCAGCGAACCTCGGCAGCCAAGCAAGCCATTGCCGCACCTTTGCTGCTGGTGAGTGGGACTAGTGGATGGGCATGAGATTGATCAGGCCAAAGAAGAGTTGGAAGGGCTATCCGAAGTGAGGTCGAAAACATGCACCCCTCCGGCGCTGCGCTCGCGCCGGATCCAGCGCGGATCATGCAATGTATGCGCCATGTCGGCCCGTCCCGCGCCCCAGTGTTCCTGCATCGACACACGCGAGAACTCATAGTCTTTTGACTGGCTTTCGTAGTGCTTGCTGCGGTAAATCAAATGCACCACTTCTACTGCATTTTCCGTGCGTACGCGCGACAGCGCACGCACGTCAGGATCGTCACGCAACCCGGGCGGGAGCTTGGCGATCAGGCGTTGTGCCGCTTGCGCGATGACCTGCAGGTTGAGCTCCATGGTAGTGTTCAATCGCGTGCGGCTGGAAAAGCGAATGTCTTTTTCTCTTTCGGTGACTTCTGCAAGCGTGGTCGGCAATGCGCCGGTGGCGGCAAACAGGTCAACCTGGAAAACAACACGTCGCCGCTTGCCCGGCTGATCGAGCACATATTGCAGCGGCGTGTTCGATACCAGCCCGCCATCCCAGTAGTATTCCCCGTCGATCTCTATCGGCGCGAAGCCCGGCGGGAGAGCGCCGCTGGCCATGATGTGCCGCACATCGATACGCTGCTTGGCCGAATCGAAATATTCGAAGTTACCCGTGCGTATGTTGACCGCACCCACTGACAATCGCACCGCGCCCGAGTTGATGCGGTCAAAGTCCACCAGACGCTCGAGCGTCTGCCGCAACGGTTCAGTGTCGTAGTAACTGATGGCCTCCAGCGTGCCGCGTGGTTGCAGCGGTGCAGGTGGAAAGCGTGGTGCAAAAAAGCCTGGCACACCAAACAACAGCACCTGGGCGGCGCTGGACTCATTCAAGGCCTGGCGGGCGGTAGCGTTGGCGGGGGTGGCAAGTGCCGGTGGCTGAAAGGATGAACTGAGTAGCTCCCAAAACTCGCGCAGTCTGGCCACGCGCCGGTCTGACGGGTTGCCAGCAATTAATGCGGCATTAACAGCACCGATCGAGATGCCGGCTAACCAGGTGGGTTGGTGGTAATGCGCACCTAGCGCCTCGAAAACACCCGCCTGGTAAGCACCAAGGGCGCCACCTCCTTGTAATACCAGGATGCATTCTTCATTATCAGGTAGGGACATTTTGTGGACTGATTTAGAAAGTCTGGAAAGACTGTTGCCAGCACATCCAGGTTATTACGGATCTTTGTGAATCGCAGGCTAAGGGGAGGTCGCAAATGCTGCTGGTGCATGCAAAGACCATTCGATGGTGAAACCAGCCAGCGGTGATTGCAGCAGACGGTGACGCCACAGCACAACGCCCGTAGCTTACCGCTGTTCGGTCGCTCTGGCCCAGCCTCCGCGAGGTGGTTTTACCCTGAGGGAAGTCAGGCTTTGGTAAGTGACCTTCCAAGGCTGCGGTTTCTCTTCATTGAAGATGAAATGTTCCAGAATGACGTCGGAAACTATTCCGCGTTCACTTGGCTGCGCAGCCCCTCCTGAAGCCAGCAGGCTCCCTTCACAGAGGTAAAGCGGGCACTGATTGACAATCAAAGTCGGTCAGCTCGTGGCTGAGTTTGTGACAAACTGAACGCTTCGGTTGGAGGGCAACGACAGTCCTGAGCAATGCCGGACAAAAGTGGGTCAGAAGACCCTGCAAATCAGTTTTCGGATTGCTAATGTGCATTGGCGCACAGACGCGGAGGATCTGTCCAGCCCACTATAAGTTATAGGATCAGTGGTGGACCCAATTCCTTGTTGCAGTTTTCTGCTGGCAGTTTGTGCTTTTACGCCACTTGAGCAGCTTGCCGAAAATTTCCATATGCTCTTGCGCGGCAAGTCTTTTGAGTTGAATCATCCTGACTGGTGACCGCAACGTTTCTTCGATAGCTGAAGGTCCAGAACTCAAACCGTTGAAAGAAATCGCTATGACTATCCTCACTTCACGTCGCCGCTTTATTGAAATCACGCCAGTAGCTGGCTTGATTCTGCTAGCGGCTTGCTCGCCAAAATCCGACCCGCCCGCAGCAGTGGTGTCAACTCCCCCGCCCGCAGTTCCTACTCCCGCAGCGGCGCCAGAACCCACCGCTGCGCCAACAACTGTCGCCACGGCGGGCTCCCCGATGGTCGATGAAAAGGATTCCCAAGCGATCACGCTTGGCTACGTGGCCGACGCCACAAGGGCTGATAAGGATAAGTTTAAATCTTACATTCCTGGCAGTCAGTGCAGCGGGTGCGCTCTATATCTCGGTAAGGCGGGTGATGCTTCCGGCGGCTGCCTGCTCTTTCAAGGCAAGAACGTGGCGGCTAGCGGTTGGTGCAGTTCCTGGGCCAAAAAAGCCTAATCAATTCACCCTTCTTGGTGCGACCGCCTGAAGTCGGTTGACTTTGTGCAGGATTATTTGCTCCTTGGGACAGAGCCTTTCAAAACGTCACAACTTGTTAAAGTCACCGCCGATTTCAGAAACACCAAAGCAACCCCCTCGGCGCCGGTACCCTTCATCGCGCAGACTTCATGTCGACAATCCTGTTTACTTGTTGATTTTCAGGTTTTGAAGGTCTGCCTTGCGAAACCATGGCTAACCGCACAAAGCGGGTAGCCATCGCTCACGCGTTTCGCATCACCGCCTGAATATTCTGGAGCCAAACGACCTCCTTGGATACCGACGGTGGAAATCTTTTCACCATTGGGAATAACTCAGCGTTGAATCCGTCTATTAGGTCAGTAAGGCCGATCCGCTCGGCTGAATTTTCGCTTTGCTAACCTACTGGAGTACCTCATGTTGAAAAAATCCCCCCTCCTTGCCTTTAGTATTTCCGCTGCATCGCTCTTGAGCGCATGCGGCGGCGGGCAATCTGATGCCGTTGCCTCGATCCAAAATATGGGCACTATTACGAAACTTGTTTCGACGGTCGCCCCCAACGGCGACGGCAACCCCTACGGACTCGCCATTGCGCCAGCCAATTACACCGGAATCAATGCCGCTACAGGCGCGAAAAACGTACTTCAGCCAGGCGATGTGCTTGTCTCGAATTTCAGTAACAGCGCCGGAGCGAATACGGGTACTACGATCATGCGCTACGTGCCAGGCACCGGCTCAATCTCGCAGTTTTATCAGGAAAAGGCCGGAGCAGGCCCTGTCGCCATGGCTATCAGTAATCTTGGCGCGACCTGGATCGCGAACTTTTTGCCCGGCTACAGCAACCCTAATGCCGGCACTACAACGGGCAACGGTAACGTGGTTGTGGTGACGCCGAACGGTACAGATTTTCCGAACGGAACTGGTGTCATCGATAACAGCAGCGGCGCAACCTTCAATCCAGTCGGGGACCAGTTCGCTGGCCCATGGGGGCAGGCATTTGGTATCAAGGCAGGTACTGCTGCACCTTACTTCTTCGTTACCCAAGTCAACTCAGGATCGATTCAGCGGCAAAAATTTGTTCCTGGCCAATTCGCGCGTGAAAGCGTCGTCACCATCGGAAAGCTTCCTGTCGGAACGAATACGCTGGATCCGACTGGTCCACAAGGCATGGTTTACGATGCGTCAACCGATGTCCTCTTCGTAGTAAGTACCGCCTCCAATAGCATTGTTGCTTTTCCGAACGCGACAACGACACCGGGGTTGGAAGCATCGACAATCGTCTATCAGGGAACGCCCCTGAACGCCCCGGTTGGGTTAACGATTAATCCGCTCACCGGCAGCCTTCTGGTAGTCAATCAGCTGGACAACAATTTGGTAGAGATACTACCTAACTCCATTAGTTCGCCCAGCGGCATACCGACCTTCAATGGTCAGTTGATCGGAGTCAAATTATTGGATAGCACGCCAGTAGACGCCGTCAAAGGAACGGGATCGGCCTTGTTTGGCGTAGCGGCAACCAAAGACGCCGCCGGAAATCTACGGGTCTACTTCACCAATTCAAATACAAATACCCTCAACGTATTTCAGAATTGAACGGCTTCGTCGCGCTTTTTTGAACGCGGGCTGCAGGCTAATACCGTTCTATTTCGGGCGACCTCAGCCACTGCAAGGTCTCACGCCTGCAGTGGCTTCAAGTCGCCGAGTAATGTGGGTATCAACTCTGACACGGTAGGATGAATATGCATCGCACGTTGAATGACCGTATAGGGTGCCTTCGCATACATGACATCCAAAAGTGCATGCACCACTTCATCGGCTTCGATGCCGAGCAGCGACGCACCGAGTATTTTTTTTGTTTCCGCATCCACTAACACTTGCATGAACCCTTGCGTCTCACTCCGCTCACGAGCCCGGCCAACTCGCGTCATCAGCATTTTCCCGGCCAGTATCTTGCGGCCGGTGGCGCGGGCTTCGTGCTCGCTCATGCCGATGCGCGCGAGTGGCGGATCGATGTACAGCGCGTAGGCGGTGATCCTGTCACTAACCCGCCTGGCGTCTCCATCGAGTAAATTGGCCGCAACAATTTCATAGTCGTTGTAGGCGGTGTGCGTAAACGCGCCGCGACAATTGGCGTCGCCCAGCGCGTAGACGCCGGACACGCTGGTAGCGAGTTGGTCGTCCACGACAATGAATCCACGCTCATCGGTTTTAATGCCAGTCTGGTCCAGCCCCAAATCACCCGTGTTGGGCACGCGTCCAACGCCTAGCAACAGATGAGAGCCGCTGAGTTCAACGGCAGCTCCGTCGCACACCGCACTCAGGAGGATCACTTTGCCCGCTTGGCTGACGCGCAGACTACTGGCATTTAACCGGAACTTGACGCCTTCGTCTTCAAGGATGCGTTGCACGGTGAGCGACACATCATCGTCCTCGCGCCCAATCAGTTTCGGGCCCGCTTCGATCACGGTCACTTCGCTGCCGAAGCGCCGGTACATTTGGGCAAACTCAAGCCCAATGTAACTTCCCCCAACAATCAGCAGATGGGCTGGCAACACATCGACATCCATGACGCTAGAGCTGGTCAGGTAATCAATTTCCGACAAACCGGGCATGGCCGGAATCAGCGGACGGGCACCGACATTGATAAATATTTGTGGTGCCTCGAGGGTGAGGCCATTGACCGCGACAGCATGGTCGCCAACGAAACGTGCGTGGCCTTCAATAACCGTCAGGTTTGCGGTGCTTTTGAGCCACTTGGTCACCCCCTCATTGGATTGCTTGACGACGGCATCCTTGCGCGCCTTGACGCGCGCCATGTCGATCCGCACCGGCCCCTCAATCATCACGCCATAGTCCGCGCCATGACGCGCTACATGAGCAGCACGTGCGCTCGCTATCAGCGTTTTGCTGGGGACGCACCCGACGTTTACGCAAGTTCCACCGAACAGCTTGCGTTCAATGATGGCGGTCTTCTTTCCCGAATTTGCAAGCCGTACCGCCAAGGAGGGCCCAGCTTGCCCGGTACCGATGACAATGGCGTCGTAATGTTCCGTCATTTAAGTTCCTTAAGTCGGTGATCAATCGGATGAATGCAGGCAGTAATGCGTGTGGTCAACGATTGGCGGGCGGGATCAGGCTCTTCGAGTCAAATTCAGTACGAAAATCCCTTACAGATTAATAAAATTTTTGCACGATACGAGAAACCTTGCAAAACTTTTGAGAATCGACAAACCGACAGCTCTGTAGGTTCTCAAAATTCTTGCAAAAGGAGCCGACGAAAAATCAACAGCTTTTGTAGTAGTTTTTGGAATGACGAATCAAGAATTCTCAAAATTACTAAAAAAATCCTAATCAACAAAGGAGCCCCATAAAGTCGAATCTGTCTTTTGGACTCCTGACCATTGGTCGCTGGCCCGCTCCAACAAAATGCTATGGCAATAAAGTTTGTAGGTTCCTCAGGCGCAGCTGCAAACGCTGACTGCCAGCAACTGTACTCGTTTTCTAAATGACTCAGAAAGACTGATTGCTGTCAGCTAGCTTGCCGAACTGCCTAAGCGAAACCGGCCGTTCATGTAGGCCTTGGGGGGACGGCAATCTGGCGATGATTTCGCCAAACCCAGTGTCAGAACTCGCCACCAGAGCGGGCCGTTCCCGTCGCTTTGGGCCCAACCCAAGACCAGGCTTCAGCGGCGATTTCCATCCAGCGAGTCGCGGGGTTAGGCAGGAACGCAGGTCAACCTGATCACATCCTCGACAATCCGATCATGAGTCACCAGGCGAAGCGGCGGCCGAGCTCCGGCGAAATAGGGCTTGCAGTGACCCTTCACGATGGGGTGCAGGCAGATTCGATACTCATCGATCAGGCCAAGTTCGGTGAGGCTTTGCGCCAGGTCCGGGCCGGCAACTTCAATCTCCCCTTCGCGCCCGGCCTTCAGTTCGCGGATCAAGCCCACGAGATCATCCTCAACCAGCGTGGCGTTGGGGCCGACCGACTTCCACGCGCGCGAGACGACCCATTTCGGCTGCTTTCGCCACGCCGCCGCGAATGCGTGCCCCGCTGCAGCCCACTCAGGATGATCGTCGTCCCAGTAACGCATGACCTCATACATCTGGCGACCGTACACACTGCCCGCCTGCCCCTATGCCTCCTCGATGAAGTGGCGGAAGCGCGTAGGGCTTGGCCATACCACTTCATTTCCTCACGCGGCGCATCCGCGCGGCTCTGATTGCGTTATGCAATCAGTTGTAAGCTCGATCGACTGATTTTACAAAGAACCAATATCGCTTGTGGCCTGACAAGAGCCAGTCGACCTCCGGAACGGCTTGCTGCATTCCCGACATTGGAACCAGCAGCTCGACCGTCGGCAATGGGGCGTCGATTTCGATGATCGCTGCACCCGCACCCGACCAAGAGCGGTCATCCCCCTGCCGCGCCCCTCAGGGGGATGCGGTTTCGACTGGCACTAGGATGGCATTGCCGGTAGCGACAAGCTTTTCAGACTTCCCGGCAGCAGTGTCGCCTACGGCGTACAGCACAGCAGTGCTACAGCCTCGCAGCTTGATCACCAGGTGAGCGACGCAACTTCTTCTGGTCCGATTCCACTATCTCGACAAAACCAATCCTGGTCGTTACGGAGCCGCGAGGCGGCCCGACCATCACAATACCTGATACGCCCGATCCGGCATACCACCCGGCCGTGACTTTAAGCCAAGCCCGCTTCCTCCTATTGAATCTGGCTGGCACTTATGATGACGATCGATTGTCAAATGCAAGCGAACATCACTGCGCGCAGTGTCAGAATCGCAGAAGACCCATGAATCACGAACCTGACTTCCTTGCAAACCTCCGCGGCGAGTTCTCCGACTGGCGCGTCTGGCGGGACCGCACCATCGTGCTGGCTTACGCCATTGCCTCTGGGCTTTTTGTTGTCGGCTTCACGGTGGCAGTAGAGTGGGTTTTTCGGCTCTTTGAACAACTCCATCATCGTGTGCCGTGGGCGGTTCTTCTGTGGACGCCTACAGTGACCGCCTTCATCGTGTGGACCACTCGCCGCTGGTTTCCGACCGCCGGTGGGTCCGGAATTCCCCAGGTCAAGGCGGCCCTGGATCCAGCGCTGCCGGTCGGGCAAGCCAGCGCCTTTGCTTCATTGCGCCTGACCCTTGCCAAGATCGGGCTTAGCGTGGCAGGTTTTGCAGCCGGCCTGTCCATCGGACGCGAAGGGCCGTCGGTGCAGGTCGCGGCAGGCGTGATGCAGCACGCCAGGAGGTGGCTCTCGCCGGGCAGCAGCATCGACGCGCGGGCCTTGCTGATCGCCGGCGGTGCGGCGGGCATCGCCGCTGCCTTCAATGCCCCGCTGGCCGGCGTCGTGTTTGCCATCGAAGAACTGTCGGGGCGCATGGAGTGGCGCGCCAGCGGCGTCATCATCACAGCCATCGTGCTGGCCGGGCTGATGGCTGTTTCCGCATTTGGCAACCTGAGCTATTTCGGAGTTATTCGCGTCCCCAACCTGGGCTGGACCCTGCTGGGTCCCGGCCTTCTGGTCGCGCTTGCCAGCGGCGTGGCCGGCGGCCTGTTCGCGCGACTGATGATTGCCTCGCTCGCCGGATCGCCCGAGCGATTCAACCGCTGGCGCGCGCGTTGGCCTGTGCGATTCGCTGCCGCTACGGCGTTGGTGGTCGCCCTGATCGGGCTGGTGACGGGCGGGGTCACTTTCGGCGCAGGGTCAGAAGCCGTCAAGAAGATGCTGAGCGGTCATGACGAGTTGACGCCCATCTATACCCTGCTCAAGTTCATCGCGACCTGGCTGACGGCCTGGTGCGGCGTGCCGGGCGGCATTTTTGCGCCATCACTGTCGATTGGTGCAGGCATCGGCGACGGCATCGCACAGTTCGTTGGTGGCGACCTCGGACCTGCGCTCATTGCAATGGGCATGGCCGGCTTCCTGGCCGCGGTCACGCAGGCGCCGCTAACGGCCTTCATCATCGTGATGGAAATGGTCGACGGCCATTCGATGGTGCTCAGCCTGATGGCTAGCGCGATGCTCGCCAGCCTCGTGTCGCGGATGATCAGCCGGCCGCTCTACGACACGCTGGCACATCACATGGTTCTGGCCGCTACTTCCAGGAACGCCACGGACGCGCCGGACCTTGTTCCCGCCGCAGCCGAACCACCATCCCGGGAATCCTGAATGTCCAGCGAACGCCTTAGCTCTTAGATGCTGCCGCATCCTTTCGAGCCTCTTCCAGCAGGCTGCGGATGACCTCTTCGGATGTCTCGTAGTTGCCTTCACCGAAATGGTGGAAGCGGATACGGCCTCGCGCATCCACAAAATAGTGGGCGGGCCAGTAGTTGTTGCTGAAGGCGCGCCAGATGGTGAAGTTATTGTCGACCGCCACGGGGAATGTGATGCCGAGGTCAACCAGTGCTTTTTTCACGTTCCCTAGATTTTTCTCGTAGGCGAATTCGGGGGAATGCACCCCGACTACGATTAGCCCCTGGTCTTTGTACTTGCGCTCCCATTCACGCACATGTGGCAGGGCGTTGCGGCAGTTGATGCAGCCGAAGGTCCAGAAGTCCACCAGCACCACCTTGCCACGTAACTGCGCGGCCGACAGGGGTGGAGAATTCAGCCACGCCGTGGCCCCGTCTAGCGATGGCAGTGCGCCTTCGACGGGAAGCGCGGGCGCGGCTCCTGGTGTGAAGCCACCGGTCCTCAGCAGGTAACGGGAGTCGATTGCATTCCAGCCGATTGCGTTTGTGGGCGATGCGCGCGGCGGCATGGGTCCCAACCGCTTCATCAGCGCTTTTTCAATGGCCTCCCCGCCGCCGGAAGACAGTTGGGCCAGCAGTCCCGTGTCCAGTCCCAATGCCACGGCTGTTACGCCGGCCAGGACCGCCACACCCAGCCCGCGTCGGACCCATTCCCCGGCACCGAGCTTGCGCTTGAGGGCGGCAAAAACTTGGTCACCGGCAAATAAAACCCCAGCCAGTGAGGTCACGGCACCGGCGCCAAAGGCCAGCAGCAGCAGAGAAGTGCGCACGCTCGGGCCTTGCAGCGCGGCGCCGGTGAGAATCAGCCCGAGGATAGGGCCGGCACAGGGTGCCCAGAGTAGTCCGGTGGCCACGCCAAGTAGAAAAGACGACCAAACCGGCCGCCCCGTAGACTCCGCAGCCGGCCTTGTATGGTTTGCCAGGCGTGAACCCATGGCAACAAGTGGCTGTGTCAATCTTGCCGCCAACTGCGGAGCCAATAGCGACACCCCCATCAGCACCAGCACCGCGTAAGCCATCAGCCGGCCATACTCGTTGGTTTGTACCGCCCAGTCGCCAGCCACGGCGGCCAGGGTACCGACGGCCGCAAAGGTCACGGCCATCCCGGCGAGCAGTGGCAGGCCGCTTTGCCTGAATGGCCGGTCCGCCCGCGCGAAGACGAAAGGCAGGACGGGCAAGATGCACGGCGCGAGGATAGTCAGCGCGCCGCCCAGGTAGGACAGCAGAAAGAACGTCATATGACCTCCGGGGTCAATGCTGTGGGACTGACCGATTTACCGCATTGATTGGCTTAAGGACGCGGTGGGTTACTTCTTCATCTCGTCTTTTTTCATGGCGTCGTCCTTGCCCATCGCATCCTTTGCCATGCTGTCCTTCTTCATGGCATCTTTGGACATGTGGTCCTTCTTCATAGCGTCCTTGGACATGTGGTCCTTCTTCATAGCGTCCTTGGACATGTGGTCCTTCTTCATAGCGTCCTTGGACATGTGGTCCTTCTTCATAGCGTCCTTGCCCATGGCGTCTTTCGCCATCGCATCGCCCTTGTCGGCCATGCCGTCTTTGCCCATGGCGTCTTTTTGCATGGCGTCTTGCGCGAAAGCGGAGACGGAAGCGATGGCTATGCAAGAGGCCAGGATGGTTGCAGTGAACTTGTTCATATCGATTTCCTTCGGGATCAGTTTAAAAATGGCACCGTTCTGAATGAACTCGTACCCTACGTTCCAACATGACCGGGCGCCTTAGGCGCTCAGCTTCCGCCGAACCAGTTGTAGCCCTGGTCTTCCCAGTAGCCGCCAGGGTAGGTGTTCGTGACGAACATCGCCTGGATGTATTTTGGATTCTTGTAGCCCAGCTTGGTAGGCATGCGCAGCTTCATCGGGAAGCCATATTTCGGCGGCAATGGCTGACCGTCATAGGTCAGCGTCAGCAGCGTCTGCGGATGCAGCGCAGTTGCCATGTCGATGCTGGTGTAGTAGTCGTCGGCGCACCTGAAGCCGATATATTTCGCTGTGGTGTCCGCACCGATGCGCGCCAGGAAGTCGGCGAAATGTACGCCGCCCCATTTGCCGATGGCGCTCCAGCCTTCCACGCAGATGTGGCGGGTGACCTGGTCTTGCTGCTGCATGGCGCGTAGTTCGGTCAAGGTCCAGCTTTTTCTGTCGGCAACGAGGCCCGCAACTTCAAGCTTATAGCCGGCCTCCTTGACGAGGCGAATTTCATCCTCGCCGTAATAGGCATTGAAGGGAAAGGGCCGCGTGATCATCGACTCCGGATAGGTTGGCGCCAGGGCGTTGGGATTGAAGATCAGGCCTTGCACCTTGTCGTTGAACCGCGAAATCTTTGTCAGGGCGGCCTCGACGCCAGCGTTGTCGCTGATGCTGCAGCCGGTCAGCAACGACAGTCCGCCCATGGTCAGCGATCGTTGCAGGAAGGCCCGGCGCGCGGGTTGCTCGATGCGGCGGCCGATGAGCTGGCGAGCTTCGGCAAGGGCGGCATCGCTGTCGACACCGACCAGCGGGGGACGCTTAAAAATTCTCATGCGAGGTTACCTCCGTGTTTTGGGTCGTGTGCGGCCTTGCCTGCACGGCCGCTCACCATGGCTAGCAGGGTGCGCGGCACCAGGGCCACCATGATCAGGTGCAGCGCCACGAACCCTACCAGCGCGGCCATTGCAAAGAAGTGGATACGGCGCGAGAACTCATAACCGCCGAGCAGGTCACGCAGCAGGCTGAACTGCACCGATTTCCAGAGCACCAGGCCGGAGAGCACCAGCACGATGATGTCGAGCATCACAAACAGATAGGCCAAACGCTGCACGTTGTTGTAGCGGCGCGGGTCAGCATGAGACAGCTTGCCGCGCAGCGCTGCTGCCATGTCTTGCAACACGCCCCGGGGCGACAACGGAAAGAACTTTATGCGCAGCCTGCCGCTGAAAATATTGAGAGCAAGGTAAACCATACCGTTGAATGCAAGCAACCACATCGCGGCAAAATGCCACTGCAGCGCTCCGCCCAGCCAGCCGCCCAGAGTGATCACGGCCGGGATGTTGAACGGAAAAAACGGCGCGGCGTTGTAGATGCGCCAGCCACTGGTCACCAGCACCAGCACGGCCAGCGCATTGAGCCAGTGGGTGGCGCGCATCCACAGCGGGTGGATGGGCGCATGCCGGGAAGCGGTGTTTGCGGTGTTCATGGCCTGCATTATTAGGCCAGTCCGGTCTCCAATTCATCACGAAGAGTTCAATTAATTGTGATAACTTAATTCAGCGCCGCAGCCCATAATCGTCAGTCATGGAACAATCCAAACGCGTTCTGATCGTCGAGGACGATCCCCACATTGCAGAGCTACTGCGCATGCATCTGCACGACGAAGGCTACGCAGTCGTGCATGCGGCCGACGGCCATGCCGGCGTGCGCGAACTCGAACGCGGAAGCTGGGACGCACTGATTCTGGATCTCATGCTGCCAGGCATTGACGGGCTGGAAATTTGCCGCCGCGCCCGCGTCATGACGCGCTACACACCCATCATCATCATTAGCGCCCGTTCCAGCGAAGTACATCGAATCCTCGGCCTGGAGCTAGGTGCGGACGACTATCTGGCCAAGCCTTTTTCAGTGCTGGAGCTAGTGGCTCGCGTGAGAGCGCTGTTGCGGCGCACCGATGCGCTCGCCCGCAATGCACGCGGCGACTCGGGTCGGCTCGAACTCGGCAAGCTCAGCATTGACCCGATTGAGCGCCAGGTGCAGATCGAAGGCAAACCCGTGGAACTGACACCGCGTGAATTCGATCTGCTTTATTTTTTTGCGCGGCATCCGGGCCGCGTTTTTTCACGCCTGGAATTGCTCAACCAGGTCTGGGGTTATCAGCACGACGGCTACGAACACACAGTCAATACCCACATCAATCGGCTACGCATCAAGGTTGAGGCCAACGCGGCCGAGCCTCGCAGCATTCTCACGGTGTGGGGCCGTGGCTACAAGCTGGTCGCGCCTGAAGAGGCCACACCATGAGGTGGCGCATTCTGTCCAGGCTTTCGCTGTCGCAGCGTCTGTCGATAGTCTTTGCCGCGTTGTTGCTGGCCTGTTGCGGCGCCTCCTTGTGGTTGCAGGTGCGCGCCAACGTGCAGCATGAGCAGGAGGTGACACAGCGCCTGTCGCTGGGTCTGGCCGCACACATTGCCGATAATTCGGCCCTGATGGCGCCCAGCGGCCTCAACGATGCAGCCGTAAAAGACCTCTTCGACAAGCTAATGGCCGTCAACCCGAGCGTCGAGGTCTACTTGCTGTCGATGGACGGACGCATCCAGGCGCAGGCGGCCCCGGCCGGGCACCTCAAGCGGGACCGTGTGGATATCACTCCCATCCGCGCACTTCTTGCCGGCGGCCGGTTGCCGGTGTTGGGCGACGACCCCCGCAGCGCCGACGGAACGCGCAAGGTCTTTAGCGCGGCGCCGCTGCGCATCGACGGGCGCGATGCCGGCTATGTGTATGTGGTTCTTATCGGGGAAGATCGGGATACCGTCGCGGCAGGTCTGCAGGCCGGCAGGATGTGGCGTTACTTGCTCTGGTCAATGTCCCTGGTAACGGGACTGGGCCTGCTGGCAGGTCTTATCGCGTTCAGGCTGATTACACGGCCGCTGCGGCGCCTGACAAGCGCGGTCCAGCAATTTGAAACCGGCGGGCTGATCGCGCTCGACAGCGCGGTCCCAGCGCTGAACGAGGCCTCCAGCGGCGGCGGCGAAATCGCTACGCTGGGCCAGGTCTTTACACGAATGACCCAGCGCATCGCAGAGCAATGGCGAGAGCTGACACTTCAGGACCAGCAACGGCGCGAACTGTTTGCCAACATATCGCACGACCTGCGCACTCCCTTAACCTCCCTGCACGGCTACCTCGAAACGTTGTTGCTCAAAGCCGATACGCTGAGCGCTGATGACAGGCGGCGCTACCTCGAAATCGCGCTCGGCCAAAGCAGCAAGGTCGGCCGGCTTGCACAAGAACTGTTCGAACTCGCGCGGCTTGAATACGGCGTTGTCAAGCCGGAGATGGAAAGTTTTGCGCTGCCCGACCTGGTGCAGGACGTGTTCCAGAAGTTCGAACTGGCCGCCGAGGCGCGCGGCCAACGTCTGGTGCCCGACATCGCACCAGGATTGCCCGTGGTCACCGCCGACCTGGGCATGATCGAGCGCGTGCTGACCAACTTGCTCGACAATGCCATCCGCCACTCGCCCGAAGGCGGCGAAATCGTCGTTCAGTTGCGCGCCGAAGGCCGGGGGGTTCGTGTCGAGATCAGCGACACAGGCCCTGGCATTCCAGGCGAACTGCGTAACAAGCTTTTCATGCGCCCGGTGTTCTCGACGGCAGGCGGACGAGCCGGCGGACTCGGCTTGGTCATCGTCAAACGCATTCTGCAATTACACGACAGCGAGATTGAGTTAATTCAGCGCGAACGCAAGGGAGCCGTTTTCTCGTTTTCGTTAGGCTGATTCGATGACATAGGACGGGCTATGTCTGGTCTTCAACTCCACACACTTAGTTTTTAATCAGACTGACATCCTTGGCTCACTCAGTCCCCATCGACTACCGGGCGAGCCTTGGTTTCCCGGCATAACCCGGTCCAAGTTTTACGCCGCATCCCCGGTTCGGTTCGGATTCAGTCATACGCCGTTCGTGGCATTCGGCAAGGTGCGCCTGTCTGCGCGCGCCTTGCTGGCTTGACATCCATCGGCCGCTGCCAGAGAACACTTCGAACCGCTAGTTCAGCGTAGCGTCTTGCCGCAGGCGCTCAATCGTCAGGTCCAAAAACGCCCGCACACGTTGTGGCGCCTGCCGGCCCTCTCTGTGCACCACGTGGATGGGCAACGTTGCGGGCTCAAAGTCCGCTAAGACCGTCTTGAGTCTACCGCTGCGCAAATGCTCCGCAACCTGGTAGGACAAGAGTCTCGTCAGGCCAAAGCCACTGGCTGCCGCATTCACTGCAGAGTCATTGGTTGTCGTAATCATGCGGGCCTGTAGCCGTATGCTGCGCAGTTCTCCTTTGTCCATTAGTTTCCACTCGGGATTGGGCGTGATACTGCTCGCCGAAATGATGGTGTGGGCATGCAGATCGTCGGGTTTAGTCGGTATGCCCTGCCGGGCAAGATAGTCCGGGGACGCGCAAATCACGCGCCGCACTTGCCCGACCCTGGTCGCCTGCATGCCGGAATCCGGCAGTTCTCCTATGCGCACCGCGACATCCACGCCTTCATCGAGCAGGTTAACCACGCGGTCCAAAAAGAGACAGGAGGCACTGACATCCGGATAGCGGCTTAGGTACTCGGTCACGATGGGCGTCACAAACAGGCTGCCGAACAGCATCGGTGCGGTGACGGTCAAGCGTCCGCGTGGGGATGAGTGCATACCAGTAACCGACTCATCCGCCTCCAGCATTTCCGCCAGAATGCGCCGGCAATCCTGTACATAGCGCTCCCCCGCATCCGTGACCCGCACGCTGCGCGTGGTCCGCATCAGAAGCCGAAGCCCCAGATGCGTTTCCAGATCATTGATGGCCCGCGTGACCGCCGGCGGCGACATGTGCAGCTTGCGCGCGGCGCCGGCCAGGCCTTGGCAATCCACAACGGCGATAAAAACGTTGAGGAGGTGAAATCTATCCATGGAATTCCGTTAAATGGAAGAGTGAATTAATTTTATCGGTGATTCTCTACATTGGTCAAACTAAATACAGTTCACCCATTCGCTACACAACGCAGCGAAGATCGGTTCCGAAACTCTTAACCCTTAAAGGAATTCACTATGTCCCGTCTCAGCATCCCCACCGTCGACAACTCCGTAGCGGGCTCCAAGCCATTGCTAGCAGCGGTTCTCAAACAACTGGGCGTAGTACCCAATCTGATGAAGCTGGTCGGCCACAGCCCTGCAGCTCTTGAAGGCTATCTCGCTCTGAACGGCGCACTGGGTAAGGGCAAGTTGAGCGTTCAATTGCGCGAACGTATTGCATTGGCCGTTGCCGAATACAACGGCTGCGACTACTGCCTGTCGGCCCATGACTACCTGGGGCAGAACGTGGCCAAGCTCAGCCGCGCTGAACTGGATGCCGCCCGCGAGGGCCGCTCGGAAGACGCCAGCACAAAAGCGGCCCTGCAATTTGCGCTGCGCGTGGCGCAGTCTCGCGGACGTGTCAGCGACGCCGACATCGCCACACTGCGTCTGGCCGGTTTTGATGAGGCCGCCGTGATTGAAATCGTCGCCAACGTTGCCGTTAATGTGCTGACCAACTACATCAACAACGTAGCCCAAACAGACATCGATTTTCCGGTCGTGAACGCCAAGCTGGCCGCCTGAAAAGGCAGGGGTGCCGCCCACGACGGCACCCCTAACAGAACCATTCACGCACTCCTCAACAAGGAGACAACATGAATCTCGACACCGCCGTTTGAACCCACGCTCTGCGGAAAACGAAACTCTGCATTGCAATATCTAAACGAACACCTGCCAGCTCACCATGAATACAAGTACTTCCCCTTCCCGGCCACCTTCGCCGCCATTCACCTTCGATTCAGCCACACTAAAGGTGCGACTGGCTGAGGATGCATGGAACTCGCGCGATCCTGCTCGGGTGGCGCTGGCTTACACCGCAGCGAGCCAATGGCGTAACCGCTCGGAATTTGTCATTGGTCGTGGCGCCATTCAGGTATTTCTCAATGCCAAGTGGGCGCGCGAGCACGAATATCGCCTGGTCAAGGAGTTATGGGCATTCCATTCCAACCGCATCGCCGCCCGGTTTTGTTATGAATGGCATGACCACAACGGTCAATGGTTCAGAAGCTACGGCAACGAAAACTGGGAATTTGACGCAAACGGTTTGATGCAATTGCGTCTGGCCAGCATCAACGATCTGACTATCTCGGCGTCCGAGCGCAAGTTGCTATGGTCACTGGGGCGACGGCCAGACGACCATCCGTCACTAAGCCAGATGGGGCTGTAAGACCGTGTCCAGCAGTTCACGCTATTCCAGCGACGTCGCCTTCACGCCGGCGGTTAAGGCCATTCAAATGCGCAAGGGCTCCCGCCACGCCTATGCACGCATGGAACAACGTGGCTCCTGGGCGACCTCCATTACACCCGAGCTGCAGGACTTTATATCGGCCCAAACCAGCGTCTATCTGGCCACAGTGAGCGCCGACGGACAACCCTATATCCAGCACCGAGGTGGTCCAGCAGGCTTTCTGCGTGTACTGGGTGCGCACACGCTGGCCTTTGCTGACTACTCGGGCAACAAGCAATACATCTCCACGGGCAACCTGTCCGAGAGTTCCAAGGCCCACCTGTTCCTGATGGACTACGCGCATCGGCAGCGCATCAAAATTTGGGGCAATGCCAAGGTAGTGGAAGACGATGCCGAACTCCTTGACGAGCTGATGCCTGCGCACTACAGCGCAAAGGCGGAGCAGGTCATTGTCTTCACGGTGACGGCTTGGGATGCCAACTGCCCACAGCACATACCGGTGCGCTTTGATGCCGTATCGGTACAGGTTGCGCTGGACCAGCGCGACCAACGCATTCAGGAGCTTGAAGCAATGATTGCAAAACTGCGCCCGGAAGGCGGCGGCGCATGACTTCCGTAGTGCAATGGCATGGGATCAAAATAAGCGACCGTCGTTTTGTAAGAACTTTACTCATCAACGGACTGACTCGCAAGGCGCACAGCATGCGCAAGGGCGCTGAACCAATCCCAATGAGTTCACACTAAAGGCAGCACATGGATATCGATGAGGACATCATCCATCCGGCCTCGTTGAGCGTTGCGCGCTGGGTCAACGCCCTCGCCCTCGCCGTCGCGGTTCTGGTCATGAGTGGCTGGAAGATCGATAACGCAACGGTCTTTCTTGGCTCACTCAGTCCCCTCGAATACCGAGCAAGCCTCGGACTTACGGCATAACCCAGTCCAAGCATTCCGCCGCACCCTCGCACTGTCAAGATTCAAACGGCGCCAACAAGTTGTGAGAATTTTTGCAGTAATTCTCAGAATTACTACAAGCTCAAATATCGATATTAGCCGCCCTAAGCGCATTTTTTTCAATAAATTCACGGCGTGGTTCCACTTCGTCACCCATTAGCATGGTGAATACACGGTCGGCTTCAATGGCGTCGTCAATCTGAACTTTGAGCAAGCGACGCACTTTGGGATCCATCGTGGTTTCCCATAGTTGGGCGGGGTTCATCTCGCCCAGACCTTTGTAGCGCTGGCGAGCGGTGGCGTTCTCGGCTTGACCGATCAACCAGCGCATGGCTTGGCGAAAGTCGCTGATCTTTTCTTCTTTTTGGCGCTCGCCCTCGCCGCGCATCACTTTGGCGCCGTCGCTGATCAAGTCCTTGAACGTCGTGGCAGCTTCAGCCAATGTGGCGTAGTCGGCGCCGTGCACGAACTCTTGTGTCAGCACACTACTTTTCACATTGCCGTGATGGCGGCGGCTGATGCGCAAAATGGGTTTGTCAGTGCGTGCATCAAACTCGCTCGCCACATCGGCAGGTGCGCCAGATACGTTCAACTCCCGCAGCTTTGTTTGCAACGCCATCGCCGACACTTCCGTATCCGCCACGGTATCGAGATTCAACGACACACCATCGGCAATGGCACGCAGGGCTTCGGCATCCATAAAGCCGCTAAGGCGATTGATCACCGACTCAGTGACCTGGTGTCTTCGCGCCAGATCGGCCAGCGCGTCGCCTGTCAGCACGGAGTTTTCGCCGGCGCCAGTCTGCACCGAGGCATCTTTCAAGGCAATTCGCAGCAAAAAGCTGTCAAGTGCCGCGGTGTCTTTCAGGTATTGTTCTTCCTTGCCCGCCTTGACCTTGTACAGCGGTGGCTGTGCGATGTAGATGTGACCACGCTCTACCAGTTCAGGCATCTGACGGTAAAAGAAGGTAAGCAGCAGCGTACGAATGTGCGCGCCGTCGACGTCGGCGTCGGTCATGATGATGATGCGGTGATAGCGCAGCTTGGCGACATTAAAGTCGTCCACGCCGGGCGTGCCCCCAACGCCACCGCCTTTACCAATGCCGGTGCCCAGGGCGGTGATCAATATCAAAATTTCATTACTGGTCAGCAGCTTTTCATAACGCGCTTTTTCCACATTCAGGATTTTCCCGCGCAGAGGCAGGATGGCCTGAAATTTACGATCACGGCCTTGCTTGGCTGAACCACCCGCGGAGTCCCCCTCGACCAGGTAGATTTCACAGCCAGCGGGATCCTTTTCCTGGCAGTCAGCCAATTTCCCCGGAAGGCCCATGCCGTCCAGAACGCCTTTGCGACGTGTCAGATCGCGCGCTTTGCGAGCGGCTTCGCGGGCACGCGCCGCTTCAATGATCTTTCCGACGATGATCTTGGCGTCAGTGGGGCGTTCCTGCAAGTAGTCATGCAGCAGCCGGCTCACAATGTCTTCGACGGGACCGCGCACTTCACTCGACACGAGCTTGTCCTTGGTCTGACTGGAGAACTTAGGTTCGGGCACCTTCACACTCAGAACGCAACACAAGCCTTCGCGCATGTCATCGCCTGTGACTTCCACTTTGGCCTTTTTGGCCAATTCGCTGTCGTCGATGTATTTATTAATCACGCGCGTCATCGCTGCGCGAAGGCCGGTCAGGTGGGTACCCCCGTCGCGTTGGGGAATGTTGTTGGTAAAGCAAAGCACCTGCTCGCTGTAGCCACTGTTCCACTGCATCGCCACTTCCACACCGATGTTGGTACCCTGGTCACTCTGCCGGTCACCCATCGCGGCAAACACGTTGGGGTGAAGTACCGTTTTACCTTTGTTAATAAACGCCACGAAGCCTTTGACACCATCGGCACCGGCGAAGTCATCTTCCTTGCCAGTGCGCTCGTCTTTAAGGCGAATCTTAACGCCGTTATTCAGGAAACTCAGCTCGCGCAGCCGTTTGCTCAAAATCTCATAGTGAAAATCGTTGTTTTCCTTAAAGATGTCGGTGTCGGGCAAAAAGTGGACTTCCGTGCCGCGCTTGTCGGTCGGGCCCATCACTTTCATGGGGGAGACTTCAACGCCGCCGACCGTCTCGACGAGACGATTTTGCACAAAGCCTTTGGAGAACTCCATGACATGGACTTTGCCGTCACGGCGAATCGTAAGACGCAACATTTTTGACAGTGCATTCACACAACTCACGCCCACCCCATGCAGGCCGCCGGACACTTTGTAGCTGTTCTGGTTGAACTTGCCGCCAGCGTGTAGTTCCGTCAGCGCGATCTCGGCCGCAGAGCGCTTGGGCTCATGCTTGTCGTCCATCTTCACACCGGTTGGAATGCCGCGCCCGTTATCCACCACACTGATGGAATTGTCGGTGTGGATGGTGACAAGGATATTGTCGCAATGGCCTGCCAGTGATTCGTCAATCGAGTTGTCGACGACCTCAAACACCAGGTGGTGCAGGCCCGTGCCATCAGACGTGTCTCCAATGTACATGCCGGGTCGCTTGCGCACCGCCTCTAGGCCTTCCAATATCTGGATCGAGCCTTCTCCATAGGCTTCTGATGCCCCTGCCTGATTGCTATCGATTTTCGGCTGGAAATTGGAGCTTCCCTCCACTGCGTCACCCTCGGTGACGTGAACTTGATCGGCTTCGTTCGGTTTGTTTTCTTCAGTCATGACCCGCTTTTCTCAATCTCTTGAATGACCAAACCCGCGTAGGCTCGCGGGTCTGTTTGTAATTTTTGACCTGTTCTTCTTGCCAAATAGGCGTCAAATACGCATCGGCATCACCACGTATTTGAATGCAGCATCGTCGGGGATAGTCAGTAACGCAGAGCTGTTGGAATCAGCCAGCTCGATCTTCACCATGTCCTGGTTCATGTTAGCCAGCGCATCGATCAGGTAGGTCACGTTAAAACCAATTTCTATGGACTCGCCGCCGTAGTCGATGTCGAGCTCGTCCACCGCTTCTTCCTGCTCGGCATTGTTTGACGCCACGCGCAGCGTTCCCGGTTCAATATTCAATCGAACACCCTTGAATTTTTCACTGGTTAGAATCGCGGTCCGCTGCAGGCTGGCCAGTAGGGGAACACGGCCTAGCAGGATGATGTTTTTGTGGTTCTTGGGTATGACGCGGTTGTAATCGGGAAATTTTCCTTCGACCAGCTTGGTCACAAATTCCATACCTTCAAAGCTGAACTTGGCTTGATTACCGGCAAACTGCATCTCGATAGCGCCTTCTTTGTCGCTCAGCAGACGCTGCATCTCTAGCACCGTCTTGCGCGGAAGAATCACTTCCTGCTTAGGCACTTCAACATCCAGCGTGGCTGAAGAAAATGCCAAGCGATGGCCATCGGTGGCCACTAAGCTCAACTGATTGCCTTCAGCGACGAACAGAATGCCGTTGAGGTAGTAGCGAATGTCGTGCACAGCCATGGCGAACGACACCTGATTGAGCAAGGCCTTGAGCACCTTTTGAGGAACCGAGAAGGCCGGACCAAAGTTGGCGGCCTCCTGCACCAGCGGAAAATCTTCCGCTGGCAGGGTCTGCAGAGTGAAGCGACTTTTACCGCCCTTCAAAATTAGCTTGTTTTGCGCCGACTCCAGAGACACCGTCTGGTCGCTCGGCATGGACCGCAAGATGTCGATGAGCTTGCGCGCACCTACGGTGGTGGTGAAGTCGCCTGCATCGCCATCAAGTTCAGCGGTTGTGCGAATCTGAATTTCGAGATCGCTCGTGGTCAGCTGAAGCTGCGCCCCGGTTTTGCGAATTAAAACATTGGCCAGAATCGGCAAAGTGTGCCTGCGCTCCACAATCCCCGCGACCGATTGCAACACCGACAAAATTTTTTCTTGAGTGGCTTTCAGAACGATCATTTCTTCCCCTGTATTTATCTTTAATTCTTTAATTCAAATTAGTAGTAGTGATAAGCACCGCGTCTGTCTGTGGATAGCGGTATTTTCTCCTTTTTAATCAACTACTTGGCGTTTGTTTAACCCTGTGTTCAGACATCCTGGAAAATTTTGTGATTTACGAACAACTTTTCATTGTCATCTGCTTCTGTGGATAAGTCATAGGTTGTTAAAAACTTGTCCCCAAAGCTGTCGCGAAGGCCTTAAAACGTTAAAGAGTAGGTAAAAACGCACTTTTTCAGCCTTTTAGGGTTTGTTCCAAGACATGCAGCTGCTGATTGAGTTCAGTCATCAGTTGACGTTCCGCAGCCATTTTTCGTACCGCGTGCAACACGGTGGTGTGGTCCCGTCCGCCAAACAGCTCACCGATCTCCGGCAAGCTCTTTTGCGTGAGTTCCTTGGCCAGGTACATGGCAATCTGGCGCGGCCGCGCAATGCTAGCCGGGCGCTTCTTGGAATACATGTCCGCAACCTTGATCTTGTAGTAGTCGGCCACAGTCTTTTGTATGTTTTCAACGGAAATCTGCCGATTCTGAATAGACAGCAGGTCACGCAGCGCTTCTCGAGCCAACTGGATCGAAATTTCCTTGTGGTTAAAACGAGAATAAGCCAAAATTTTTCGCAACGCGCCTTCCAGCTCCCGCACATTCGAGCGAACGTTTTTGGCTACAAAAAATGCTACCTCCTCCGGCATGACCGTACCCTCGACCTCTGCCTTACGAATCAGAATGGCGACGCGCATCTCCAATTCAGGGGGCTCAATGGCCACTGTCAACCCAGAGTCAAAGCGCGACACCAAGCGTTCATGAATATCAGTTAACCCTTTCGGATAGGTATCGCTGGTCATCACAATATGCGATTTTTTAGTCAGCAAGGCCTCAAAGGCGTTAAAAAACTCCTCTTGTGTGCGGTCCTTGTTGGCAAGAAACTGCACATCATCAATCAGCAGCAAATCCAGCGAGTGATAGCGCTCCTTAAACTCATCAAACGTCTTGCGCTGGTAGGCTTTAACCACGTCTGAAACAAATTGCTCCGCATGGATGTAGAGGACTTTGGCAACCGGGTTGTCGGCCAGTAGTTTGTTGCCAATGGCATGCATCAAATGGGTCTTCCCCAAACCGACGCCACCATAGATAAAAAGCGGGTTGTACAGCTGCCCTAGACTGCTGGCCACATGAAGCGCTGCTGCGCGGCCCATGCGGTTGGCGGTGCCCTCAATCAATGTGTCAAAAGTCAGCGCCGTGTTGATCCGGTTCTTGAACGGAGCATTCGCAGCCTCTTCAGGCCCACCCATACCGACCGGCTCCGAATTTTCAACGCCTTCAAAGCTGCGAACTAAAGTCGTTGATTTAGTGGGTGATTCTCGAGGGACGAGCGCCAATTCAATGGGAATTCTTTGGCCTGATAGCTTTTCAATCAATGCGGATATGCGGGCGGCGTACTGGGCACGAACCCAATCAAGTTTGAACCTGTTTCCAACTTGGACAGTGACCTTGGACAAGTCCGGTGCCACGTTGACCACCAGCGGTCGAATCCAGGTATTGAACTGCTGTTCAGGTAATTCCTGGGCTAACTGGTCAACGCAGGTTTGCCATAAATCTTGACTCGAACTATGAACGAACATCTCACTCATGACTTCATTTGACCGGGCTGCTGGAGTGAAAAAAGGCGCACCGGCTTGTGGATATTGTTAATTTTAAGCACTCGCAATTTTAGCTGGAGCCCCTAGTTGTCCACAAAATTCCAGCTTTGGGTTTACCCCTCTTACATAAGTGCATTCCTGCACGCAGAAAAGGTTCTTTAGTGTCGCACGGAGCGGCTGCTAAAAAACACATTCTTTTGCAGCACTAAGGTGACCGCTTGCCGGTGGGCGCTCTTCGGGAAGAACTAAGCCAACCGATACCTTTTAGCATCAAGTCACGAACACCGTAAATTCAGAATCCTCTGAAAAGATTTTAGAACCCTTTTTTTACCTCATGAGGCAGCACGTCCTGTTGAACAACTGTGGGGAAAACTTTTTAACAACCTATGACTTATCCACAGAAATGTTTCATCACGAAAAGTTGTTCATGTCTTGCAAGATACTTTCGCGCCGCCTCAACACACGGTTAAACATTCGCCAAGTCCTTGATTGAAAGGAAGAAAATAGGGCTATCCACAGATCAGCGGCACCCTTATCACTACTACTAATTTAAATTAAAGAATTAAAGAGTAAAGATAAAACTACCGCGTCACCTCTCTGAACAGCACGCTACAGGGAAAAAAAGCCCGAAGAACGCTCAAAAATCTTCCTGCAATGGCTATTATTAGGTCGGCAGCAGCACAATTTTCCCGATGCCGCAGTTCCTAAACCGTAACGCCGAAAACTCAGTGGTTGCCAGTATTGAGAAATCTGTGATAATCATTGGTTTCCCGATTCGGGGCGGATTGATTTCCCCTGCATGGCCGTGCTTATCGATCCAGTTTTGATCGGTCAGCCAGTCCGCCGCAGGTGTATTGCAAGTCCTGCGGACTTGTAAAGCTGGCCGTGTTGTACGGCCGCCAAGATCATTCGAATCACTAAGGGATGCTTTGTAGCTGTCAGGCCAGTAGGATTTATCATGAAACGCACATACCAACCTTCCAAAGTCAAGCGCGCTCGCACGCACGGTTTTTTGACGCGCATGAAAACGCGAGGCGGTCGCGCAGTAATTGCCGCGCGTCGTGCCAAAGGCCGCAAGCGCTTGGCCGTTTAAGCGCACTTCACGCGGGTCGTTCATTTTTTTTTGTTAACTGACGCTTGGCGGCAGTGCAGCGGCTTAAAACTCGACCGCAGTTCCAGGCAGTGCTTGCTGGAACTATTGTTGCAAAAACGACGCATTTCGTACTGCATCGCAATGCGCTGAATACACGAGTTGTGCAAATACAGTCCGACAAACCTGACAACTCACCGATGCTGTTTCCGATCCAGGATCTCTGGATCGGTGCGATGGTTCCAAAACGCTGGGCTAAACGAGCGGTTACGCGCAATGCGATCAAGCGACAGATCTACACCGTGAGTGCTGAGCTTTTGAATCAATATCCCGAGGCCGCTTTTTTGGTTCGTCTGCGGCGCGAGTTCGCTCGTAATGAATTTGTCAGCGCTAGCTCCAAGCAGTTAAGGCTGGCTGTGCGAACTGAAGTGCAGGCGCTGATGCAGGTACTAATCCAACTCTAGAGCAAATCCCTATGAACGCGAAACTTGCAGTCTTGGTACGTTCACCGCAAACCGCGCTGATTGGTTTGGTGAAGGGATACCGTTTGTTGCTCAGTCCCTGGCTAGGCTCGGCCTGCAGGTTTGAACCCAGCTGCTCGGCGTATTCGTTGCAAGCGCTACAGCAGCACGGCGCAGCCGTTGGAAGTTACCTGACGCTACGTCGCCTGACGCGCTGCCATCCCTGGTGCGATGGCGGTTCCGATCCGGTGCCGCCAAAAAAAGCGGCTTCTCTTTTCACCCGTCTGGTCACACCCGTGACTCCTACATCTTCTAAAAAGACGCCGTCATGAACGACATCCGCCGCACTATTTTGTGGGTTATTTTTGGTTTTTCCATGGTCTTGTTGTGGGATCAATGGCAGGTTTTCAGCGGTCATAAAGCCACTTTCTTTCCTTCAGCAACGCAGACTAGCAAGGTACTCTCACCCACTGTGCCCGTTGCGCCCACACTGAGTGGAACAGCTTCTTCGGTTCCTTCGTCGTCCTCCGCTGGGGTAACCCAAAACTTACCTGGTGCGGTGCCAACGGGTGCGCCTTCGATGCCGTCCACCGTCAAAGAGCGCGTAGTGGTCAGCACTGACGTGCTCACACTAACCTTTGACAGCGAAGGCGGAACCTTGGTTCGCTCGGTGTTCAGTAAATACAAAGACACCGCACACAAAGAATTGGGCTATGTGCTGCTAGATGAGAGTAGCGATCGTGTTTATGTGGCACAAACTGGCCTGATTGCGGGCACTACGGGCGGCACCTTCCCGACGCATAAAACCCTGATGACGGTGGTTCCCGGCGAGCGCACGCTAAAGGACGGCCAGAACGAGCTACAAATCAAGTTTGAATCTGCCGCCATTGGTGGCGTCAAACTGGTGAAAACCTATACGATTAAACGCGGCGCTTACGACATGGCTGTGCGCCATGACGTGATCAATACCGGCAACGTACCAGTGGCTCCTCAACTCTATTTGCAGCTGGTACGCGATGGTAACAAGCCGCCTGGGGAATCGTCGTTTTACTCCACTTTTACCGGTCCAGCCATCTATACCGAAGCCAAGAAGTATCAGAAAGTGGAATTCAAGACGATCGAAAACAATAAGGTGGATGTTGAAAAACAGGCGACCAACGGCTACGTCGCAATGGTGCAGCACTACTTCGCATCGGCATGGATTCTGGGGGATGGCATCCAGCGAGATATCTTTCTACGCAAGGTCGATACCAACCTATTTGCTGTGGGCATGATCACGCCGTTGAACAGCATCGCGCCCGGTGCAACCAGGACGATCGACTCAAAATTATTTGTTGGCCCGCAAGAGGAAAAAAAGCTTGAAGCCTTGTCCCCTGGCCTTGAACTGGTGAAGGACTACGGTTGGCTGACTATTCTGGCGAAGCCGCTGTATTGGTTGCTCGACAAGCTGCATAGCTTCATCCAAAACTGGGGTTGGTCCATCGTTGCACTGGTGCTGCTGCTCAAGATCGCGTTCTACTGGCTCAATGCCAAGGCCTATGCCAGCATGGCCAAGATGAAGGCCATCAATCCGAAGATCACGGAGATGCGAGAGCGTCTGAAAGACAAGCCGCAGGAAATGCAGCAGGCGATGATGAAAATCTACCGCGAGGAAAAGGTTAACCCCATGGGCGGCTGCTTCCCCATCATGATCCAGATCCCTGTATTTATTGCGCTTTACTGGGTCTTGCTGTCCAGCGTGGAGATGCGTAGCGCGCCGTGGATGCTCTGGATCAAGGACTTATCGTCTCCCGATCCGTTCTATATTCTGCCCGTCGTCATGGCGCTGACGACCATGCTGCAGACTGCTCTCAATCCCGCACCGCCGGACCCGATGCAAGCCAAGCTGATGTGGTTTATGCCGCTTATTTTCAGCGTAATGTTCTTCTTTTTCCCGGCTGGTTTGGTGCTGTACTGGATTACCAACAACATTTTGTCGATTACTCAGCAGTGGGTCATTAACACCCGAATGGGTGTCCCGCCGCAGTTCAACCTGCCGAAGTTCAAATAATACGAACGGGTCTCAAAGCAACGCTTTGAGATTCTTCACAAATTCGGATTTATGCTGGCCCGACATCACGATCCGATCGTCGCCATCGCAACTGCTCCAGGGCGCGGGGCAGTGGGAATCGTGCGAATTTCTGGCAAAGAAATTTCACCGCTTATTCTTGCTATTTGTGGTCGGCCGTTAGAACCTCGACGGGTCACCTACCTGCCGTTTCGCGATGCTCTGGGGCAGGTGATTGACCAAGGGCTGGCCATTTATTTTCCAGCCCCTCACTCCTATACCGGCGAGGACGTGCTGGAGTTGCAGGCCCATGGCGGGCCGGTGATACTCCAGCTGCTGTTAGCGCGCTGCCTGGAGGCGACAGCGGCGCGCGGTCCCATTGAAGGCGAAAACTCGCTGTCTCAGCTGTCAGGCCTTCGAATCGCCCAACCGGGAGAATTTACAGAGCGCGCATTTCTGCACGACAAAATCGACTTAGCGCAAGCCGAGGCCATCGCAGATCTGATCGATGCCAGCACTGCAGCTGCCGCGCGTTCAGCCGCCCGCTCAATGTCCGGTGAGTTTTCAATAGCGGTGAATATGCTGCTGGAACAGTTGATCCATTTACGTATGCTGGTTGAAGCCACGCTGGATTTTCCGGAAGAAGATATTGAGTTTCTTCAAAAGGCCGATGCACAAGGGAAGCTGCTGCGGCTGCAAACAATGTTGGAAAACGTATTACAGCGGGCCACTCAGGGTGCCATCTTGCGGGAGGGCATCAAGGTAGTGATTGCTGGTCAGCCCAACGCCGGTAAGAGTTCACTGCTTAATGCATTAGCCGGAGCTGAACTAGCCATCGTCACGCCGATTGCGGGTACCACGCGAGACAAAGTTTCGCAATTGATCCAGATAGAAGGCGTGCCGCTGCATGTGGTGGACACTGCGGGTCTGCGCGAGGCATTGGACGAAATTGAAAAAATTGGCGTCGAGCGGGCCTGGGTAGAAATTGAAAGTGCGGACGCGGTTCTTTTTTTGCACGATTTGACGCAGCAAGAGGATATTGGTCACATCGCAAAGGATGCAGCGATAGCACAAACCCTGGCAAAAAAATTATCAAAAAATACGGCCATCATCAATGTCTGGAATAAGTTGGACGCGGCCAGCCCTGAGGGGCTTGAAATGGGTAGGAGCGGTGTGCTTATTTCAGCTAAAACAGGCGCCGGTCTGCAAGCGCTTCGACAGCAACTACTTGGAGTGGTGGGTTGGAAAGTTGCACCCGAAGGCGTTTTTATGGCGCGTGAACGCCACTTGCGTGCGCTGGATAACGTGAAAGACCAGTTGGCAACAGCAGCAGCTCAGTTTCACGCAGCCCGACCTGCGCTGGATTTGCTCGCCGAAGATCTGCGTCAGGCGCAACTTCATTTGGGCGAAATTACCGGGAAGTTCAGCCCAGACGATTTACTGGGAGAGATTTTTTCGAAATTCTGTATTGGAAAGTAGCCCTGAACCGTAAGGTTCCTGGGGTCGCAGGACAGAAGCAGTGATTGCCGCCAAAAAGGTGACAAAAAGGCCGTCCGCAGCGAACGATTAAAAATTAGAATTTTTTGTATTAGGTGTAAGTCGTAGTTAACAAAGCTTGCGGCGTTCGTGGAGCAAAGGTATCTTTGTTTCTATTATGAACGCCGCACTACCCGCCGCCCTTTGCTTTGACATCCATGAGTTGGCCGAAGCCATCACGCACAGCCGAGCCAGTGACGCCTTGAGTTGTCAATTCACCCCGCCGGACTGGGACGTTCTGGCCAGCTACATGCAGCCGTTTGCAATGAAGAGCGGCCATGTTTTGATGGAGCAGGGATCCTTGGACCGCACGTTGTATTTTATTGAGAGCGGTACCGTGAGCGTTCACTATGAAGACGAAAAAGAACGCCTCTGGATGGCGTTGGTGGGCGCAGGGACCGTGTTGGGCGAAGGATCTTTTTTTTCGCACCTGACGCGTAGGGCGGCGGTGCATGCCTCGGCGCCTTGCAAGCTCTGGCGTTTGACCTCTCTAAGGTTTCTGGAACTGGCCAACCGCCACAGCGCGATTGCAATGGAGCTGACGATGGCGATTGGCTCTGTCATGGCGAAACGGCTGTATAACCGCGCGCGACGAGTCGCTGTCACTTGATCGTTATGGCGGCGACCTTGCCGCCCTCAAAACGCCTTTGGCTAACTCAATTCTGATGTCTGTGGCTCAGGCTGAGCATCAAAAAACTAACCAATCGAACGTAACAAAATTTTTACATAAATACTGACAAGCCGAGTTACATTTATTAGCGAAAGAAGAGGCACCGAATAGGCCCCGGCGGCAACAGAGCGGGCACAGCGCGGTAACTACTATCTCTCTCGCTTTTGGGAGGAGAAGTATCCAATACGAGAACTCTGCACATGTCTTTCTTCACCTGGTTTTCCGGGAAATCGCATCCAGTGAAATCCGTTGTAAGCGATGAAAAAAAACGCTCTCACACAGGTGGCCACAAGCCCGTTGTTCTCTTGCCCCAGCGGCCAGTGCCGGAGGAGGCTAACCCCCGGGAAGATCGGAAAGTTAAACGCCACGCCCGTCGCGAGCAGTTGTACGTGGCAATTCGCGAGGCGATGACCCGGGCTGGCGTGTTGTCTGCCCGCTATAAGTTCAAGGTGCTTTCGCTAGACCAGCCTGGAGATAACTTTCTGGTCATGATAGATCTGGCAACGGCTTCCGGCGCCCCTCCCGAGCAGTTTTCTGAGATGGAGGCCCTGATTGTTCACAATGCTCAGGCTCGTTTTCAGATCACTGTGCCTGCGGTGTACTGGCGCCGGGATGAAGTGGCCGCCTTGCGGAAGCCAGAACCAAGCCGCCAAAGTGCGGCGCGTGAGCCGATTCAGGTTGAGGAGATCGTGGCCTTCAAACAAGCCCTGCGTGCGGCATCAGTGCTCGGCCCGAAAGCCTTGCCTGAAAAAGGGGGCCAAATTCGCAGCGCAGCGCACTCTTACACGTTGCTCACAGGTTTTGAAGACACGGAGATGCCCGAGTCGCCTTCTTCTCCGGCGCTCAGCAGCACGCAATACGGCGACTTGACCTAGGCGCGGGGATCCTTTGAGCGGGGCGACTCGGGGAGTTATGACTGAGAGTTTTCTGGTCTTGTTCCTGAAGGTCAGCCGCGCAACAGTTTTTCTTCGGCTGTGGACAGCGCCTCGGGCTTACCTGACAGCACCAGCGTGTCGCCTCCTTCAAGCAGGGTGTCATCATGGACCTCCAGCGGTTTACCGGTTCCACGCCGCAAACTAACAACCCGCACGCCCACGGACTGAAGCGCCATCGTGCCCAGCGGCCTGCCTGCGAACCTGATTTCCAGCGGAAGCGTCACGGTCGAGAGGCGTTCCTGTTCACGTTCATTGACGGTGTCGTCGTCGGCACCGCGAAAGTAGCCACGCAACAGGTTGTAGCGTGCATCGCGCTGGTCCTGCACCACGCGGATCACGCGGCGCATGGGTACGCCTACCAGCGCCAGCGCATGGCTAGCCAGCATTAGACTGCCTTCTATGGCTTCGGGCACCACTTCGGTGGCGCCCGCAGCCCGCAGCTTTTCCAGGTCGTGGTCGTCCACGGTTCGCACAATGACTGGCACCATTGGCGCGTGGGCACGTGCGTTGGCCAGCACTTTGAGGGCGCTTGCGGTGTCAAGATAAGTCACCACCACCGCACTGGCTCGTGAAAGGCCAGCCGCGATCAGGGCCTGTAGGCGCACCGCATCGCCAAACTCTACCGAGTCGCCGGCCGCAGCAGCCTGGCGCACCCGATCCGGATCCAGGTCTAGTGCGATGTACGGGATGCCTTCGCGTTCCAACATGTGACCGAGGTTTTGACCGCAGCGGCCATAGCCACAAATGATCACGTGCTTAGTGGTGTTGATTGATTTGCGCGCAATCGTGGTCATCTGCAGCGACTGCTGCAACCATTCGCTGGAGACCAGTCGCATGACGATGCCGTTGCTGTGCATGATGATGAAGGGCGTGGCAAGCATCGACAACACCATGCTGGCCAGGATCGGATTCAGCAAGGCTTGCGGCACCAGGCTGCTCCCCTGCGCCAACGACAGCAGCACAAAGCCAAACTCCCCGGCTTGCGCCAGATACAGGCCGGTGCGCAACGACACGCCAGCAGTCGCACCGAGCGAGCGTGCCAGCACCGTGACCATGCCGAGTTTGAAAAGCACCGGCAGCGTTATCAGCAGCAGCACCAGCGGCCAGCGCGCCACCACCTGATGCCAGTCCAGCATCATGCCGATGCTGATGAAAAATAGCCCCAGCAGGATATCGTGAAAGGCACGGATGTCGGTTTCCACCTGGTGCTTGTATTGGGTCTCGGAAATCAGCATCCCGGCGATAAAAGCGCCCAACGCCAAACTAAGACCCGCCCACTCGGTCAGCCAGGCTAGCGCCAGCGTGACCAGTAGCAGGTTGAGCACAAACAGCTCTTCGCTCTTGCGTCGCGCCACGAGTGTGAGCCACCAGCGCATGACGCGCTGGCCTCCGGTGAGCAGCAGACCGACCAGTCCAGCGGCCTTTATTCCCGCAATAGCCAGCGCCATGAACAACTTGTCAGGCGACGAACCAAGCGCAGGAATCAGCACCAGCAGCGGCACCACCGCCAAGTCCTGAAACAGCAATACGCCCATGACGCGCTTGCCATGTTCGGAATCGAGCTCCAGCCGCTCGGACAGTAGTTTGACGACGATGGCCGTGCTGCTCATAGCCATTGCGCCGGACAGTGCCAACGTGGTTTGCCAGCTCATCGTCCATAAGGTCGGTGCCATGCTGGCAAGAAACAGCGAGCCTAGGGTGGAAAGCACCATGGTGAGCGTGACCTGAAGCATTCCCAGTCCAAAGACGTGGCGGCGCATGGAGCGCAACTTGGGAAGGTTGAATTCCAGCCCGATTACAAACATCAAAAACACTACGCCAAACTCACCCAGATGGCGCACGCCGTCGGAGTTTTGGCCCAGTGCCAACGCATTCGGCCCAATCACCACACCGGCAGTCAGGTAGCCAAGCATTGGGGGCAATTTGAGCGAGCGGCATGCCACCACACCGAGCACTGCGGCCAGCAGGTACAGCAGGGTCAGTTCAAGGGCACTCATGCGTGAATGGTAGCCGATGAGCTAGCGCCGGCTGCCCGTTGTCAGGGTCGCAACAGGCCCGGCGCCCTCGCGCTACTCGATAGAATGCAGTCATGAGCTTTGATGCCGCGAACTATGATGCCGAACGTGTACTGACCCTTGCCAGGAAGACCTTTGAGATAGAAGCGACTGCCGTGCTTGGCCTGGCGAGCCGCGTAGGCGCCGAATTCGCCCAAGCGGTCTTGCTGATGCTATTGTGTCGTGGCCGTGTGGTGGTCATGGGCATGGGGAAAAGCGGGCATATCGGCCGCAAAATCGCGTCCACATTCGCGTCTACGGGTACGCCAGCGATGTTTGTGCATCCGGCCGAAGCCAGCCATGGTGATCTTGGCATGATCACGAGCCTGGATGTGGTGCTGGCTATCTCCAACAGCGGCGAAAGCGCAGAGCTTACGGCAATTCTCCCGGTTCTGAGCCGCTTGAGCGTGCCGCTCGTGGCGATCACTGGGGGCATTCACTCTGCGCTGGCTAAACATGCCTGTGTCAGGCTGGACAGCAGTGTGGCGAGAGAAGCCTGCCCACTGAATCTGGCGCCTACGGCGAGTACGACAGTGCAACTCGCGATCGGCGATGCGTTGGCTGTGGCGTTGCTCGATGCGCGCGGTTTCAAGGAGGAAGATTTTGCTCGTTCTCATCCAGGCGGTGCGCTTGGCCGCAAGCTCTTGACTCACGTGAGCGATGTGATGCGTAGCGGTGATGCGGTACCGCAGGTGCGGCTAGAAACAAGTTTTTCCGACCTCATGCGTGAGATGAGCGCCAAGGGATTGGGGGCGACCGCGGTCGTAGATGACAGCCAGCGCGTGCTGGGAATCTTTACCGACGGCGACTTGCGCCGCCTGGTTGAGAAAGGCGTGGACTTGCGCAGCGGCAAAGCAGGCGATGTGATGCACACTAATCCGCGCACGGTGCGGATGGACTCGCTTGCTGTAGAGGCGGTGGCGATGATGGAGCAGTACCGCATTACCAGTGTGCTGGTGGTAGACGACAAAGGGGTGCTTTGTGGTGCACTCAATTCAAATGACTTGATGCGCGCCAAGGTGATATGAACTCCGCGCTTTTTACCAAGGTTGGTATGCGGCCTCCAGAGGCGTTGGAACTTGCGCGTAGCGCCGAATTGTTGCGTTCGGAGACAGCAGCGGGTGCGGCGTTGAAGGTCGCGCCTGAGCTGCTACTTCACGCCCAACCCGTGCGAGTCGCATTCTTCGATGTGGACGGTGTGCTGACGGACGGCGGACTGTACATGTCTGAGGACGGCGAGATTCTCAAGCGGTTCAATACGCTGGATGGCCACGGTATTAAGCTGCTGCAAAAGGCCGGCATCACGCCGGCCATCATTACTGGACGCGACAGCCCCGCGCTGCGCGCAAGGCTGATAGCGTTGGGCATCACGCATGCGCATTTCGGTACTGAGGACAAGCGGCCTGCTGCAGAAATCACCTTGCGGGCGTTAGGTCTTGACTGGGCCGCCGCCGCAGCAATGGGTGACGACTGGCCCGATCTGCCTGTGATGCGCCGTGCGGCCTTCAGTTGCGCACCGGCAAATGCACACGGGGAGGTCAAGTCGCAGGCCCGCTATGTTACGCAGGCGAGCGGCGGCCATGGCGCGGTGCGTGAGCTGTGTGATTTGTTATTGGTCGCTACCGGTCGCTACGCCAGCTTGCTGCAAGAGTACAACCGATGACGGCCGCCTCTCACGGCGTGCGACGGGGTGGCGCGCTGCGGCAGCTGAACGGGTCCTGGCGTGTCGCCTTCCGTCTGTGGGACAGCATGGCCATTTACATGCCGCTGCTGATGATGGGGTCACTGGCTTTGGGAACCTATTGGTTGGTACGCAATACCCCGATCTTTAGTGCACCCGATGTCACGAAAGAGGCGAGGCATGAAGTAGATTATTTTATGCACAAGTTCACCATCAAAAACTTTGACGAAGGCGGTAAGCTTAAAAGCGAAATTTACGGCATTGAAGCGCGGCATTTTGCCGATACTGATATTTTGGAAATCGACAAGGTAAGGATTCGCAGCATCAATCCGGAGGGATTGGTCACAACGGCGACAGCCAATCGAGCCTACGCCAACAGCGATGGCTCAGAAGTTCAGTTGACCGGCAATGCACTTGTAGTGCGGGAAGCAAGTCTAGGCGCCAACGGCAAGGAGACGCCCCGCCTGGAATTTCGCGGAGAATTTCTGCATGCCTTTCTGAATGAGGAACGGGTCACGTCCCATAAACCTGTGGTTTTGATACGAGGCACGGATCAGTTCACGGGCGACACGTTTTCTTACAACAACCTGGACCAAGTGGCCAATCTGAAGGGTCGAGTGCGGGGGGTTCTAATGCCCAAAGTTGCCAACAACGCGCCGCCCTCGATTAGTTCCAAACCGCGCGCTGCGCCTTAGTGATAAGCGGAAGCGCCTGGCAGGCGATTGATAGTTCCAATACCGCCTTTGTGCCGTCACTAAAAGCTATTGAAGGTGGGCCCAACAGTTTCGGGTAGACACTCACTCAACACATCGCATTACGCCGCAAAGTAGCCACTAGGCATCGCGGCACTGCAAACACTCAATGGTTCATTTACTGGCGAATCCCCGGCACACGAAGAACCGGGCGACAACATAAAAGGCTTCAAAATCGAAATTTTGAAGCCTTTTTGGTGTCCTAAAGTCAAAGACCAGAGGAGCTAGGTGCGCTAGCTAATCAGCTAGCAACCACGTGCAGGTCTGAAGGGCTTAGTAGCCGCCGCGACCACCGCCGCCGCCGCCAGAGCGGCCACCGCCAGCACCGCCGCCGCCGTACGGGCTACGGAAACCGCCGTCACTGCCGCCGCCACCAGAACGGCCACCGCCGCCGCCAGCGCCGCCACCGTATCCGCCGCCACCACCGCCACCGCCAGCGCCGCCGCCGTATCCGCCACCACCGCTACCGCCGCCGAAGCCGCCGCTGCGTGGAGGACGTGCCTCCATTGGACGTGCCTCATTCACGACAACGCTACGGCCACCCAAAGGCTGTCCATTCATGCCATTGATCGCGGCTTGAGCTTCTGCATCGCTCGCCATTTCAACAAAGCCAAAGCCTTTGGAGCGACCGGTGTCGCGTTCCATCATGACTTTAGCGCTGGTGACAGCGCCGAATTGACCGAAAGATTGTTGCAGATCTTCGTCCCGCACTGAGTAAGGCAGGTTGCCGACGTATAGTTTGTTGCCCATGAAGGGACTCCTCTAAAACACAATAACAAAAGCGATGGGGTCCCGAAAGCACAACAAATCTTATACGTACCGCTGTAGCGCGCGAAACTGACCGATCACCTAACTTGCGTGAATATTTAAATTCACACCAATATATTATGCGTCAGTAATGAAAAACACAATCAGCCGTCTTCACCACTTGCATTGAGGGAGGCTGCGTCTGCGAAGGGTTTCTCGCGATCTTGAGTTGTTGTGAGGGATAGCGACATGGTGTGTGAGAAGGTTATTTCTCAGACCGGACCGTCGCAAAAAGAAGAGGGACATAAAAGGGAAGCGCGAATACCGACAGTCGAAGTGCGTCTTCAACCAGGGCAGTGAGCGTCTTTGTAAAGTGCATTTCCTGTCCCGTCTTATCTTTCTAAGGAGTTAGTGCACACACTCGCCTGGAACACCTTAGTTGAAACGGGAAAGCTTATGTTTTATCTTCGCTTTAAGCGGAGGGAGTCCTAAAAAATAATTAAACCCCGGATACCATTTCAATTTTCTGGGATGGTAGTACCAAAAAGTAGCTTGTATTTTCAGGCGGCAGATAAGGCGTTACAAAGTATTACTTATTTCCGCAAAAAAGTTTTGACTTATTGGTAAAAAAGCCGAGGAAAGCGCCTACCTTGCATCCTGTTCCAGCGGATAGCCAGAAAGTTTCGCGCTGTCGGCGCGTTCAGCGTCACCGTTGTATTGTTTTTATCGGTCCATCACTGCGCGCAACGTTGCTGCGAATCAAGGTAATGATCTGGTGTTTAAGAATACCGATCAGCCACGTTTTAGACTGGAATCGGCGGCCAAACATCTAGGGCTTTGACAAGGCGGCCACGAGAGTTTTTAGCACCGCATCTTCAGCCCAGTCGTCGTTACGCAGTTGCAGGCCCGCGAAACGGATCAGGTAAATGCGGTGTTCGACCGGTTGCTTTTCAAGCGTTGCCATGAGGGCATGGCTAGCGAGCCCTTATGTCAATGGTCTGTGGCGCCAGCCGATTTTTAGACATCACGAAAACCGCTGCTAAAGCAGGTTTTGATCTGGCGCCCTGGAGCGAGTGCAATAAACGCCAGGGCAGCACTTATTGTGATTACCAGGTGACCTCGCGGTCAGGCGTGGCCCCAATGCGGTGAATCGACAAATCCGCGCCCTCGAATTCTTCCTCTTGTGTCAGGCGCAGGCCCATGGTCGCCTTCAGCGTGCCATAAACGACAAATCCCGCCAGTAACGCCCAGGCCACGCCCATAGTGCTTCCTATGAGCTGAGCGCTAAAACTTACTCCACCCAGCCCCCCGAGTGCTTTACTGCCAAAAAGGCCAGCAGCAATTCCGCCCCAAGTGCCGCACAACCCGTGCAATGGCCAGACCCCAAGTACGTCGTCAATCTTCCATTTGTTCTGGGTCAGCGTGAACATCACCACAAAAACTCCGCCGGCCACACCGCCTACTACGAGCGCGCCCAGCGGATGCATTAAGTCAGAGCCAGCACACACCGCCACAAGCCCGGCCAGCGGGCCGTTGTAGAGAAATCCCGGATCATTTTTGCCAAACACCAGCGCGGCTAGCGTTCCGCCCACCATCGCCATCAAGGAGTTGACGGCCACCAGGCCTGAAATTTTGTCGAGGGTCTGCGCACTCATCACGTTAAAGCCGAACCACCCCACGATCAGAATCCAGGCGCCCAACGCCAGAAAAGGAATATTGGAGGGCGGATGGGCAGATACGGCACCATCCTTTCGATAGCGGTTGCGACGGGCCCCCAACAAAATCACGGCAGGCAGTGCCAACCAGCCTCCAACCGCGTGGACCACGACAGACCCGGCAAAATCATGAAATTCGGAACCGGTGAGCGACTTGATCCAGGCCTGCACACCAAAATGCTGATTCCAAACAATGCCTTCAAAAAAAGGATAGATAAAACCGACGATGACTGCGGTTGCGATCAATTGGGGGTAGAAGCGAGCACGCTCGGCAATTCCTCCGGAGATGATCGCAGGAATAGCCGCTGCAAACGTCAGTAAAAAGAAAAACCGGACCAATTCGTAACCATTTTTGGCGGCCAACTCCTCCGCTCCGACGAAGAAATGCGTGCCATAAGCCACACCGTAACCGACAGCGAAATAAACCACGGTTGAAACTGAAAAGTCCACCAGAATTTTTGCAAGCGCGTTCACTTGATTCTTTTTGCGGACCGTACCTAATTCCAGAAAGGCAAACCCGGCATGCATGGCCAGCACCATGATGCCGCCCAACAAAATGAACAGGGCATTCGAGCCCTGTTTTAGTGCTTCCATAAATTCCTCTTGTATGAAATGTAATTTCTTGGTGCGTATTATCAGAAAACTTAAAAATTGCACCAAATACAAGCAAGAAATGCGCCACGAAAGTGCAAAGTTAGACAGAGGGGCCTGCGCGCGCAGATTGCACCCGTGCGCACGCTCAAGCGACTAGCGTGCTTTTGTGGAGGCGCGCACCTTGTGGCCGCGCCGGAATCGGTGCACTACATAGCGTGAAAAGCGTGAGGACCCCGTTTTTTACCTTGATATACTTATAAAGCGCTGATTTGCTCAGCTTGCGGGCGCATAAAAAGTACCGCTAAAAACGAACCGTCATGACCCGGACTCGCGTTTAGCGATGCCGGGTTTCCTTTTAGGGTTTCAGGTCGCTGATTTGACGGTCCTGATCGCTGGTCTTCCTAAGGGTGGGTGTCCTATCTTGTCTTCTCCCTCGGTCCTGGTTGCTTCACCAAAGTCCATGCACTTTGACGAGCCCCTGCTTTTGCAGAGCGGCGCGTCAATTCGTGCCTACGACTTGAGTTATGAAACCTACGGCACGCTCAACGTCGATAAATCCAACGCCGTGCTGATTTGCCACGCCCTGAATGCGTCGCACCATGTGGCAGGTGTTTACTTGGACGAGACCGGTCACGTGAAGGACAAGTCTGAAGGTTGGTGGGACAGCATGATCGGTCCGGGCAAACCGGTGGATACCGACCAGTTTTTCGTCATTGGCGTCAACAACTTGGGCTCCTGCTTCGGCTCTACCGGGCCGATGCAGGTCAATCCGGACACAAACGAGGTCTATGGCGCCAATTTCCCGGTTGTGACGGTGCAGGATTGGGTCAGCGCCCAGGCCAGACTGCTTGACGTAATGGGCATTCAGACGCTGGCCGCCGTCATGGGCGGTAGCTTGGGGGGCATGCAGGCGCTGGGCTGGACACTGCAATACCCCGACCGCGTGCGGCATGCCGTCGTGGTAGCCAGCGCGCCGAATCTGACGGCCGAAAACATTGCCTTCAACGAAGTCGCGCGCCGCGCCATCGTGACCGATCCCGATTTTCACGGCGGGCATTTTTACCGGTACGGCGTGCTGCCCAAACGCGGTCTGCGCATCGCCCGCATGATCGGCCACATCACCTATTTGAGCGACGACGTGATGAACGAAAAGTTTGGTCGCCAGTTACGGCAAACCGTGGACCTTCAATCGAGTGTGGGGGAACCTTGCGAAGCGCCACCCCAAGCAGGCGTGGACGCTTCCGCTGGCAGTGCATTGCAGCCAGCGAAAAGGGACGCCTATAAATACACAACGCAAGAGATCGAGTTTGAGATTGAAAGCTACCTGCGCTACCAAGGCGATAAGTTCGCTGAATACTTCGACGCCAACACTTACTTGCTGATCACGCGCGCGCTGGATTATTTTGATCCGGCCAGCGAATTTGGCGGTGACCTGAGTCGTGCGCTGGCAAAAGCCCGTGCCAAATTTCTGCTGGTGAGCTTCACCACCGATTGGCGATTTTCACCGGCACGCAGCCGCGAGATCGTCAAGGCGCTGCTCGACAACCAGCGCGACGTGAGCTACGCCGAAATCGATGCGCCCCATGGGCATGATGCTTTTTTGCTGGATGACGCTCGCTATATAGGCGTAGTTCGCTCCTATTTTAAGAGCAAGGTGGCAGTATGACCCGGCGAGCCGAGAGGGCTGCGCACCCCTCTGCAGATTTGTTGTCGATTGCCCAGCTGGTGCCGCAGGGGGCTCGCGTGCTGGATCTCGGGTGTGGGACCGGCGAATTGCTGGACCATTTGATTCGCGAGCGCGGGTGCTCAGGCTACGGGGTTGAGATTAACGACGCCAATGTTCAGGCCTGCATGGCGCGCGGTGTGAATGTGCTCCAGCTGAACCTTGAAGAAGGGCTGACAATGTTCGGCGATGGTTCGTTTGACGTGGTGCTGCAGATTGACACATTGCAGCATCTTCGCAATGCCGAAGTCATGTTGCGTGAGACGGCCCGGGTGGGACGCATCGGGATCGTCGCTTTCCCAAATTTCGGTCACTGGCCTAATCGTCTAGCCGTCTTGCGGGGGCGAATGCCGGTGACCAAGATCCTGCCATACCAGTGGTATGACACCCCTAACATTCGCGTCGGTACGCTGCAGGACTTCGAAGCCTTGGCTGTCAAAAACCGGCTGCAGATTCTGGACCGATTTGGTTTGCAGGACGGGAAAGAAATCCGGTTTTGGCCGAACGGGCGCGCTAGCCGCGCCGTGTTCAAGGTTCAGCGGGCCTAAGTAGAAACCGGTGAGCAGACCCTGCACGTTGGCGTTTTTCTTGCCAGCAGGAGCGGCCGCGTGCTGCAAGCGGGATTAGCGGCTATAAGTTTTATCGCAATTTTGGTGTTGACGCTTCCCCTTTCCGCTGGCCGGCGTGTTGGTGTGCTCGGTCGGCCTGGCTTAAACGCAAAACGCGGAGCCACTTGACCTCGGGGTATGCTTACCGTCGCAATGAAATCTTTTGAACAAAGCGCCGTTCTATCTACCGGGTCTCTGTTCAAAAGACTGTTGGAGCGAGTGTTCGGCCCCTGGGTGCAACAAGTTTCGGCGGTGACCTTGCGCGTCGATGCGATGGCGGGGTTGCTGGGTGCTGTGCTGGTTCTGCCGCAAGGTATAGCCTTCGCAACGCTGGCGGGCCTGCCGCCGGAATATGGCCTTTACACGGCGATCGTTCCCTGCATCATCGCCGGGCTGTTTGGCTCTAGTTGGCATGTCATGTCGGGGCCCACCAACGCAAACTCTCTCGCCCTTTATGCCATGCTGGCGCCTTTGGCGTTGGCCTTTAGCCCGCTGTATATCCAGCTGGCGCTGGCCATTACCGTGATGGTCGGCATCCTGCAATGGCTGATTGGCGCACTGCGCTTAGGCGTTCTGGCTAACTTTATTTCTCCCGCCGTGCTGTTTGGTTTCACCTCCGGCGCGGCCTTGCTGATCGCTGTGCACGCACTGCCCGATCTGCTGGGTCTCGCTGCGGCCTCCGAACACAGCGCCGCCGCAGTGTTGAGTTATGTGTTCTCGCAACTTAGCTCGGTGCAACCTGCTGCCTTGGCGGTGGGTGTTATCACGCTGGGGGTAGCGCTGCTGGTGCGCCGACTGCGTCGCAATTCGCCTTACATGCTCATCGGACTCGGGGTGGGCACCGCGTTCGCTTGGTTGTGGGGCCACTATCTAAACGTTCATGCCGCAGGGTTGGTTAGCGGAGCGGTCGTGTCGCTCCGAATGATTGGCCAGATTGCTACCCCGTGGCCTCGCTTTGAGGTCCCGAAAATCAGCTGGGCGCAGGCCACGGAGCTGGTGGGATTGGCGTTTGCGCTGACCATCGTGGCCTTGGGCCAAGCCATTTCGATTGCAAAGATGGTCGCTTTGCGTTCTGGCCAGCGCATCGATGCCAACCGTGAGTTCCGGGGTCAAGGTCTGTCGAACATCGTCGGTGGATTTTTCTCGTGCTACGTGTCGTGCGGCTCCATGAACCGCTCCATTCCCAATCTTGAAGCGGGTGCCCGTACGCCGCTGGCCTCGGTGTTTTCTGCGCTGCTGCTGCTCGCTTTAGTGGCGCTTAGCGCGCCGTTGCTGGCGCAGATTCCCATGGCCGCACTGTCAGCCTTGTTGGTTTTGGTTGCGCTGGCGTTGCTCGACTTGGCGCGCTGGCGCGAGTTGTTCAGATTGAGCCGCAGTGATTTTGGAGTCGCGCTGACCACCCTGGTTGCCACAGTCACCATTCGGCTAGAGATCGCCATTTTGCTCGGCATGCTGTTGTCGCTGATGTCCTTTTTGTACCGCACTTCGCGGCCCGCCATGCGCACCATGGGCTTTGACAATCTCGGGTTGGATCGGCACTTCGTGGTGATTGACGACACGCGGGAAGATCCCTACGAGCAGCCTCACCCCGCTCTACCCGAATGTCCGCAACTCAAGCTGCTGCGGATGGAGGGCGAAGTGTACTTTGGCGCGACTCAACACGTCGCCGACATCCTGCATGCGTTGCGCAGCCAGCCGCTGCCGCAAAAGCACTTGCTGGTGATGGCGAAGAGTATGAACTTTATTGACCTGGCAGGGGCTGAGTTATGGGAGGCCGAACTCGCCGCCCGCAGGGCTATGGGAGGAAATCTCTACTTTCATAGACCACGGCCAGAAGTCCTCCGTATGTGGCGCAAAACCGGCTTCACAGACCTGCTCGGGCCTGAACACCAGTTTTCTGACAAGTTCGCCGCAATTTCTACCATCTTCACCAAGTTGGACCCCGAAATTTGCCGGCATTGCACGGCGCGGATTTTTTGGGAATGCAAAACCGTCCCTGGCCCGGACAGCCTTGAAGCTTGAATTTTCTACCTAGATTTTCGGCCATGCGTACCCCGCGGGGCGCCTGGTCAATTTTCGAGCCGCATGAAGTCGCGGCCGCCTTG
>NZ_JABBPC010000028.1 GCF_012927485.1 Polaromonas sp. | reverse complement strand
TGCGCCACTGATGCAGGATCGCGGCGTGGACGAGGTGTACGTCGACTTCACCGAGGTACCCGGAGGCCAGCGTGAGGGCGGCCGGGTACTGGCCCGCCTGATTCAGAAAAGCATCTTCAACAAGACGGGGCTGACCTGCTCAGTCGGCGTGGCTCCCAACAAGCTGCTTGCCAAGATGTCGAGCGAGTTCAACAAGCCGAATGGAATCTCCATCATTTACGAAGCAGACCTGCAAGCCAAAATCTGGCCGCTTCACTGCCGCAAGATCAACGGAATTGGCCCCAAAGCCGGCGAAAGACTGGCCAGCCTGCAAGTCAACACCATCGGCGAACTGGCCGCGCAGGACCGAGGATGGCTGATCACCCACTTTGGCAAAGCCACCGGCGCCTGGATGCATGAAGCGGCCTGGGGCCGCGATGAGCGGCCCGTGGTCACCGAGAGCGAGCCCGTCAGCATGAGTCGAGAAACCACTTTTGACCGCGACCTGCATGCGGTGCACAACAAGGCGGAGCTGAGTGCAATTTTTACGCGGTTGTGCGAGCAGGTGGCGGCCGACCTGCAGCGCAAGGGCTACGTGGGGCGAACAATTGGCATCAAGTTGCGCTATGACGACTTCAAGAGCGTGACGCGCGATCAGACACTTGAGCACTTCACCGCCGATGCCAGAACCATCCGGCAAGTGGCCGGCCAGTGCTTGAAACGAGTGCCGCTGGACAAGCGACTGCGTTTGCTGGGGGTTCGCGCTGCCACGCTAATCAAGGCAGGCGAAGAGCCGGGAAATGGAAAAAGCAGATCCCTTGCTCAATCATCGCCTGCGTCAAATGCTACAGAATCAATAGCATCCGATCAACTCTTCTAGACGTCTCATCCGGGCGAGCCGGCTACTTGAGCGTGGCAAGGTAAGCAATCAGGTCGGCCCGCTCCTGTGCCTCTTCCACCTGAAAGCCCATGCGTTGCCCTGGTACCAGTTCCTCAGGATCTTCCAGCCACGTATTGAGGGTCTGGGGCGTCCAGCGCAGACGCGACCGAGCCAGCTCCACCGAATAGGTATAGCCCGCCAAGCTTCCAACGCGCCGGCCCATGACGCCGCGATGCGCTGGACCGATCTTGTTACTGTCGACTGCGTGGCATGCTGTGCAACGGTCCTGATACAGGGCCATTCCGCGTGCCACGTTGCCCGCAGACGGGGTGTGCCATTCCCGGGGCGGCGCTGTTTGGGCCGCTGCCAGGGTCCCGCCGAGGAGTAGAGACAAGCCCAGCAGGACCGCCCCAACCACGCTTCCCTCCCTCCTCTCCCCCTTTATCTGGCTAGTTAAAACAAATAGACCGGGCTCACACCTTGCTGGCACAAAAGTTTTCTCACGTACTACTTGCATTTAATTTGTAAGCTCCTGTTGTGCAATACGTCAGATGTTTCAGAGCGGATTCATTCTTCCGCCGAAAAAAAATGCCGGCTGAACCAGCAAACACGCAGATTAATTGAATCCGACTGCGTTTCTGATCCGTATGGTTAGTACACATCTAATTACATACGTTTCAGCCTCACCACCAACCAAGCAGGATTTCCATGAATAAAAAGTTTGCGACCACTCTGATTGCGGCCTCTGCCGCTGTGTTCTGCGCGGGCGCACAAGCCGATACGGGAAAATTACTTTTGACCGGCGGTGTCAGCACGATTGAAGGCGCTGCCGGCGGAGGGCTTACCCCCTGGGCGGTCATTGGTAGCAACGCCACGGACGGCGAAATCGGCGGTACCGCTTATTTCACCAACGTCGGCACGAAAGACTATGGGTTGAACATCTATGGCGCCGCAATTGGAATCCACGACCGCTATGAGCTCTCCATTGCGCAGCAGGACTTGAACACCCGCGGTACCGGCACGGCCCTCGGTTTGCCAGGCCTGCACCTGAAGCAAACTATCTTGGGTGCCAAGGTACGCGTTCTCGGCGATGCCGTGCTCGACAGCGACACCCTGATGCCGCAAGTGGCGGTGGGCGTGCAATATAAAACATTGGGATCGACCGGTCTGGACGGCACGCTCGACGCGTTGGGTGCCAAACGCAATGGCACTGATTTCTATGTCAGCGCTACCAAGCTTTTCCTCGGCCAAAGCCTCCTACTCAACGGCACATTGCGCGCCACTAAAGCCAACCAGAACGGCTTGCTAGGTTATGGCGCCACGCTGGGCGGGGATGAAAACAAATACAGCCTGCAACCCGAATTTTCTGCGGCCTATCTGATTAGCAAAAACGTAGCTGTCGGTGCCGAGTACCGGATGATGCGCAACAAGCTGGAAACCGCCGGCAAAGCAGCGGGCCTGGGTAACGGGTTGCGTTCGGAAGATTGGAAAGACCTCTTTATCGCCTGGGCACCGAGCAAAAACTTCTCGCTGACGCTGGCGTATGTAGATCTGGGCGTGATCGTACCGGCCACCACGGCCAATCGCAAACAAACCGGCTACTACTTATCGGCGCAGGTGGCTTTTTAAGCCGCCTTCAACTTTCAATATTGACCTGCCTATCAACATCATTTCGAAGGAATTAACATGAAGAAATCTCTCATCTCTATTGCACTCGTCGCGTCTTCCTTGCTGATGGCCGGTGTCTCATTTGCACAAATGGCACCCAAAGACGACCAGCTGTACAAGGCCTTCGGCGAGAAAGCCGGGCTTGTTTCATTGATGGACGACTTTATGATTCGGTTGCTGGCCGACCCCCGCACGGGCCCTCACTTCCAGCCCGCCAACCATCAGCGCATCAAGGAGCAGCTTGTTGACCAATTGTGCGCACTGGGCGGCGGTCCTTGCGAGTACAAAGGCGCTGACATGAAAAGCTCGCACGCTAACCTCGACATCAAAAAGTCCGACTTCCATGCACTGGTGGAAGTGCTGCAGCAAAGCATGGACGCCAAAGACATTCCGTTCACAAAGCAAAATCAAATGCTGGCTTTGCTGGCACCGATGAACCGCGACATCATCACGCCCAAGTAAGTTGCATGGAGAGGATGCGCCTGCCCGACTTCACCATCGAATCGAAATAAGCCATGAAAAAACAATTGCTTTTTGCAGCCCTATCAGCCGTTTGTGCCTTGGCAACCGCCGGAAACCTGGTGGTCTCCGTATTGGATAAAGAGGGAAAGCCGGTGCAGGATGCGGTGGTCGTCGTCATTCCCTTCAACAAAGCGGTATTGCCTAAGAACCCCCTGCCGATGCAGGCCACCATTACCCAGGAAAAGATGCAGTTCATTCCCGCCGTCACCTTGGTGCCGGTGGGCGCTAAGGTCCGCTTTGTTAATAACGACCCGTGGGATCACCATGTACGCTCTTCACCTGCCGGTATGGGCCAGTTCAACGCGACGAACATAGGCTTTGAGTTACGGCTGGAAGGCAAATCCGAAGGCAAGCCAGCCAAATTCAGTGACGTGACATTGGATAAATCCGGAGTGCTGGGTGCCACCCTGCTAGGCTGCTTTATCCATGGTTCCATGCGCGGATATGTTTACGCCAGCGAGTCGCCATGGGCCGTAAAAACAAACGCTGAAGGCTTGGCAAACTTCGAAGATCTTCCGGACGGTGCCGCGCAGGTCAAAGTCTGGCAGGCCGATCAGATTGTGGATGTTTCGCCCCAGCAGGCCACGATTGGCGCGACTGCGGCCAAAAACGTGATTCAGCTCTCGGTCGTTCCACGGCGCCGGCGGATCTAAAACAATCCACCGCTATTACGCCCGCTGGAGCGGCTGGCGTTTTGACGCATGGTCTGGATCGGCGGTCTGCCCACCGTTGCATGGGAGGCCTCTTGGACCTGTATCCGCTGTGCCTGCTGAACGTTTTCACGCCGCAGCTTTATGTAAATTGACGGGCCGGTGCGCGTGGCGCACTGCGTCTCAGGGGCGACTGGCACTGCGAGCCGGGCTGATTTACAGTTCATCCATGAATCCACTCGCCAGCCCTTCCCTGACGTACTTCAGCCTCACCACCAGCGACTATATCGCGCACCTGGTGCTCAATCGCCCCCAGACGATGAACAGCATGGACCCGACCTTCTGGCGGGAACTGGATGACACGTTGACGCACCTCAACAAAACAGCCGAGGCCAGAGTGCTGCTGATCTCCAGCACTGGCAAGCATTTCAGCGCAGGCATGGCGCTCGACACCTTTGGCGCCGACATTGCCATGGACGATCAGAACCCCGAAGGCCGAGCGGCGATTTTCGACCTGTTGAGCAACATGCAGGGCACCTTCACCAAGTTGGAAACCTTGCGGATCCCGGTGATCGCTGCGATTCAGGGCGGCTGCATTGGCGGCGCAGTCGATCTGGTGACTGCCTGCTGCCTGCGCTATGCCACGACCGACGCCTTTTTCTGCATTCAGGAAATCAACATCGGCATGGTGGCCGACGTAGGCACCTTGCAGCGGCTGCCCAAGCTGATGCCGCTGGCCGTGGTTAAAGAGCTGGCTTACACCGGTCGCAGGCTCAGCGCAGCCAAGGCACTGGCTTACGGCCTGGTGAATGAGGTGTTCGACTCGCCTGAAGCAATGCTCGCCGGTGCGTTGCAATGCGCCAAAGAGATTGCCGCAAAATCGCCAGTGGCTATCTGGGGCACCAAGCAGGCCATTCACTACGCGCGTGACCATTCGGTGGACGAGGCGCTGAAACAAATGGGCTGGCTGCAAGGCGCAATATGGAGCAACCGGCATGTAGGCGAAGCAGTGACCGCCTTCAAGGAAAAGCGCAGCGCTCATTTTCCAGCGCTTGCGCCGCTCAAGAACTTTAATGAGTTTGATCTCTGAATCCTACAGAGAAACACAAGCAGCGAACGCCTTTCACGGGGTTGCGCACGCCGCACTTTGCCGATCTGCCGTTCCGTGACGGATGACGCCCGATAATCGCCTCAACGACTCGCCGCCGTACGTTCCACTTCGCTTTCTGTCAGCAGGAATCACCCCATGAACAGTTCAGTACTAGCCCAGGCCTCGTCCCAGGCATCACCCCAGGCCATCGCGCGCACGACGGTGATCTTTACCTGCGTTCTGGCGGCGCTCGCGGGACTGATGTTCGGTCTGGACATCGGCGTCATCTCCGGCGCCACGCAGTTTATCCAGAAAGACTTCAACATCGACGACCGCACCATCGAGTGGATCGTCAGCGCGATGATGCTTGGCGCCGCGATCGGCGCACTCGGCGCGGCCCGGATGTCGTCTGCGCTGGGCCGAAAAAAGTCGCTCATCATCGGTGCGATCCTTTTCGTCATCGGCTCACTGCTGTGCGGCTTCGCATGGTCGCCCGAAACGCTGATCATGGGGCGCATCGTGCTCGGGCTGGCCATCGGCATCGCAACCTTCACCGCGCCGCTGTATCTGGCGGAGGTTGCGCCGCAAAGCATCCGCGGCTCGATGATCTCGCTCTATCAGCTGATGATCACTATCGGCATTCTGCTGGCGTTTCTTTCGGATACCGCCTTCAGCTACAGCGGCAGCTGGCGCTGGATGCTGGGCATCATCGCCATCCCCGGCGTGCTGTTCTTATTTGGCGTGCTGTTCCTGCCGGACAGCCCGCGCTGGCTGATGATGCAGGGTCACAAGGACGAGGCGAAAAAAATCCTGCAGCGCCTGCGGGGTGACGAAGCCATCGTCGCGAAGGAGATTGCGGATATCGAGGCGCAACTCAAGCAGCCGCAGCTGGGCTGGCAGCTATTTCAGCAAAACAAGAATTTTCGCCGTTCGGTGGGCTTGGGCGTGCTGCTGCAGCTGATGCAGCAGTTCACCGGCATGAACGTGGTGTTGTACTACGCGCCCAAGATTTTCCAGAGCATGGGTTATGACACGCAGGCACAGCTTTGGTTTACCGCCATCGTTGGCCTGACCAATGTGCTGGCCACCTTTATCGCCATCGGCCTGGTCGATCGCCTCGGCCGCAAGCCGATTCTCTACTTCGGCTTCGTGGTGATGGCGATTGGCCTGGGCATCGTTGGCACCATGATGCACCTGGGCATCAAGACCCAGGGCGAACAGTACTTCACAGTCGGCATGCTGCTGATTTTCATCGCCGGTTTCGCGATGTCCGCCGGTCCGCTGGTCTGGACCCTGTGCTCAGAAGTGCAGCCGCTCAAAGGCCGCGACTTCGGCATCGGTGCATCGACCTTCACCAACTGGGTCGGCAACATGATCGTCGGCGCTACCTTCCTCAGCTTGCTCAACGGCATCGGCAACGCCAACACGTTCTGGCTCTACGCCGCACTCAACGTCGTTTTTATCGGACTCACGTTCTGGCTGATTCCGGAAACGAAAGGGGTGACGCTGGAGCAGATCGAAAGCAATCTGATGGCGGGTAAACCGCTGCGCGAAATCGGTCAATAGACGACACGCCTCCCGATGACTGCCGAGGTAGTTGCAGCCTGTTATTGACGCGCCGTGCGGATATTGGCGGGCAAGCCTTGCGGGTAGCTGGTGCGAAACGGGCTGATGTCCAGCCCGCCACGGCGGGTATAGCGCGCATACACGGACAGCCTGGCTGGCTTGCAACGCGTCCACAGGTCCATAAAAATGCGCTCTACGCATTGTTCGTGAAACTCGTGGTGATTGCGAAAGCTCACCAGGTATTGCAGCAAGCCGGCCTGCTCGATCTGCGGGCCGCTGTAGCTGATCTGCACGCTGCCCCAGTCCGGCTGCCCAGTCACCAGACAATTGCTTTTCAGCAGGTTGCTGGTGAATACCTCGCTCACGGGGGGCTCGCCAAACGCCGCGGTCAGCAAGTCGGGTGCCGGCGTGTAACGAGTGCATTCCAGGTCCAGCCGGTCCAGGTTTAATCCATCGAGCTCATGCACGGGCTCACGGTCAAACATCTCGGGCAGCAGCAGTTTCACGCCGACCTGCGAGGCTTGAGGTGCCCCGCGCCATGCGGCTTCGCTGATGTCGGCCCGAAGGCGCGCCTGCACCTCGGCCACGTCCGCAATGCGCGTGTTGTTGAAGCTGTTCAGATAGAGCTTGAAGGACTTGCTCTCTACGATGTTAGGGGTTTCGCTGGGTACCGTGAAGTGCGCCAGCGCCACCTGCGGCTTGCCGCGAAGGTTGAGCCAACTGAGCTCAAACGCGGTCCATAAATCCGCACCGAAAAATGGCGGTGTGCCGGTCACGCCGAGCTCCAGGCGCTTGCCCACGCGCGAGATCGGAAACAGCAGCGAGGCATCGTATTGATCCACATACGCCGAAACTTTGCCCAGTTCGGAATGTTCCGGAGTGTTCATTTCAAATTCGCTTTCAGTTCCATTTCATTCCAGCCTGACCGCGTCGAAGTGCGGAATCAACAACGGCAGCAAACGGTCCACTGCGCCCGGGGGCAGATCGTGGCCCATACCTTCAATTCCGACCAGCCGAGCACCCGGGATGCGCCGTGCCGTATCTTCGCCGCACGCAAACGGCACCAGCGGATCCGCCTTGCCGTGCACCACCAGCGTCGGCACGGCAATGCCTGCCAGCGCTTCGGCGCGTGTGCTGTCGGCCATGATGGCGATCATCTGGCGCAGAATGCCTTGCGGGTAAAGGCTCCGTTCGGCAGCAGCGCTGACACGCTGGCGCAGATCCGCGTCGTCCATTGGAAAGCCGGGGCTGCCAATCGCCTTGAACAATTTAACTGAATGATCCACCGCCGCCGGCAGCCCCCGGCCTGCCGGACGGCTAAACATGAGACGCGTGACTTCTGGTTTGGCGGCAGGAAGACCGCGCGCACCGCTGGAACTCATGATGCTGACCAGGCTCAGGACCCGTGCTGGCGCCATCAAGGCCAGCCGTTGCGCGATCATGCCGCCCATGCTCAAGCCCACAATATGCGCTCTATCAATCTGCAGCGCATCCAGTACCCCGAGCGCATCAGCCGCCATATCCCGGAGGCTGTAAGGCGGTGTGATACGCCAGCCGAAACGGTATTTCAGGCCGGCCCAAAGCAGCTTGGGCGCGCCCAGACGATCAAAGTGCTGGCTTAACCCGGCATCGCGATTGTCAAAACGCACCACGCGAAAACCCGCTGCAACCAGCGCCTGCACCATGACGGGAGGCCAGGCAATCAGCTGCATGCCCAGCCCCATGATCAGCAGCACCGCAGGCCCAGCCTTGCCCTGTTCATTCAGCCTTGGTCCGCTGTCTTCCACCTCGATATCAATACCGTTTGCTTTTATTTTCATAACTTCTTGCGCCGAAAAACCAACCGATCGGACTCTGACGCGGCAGCGTCAAAGCGGTAACCTTCCACGTTGAAACCCTCCAGTTTCTTAACGCTTCCAACCTTCTTTTCAACCGCGTAGCGCACCATCAGGCCGCGCGCCCGTTTGGCCAGAAACCCGATAATTTTGTACTTATCGCCCGTGTACTCTTCAAAAACGCAGGTCACCACACGCGCCTTGAGCGCCTTGCGGTCCACCGCCTTGAAATACTCTTCACTGGCCAGATTGACGATAACGGGCGAGGCGTCCAGCGCAGCGCGCTCGTCGAGGTAGTCGGCAATTTGCGAGCCCCAGAACTGGTACAGATTTTTACCGTGGTCAGTGGCTAGCGATGTCCCCATCTCCAGGCGGTAAGGCTGCATCCAGTCCAGCGGACGAAGCACACCATACAGCCCGCTCAGAATGCACACATGCTCTTGTGCCCAGCCGAGTTGCGACTCGCTGAGGGTTTTGGCATCCAGCCCCCCGTACACGTCGCCGTTGAAGGCCAGCACGGCCTGCTTGGAATTTTTGGAGGTGAATTTGGCCGACCAGGCCTCGTAACGTGCGGCGTTCAAGCCGGACAGCGCATCCGACAGCTTCATCAGCGTACTGATTTGCTGCGGCGACTTGGTTTTAAGCACGTCAATCAGCTGCGCGGACTGGCGCGTGAAGAGCGGTTTGGTGTGCGTCGCAGTGTGCGGCGGCGTGTCGTAGTCCAGCGCTTTGGCTGGCGAGAGTAGAAACAGCATGGCTTTGAGTTTTCGAGATCAGACAAAGATCTGACTTTACGACAGCTCAGCATGCCGTGGGCGCGGCATGCTTCCAGCCTTGTTTAACGCAGGTCGCTGACCAGCGAAGCCAGTGTTTCTGCGGGAATTGTCACGTGCGCGGGGTAGTGGGTGTGGTCGCACCCTAGTTTGACGCTAGCGCCAGCCTTGACAGCGGCGCACATCGAGGGACTCAGTTCAAAGCGTACAAAATGTACCGCAGAGGTTTTCTCGTCGTTCTCGCGGTCCATGTCTTCATCGGCAATCGCGTAGACCCGGGCGTGGCCTTCCACTTCCACGAACATGTGGTCTTCGACGCCGATCAGGCGCGCCAGCTCACGTTTTCGCTCGTTGACGTCGGGGTACTCCAGCATCAGGGTGCCCTTCCAGTTGCTGCCGTCGGGCATCAGCGGCGCATACGCCTCGATCTCCTGCTCAATCCCGTCTTCTTCAAAAACTTTTTCAATCCGCAACATCTCCTGGATTTGGTAACGAATACTGGTTTCGCTTTCAAACTGCAGATTGATGTACTCACCCAAACGGACGCTGCGCAGCTTGCGATGCGCCATGATGGCGGCCTTGTTTTCCTTGCGGTATTTGCTGTACGCCTCCAGCGACATCAAGCTGCTTGCGGTAATTTTTTTTCCAGTAATTTGCATATCGTTTCCTTGACGGCTTACCGCCTTTATTTCAGACCATACGCGGTGCGTATTAAGGTCAACGGATGTTTTTGGGGCGGTGCGCCCAAGCTGTTCACTTCAAAGCCTTGGGCGATATGGTGGCCGCCCAGCGGACAGTCGCTGCTGATGACATCCGGCAAGCCGCCGTCCTTGTGATTGGCCATGGCTTTGAACAACGGTTTGCCGATCTTCATGGCCTGCTCGTGGTAGGGCACCTTGACGCCAAAAGTCCCGGCATGGCCTGAACACCGCTCATGCGTTTGCACACTGGTCCCCGGTACCATTTTCAGCATCTCTTCGGTCTTCTTGCCGATGTTCTGCACGCGCCCATGGCAGGGTATCTGGTAGCTGATTTTTCCCAGCGGCGTGGGAAATTCGGTCTTCAGCAGGCCATCCCGCTTGCGCGCCATGAAGTATTCAAACGGGTCCCACATGTGCGCCTTGACCAGTTGCACCTCTGCGTCATCGGGATACATGAGGGGGATTTCCTGCTTGAACATCAACGTGCAGCTCGGCACCGCGCTGAGTATGGCGTAGCCTTCCCTGGCGTACCGGGCCAGCACCGGAATATTGGCTTCCTTGGCGGAGTTCACGGCGTCGAGATCGCCTAATTCCAGCTTGGGCATGCCGCAGCACTTTTCCTTGTCCACCAGCACATAAGGGACTTCATTGTGATCGAGCACCTTCAGCAGATCGTGGCCAATACCGGGCTCGTTGTAGTTGATGTAGCAGGTGGCATAAATGACTACTTTGCCAGGCGTTTTGGCGCCGTCTTTAATTGGGTGCGGCGGCGACTCCAGCGCGCCAGAACGAAACTTTTGGGTGGCCAGCTCGGGTAGCCAGGCGCTCCTGTCAACGCCCAGCACTTTTTCCATCACGGCGCGCGCCGGCTTGGCCTTGTTCACCGCGTTGGCCAGCTGCACCACGATGGGGATGCCCGCAAACTTCCCATGCACATCGGTGGAAGCCAAGAACCGCTCGCCCAGGCCGACGTCGCCTTTTTTAAACTTGATGGCCTTGGCCCGCAGCATGGTGTGCGGAAAATCCAGGTTGAATTCGTGCGGCGGGACATACGGGCACTTGGTCATGTAGCACAAGTCACACATAAAGCACTGGTCGACTACCTTCATGTAGTCTTTCTTGTCCACGCCATCAACCTCGCCGGTTTTACTTTCGTCGATCAAATCGAACAGGGTGGGAAAAGCCCCGCACAGACTGACGCAGCGACGGCAGCCGTGGCAAATATCGAAGATGCGCTCCATTTCATGGAGCGTTGCTTCCTGGTTGTAGTAATCGGGATTTTTCCAGTCAATGGCATGACGGGTCGGGGCTTGCAGATTGCCTTCAGTGGCCATGATGTATCTCTTTTTTTGAAACGGGAAGGGTCTGAATTGGGCGCTCCTGGAAACGCCCAACACGCACCGCTCAGCGCGTGATGACTAGTGCCTAGTCAACCAGTTCGACCAGCGCTTTGGCATAGCGGTTCGCATGCGACCGTTCGGCCTTGGCCAGGGTTTCGAACCAGTCGGCCACTTCGTCGTGACCTTCATCACGAGCGGTTTTGGCCATGCCGGGGTACATATCCGTGTACTCGTGCGTCTCGCCTGCCACGGCAGATGCGAGGTTCTCGCGGGTAGCGCCGAAAGGCATGCCGGTTGCTGGATCGCCGCACTGCTCAAGCCACTCAAGGTGACCGTGAGCGTGCCCGGTTTCGCCTTCCGCCGTGGAGCGGAACAGCGCAGCAACATCCGGCTGGCCTTCGACGTCGGCCTTGTTCGCGAAATACAAATAGCGGCGGTTGGCCTGTGATTCGCCGGCAAATGCGGCTTTCAGGTTCTCTTCCGTCCTGGAGCCTTTAAGAGCAGCCATGGAAATCTCCTTCTGAGTTGATGAATTTAAATGAAATCGTTGAAAGCTTCGGTGTAAGTCTACCGAAGACCGATAAACCATAGCCGCGTTGACACCCTGCGTCAAATTGGCAAAATCAATGTACAGAATTTACAAAAGCTATCCGGGGCGGTTCATTCATAAAACCAGTCAATTGAAACGCAGTCAATCCTTCCTCGAAGTTAAGCACTTGACAGCCGTTTCGAGTTACCGTAGAGCAAATTGACGGCAAATAGGTAAGTCATACAAGTCAGGAGACGCATACAAAATGCTCAAAATACCTCCCCCTCACCCCGAGGCGAACTTCACCACGGGCTACGAGTTCACACCAGGCTCGGACTATGCACTGCCGGCGTATCCGTTTGCGGCTCCCCCGGAGTTGAGCACGGGTCAGGTGGTACGCCACGCGGTCGTCATCGTGGGCGGCGGAATCACCGGCCTGACGCTGGCCTGTTCGCTGGCGCATCTCGGCGTGGCGTCCGTGCTGCTGGATGAAGACAATACCGTAGGCGTCAAAGGTGCCGCTTCCCGGGGCATCTGCTACACGCAAAAGTCGCTGGAGATCTTTCACAAGCTCGGCATTTACGAACGCATTGCCAAAAAAGGCATTCAATGGAGCGTGGGCCGCACCTTTGCGGGCGACGACGAGGTGTATTCATTCGATCTGCGCCAGCAAAACAACTTCAACCTCTCTACCCAGCCGCCGTTCATCAACATCCAGCAGTTCTACATTGAGGGCTACCTGGTCGAGCGCATCTATGAGCTGGGGCATGCAGACCTGCGCTGGAAGTCGCGCGTCACAGCGTTTGAGCAAAACGCCGACTTCGCCACGCTCACCGTCGAGACACCCGCGGGCAGCTACCAGCTGGAGGCGGATCACGTGATCGACGCCAGCGGCGCTCACACCCCCTTTCACCAGTGGGTGGGCGCCACCATGCAGACCGACCACGGCGATGACCGGTGGTGCATAGCCGATGTTCGTTTTTCCACGCACCCGCCGGTGGAGCGCCACACCTGGATCGAAGCGCCATTCAATGAAAACCGCGCGGTCTGGCAGCATCTGATGGCCGATGACGTGTGGCGCATCGATTACCAGATGGCCCCCAACGCCGACCCCGACTATGTGAGCCGGGAAGACGTGGTGCGCGAGCGTTTGCAGCGGCAGTTTGGTGAAGACGTGCAGGTCGAGATCGTCTGGGTCGGTCCCTATGCCTATCGCAGCCGCTGCCTGGACCAGCTCCGCGTCGGCCGCGTATTTTTTATGGGGGACACGGCCAAGGTGGTGTGTCCCTTCGGTGCGCGTGGCGGAAACACGGGCGTAGCCGATGCAGATAACCTGGCCTGGAAGCTGGCCGCCGTGTTGCGTGGTCGCGCGCACCCAACACTGCTTGAGAGCTATAACGACGAGCGCCTGGAAGCGGCGCAGCAAAACCTGACGGTGACCAACCGCACCGCACGCTTTCTACGACCGGCTGACGGCATGGAGCGCTGCTTCCGCAACGCGGCCATCGGTTTGGCCAAGCAGCACCCGTTCGCACGGTCGCTGGTGAACACCGGCCGCATGGCGGTAGCCAACACTTATACGCGGTCGCACATTTGTGAGAGCACCGGCGGGCTGTCCGTGCAGAACGTGGCTTTTCATTGGGCCGATGGCTCGCAAGGGGCTGTCAACGATCTGCTGCGATGGGCTGCCGGCGACCTGCTGGTGTTGGTGTTCGGCAAACTGCCGGCCGCCGGCATCCAACGCCTGCGGCAATTGGCCGCTCATGCGCCAGTGCGCAGCGTGCAGGTGCTGGGCTCGGATGACCTGCCGCAGGCGCGCGAGCATGTGCGCGATGTCAATACCCGGGGCATGGGCCATCTGCAGGGCGCCTGCCACGTATTCGGCCATGCCTGGGCGATCGTGCGACCAGACGGCTACCTGGCCGCCACCGGGGAGGCGGTGGACAGCGACCTGATTGCCGCTGTGGAAAAATCCCTCGGCATGCACTAACACCCAAAAGGATTCGCCGTGAAAACCAACCCCAATTTTCAGGATGCCGATGCGTTTTACGAACGCCTGCTCAATGCCCACAGCGGCCTAAGCCGCGAAGACTCCGAGTTACTGAATGCAAGGCTGATCCTGATCATGGCCAACCAGTTAGGCGATACGGCGGTGCTGCAAGCGTGTATTGCGGCTGCAAGCCCTACAGCCCCTCCTAAGTCAGCCCGGCCAGTCGAATAAAATCGGCACAGTTTCATCCAACCCAAGGCGGCATCCCTGCGATGCCGTTTTTCATTGCCCCATGACTGACGCCGCTACCTCACCACCTGCCCCTTCTGCAGCCGACGCTGCCAAAATATCGCCACCGACCCCGGGGCTGGACAGCCTAGCCAAATCATTTGAGCCGTCGGCGATCGAAAGCCATTGGGGTCCGTTGTGGGAGCAAAGCGGCCAATATGAACCTACGCTGGACGCCGCCAAGCCCTCTTTTTGCATCCAGCTGCCACCGCCCAACGTGACCGGCACCCTGCACATGGGCCACGCGTTCAACCAGACCATCATGGACTCGCTGACGCGCTATCACCGCATGAAGGGTGACAACACGTTGTGGATCCCCGGCACTGACCACGCGGGCATTGCGACGCAAATTGTGGTGGAGCGCAAGCTGCAAGGCGAAGGCAAAAGCCGCCACGACCTCGGCCGCAAAAACTTTGTCAGCAAGGTGTGGGAGTGGAAGGAGGAGTCAGGCTCCACCATCACCCGTCAGATGCGCCGCATGGGCGACTCGGTTTCCTGGAAGCACGAATACTTCACCATGGACCCGAAGATGTCCAAGGTCGTCACCTCGACCTTTGTACAGTTGTACGAACAAGGCCTTATCTACCGCGGCAAACGACTGGTCAATTGGGACCCGGTGCTTAAATCCGCAGTCAGCGATCTGGAAGTGGAAAGCGAAGAAGAAGACGGCTTCCTCTGGCATATCCGCTACCCGCTGGTCGATGGCTCGGGCGCTTTAACCGTGGCGACCACGCGCCCCGAAACCATGCTGGGCGACGTGGCAGTGATGGTTCATCCTGACGACGAGCGCTACAAACACCTGATCGGCCAGCGCGTGTTGCTGCCTTTGTGCGACCGCGATATTCCCATCATCGCCGACGATTACGTGGACAAGGCCTTCGGCACCGGCGCGGTCAAGGTCACGCCCGCGCACGACGTGAACGACTATGCCGTCGGCCAGCGGCACAAGCTGCCCATCATCGGCATCCTGACACTGGATGCCGTGATTAACGACAACGCGCCGGAAAAATACCGGGGCCTTGATCGCTTCGTAGCCCGCAAACAGGTCGTGGCTGATCTGGAAACCTTGGGGTTTCTGGTTGAAGTCAAAAAACACAAGCTGATGGTGCCGCGTTGCGCACGCACTGGTCAGGTGATTGAACCCATGCTCACCGACCAGTGGTTCGTTGCCATGACCAAGGTCAGTGACAAAGACCCCACAGGGAAGTCCATCGCCCAAAAAGCCATCGACGCAGTGGACAGCGGCGCGGTCAAATTTGTGCCCGAACAATGGGTCAACACCTATCACCAGTGGATGGGCAACATTCAGGACTGGTGCATTTCGCGCCAGCTCTGGTGGGGCCACCAGATCCCCGCCTGGTACGACGAAGACGGCAAGGTGTATGTAGCCAAGGACGAAGCAGCGGCGCAAGCCCAGGCGCCCGGCAAGCGGCTGACACGCGATGAAGACGTTCTCGATACCTGGTACTCCTCGGCGCTGGTTCCTTTTTCATCGTTAGGCTGGCCGGAAAAAACCAAAGAACTGGATCTCTTTTTACCCTCCAGTGTGCTGGTGACCGGCTACGACATCATCTTTTTCTGGGTCGCCCGGATGATCATGATGACAACCCATTTCACTGGCCAGGTGCCCTTCAAACATGTGTATATCCACGGCCTGGTGAAAGACTCACAGGGCAAAAAAATGAGCAAGTCCGAGGGCAACGTACTGGACCCCGTGGACCTGATTGACGGCATTCAGCTGGCACCATTGCTGGACAAGCGCTCACAGGGATTGCGCAAGCCCGAGACGGCGCCGCAGGTGCGCAAGAACACCGAGAAGGAATTCCCGGCCGGTATTCCTGGCTATGGCGCCGATGCGCTGCGCTTCACGTTTGCCTCGCTCGCAAGTCTGGGGCGCAGCATTAACTTCGACAGCAAGCGCTGTGAGGGCTACCGCAACTTCTGCAACAAGTTATGGAACGCCACACGCTTTGTACTGATGAACTGCGAAGGGCAGGATTGCGGCCTCAACGAGCACACACAAGACCAATGCAAGCCAGGTGGTGAATTTGAAAACTACTTGTCGTTTTCGCAAGCTGATCGCTGGATTTCATCGACCATGCAGCGGGTGGAAGCCGATGTCGCCAAAGGTTTTTCAGATTACCGACTGGACAACGTCGCAAGCAGTATTTACCAATTTATTTGGGATGAATTCTGCGACTGGTATCTGGAAATCGCCAAGGTGCAAATCCAGTCGGGCACCGAGGCACAAAAGCGCGCCACGCGGCGCACGCTGATCCGTACGCTGGAAGGCATCCTGCGGCTTGCCCATCCTGTGATTCCTTTTATCACCGAAGAACTCTGGCAAAAGGTGGCGCCGGTTGCCGGCAAAGCCGGCCCCTTCATCGGCCTGACCGCCTACCCGCAAAGCCAGCCCGAAAAGATTGACCCACAGGCTGAAGCGCATGTCACCAAACTCAAGACGCTGGTCGATGCCTGCCGCAACTTGCGCGGCGAAATGAAGGTATCGCCCGCGACCCGGCTTCCATTGTTTGTGGTGGGGGACAGCGCGTTCATGACCGCCGTGTCACCCCTGCTCAGGTCGTTGGCCAAGCTCAGTGAAGTCAAGGTGTTCGACGATGAGGCGGCCTGGGCCGCTGCTGCGCAGGCCGCGCCTGTGGCCGTGGTGGGTGAAGCACGCGTTTGTCTGCACATGGAGGTCGATGTGGAAGCCGAAAAGGCGCGACTCGGCAAGGAAGCGACGCGGCTTGAAGGCGAATTGATCAAGGTCCACGCCAAGCTCGGCAACGCGGCTTTTGTTGCGAAAGTGCCTCCAGCCGTTCTTGAGCAGGAGCGCAGGCGGCTGACCGACTTCACGGCCACGCTGGAGAAAATCAGGCATCAGCTGACGCGTCTGAAGTAAGAACTTTTCTATTTTTTTGTTCAAGGCATTTTTAATTTCATCTTATGGCGGGGTTGGCGCACGCCGATTCGGGCTTCAGTCTGACCCGCAGGCTGTGGCCCTGGCGAGATACTAGAATTTTTATTATCCAGAATCCAATGCAAAAATTCACTTTAAGCAAAGCAGTTTTCCCGGTCGCCGGATTGGGAACCCGCTTTTTGCCCGCGACCAAAGCGCAGCCGAAGGAGATGATGCCGATCGTGGACAAGCCGCTGATTCAGTACGCGGTGGAAGAGGCTCATGCCGCAGGCATACGCCACATGATTTTCGTGACCGGCCGCAGCAAACGGGCCATCGAAGACCATTTCGATACGGCTTACGAATTGGAAAACGAACTGGAAATGGCCGAGAAGCATGAACTGCTGGCCTTGGTGCGCTCAGTGCGGCCGGACAACATGAACTTCTCTTATGTCCGCCAGCCGCGCTCCCTGGGCCTGGGCCATGCCGTGCTGTGCGCCGAACATCTGGTTGGCAATGAGCCCTTTGCGGTCTTGTTGGCCGATGACCTGATGGTGGGTCCGCCAGGCGGACTATCAGTCATGGCGCAGATGGCGGCGCAGTTCGAGCGGCTTCAGCAATCAATACTGGCCGTGCAAGAGGTGCCGCTGGAGCAAACGCGCCGCTATGGCATCGTGGCGGGCGAAGTTATCAGCCCGGGGCTTATAAAGGTGCACAAGATCGTGGAAAAACCGGCGCCAGAGGCCGCACCGTCGCGCATGGGTGTGGCGGGGAGATACATCCTGACGCCCGCCATTTTTGGTCATATTCGCCGGCAGGCCACGGGTGTAGGAGGCGAAATTCAACTCACCGACGGCATCTCGAGCTTGTTGAGCGAGGAAACTGTGTATGCCCTGCAATACCAGGGCAAGCGCTACGACTGCGGTAGCAAGGAAGGTTTTCTGGAGGCGACTGTAGAGCTTGCGCTGCAACACCCTGAAGTCGGGCAACACTTTCGGCAATACCTGAACGGGCTAAAGCTCGGCTGACGTCGGAAACTTGACGCCCGCTATCCCGATTCAGCTCAGCGCCGCTTCAACACATGAATGAAATCGGCACCCGCAATTTCCTGGTTCACCAATTCATTGCCCGTCTGCTTCGCAAACGCCTGGAAATCGCGGGCCGACCCGGAGTCGGTAGACACTACCCGCAAAAGTTGACCGCTAAGCATTTCAGCGAGCGCTTTTTTGGCCTTCAAAATAGGCAGGGGGCAATTCAGGCCGCGGGTGTCTAGTTCTTTGTCGATATGCATGAGAAATCCTTGGTTCGCTGTTATTTTAGGCACTAGCAAGCGCGTTGGCGCGGAGAAAACTCAGGCCGGAAAAACGCCTGTGGAGAGGTAGCGATCGCCCCGGTCACAAACGATGAAGACGATCACGGCATCTTTTACCGTTTTAGCAATTTCCTGCGCCACCCAGCATGCCCCGGCAGCAGAAATACCGGCAAAAATACCTTCCTCGCGCGCCATACGCCGACACATGTCTTCGGCATCGCTTTGACTCACCAGCACCAGTTCGTCAACATGGCGCGGATCGTAAATTTTGGGCATATATTCTTGTGGCCATTTACGAATGCCCGGAATGCGTGAGCCTTCGCTGGGCTGGGCGCCAATGATTCTTATCGCCGGATTTTTCTTTTTCAGGTAGCGCGACACGCCGGTAATGGTGCCGGTGGTCCCCATGGCGCTGACAAAATGCGTCACCTTCCCGGCCGTATCTGTCCATATTTCGGGCCCAGTGGTCTCGTAATGGCTGCTCGGATTGTCCGGGTTGGAGAACTGGTCGAGCACGCGGCCTTTGCCTTCTTTCTGCATCTGATCCGCCAGATCACGCGAATACTCTATGCCCGCACTTTTGGGCGTCAGAATCAATTCGGCACCGAACGCCTTCATGGTCTGGGCACGTTCAATGCTCAGGTCCTCGGGCATGATCAGCACCATGTGGTAACCCTTGATAGCCGCAGCCATCGCCAGCGCAATTCCCGTGTTGCCGGAGGTGGCCTCGATCAGCGTGTCGCCCACCTTAATATCGCCGCGCTCTTCAGCACGGCGAATCATCCACAGCGCCGGACGATCTTTCACGGAACCGGCTGGGTTGTTGCCTTCAAGTTTGCCCAAAATAATGTTGTTGCGAACTGCGTTGTCAGTGGCCCCGATACGTTGCAAAGCGGCTAGCGGCGTTTTGCCAACGGCGTCTTCAATGGTTGGATAATTCATACATCACACTGTGCCATAATTCTCACTTCGTTTTCTATTGCCCGGGTGGTGAAATTGGTAGACGCAGGGGACTCAAAATCCCCCGCCGAAAGGCGTGCCGGTTCGATTCCGGCCCCGGGCACCATCGCTTTTTTGCTATGTTTTTTGCATCAGTTGCAGTATGCGTTGCCGCATAAGTGCGAAATGGTTAGCAAATGAGCGCGCAGACCAGTCTTGCACCCAGAGTCCGCTGAACTTTCAAAGAAGTAGTTCACCACGGCGCCCCACGCTGCGCCCAGCACCCCGAGCATAATCAGCCGCGCCTGGCTGTCGGTCGCCCTCCATTCCAGGGCACAGTCAGATAGAGTCTTGGCAATACGAATCATCATGCCCAACATGAAAATATCCGCTCTGTAGGCTGCGTGTTGAATGGCATGTTGGACATACTCGGGGCCAATTGATTTGCGCTTCGCGACTATTGGCAAGACAGTCGTCTAGTGAAGAGCTTCGTCAGCTCCGCTGCGCGAAGAGGGTCAGGTGCCGCTTGGGGCTGCTAAGACAAGCCCATACCTTGACATGACCGCTACCATCGCCGCCTTGTCAGGTGGCCCGCCTGCGTTGACTACTGCGCCAATGTCCTTGAAGTATTGAGGCCCGATATCAGGCGACTGCACAATAAGGGCTAGAGTGGCGGCATCAAACGGGTTACTAAATCTATGACCAGTTCCCTTGGGCGATAGCATCGATTCCCCCGAAACAAGGTCCCGGGTATCTTCCCCAACGCAATAGCGGAGCTTGCCTTCCAGAACATATACCCATTCCTCGTTCAAGGAGTGACTGTGCGGAGGCGGCACGTTCGATCCTGGAGGCACGCTGAGCTCAAATATACCCATACTTCCGCTCGCAGAGCCGTCCACCAGATAGTTGATGACCAGCTGTCCAACTTCGATCTTTGTCTTCGCACTCATGGCATTCTCCTTTTCTGACGGCTTGATGATACTGGCGATGTGCGCATTTGAGGTACCTAACGTCTCCAACTTCAAACTGCTTTCATGAGTTGCTGGAAATATTTCCCGTCCCCCGTCTTGAACAGCCCATACCATGCATCGAGGACTTCGTCGGTGTACAAGTCCAGACAGGAAAAATCTCCTTTGCGAAATCGACTGGTGGGCTTCTTTCCTGAATTCGCGGGCTGAACAGCCAGGGAAAGCCCAGCCTGACCCGTACTGACAACAATAGCATCGTAGTGTTCCATCATTTAGTTCTTTATGGATAGCCAGAAAAACTCAACCCCAAGCGTGCTACCGGCGCGACATTGTTCAGACCATAGCTAGGTTAATCAATTTACGAAAAGCAGCTAGTTCATCTGAACTGGGTTGGCAAGTTTTTACAGTCATTCTTACTGCCGAGATTGGGCGTCACTATTTCGGCTTATCCGTCTAACTTTGAAGTCAGCAACTCTTACTTACCAAGGAAATTCAACACTTACGCGTTGGCAATGGCATCTCCGTCAATTCACATTCAAGAGAAATTCAAATGGCGCCATCTTTCTTCATCTGCATTGCGATCGCGTCGTTGAGCTTGCCCGCATACGCATCATCGTAGACAGACTTTTCAATATTCTTAAGCACGAAATCGGTGCCTACCCAGGCTGAAGTATCAATTTTTGAAGTCCAAACAATCCGCTTGCTCACTCGATCAAATAGTTCGGCGGTGAACACGTAGCTCGATTGTCCAGAGTGCATGTTTGCGCTGACTCGACCACTAATGGGGATCACGATCAATAAAGAACTCGCAAGCGAACCGCTCGGAATGGCTTCCCCATAAATGATCACGGCCGAGCCCGCAATTCCGACACCAAATTTTGAGAAAGATGATGCCGCTTGATGGACCAATTTGGGACCGAACTCGTAAAAACCAGTATCGACCAAACCTACGCCTCTCCCGTATGCCTGAGACGACACCACTTTCATTTCTACGTTACGGTACACATACTGCAAATTCAGTGCCTTATGCGTCCCTTGAGACAGTAGTTTGGACTCTGTGACTTTCGGAGCGGTGTTGCAGGCGGCAAGAAAAAATATGCCTAGACAAAGTATGACGCGCTTAAGCTTTTCAGACATTGAAGCTGTGACGCTTGAATTTACATGCGTGATTATCTGAATTTGAGTCATGGTTAGTAGTCCCTAGTAGATCCGCTTGACATTTTTATGAGCTGCTTTTTAACCCGATAGCGCGACGGTGAAGTACTGCCGCACTATTGAACACAACTCCCCTGCTGAACTCACACCAACCTAAGTTCAGCGCGCTACTCAACGAGCGGAACCAATCAGTTGAATGACTCATTCTCAAGCCCCCAGATAGTGTGCAAATTGCCTACTTCGGCACCTTGATCTATCTCAGACTTTTGCTGTTGAGTTGGGCTCAGCCGCTTCTCATCTACATGAAGACTTGGCCATGGTCGAACAATTGACTACTCTGATCGCCCGACGCCGAAAAGTAAAAGGCTATTAAAAAAATAGCAGCAAGTTGATATGTATCGGGCACGGGAGCACCAAAACGTTAAAGACAAGGTAAAACCATCTCCGCCTTTACCCAACCCCGCAGGCTGTTCAGGAACGCCCAGCCCTGCACCCGTGGCGAGTCTTCCACCCTCACTACGGCTTCGATCAGCGTGCCATCCTGCAGCGCTAGCGCACGGCCCACACCCGGCAGCAAGCCCGACGACAGCGGCGGCGTCACCCAGCAGCCGTCCATCAGCATCGCCACGTTGCCGCGAATGCATTCGGTAATTTCACCCTCTGGGTTCCACAGTACCGTGTCAAACACGCCGGGCTGATTCGGCGTGAAGGCGTCGTAATGCGCGCGGCGCGTAGTCTTGAAGCGCACAAACTCACCGTGGGCCTCGTCCAGCGGTCGGTCGGCCAGTTGCAGGCGCACCTGAGCCGGTGATGTTTCTATTGGGAAGACCTCGGCCCGCACCTCGCCCTGGGCGGTGAATAGCAGGCGCACGCGCCACAGTCCCATCTGATGCGCTTGCGCCAAGTCTTGCAGGCACTGCTGCACTTTAGCCGCGTTCCACGGGTAGCCGAAATGCGACGCGGCCCCCGCCATGCGCTGTAAGTGATTGGCGGCGTGGCGCAGCTTGCCGTCCTGGAGTGCCAGCGTTTCCAGCAACTCGAAAGGCTGGCTGACTCGATCCAAAAAGGCGCGCTTGTAGCGCCACTCCTGCCATTCGGCATCCGGCATCGCGCCCGAAGTAATGCCGCTGCCAATTCCGCAGCGCAGCCTGCCCGCCTGAAGGGTAACGGTACGGATGGGTACGTTGAACGTGGCCCTGATTCCATTTCCCTGTTCGCCCGGCCGCACAACGCCGATGGCGCCGCAGTACACACCGCGCGGCGCTGGCTCCAACGTGCGGATCATTTGCATGGCGCGCACTTTTGGCGCGCCGGTCACCGAGCCGCAGGGGAACAATGCGGCGAACACATCGCCCAGCGTGACGCCAGCGCGGGTCCGGGCCTGCACGTCGGACGTCATCTGCCAAACGGTGGCGAGCGCTTCGGTTTGAAACAGGCGCGGCACCTGCACGCTAAATGGCTCGGCAATGCGCGACAGGTCATTTCGCAGCAGATCCACGATCATGACATTTTCGGCGCGCTCTTTCGGCGATGCGCGCAAAGCGGCCGCTTGCGCGGCGTCGTCCAGCGGCGTAGCGCCTCGTGCGGCGGTGCCCTTCATCGGCCGCGCCAGAATGTGTCCGGCGCGCCAGTCAAAAAACAGCTCAGGCGACACCGACAGCACCTGTTCATCGCCGGTGTCGATAAAAGCCGCATAGCCGCCGGGCTGAGCACGCTGCATTTCGGCGAACAGCGTCTGCGCCGCGCTCTCTAGCGGCTGGCCCTGCCAGGTGCCCAGTAGCGGTGCGGTGAAGTTGACCTGGTACAACTCGCCAGCCGCAATGGCGTGCTGGATGTCGGCCATACCCGCGTCAAATGTGGCACGCAAACAGGTTTCGCGCCATTCCACGGGAGCCCGGCTCGCGTTGTCACGCTGATCCTCAGGCCAAGGCAGTGCCTCGTCGTACACCGCAAACCAGGCCAGTGGTCCCTCCGACGCGTGCACGGCAAAAGCAGTGTCGAAGGCCGGGGCGGCTTCGTACCGCACATAGCCGACGCACCACCTGCCTTGCAGCGCTGCGGCCTGCACAGCATCCAGCACGGAGCGGACTTGATCCAGCTGGTGGGCCACCAGCACCGCACGCGGGGAGCCGAAGGCGTGGCGCAGGCGCGGTGCAGCGCTGTCATGCGGATCAGAAAAATCGATGAGTGAAGTCGGGGTCAATTCGGCCTCTCGCCCTGGTTAGTTCATGAGGTGTAGTTGTTCACTGCGCGCATCCATCGCCATTGCTGTGCCGTCGGGAAGTGGCATACCGCAGGGGCTTTATGCTGCGCCTATGAACGGCACCAGCCCGGCGATGGGCTGGCCGTTTTTGAGGGCGGCGGTAAAAGCCAGCATGCGGTCAATAGGCCTGCGGGCTCGGGGGATCAATGCAGGCTCCACATGGATTTCATGGGTACTGGTTTCGAGCACATGGGCCACACCGGCCAGTCCGTTCATCGCCATCCAGGGGCAATGCGCGCAACTCTTGCAGGTGGCGCTATTGCCCGCAGTGGGGGCTTCAATAAATGTTTTTCCAGGGTTAAGGCTGCGCAGCTTGTGCATCATGCCGTTGTCGGTCGCCACGATGAACTCCTGCGCATCCATCTCGCGCGCAGCTTTCAGGATGGCTGAGGTCGAACCCACCGCGTCGGCAAGCGCGATGACGTCCGCCGGTGACTCCGGATGAACCAGCACCTTGGCCTTCTGGTGCTCTTTTTTCAGGGCTTCCAGCTCGAGCGCCTTGAATTCGTCATGCACGATGCACGTGCCGTTCCAGAACACCATGTCAGCGCCAGATTCGCGTTGTAGGTAGCCCCCCAGATGCCGATCGGGCGCCCAGAGGATTTTCTGGCCCTGTGCGTGGAGCGCACGCACAATGTCCAGGGCGCAGCCGGAGGTCACCACCCAATCGGCACGCGCCTTGACGGCCGCGCTGGTGTTGGCGTAGACCACCACGGTACGGTCGGGATGGGCATCACAAAACGCACTGAACTCGTCGATCGGGCAACCCAAGTCGAGTGAACAGGTGGCGTCGAGGTCGGGCATGAGAACGCGCTTTTCAGGTGAAAGAATTTTGGCTGTTTCGCCCATGAATCTGACACCCGAAACTACCAATGTTTGCGCCGCGTGATCGCGACCGAAACGCGCCATTTCAAGCGAGTCCGACACGATGCCACCGGTTTCTTCAGCCAGATCCTGCAAGTCGGGGTGGACATAATAGTGCGACACCATCACGGCGTTGCGCGCTTTGAGCAGACTTCGAATGCGGTCCTTTAGCGCGGCGCGCTCAACTTGCGTCGGCTCAAGAGGTATCCGCGCCCACCCTTGGCGCGTTGCGCAGGTGGCGGACTCGCCCAAAATGCCGCTGTCCGGTTGCTCGTAGTCCACGCTGATGGTGTGCCGCGCTGATTTCATTGGTCGGCACCTGAGTCCGCATCAAAGCGCATCGAAAAATCAATTGCCCTCACGTCCTTGGTTAGCGCGCCGACAGAAATTCGGTCAACGCCGGTCTCAGCCAGCGCGCGCAAGCCATCCAGCGTGACCCCACCCGAAATTTCCAAAATCGCCCGTCCGGCGTTGATTCGCACCGCTTCATGCAGGCTGGCCAGGTCCATGTTGTCCAGCAGCACCATGCGCGCACCCGCATCCAGCGCCTGCGCCAGCTGGCTCAGGGTTTCTACTTCAATCTCGACAAAATCGGCCCGCACCGCGACTTGCTCGGCTCGCTGCAATGCCTGCTCGATGCCTCCCGCCGCGGCAATGTGGTTTTCCTTGATCAGAACCGCGTCGTACAAGCCCACCCGGTGGTTGGTACCCCCACCGGTTAACACCGCGTATTTTTGTGCGAGACGCAGACCTGGCAGGGTTTTTCGGGTATCCACAATTTTGGCCCGCGTCCCTTCAACCACCGCCACGTAGAGGGCTGTTTTGGTGGCAACAGCGCTTAAAAGCTGCAGAAAATTCAGCGCCGTGCGTTCGGCCGACAGCAAGGCGCGGGCCCGGGCGCGGACCTCAAACACGACCTGATTGGGTTCGCAACGCTGGCCCTCTTTCACGTGCCAGACCAATGTGGCCTGCGCATCGAGCTGCTTGAACGCAGCCTGTACCCAGGCGCGACCGCACACCACGGCGCTTTCGCGGGCCAGCACGCGGGCCCGCGCCTGGCGATCAGGATCAATCAGGGCAGCGGTCAAATCCCCGGTGCCCAAATCTTCCGCCAGCGCACGCGCTACATCGGCCTGGGCCAGCTGGGCAACTGCCGCGTCAGAAAAATAGGATGACTTTTTCATAAACAATCTGAATAAAAAATCTCGCAGAAAGCGCACTGTACAGTGCTCTAAACTACCTTAAACCCCTCGCTTGCTGTCGCCAAGGTTACAGCGCGGGCGAAATCCTTACTTTTGCCGTGGCTTGTTGGCAAGCCGTGCACCTTTTCTTAAATCTATTTCAACCCCGTTCCCAACATGTTCAGAACCCTGCTCAAATCCAAGATCCATCGCGCCAGCGTCACCCACTGCGAACTCAATTACGAGGGCTCCTGCGCCATTGATGAAGACCTGCTTGACGCCGCCAACCTCGGTGAAAACGAACAGATCCACATCTGGAACGTCAACAACGGCGAGCGCTTCATTACCTACGCAATCCGGGCCGAACGCGGCAGCCGCATCATCTCGGTCAATGGCTCGGCGGCGCGTCGCGCGGCAGTCGGTGACCTCGTCATCATTGCCGCTTTTGCCCAGATTGAAGAAAAGGAAGTGGCGGGCTTCAAGCCCAAGCTGGTGTTTGTCAGCCCCGACAACCAGATCCAGGAAGAGCGCTCGACCATACCGGTCCAGAGGCCCTGATTACCTGCAACTTGGCGCGCGCACGGTATGACCTGGGACGCGGCCTGCAGGCTCGACGGGCATAAGTGATGTCTTCACCCCTTTTAAGGCGAGGCCCCATGGACAACCTATCGATGATTGAGCGCAGCCAGCGCCATGTGTGGCACCCCTGCACGCAGATGAAGCTGCACGAGTCGCAGCCCCCGGTGCCGATCGCCCGCGCTGAAGGCGTGTGGCTCTATGACTTCGAAGGTAAGCGCTATCTGGACGGCATCAGCTCATGGTGGGTCAACCTGTTCGGCCACAGCCATTCGCACATCAAGGCGGCGCTGGTAGACCAGCTCGACCGGCTTGATCACATCATGCTGGCCGGTTTTACGCACCGGCCCGTGATAGCGCTGTCAGAGCGGCTTGGCGCCTTGACCGGCCTCGGCCATGCCTTCTATGGCAGCGACGGCGCCAGCGCTACCGAGATCGCCTTGAAGATGAGCGCTCATTACTGGCGCAACACGGGACGACCGGAAAAATGCCGATTCGTCGGGCTGGCTGGCGGCTACCACGGCGAAACCGTGGGTGCGCTGGCGGTCACCGACATCCCGATTTTTCGTGCGGCCTACGCGCCGCTGGTGCGACTGGCAGCGACCGTCGCGAGTCCCGATGCACGCGGCGCCCTGCCGGGAGAAAGCGCAGCGGATGTGGCAAGCCGTGCAGCCGCCGCGCTGCAAAGCTGGCTTGAGCAGCACCATGCACAAACTGCCGCCTTGATCGTGGAACCGATGGTGCAGTGCGCCGCAGGAATGGCGATGCACGACGCGAGCTACCTGCGTCAAGCGCGCGCACTGTGCGACCGCTATGAGGTGCACCTGATCGCCGATGAAATTGCCACCGGCTTCGGCCGCACCGGCACGATGTTTGCACACCAGCAAGCCGGTATCCGCCCCGACTTTATCTGCCTCTCGAAAGGACTGACCGGCGGCACCCTGCCGTTGTCAGCGGTACTGACGACCGACACGGTGTACGACGCGTTTTACGACGACGACGTGTCCCGCGGCTTTTTGCACTCGCACTCCTACACCGGTAATCCGCTGGCTTGCCGGGCCGCACTGGCCACGTTAGAGCTGTTTGATCAAACCAATGCGCTGGCGCGCAATATCGAGCTGGCGAAAACGCTGGACTGCGCATTTGCCCCGCTGACGCGGCACGCCCGCATTCGGAACGCTCGAAGGCTGGGCATGATCTGGGCCTGGGATGTCGACCCCGGCAACACACCGTTGCCCCACTTTGCCCGCCGTTTTGCTCAACATGCCTTGGGGCATGGCGTGCTGCTGCGTCCGATTGGCAACACCGTCTATGCCATGCCGCCCTACGTGATGGACGCAGACTCTGCCGACCATCTGGCGCGCGGCGCGCTAGCGGCGCTGGAAGACACGCTGGCCGAAGAAAGCCTTGCGCATGTCTGAGGTCAAGCGCCCCGTGGTGTCGATATTTGTCACCGGCACCGATACCGGCGTTGGCAAAACGTTGGTCAGCGCGGCGCTGCTGTATGCATTGGCCAAGCACCACCGTCGGGTGGTAGGAATGAAGCCCATTGCAGCCGGGACCGTGCGTATGGGCGCCCTTCAGATCAACGAGGACGTTGTCGCCCTGCGCGCCGCCTCCACTTGCACCGTTCCGGCAGAGCTGGACAACCCGGTATTGCTACCCGACCCGCTGTCGCCGCATATCGCCGCAGCCCGGGCAGGCGTACACATCGACATCGACCGCCTCGTGGCCTGCCATCTCGCGTTGACGAAGCTGGCCGACGCCGTGGTGGTCGAAGGCGCCGGCGGTTTCCACGTGCCATTGTCAAATACCGAGACCGGCGCCGACCTGGCACAAGCGCTGGACTTGCCGGTGATTCTGGTGGTGGGCTTGCGGCTCGGCTGCCTGAACCACGCACTACTGACGGCCGAGGCGATTCGCGCCCGTGGGCTCATGCTGGCAGGCTGGGTGGCCAATCATGTGGACCCGACCATGCTGGCCCGAGACGACAACATCGCCTTCTTGCAGCAGCACCTCCGGGCACCCCTGCTGGCCAGCATTCCCTATCAGTCCGTGCCTAACCCGCGCGCGCTGCCTATTGACCTTCCACCGGCATGGCAATGACAACTTCCTGGCTCGACGAATTCCCGGCACGCGTCGCCGAACTGGACCGCGCCCACCTGCGCCGCCAGCGCCGCGTGGTCGTACCCGACAGTGCCGCCGAGGGTGGTGCGCGCCTGGTGGTTGATGGGCAAAGCATGTTGGCCTTTTGCAGCAACGATTACCTCGGCCTGGCCCAATACCCCCGTCTGGTGAAAGCCGCCTGCGATGCCGCTCAGGTGTATGGCGTGGGGTCGGGTTCGTCGCCCATGGTCAGCGGCCACAGTGCCGCCAATGCGGCGCTCGAGCTCGAACTGGCCGCCTTTGTCGGCCTGCCGCGCGCGCTGTACTTTTACGCCGGTTTCGCCACCAACATCAGCATCGTTCCCGCGCTGGTAGGTCCCGGCGACGCAATCTTTTCAGACGCGCTGAACCATGCCTGCCTGATCGACGGCGCGCGGCTGTCTCGCGCGCAAATTCACCGTTTCGCGCACGCCGACCTGGCCGCGCTGGAGCATCAACTGGCGCAGAGCACCGCTGCGCGCAAGCTGGTCATGAGCGATGCCGTGTTCAGCATGGACGGCGACAGCGCCGACATTGTCGCGCTGTTAAATCTGTGCGAACGCTATGACGCTTTGTTATTGCTTGATGATGCCCACGGCTTTGGCGTGGTAGGCCCGCAAGGACGCGGCAGCCTGGCGCAGGCTCGACTGTCAGGTCTCAAGTTCTCGCGCCGGATTCTCTATATGGCGACGTTGGGTAAAGCGGCCGGCGTGGCAGGCGCCTTTGTCGCTGGCGACGACGCGCTGGTGGAATGGCTGCTGCAAAAAACCCGGAGCTACACCTTTGCCACCGCCGCCCCGGCCATGCTCGCCAGCGCCTTACGCGCCAGCCTGGAAATTATTCAGCAAGACGACTGGCGTCGCGCGCATTTGCAGCGTCTCATCGCACGCCTGCGCACAGGCTTGACCGCTGGCCTGGAAGGCAGTGGCTGGCAGTTGTCAAAATCACAGACCCCCATTCAACCGCTATTGATTGGCCGCAATGACGAAGCTCTGGCCGTGATGGAAGGACTGCTTGCAAGTGGCCTGTGGGTTCCTGCGATCCGCCCTCCCACCGTGCCCGAGGGAACAGCCCGCCTGCGCATTGCGCTGTCGGCCGCCCACACGGAAGCCGATATCGATCAGTTAGTTAACGCGTTGAGCCTACTAGCCCAGGCCTTCCGTTCGTCACCGGTTACCTCGTGCTGACGGTCGCTTCCGATAGACTCCCTTCCAATTTGTACGAAAGAACACAGACCATGTCCACCGCAGTAGAACAAAACATTATCTTGCACCGCACCCCTACTCCCCACATGAAAAGGGACGGGGCCGAGCGCTGGAGCGTCGATGCCATCGAAGCTCTGTTTGACCTGCCTTTTCCCGAATTGATGTTCAGGGCTCAAACCGTCCACAGAGAAAACTTCGACCCCACCCGGGTTGAATTTGCAACGCTGCTATCGGTCAAGACCGGCGGCTGCGCCGAAGACTGCGGTTACTGCCCGCAGGCCGCCCGCTACGACACAGGTGTGGAGGCCAGCAAGTTGATGGAGCCTGCTGAAGTGCTGGTCGCCGCAAAAGCCGCGCAGGCAGCAGGTGCGACGCGCTTTTGCATGGGCGCGGCTTGGCGCTCGCCCAAAGAACGCGACATTGAAAAAGTCGCTGAGTTAATACGCACGGTCAAGGCACTCGGGCTGGAAACCTGTGCCACGTTGGGCATGCTGGAAGACGGTCAAGCACAAACGCTGCAAAGCGCAGGGCTTGATTATTACAACCACAACCTCGACAGCGCGCCCGACTTTTACGGCGACATTATCACGACCCGCAACTACCAGGACCGGCTCGATACGCTCGCCCGCGTGCGCAGCGCGGGCGTCAAGGTATGCTGCGGCGGCATCGTGGGCATGGGCGAAACCCGCCGCCAGCGCGCTGGCCTGGTGGCCGAGCTGGCGAATCTCACCCCCTATCCCGAATCCGTGCCCATCAATAACTTGGTGAAAGTGGAAGGCACGCCGCTGGCAAATCAGGCGGACCTGGACCCGTTTGAATTTGTACGTACCATCGCCGTGGCACGCATCACCATGCCTACGGCCCGCGTGCGTTTGTCGGCAGGCCGCCAGCAGATGGGCGACGGCGTGCAGGCGCTGTGCTTTCTGGCCGGGGCGAACTCGATTTTTTATGGCGACAAGCTGCTGATTACCGGCAACCCGGACACCGGAGCCGATGTGCGTCTGCTGGCGCGTCTAGGCATGAGCCGCTCGGCGCCTGGGGCTCGTTGAGCGCCCTCGCCGCGGCACTCAAGCGCAACGCCTAAAAGGGACGTTAAAGCTGGTTAGACTCTCGCTAACTCTGGATTGAACCATGACGCCACTGAACCCCTCTTCGGCCGCTTCCGCAGCGCCGTCAGCAACTCCTTACGGCACGCTGCCGCCAACCTTCACGCCTTCGGTGCGCAAACCGCTGAGCCTTCTGCGCCTGCGCGAAATGCACACGCAGGGCGAAAAAATCACGATGCTCACAGCCTACGATGCGACTTTTGCCGCCGTGGCTGATGCCGCCGGCGTGGAATGCATTTTGGTTGGCGATTCCCTGGGCATGGTCTGCCAGGGCTTGACCAGCACCGTCGGCGTGACACTGGAGACGATGCGCCACCATACCGAGTGTGTCGCCAATGGCCTGCGCCGCTCGCACGGCGTGTCCTGGCTGATCAGCGACCTGCCGTTCGGCAGTTACCACGAGTCGAAGGAACTCGCCCTGCGCAACGCCGTGGTGCTGATGCAGGCCGGTGCCCATATGGTCAAACTCGAAGGCGGCGGCTGGACCACGGACACGGTGCACTTTCTGGTGGAGCGAGGGATTCCGGTTTGCGCCCATTTGGGGCTGACGCCGCAAACCGTTCACGCGCTCGGCGGATACCGCGTGCAGGGTAAAACCGAAGTAGCTGCGGCCGCCCTCAGGCGCGAAGCGCTCGATCTTCAAGACGCCGGCGCCGCCCTGCTGGTGCTCGAGATGGTGCCCGCGGATTTGGCGGGCGCAATAACGCAAGAACTTGCCCGTTGCCCCACCATCGGCATAGGTGCCGGCAAAGACACCTCCGGCCAGGTGCTGGTGTTGCACGACATGCTGGGTATGAACTTGGGGAAAATGCCGAAATTCGTACGCAACTTCATGGAAGATGCCCACAGCGTGCGCGGCGCCATGGAGGCCTATGTCCACGCCGTGAAAGACGGCAGCTTTCCGGTCAACGCCACCCACGCGTGGTAGCCGCCCTCATCAGACTGGCCTTTTAAGGCCCGATTTCAAGGAACCATGATGCACATCGTCCATACCATTGCGGAGCTGCGCGCGCACCTCAGTCCGTTCAAGCGCCCCGCCTTCGTACCCACCATGGGCAACCTGCACGATGGCCATATCGCACTGGTCAAACAGGCCAACCCGCTGGGCGACGTCACGGTATCGAGCATTTTTGTAAACCGGCTTCAGTTTGCACCGAACGAAGACTTTGAAAGCTATCCCCGCACACTGGATGCTGACGCCCAACGACTCGAAGCCGCAGGGTGCAACCTGCTGTTTGCCCCCCGCGAAAAAGAGCTTTACCCCGAACCGCAAACCTACAAGGTGCATCCCGCCACAGATTTGAGCGACATGCTGGAAGGACACTTTCGCCCCGGATTTTTTATAGGCGTCAGCACGGTTGTGCTTAAGCTCTTCTCGTGCGTCTATGCCGGCATGCCATCGGGCGTCGCGGCCTTCGGAAAAAAAGATTACCAGCAGGTGTTGGTGGTGCGTCGCATGGTGCGGCAGTTCGCCCTGCCGATCGATATTTTGGCGGGTGAAACCCAACGCGCAGAAGACGGACTGGCCCTGTCATCGCGCAACGCCTATCTCAACCCGGCTGAACGCATTGAAGCCGCGCAGCTCGCCAAAGCGCTCAAAGCGCTGGGCGAAGCAGCCCGGACCTGCAATACACCCGACCTGGCGGCTCTGGAAGCGCAGGCCATGCAGGCCTTGGCGCGGCGCGGCTGGAAGCCCGACTACCTGACCGTACGCCGCCGCGCCGACCTGCTGCCACCCCAAGGCCCCCTCGCCTCTGAACCACTGGTGATTCTGGGTGCCGCCAAACTGGGCAACACCCGGCTGATCGACAATTTCGAGATCTGACTCGGTTTGGTCGTGGGTGACCTTTTCTCGCCCTTGGCGTATAAACAGGTTAAGACGTTGATCGCCGCTTTCATGGAGTTTCATCATGGCCATTTCGCACGCCAGTCCGGGACAACTCATTGATGTTCGTCCCCTCAGCAACAAGCTCGCGGAAGCTCGAACCACTGCCTTGTTCAAAACCGACCAACTCGAGGTGATGCGTTTGGTCGTGCTGGCCCATAAAACAGTGCCGTCGCACCAGGTGAAGGGCGAGATCACAGTTCAGTGCCTGGAAGGCGAGCTCGAATTCATTGCCGGTGCAGAGACCCATCTGATGAAAGCGGGCCAGCTTATTCACTTGGCAGGCGGTGTCGAGCATGCCTTAAAGGCCCTGAAAGACTCGTCGCTGCTGGTGACCATCGTTTTGCAAAAGTAGCGTGCGGTAGCAACAAACATCGGCAATCAGCCGACTTCCGTGGTGGGGTCACGCTCCATCAAGGCCGCAACCGCATCAGCTGGCTGCAGCTTGCCATCGAGGAGTGCCACCACGCTTTGCGCGATCGGCATCTCGACACCCAAACCGGCCGCACGCTGCACCACGGTTCGGGCGCAGTAAACGCCCTCGGCCACATGGCCCAACGACTCGACCGCCTGCGCCAAAGTTTTTCCCTGCGCCAGCAGCAAACCCACTTTGCGGTTCCGGCTCAGATCACCGGTGGACGTCAACACCAGATCGCCCAACCCGGACAGGCCGGTAAAGGTCTCGGCACGGGCGCCCAGCGCGACGCCCAATCGGGTCATTTCCGCGAGCCCGCGCGTGATGAGCGCTGCCCGGGCATTCAGTCCGAGTTGCAGGCCGTCGCACAGCCCCGTGGCGATAGCCAATACGTTTTTTACAGCGCCGCCCACTTCAACACCGACGACGTCGTCATTGGCGTAGACGCGCAAAGTCGAACTGTGAAACGCTTCGACAAGCGCATCGCGCACCTCGGCGTGCCGACTGGCGGCTACTAGCGCGGTCGGCTGGCCTCGAGCGACTTCCAGCGCAAAGCTCGGACCGCTGAGTACGCCCGCTCTTAAATTGACAGCAACTTGTGCGCGTATCTCATGCACCATGAGACCAACGGGTACTGAAGATGAGTTCAACAAAGGTTCTGCAGCGACCGGCGCCTCAAAGCCTTTGCTCAGCCAAGCTACCGGGACCGTGGCCTTCTGCAGGCTTTGCAACAGACTTCGCGCTGCAGAAACCGGAGTCGCCAAAATGATGAGGTCTTGCCCCCTGACCATAGTCGCCAACGACGACTCCCCGCCCGCCTTCAACAGCAGGCTGTCGGGCAATGCGATTCCGGGAAGATAACGGGCGTTGACGCGCTCGGTTTGCAGTGCGTTGACCAGCGCCGCATCTCGTGCCCAAAGAGTCACCTGATGCCTCGGCACGGCGGGGTTTGAAATGCTGCAAGTGCGTGCTGCGTTGACAGCAAGCGCCGTACCCCAGGCGCCCGCACCAATCACCACTATTTTCATGGCAGCAGAACCGGCCGGTCCAGACAGCGCCTTAATTGACCATCACACAATGATCTGCTGGGGCGAAGCCGTGCTGATCGCGTCGGACTGCTGCTGCTCATACATGGCCTGGAAGTTGATTTCGGCCATGTGCACCGGCGGAAAACCGCCGCGCTGGATGACATCCGCCACATTGCTGCGCAAATACGGGTAGACAATTTGCGGGCAAGCGATGCCCAGAATGGCACCGAGCTGCTCCGTCTGCATGTTACGGATTTCGAAAATACCGGCCTGCTTGGCTTCGACCAGAAACACCGTCTTGTCGGCAATCTTGGTGTGCACGGTGGCCGTCACAGTGACTTCAAACAATCCATCCGCTACCGGCTTGGCATCGACACCCAGCTGAATATCTACCCCTGGCTGCTCTTGGTTCAACAAAATTTCGGGCGAATTGGGTTGCTCCAGCGACACGTCCTTGAGGTACACGCGTTGAATCTGGAATACGGGGTCAAGTTGGGCTTCGGCCATTGTGCTCTTTCGGGGTGCTAGAAAAATCGGGAGGATTTGGAATTGCCTGCGGCAAACAAAAGCGCATTATCTCAGGGCCACAGCCACCCCCGAAAAGCAGGTCAGCCGCGACTGGAAGTATTCAGCAGCGACAACAAGTTGCCTCGGTCGTCAAGGGCCACCAGATCGTCACAGCCGCCAACATGCAAGTCGCCGATGAAAATTTGCGGCACCGTACGCCGACCTGTGATCTCCATCATTTTCTGACGCTCGCCGGGCACCATATCCACCCGGATTTCATCCAGTTCAGTGACACCGCGCTCCTTGAGTAATTGTTTGGCGTGGATGCAATAGGGGCAGGTGCCGGTGGTATATATCTTGACAGTTTGCATGGTTTCTGGAGGGTTGTACTGGAAGGAGCCAAACGAAAATGGAATGGCTTATGGCATGGTCGAACCGATGACCAGAGCCCAGCCGGGTCGCTTGGGGACTTCCGGCCTTCTCAGAATTGCTTAAGATTTCTCAACCGGAAGGTTAGCGTCTTTCCACGCCTTGAGTCCGCCGCTCAGCGATTGAGCCTGCTCGTAACCGAGTTTTTTGGCAATGGCGACGGCGCGGTTGGAGCGCATGCCACTGGCGCACACCAGAATCACCGGCAAGGCTTTGTTTTTGACAACGCCGGGAAGTCTGGCTTCAAGCTCCCCCATCGGCACATTTTTTGCGCCAGCAACATGACCCGCCGCAAATTCGTCAGCCCCACACACATCTACCACCACAGCTTTTTCGCGGTTGATCAACTGCACTGCGCCGCTGGCGCTCAGCGCACCGGCATTCACGCCGCTTGAAATCATGGGCCAAACCAGCATGCCCCCGGAAGCGAGCGCAATGGAAATCAACATCCAGTTATCGATCAGAAATTTCACTTTGTACCTTTGGTGTGTTTTTTAGCTAATCGTTGATTTTAGAATGGAGGGAAAAACGCGGCTAAAGGATTGTTTTTTGCCCCGCCTCACCTTATTTCCCTTTTTATCTCCACTAAACCTCTTCACACTATGTACAAACTCGTACTCATCCGCCACGGCGAATCGACTTGGAACCTTGAAAACCGTTTCACGGGCTGGACTGACATCGATCTCACCGAAACCGGCATCACGCAGGCCAAGAACGCCGGCAAGCTGCTTAAAAATGAGGGCTATGACTTCGACATTGCCTATACCAGCGTCCTCAAACGCGCCACCCGAACCCTGTGGCATGTGCTGGACGAAATGGACCGAACGTGGCTCCCCGTGGTGAATAGCTGGCGGCTTAACGAACGACATTACGGCGCATTGCAGGGGCTGAACAAGCTGGAGACTGCCAAAAAATATGGCGAGGAACAGGTACACGTCTGGCGCCGCAGTTACGATACCCAGCCCCCACCGCTTGACGCCCACGACGAACGCTGTGAGCGCAGCGACCGGCGCTACGCCAAATTGCCACCCGAACAAGTGCCCTTGACCGAGTGCCTGAAAGACACTGTAGCCCGCGTGCTGCCCTTCTGGAATGAATCCATGGCGCCGGCCATCAAGGTCGGCAAACGCATTGTGGTGGCAGCACATGGCAATTCGATACGGGCGCTCGTGAAATACCTGGACAATGTATCTGACGGCGACATTGTGGGGCTCAATATCCCGAACGGCATTCCGCTGGTGTACGAGCTCGACGCCACGCTTAAGCCGTTGCGCCACTACTATTTGGGCGATAGCGAAGCTGCAGTAAAAGCCGCGGCGGTTATGGGCGCACCGAGCAAAACCTGAAAATTCAGCGTTGACACCCTCTGTTTTTTTGTAAAATCCCGGTAAAGATCTGTGGTTTAGCCGTTTTCGCCGCGTTGCGCGGTACGGGAAACGGAACTGTGGCGCGGGGCCTTTCTCCAAGGTGTATATTTCTTGCAGGTATAGAAGCAACTGCTCCTTAAATGGGCTTATGAAGGTATTTTTATGGGTCAAAAGCTCAAGATAGCAGGCTGGATTTCGATTGGCATCGTGGCGGGGGCTCTCACCACGGTACAGGTGCAAGCCGTTGCACGTGGCGGACTTGCGCCCTTGCCGCTGGAAGAATTGCAGCAGCTTGCTGCCGTTTTCGGGATGGTCAAAACGGACTACGTAGAACCCGTTGATGAGAAAAAACTCATTACCGACGCGATTTCCGGCATGGTTTCCAGCCTTGATCCCCACTCCGTCTACTTTGACAAGAAATCGTACAAAGAATTCCGGGAGGGCACCAGTGGCCGCTTCGTGGGTGTCGGCATCGAAATCAGCCAGGAAGACGGCCTTGTCAAGGTCATCTCACCCATCGAAGGCTCACCCGCCGACCATGCCGGCCTGAAGCCGAACGACCTGATCACGCGGATTGACGACGCCGCCGTGAAGGGAATGACACTCAACGACGCGGTCAAGAAAATGCGCGGCGAGCCTAACACCAAGGTGCTTCTGACGATTTTCCGCAAGGATGAAAACCGGACCTTCCCGGTCACCATCACGCGTGAAGAAATTCGAACCCAATCGGTTCGCAGCAAAGTGGTAGAGCCGGGCTACGCCTGGATTCGCCTGAGCCAGTTCCAGGAACGCACGGTAGACGATTTCGTGGCGAAGATCGAGCAAATTTACAAGCAGGAGCCCAACCTAAAGGGCTTGGTGCTGGACCTTCGCAACGACCCGGGTGGCTTGCTGGATTCAGCCGTTGCGATCTCGTCCGCCTTTTTGCCTGAAAACGTGACCGTGGTCTCGACCAATGGCCAACTGGCTGAAAGCAAATTCACCTACAAAGCTTCTCCGGAGTTTTACCAGCGCCGCAATGGGGCCGATCCCCTGAAGCGACTGCCCGCAGCACTCAAAAGCGTGCCACTGGTAGTGCTGGTGAACGAAGGCTCTGCGTCCGCCAGCGAGATTGTTGCGGGCGCTCTTCAGGACTACAAGCGTGCCACCATCATGGGCAACCAGACCTTCGGCAAAGGCTCGGTCCAGACCGTACGTCCGTTGGGCCCCGATACTGGGATCAAGCTGACCACAGCTCGCTACTACACCCCCAGCGGCAAGTCGATTCAGGCGCGCGGCATCGTTCCCGACGTGATGGTGGATGAGACCGCCGAGGGCAGCCCATTTGCCGTATTGCGCACCCGGGAAGCCGATCTTGAGAAGCACCTGAACAGTGGTCAAGGTGCGGAAGTCAAGGACGCAGGTCGTGAAAAAGCCCGTGAAGAAGCCTTGAAGCGGCTGGAAGAAGAAGCTAAGAAAACACCCGAACAACGTCGTCCGCCCGAACTGGGCAGCGACAAGGACTTCCCGTTAGCGCAGGCCATCAACCAGCTTAAAGGCCGTCCTGTGCTGGTCAGCAAGACCGCTGTAGTCGAGCCTAAAAACGTGAAGAAAGAAAACTAGGCTCGTCTGGATTAACCCGGCGAAACCAGGCTCTGGCCGACTCGTGTCACTTGACCGCAGTCGGCCTGCTTTTTTCCTGACGAAACAGGGGGCCTCACTCTGACGGCCCCTCTTGCATGAACGACGAACAGCTGCTTCGCTATTCCCGACACATTTTGCTCGACGAGATAGGCATTGAAGGCCAGGAAAAACTGCTGGCTTCTCACGTGCTGATCGTCGGCGCGGGGGGGTTGGGCTCTCCGGTGGCTTTGTACCTCGGAAGTGCAGGCGTAGGCCGTCTTACCGTCGTTGATCATGACCGTGTGGATGCCACCAATCTGCAGCGCCAAATTGCCCATACGCTTGAGCGAATCGGTGAATTCAAGTCCGAGTCGGTGGTGCAGTCCATTGCTGCCATCAACCCCGATGTACAGGTTATCTCTGTGACTGAACGAGCCGATGATGTCTTGCTTGACAAGCTGGTCGAGAAGGCTGATGTGGTCCTTGATTGCACTGACAACTTTGCAACCCGCCACGCCATCAACCGCGCCTGCGTCAAACACCGCAAGCCGTTGGTTTCAGGCGCGGCAATTCGTTTTGACGGCCAAATAGCTGTTTACGACCCGCGAAGCGACCTATCGCCTTGCTACGCGTGCGTGTTTCCGGAATCTGACTTGCTGGAAGAAACCAGCTGCGCCAGCATGGGCGTGTTTGCGCCGTTGGTCGGCATTGTGGGCACGGTGCAGGCTGCCGAGGCCCTGAAGCTCCTTTGTGAAATCGGGCGACCGCTAACCGGGCGACTATTGCTGCTGGATGGCCGAAGTATGGAATGGAACGAAATGAAAGTCTCGCGAAATGCAGCCTGCAAAGTGTGCGGCAGCCACTAGGCGGACGCTTCAATGCCGACTTGAACAAGCCGTCGCGTCCGCTACTTCACAAAAACCCTTGCGCCAGAAATAGGAAACGTGGCAACCGAGGTTGTCCCGAATCAGTTTTTCTTTACCGCCCGCATTTTGGCTCCGACATTTGACAACTCCGTCCTGGGCTTGGCGGCCTGCGCGAGTACCGCCTTGCAATCCGCATCCTTGCCTTGCCCTGTATCCACCGTCGCTGCCAGGGCCAGCAGGGGATTAATGGCCCCTAGCGCCAAGGCGATGCCCACCCGACCTGCAAGCGCCGCCTTATCGAACCCGGCTGACGGGGATCCAAAGGTGCCGCCAATGAGCAGAGGCGACCTTAAGCTCAGAATGCTTTGGTCCTTCGGTGCCGGATACAAAACAATATCCAGCGTCTCGTCGGCAAGGTTCACTGTGCCCCGGCCATTGATGACCGTCACGGTGGTATCCAGCACGATGGTCTTGCTGGTCATCAAGCCCTTGTTCACATCAAAGGCGGCCGCCGCGCAGAGCAGCGGCACGTTGCGGTCACCGCGCAGCCAAAACTTGATGATCTCCGCGCCATCGAGACCGATCAGTTCAAGCAGGAGATTGCTGATCTCGCCCCTGCCCATGAGAACCGCCACCTCCCCCGACGCGGACCCCAGCATTTGCGCAACAGAGTTGCCACGTCCCTTCAGGTCGAACTGCCCGCTCATTTTTCCGAAGCTGGTCTTGGTAGTCTCCACTCCAGGAAATAACTGATTCAACTGCACTCCGCGTACGTCCAGCCTGGTGGTGAATGCTGCCGGGACAACGTTGGAATCGACGTGAATGCTTCCAGCAACAGATCCGCCGGCGACGCCTAGCGAAACGGGTTCCAACTGCAACAGGCCTGAGGTCAACTTGACATGAACACTGCCTTTGTCCAGCGGTAGCACTTGCACATGCCTGATATCCGCCGCCAAATAGGTGACGTCAGCATTCATGGCCCGGAGTCTTGCCACATCCAGCACCGCAACCGGCAATACCTTCCGCGACGCCGCTGCGCTTCGCGGGGCCAGATCACGTTTCAAGGAGGATGCTTTGCCGGAAGAGGAGGAAGCCCGAACAGTTTTCGGCACGGATGACGAAGAAGGCGGTAAACCAATCATCGGCCCCAAATCTACGAAATCCAGCCGCTTTGACTGTATGTTGCCAGTTAACAAGGGAACCGCAGTCGATTGATCAAAACTGAGGGCGCCACTGAGATCGGAGTTACCGAGCACGCCCTGAATCTGGCTTGCATCCCATACCTTGCCGTGCTTGGCTAATTTGCCTCGAAGCTTGTAAGGTGGTGTGGAAGGCAGGACGACCCCGACCAGTTTGTACAATTCTTCCAGATTTCTTCCTTCCAGATCGAATGTCACGTCGATGCCTGCGAAATCTGCGAGATTGGCAACCGAGCCTTTGGCCTTCATGCTGGTTTTACCGGCTACGGCATTGACCTCGACCGGGAAAGCGGCTGCGGTGTTCTTGCCCAGCTGCAGCACGCCTCCCGTGCGTCCACTGGCAGTAAACGGGTCATTTCTCCATTTACCGTTTACCTTGTAGCTCAAAGGCAATTCGCCAGCCGACTCCCGGGCAAGGGAAAATTGGACGGTCATATCGGCACCTTGCGCCGCCGCCAAGTATTTCACAATCCCCTGATCCACCACCATAGACCCAATATCGGGGACCGCACTTTGGTCTGACGTGTTCCGTGATAGCGCCCATGTCCGCCTTCCGTCCGGCTCAATCTGCAGGCCTATTTCCGGTTCGGTCAGCGCAATTCGCGGTAACTCAACTTTCCCAAAAAGAAGAGGCAACACCTTGATGTCGAATTCGGCGGCGGTCGCCTTCAAAAGAAACGGCTCGCTGGCCCACTCGGGATTAGCCAGTTCCACACCGTCCGCCTGAACAGTAGTGGTTGCGCCCAAATGCACGACCAGATGTCGAGTAATTTCAAATCGTCGCCCCAGTTGCGCCGACACGTAGCGATTGATCGGTCTGCGCAAAGCGTCCCAGGGAAAGAAATAGAACACCAGCGCGTAAAGAACACCCAGTAGGGCCAGGCCCGCAAAGAGTTTCCGAAGAAAGGTCGATTGAAACAAGCTGTTTTTCATGCGTTAGAGTGGGCTTTACGCCCGTTTCAAAAAACGTAGGCTGGATTGCCCACGATGCAAAAAAGTATCGAGCGTGACCGGCCGGGCGTTCCGGCATCACCGGTCTTGACTATTAGGTGGAAATCTGTTGCAAACAATCGGCAAGCACCATGAAACGCTGTGGGCAGGTACCTACAGCGCTCCCCAGTCAAAACGTAGGAAACATCCTACATAGACAATCCAAGGTCGCTGTCACAATCAAGCTAACCTAAAAAAATCACGCAGAAAATATGACAGGTTCTCTTTTTTCGCAAAAGCTCAGCGCTCGCAGGTCCCACTTGAAAGCCTGTCGATATCTTTCGCAACCTATGCTGTTGCTACCAGGATCCAAGCAGTGCGACTAAAAACTTACATCGTGGAAGACAATCCCACCATTCGAGAAAATCTGATTGGCACGCTTGAAGAACTGGCCAACATCAATTCAGTAGGGACCGCAGACACCGAAAACGAAGGCAAGGAGTGGCTCACGGAAAATCCTAACGAATGGGATCTTGCAATTGTTGATTTATTCCTGAAGCAGGGCAGCGGGCTGGGTGTACTTGCGGCCTGCCGAGACCGCCCATCCCGGCAAAAGGTGGTGGTTCTCAGCAATTACGCCACAACCGACATTCGCCAGAGATGTGCCCAACTCGGAGTGGACGCCGTTTTCGACAAATCCAATGAAATTGACGATTTGGTGGACTATTGCATCCAGCAGCGCTTCCCCTCCGATTGAAATCAGTCGATCAGCTTATTCTTGAGGGCGTAGTAGGTAAGATCGCTATTGGAAGCGAGACTCATCTTCTCCATTACGCGGGTTCTGTAGGTACTCACCGTTTTCACACTCAGAGACAATGCTTTGGCAATATCGCCAGCCGTTTCCCCTTTTGCCAGTTTAAGAAAAACCTGAAACTCTCGTTCAGACAGCTGCTCATGTGCCGCCACGTCTTTCGGACGGTTCAATTGTTGTGCCAACAACTCCGCCACCGCCGGCGTAATGTAACGCTTGCCGAGCGAGATCACCCGAATGGCATCAACAATTTCCAACGGATCACACTCCTTGTTAAGGTAGCCGCTGGCGCCCTGACGAATCAGGTTGACCGCGTAGTGCTCTTCGGGGTATCCGCTGAGTATGAGGATGCCCACGTCGGGTGCTTTGGCACGGATCATGGCGAGCGCGTCGATCCCGCTCTGGCCAGGCATGGAGAGGTCCATGACGAGAATATCCAGTTCGACATTGCGAACCAGGTCAATCGCCTCGCGGCCACTAGCGGCTTCGCCGACAACACGCAAATCCACATGGTCGGAGAAAAACTGTTTAAGTCCCGATCGCACAATCGCATGGTCGTCCACAATTCCAATTTTAATCATGTCGCTGTCTTTCTATAAAACCGACTTAACGGGCAATGTAACGAACAAGATGGTCAGGTCTAGACATCTGCATTGATTTTCACTGTGCCTCATTATTAACGAGTTATTCACCGAAGTACTGAACGGAGCCTGCCGTGAAACTATTTGCCGTACCGAAAATGGCCATCAGCCTGCCGCTTGCAGTGCTGGCCGCCGCCATCCTCATTTTTATTAACGAGTCAACTTTTCAACAATCTACCGCTGCTGCGGCCAACATTGAAGAGGCACAACAAACCCGCGGAGCTATCAGTAAATTGGTACAAGAGATGCTGGATGCAGAAACCGGCCAACGCGGCTACCTCCTCACGGGTGACCCCCGCTATTTGGAGCCGTACAAAATAGCGACGTCGGATATCAGCCAGAACCTGAACGTCCTGAGCCGGCTCTTTACGCCCTACAAGGATCAGCTCGCCGAGTTCGGCGTCTTGTCACAACATGTCGCGCGCAAGCTGGCCGAGATGGACCTGAGCGTGCGCATGCGAAAACAAGGCAATGAGGACGCCTGGAAATTTGTCTTGACGACCGATGTCGGCAAGGAACAGATGGACGCGATTCGTGAGTATTCCACCAAGCTGGCTGCCAGCAGCATTAGTAAAATGGAACTGGGCCAAGTCCAGATCAAGAAGACATTGCAGCTGTCGCGCATCGGCATTGCAGTCGTGGCACTCGCCGGTCTGCTGGCCTTCTATATGTATTTGCTGCAAGCCGAGGCGCTGCTGGCTTCAGGCCAGCGCGAGCAGGAAACCCTGCAGCGGGAACGTGACTTGCTCGAATCCCAGGTACGGGAGCGGACAGCCGCCCTCGCCAAGCTGGCAACCCATTTACAAAACGTACGAGAAGATGAACGGGGCCATTTGGCACGCGAACTGCACGATGAATTGGGCGCACTTCTAACCGCTGCAAAACTGGATGTGGCGCGGCTGAAGTCCCGCCTGACCGGCAGCCTGCCAGAAGCCATAGAACGCCTGGAACATTTAACCAAGACACTGAACAGCGGCATCGCATTGGCGCGCCGTATTGTTGAAGATTTGCGACCTTCGTCCCTGTCCCACCTGGGCCTCTCGGCCTCGCTTGAAATTCTGGCTAGGGAATTTGAAGAACAATCCGGGCTGAGCATCGCCACCGACCTGGAGCCGGTCGAACTCGGTGGAGCAGCCCAGCTTACCGTCTACCGGCTGATACAGGAGTCGCTGACCAACATTGGGAAATACGCCAAAGCCAGCCAGGCAGAAATCAGCCTTCACGACTTCGAGGGGTATATCACGGTGGAAGTCAAGGACAACGGACAAGGCTTCAACCTGAACACTGTGGGGCCGACCAGCCATGGCCTTGCAGGCATGCGCCACCGTGTGGAGGCTGCAGGTGGCAATCTGACAGTGACGAGTGTGGAGGGAAGCGGCTCGCAGATTTTGGCCGTGCTTCCCAAGACCCTTTGAAAGTTTCGAATCTTTCTGTAATGCAGCAGCCTGTTCGCCGCGTAACAAACTGTCAGCCACCTCCTACAGCGCCGCCCCCTTCGTGCTGACAGGGGTACACGCTGACAGCCGATGAGGAAAAATCAATGCGCCCATTAAGCTCTTAGCAGGGACTTGAAAAGAATTACTACCGACACCGCTTACCCAAGGAAATTGAGATGTTGCACTACTCGGTCGTTTTTCTGGTGATTGCACTCGTTGCCGCTATATTCGGTTTTGGCGGCATCGCTGCCGGCGCTGTGGAAATTGCCAAGATTCTTTTCTTCATATTTGCCATCATGGCCATCGTGAGCTTCGTAATTAGTCTCCTCAGGAAGAACTGATACGTTTTCCAAAATCAAGTCGGATGTCAGTACTTACTTGAAAAATTCACGAAATTCCAAACTAGTTAGATAAGGACTCGAAATGAATACAGATATTGGTTCCCGAACTGCCCAAGAGAGCATGAGCGGCGTGCGCCATGCGTCCGACGAACTGCTTCAGGCTGCTGGCAACGCAGTGAATTCGACCCGCAGCTTCACTAATGGTGCGCTGGACAAGGCAGACGACAAGGTCCGAGGGCTCCGCAACAGTCTCGACCCGGTCGTTGACATTCTGGCAAGCCAAGCTCAAAAGTTAGCTCGTCATAGCCTCGATCTGGCTTCGGAAGCCAAAGAACGCGCCGAGCAATCGTTCCAACGCGCAGCCAGGGTGACCACGCGTTATGTATCGGATCAACCCTTGCGTTCAATACTGATTGCTGCGGCAGTTGGGGCGGCGGTGGCGTTACTAGTGTCCTCTTCCCGCAATCGCAACCGCTACTAATCTTCTGGGCCAACTGATCAAGACAACATCCCGAAATAATGCTTCATCCGCTTTTTTCAACCTTGGTACAAAGGCCGGATCTGGTCATGGACCATCTTTCGGCCTATGCCGCGTTGTTTCAGGAAGAAGCGAGTAATGCCGGTTCCGAGTTATTGGCACGCGCTGTGGCGTGGACCTTAGCCGTGCTGTCGGCGGTCGTGTTTCTGGGCTTGGCGGGAACGGCATTGATGCTTGGTCTACTTCAAAACCGATTTCACTGGGTGCTGGTGGTGGTACCAGGCATTGCGCTAGTGTTGCTCATCATCTCCTTTGTCAGGGCTAAAAAGCCGCTCCAGAGTGAACGCTTTCCCGAGTTGAAAGCACAAATCGACAGCGATGCGCGGGCTTTGCGCATGATTGCATGAAAGCGCTCTGTGATGCCCTCCATCCCAACACCCACACCGCAAGAGCGACTCGAAAGTAGCCGCAGGGCAATCGTGCGGCACATGACTCAAGACTTGCACGAGTTGGACGAAAACGAACGGCCACGTGACGCGCTGATAGGGACCTGGGACATTGTCAAGCACGCAGTAAGTGTTTGGTGGCACCGTCATCCGATACATATGGCCTGTGATCTTGCTCGGCCAGTTCTGGGAAAGTATGCAGACAAACAGCCAGTGAGACTTCTGCTTGTTGCCGCCGGTATCGGCGCCGCGGCTGCAATCCTCCGACCGTGGCGCCTGATATCCCTGGGCGGGGTGCTTTTGGCAACCCTAAAGTCATCTGAACTTTCCAGTGTTTTGCACTCGCTGCTCTCCACTTCCTCACACGATTCAAAAGAACCTTCGAAAACTCTATGAAAAACGCCACTACCAATTCCCCCAACGCGCTGGTCCTCGATGAGAAGGGTTTGGATGCAGCCCGCCAAAGCCTTGACGATGGTGCAATCACCCCCGCGTATGGGCCGCACAGGGACGCCATTATCAAGCTTCTCAATGACTCTTTAGCCACCGAACTGGTTTGCGTACTTCGGTACAAACGTCATCACTTCATGGCCACGGGCATGTCGTCTCCGAAGATTGCCGAGGAGTTTATGGTGCATGCCAACGAGGAGTCTGCGCACGCTGACCGTATTGCAAGGCGAATTGTGCAGTTGGGCGGAGAGCCCGATTTCTCGCCCAATAGCTTGCTGCAACGCAGTCATGCTGACTATGACGAATCGAACGACTTGCAAACCATGATTCGGGTCAATCTGATCGCTGAACGTATTGCCGTTGAAAGCTACCGCCAGATGATTGCTTTGATAGGCGACGAAGACCCGACCACGCGCCGCATGCTGATAGATATTCTTACGGACGAGGAAGAACACGCAGATGAGCTGAAAGATTGGCTGAAAAAATAACGATGGCGCAGGTCAATTGGCGTGGTGCCGCTGATTGACAGGCTTTGTAAACCTTGCACTCGTTCAATTAAACAGACTAAAGAGGAAAACAATATGAAATACGCTCGCGCAATTGCATTCGCTGCTCTGGCAGGCATCACCATCATCGGCAGCGGCTGCGCCGTGGGGCGTGGCCAGGAAACTGCTGGCTCCTATGTTGATGATGCGGCCATCACAACCTCCGTCAAAGCTAAATTCGTCGAGGACAAGACGGTTTCAGCAACCTCCATCAGCGTAGAAACTCTCAACGGTACCGTTCAGCTGTCCGGTTTCGCGAAGTCAAATGCTGAAAGAACCCAAGCTGAAAATATTGCCCGTGGCGTCAAGAACGTCAAGAACGTGCGCAACGACATCGTCGTTCGGCCTTAATCGCCTGTTAAGCCTCTGCATCCGTTGAGGCGACGTGAACCGGGCGGTCGATGTAATTTTCATCGGCTGCCTTTTTTATGCGTTGTTGACATTCAAGACGCTGCCAAAAAAATGGACTCTACGTTTTCAATCCCTGCGCGGACGCGCTATCTGACGGCTGCAAGAATCGGCCGCGTTGTGGAAGCGGCAATGAGGCAATCACCGCCCCACCACAATTAGTTTGTTGTCCACGGAGTTCACCCCCCGGACCGCTTTGCTAATAGTGCTGGCGTTCTCGCGGGCCGCTTCGGTGGGCGCAGAGCCGTTCAAGGTCACGGCACCATTCTTTGCATCCACCTTAATGTTCAGCGCGCGCAGGTCGGGGTCGCTAGCAAGTCCTGCCGACACAGCCGCAGTAACGGCCAGATCATCCAGTGCTCCCGCGCCTTGGCTTGAAATCTCTTTGGCTGAATGCTCGGCGTTCTGCGTGATGTCTTTCAGCGCCGCTTGCGCGTTGGCCAGGGTACTTTCGGATTCAGCTTTGGCTTCTGCAGCCGCCTGCCCGGTTTTAGCAATGGCCGCGTCGAGTTGCTGGCCCGCTGTTTTGTCGGCGTCTGACTTGCCACAGGCGCTCAGTGAAAAAACAAGCGCCAGCGCACTGGCTACGACCCAGTGTGTGTCGAGGCGCGGGCCGGTTGGTAAACGTTTAAACGATTGTTTTCTCATACTGGCTCCTGTTGGTAAGAACATGCGCGCCCTGAGAGAACCTACGGCCGAATAAACGGCGATTGCGCGGGCACGCATATTTACTGTAACCGGTGTGCCAACGGCGTTGGTCAGCATCCGCCGAAATACCGCAGGTAAATGCCAACAAAAACTATTTTCCCGGCGCCTGAAGCGAAAAAAAGAAAGGTTAAAAGTAGCAGCTTCCATGTTGCTTTCGGAAAATCCGTGGATTAACAGGTGGGGCTGCGGGAGACCGTGTGAATAGTCCGATCCCAGCCACTTCTGCATCGCGTTGCTGCAGGGCGTAGCGGCCTGAATGACCACGGTATCGGTAGGACCAAGCCAGTCCTTCCGCAACCATCCATTCGCCTTGATCTTCACCGTTTATAACAATCCTAGCCAGCAGACGACCGTAGATATCGCGACGTGTGCCGTGAACGGTGACGCGCTGGCCCAACGTCCGGCGCTTGAGCGCATCGCGGGCCTCTCTACCTCCGGCCTGGCAAATTTCAGGGGCATCAATGCCATCGATACGAATGCTGAGCGGCTTGCCGCCTCGCAAGGGTCGTACATGAACGGTATCTCCGTCGACCACGTAGGTCACTTCACCCCACCAGGAGGCCTGGGAACGGGCCACTGACCAAGTTGAAGCACAGCAGGCCAGCATTGCAACAAAAGCCAGCATGACCCGTGATTTTGTCGTGAAGATCAACGTCGTATGCTCCATTAACTTCTTAATTAATAGCCGCTTGTTGCGGATTCAATCGGGTGAGTCGCTTTTAAAAAAGGGCGGCTCAATAGGTCAAGGTCAAGCTGAGACAATCCAGCCCTCCAGCGGGTCCACGTGCGACGGCAAACCATACCGGGGCGGGCCCTGCTGTGCCGCCCAAGCTGCCTGCAAGAGACACAGCACGGCATCAAGACTGTCGCCGCTGGCGTCGTCAATAAGGGCATCGCGCTGGGCATGACTGACTTTCAAACGCACACCCAGCCGGGTATTCCCATGCTCCATCGCGGTAATCAGATCCTTGCGCGCAATCAGGCGCTCCGGCGTCTGCTTGGCCTTGTCGTCACTCTTGTAAGAGCGGTGGCCAAGAACCTCGCGCGCGAGCAGGCCAGGGTAGCCCTCCAATGCGATTCGGCGGCTGTCGCCAAGATGAAGGCAAGGGATGTGCACGCCAGCCGCCACCAAACGCGGCACACCGGCATGCAGCATGTACGCCACTGGCGGGTTAACCCACTTCATGGACGGACTGGAACCCGCCAGCCGGTCAGCGGCGCGGTGCGCAAACTTTTTCCCGGCTGGACGTGCATTGCAAAAAGCAGCGAAGGTATTGCGGATCTCGGCGCGGCTCAACCCCCCGTAGTAGCGAATCAGCTCAGGCCAATCCAGGGGCCAATCGAGACTCACCACCAATTCGCGCGGTAGGCCGAATGGAAAATCAAAAACTCCCGTCCACGCGCTCGATTGGAGCAACCACTGCTCAAATCCGTCCAACGATTCAACGCGTTCCAGGCCCGCCAGAAGGACGCGTTCCTTCGAAGATGAGCCTGAGGCGATCACGATGGGCTTGCGACGGCTGGGGCTGCTGGAAAAATCGCAACCAATCAACAGGTCTGAGGCTACAAGCGTCTTAATTTCCTACTCCTTCTTGCGCTCAACCCAAGGCCAACGCCATCACGCCGACCGCGATGCACAGCGCGCCGAGAAGCCGCAATTTCCGATCGCCCTCGCCAAGCAAATGCCCGCCTAACAAGGCCGCAAACAGCATCGATACCTCGCGCGCGGGCGCCACATGCGACAGCGGGGCGGTCTGCATCGCAAAGAGCACCAACACATAGCCGACGGGACTAATGATGCCCACCAATAAGGCATATTTCCATTGCCGGTTCCAAAGCGCGGCTGCGGTGGGCAGGTCGCGTAAAACAGTCGGCATCACAAAAGCCAGGCGTCCAAAATTTCCGATGTAATCGATAAGAATCGGTGACATAAGCAGGAGTTTGACCACGTAGCCATCGACGATCGTGTAGCCCGCAATGAACACACCGGTTAGCAGGCCGTAGCGCAACCCTTTGCGGACGCGCTCGCGCCGCGAAGGGTCATGCGAAGCGCGCCACAGTGCCGGTCCACCGGCGATTAGAAATACACCGCCAACAACGCCAGCGATGCCTGCAAGGCCCAGCACAGAAATGTGCTCGCCCAAAAAAAACACGGCAACCAGTGACGACAAGAGAGGACCGGAACCGCGCGCCAGTGGATAAACCACGGTGAGATCCGCCTTGCGATAGCCGCGCAGGAGGGTCACGTAGTACACGGTATGCAGCAACGCGCTGGCACACAGCATCACCCATTCGGTACGGCCCCAGCGTGGTAACTCGTCAGCCCCTACCCAAATGCCCACCGGCGCCCAGACCACCATCATGACCAGCCCGGTGAATGCCGCGAAGCGCGCATCTCCGCCGGCCTTCTTGGCGGCAATATTCCAGCTCGCGTGAATTAGCCCGGCGAGAAGAACCAGGGCAAGGGATTGAAAGGACACCTAGAAAACACGGCAATGCGAAGCTGACGGAGGCGACAGCGCGGTAGCAAGCGCAGCCGCTTTGTCGTGCAGTGTCAGACGCGGCCGATGATGGACGCCGTGGCCATCAACTCCTCCAGCAAAGCAAGAGACACCTTGCCTGAAGCCGAATATGGATCGAGCTCAGGCTTTTCCGAATACTTCAGAAGAATGGAATGGTTTAACTTGAGCAGGTTGACCTGACCCATGGTCCAGCCGCCGAACCGACGCTCGGAAATTTCTTCGTAGTCGAGCAGTACCACGTCTTTGTGGCGCGAATCTCTTTGAATGTGGCCGTACAGCTCACTGACGGCGATGCGTCCGCCTTCGATAGCCTGCAAGAAAATACCCGCACCATAGCAAAGAATGCCAGTAATCCCACAAGTCGGGTTGTACTGTCGTGACTGCGCCAAGATGGCATCAATGGCCGCAGGACTGGTGTCCATGGCGCGACTCGCATAAAGCAAACGTACCAACATCGGATTAGCCTTTCTGAGGAATTAACGCGAGGAATTCTCGTCGCAATGCTGAATTTTTAAGGAACACGCCGCGCATGACCGAGTTGATCATTTTGCTGTCCATGTCCTTGACGCCGCGCCACGACATGCAGAAATGACTCGCTTCCATCACGATGGCCAAGCCGTCTGGCTGGGTTTTTTCCATAATCAAATCAGCCAACTGCACCACGGCCTCTTCCTGAATCTGCGGCCGCCCCATCACCCACTCGGCCAGGCGCGCATATTTGGACAGGCCAATTACATTGGTGTGCTCGTTGGGCAGCACCCCAATCCATATTTTTCCAATCACCGGACAAAAATGGTGCGAACAGGCGCTGCGCACGGTGATAGGTCCGACGATCATCAGCTCGTTGAGATGCTCGGCATTTGGAAACTCAGTGATGTTGGGCGGCTGTACATAGCGCCCGTTGAACACCTCGTTCAGATACATTTTTGCCACACGGCGCGCGGTATTGTTGGTGTTATGGTCGCCGACGGTATCGATCACCAAGCTGTCGAGCACGCCCTGCATTTTGACTTCAACTTCGTCAAGCAGCTTTTCCAACTCGCCCGGCTCAATAAACTGGGCAATATTGTCGTTCGCATTGAAGCGCTTACGCGCTTTGGCAAGGCGCTCACGAATCTTGACTGAAACAGGGGTTCCTTCGTCTATCGCGTCTTGGGAAAGCGTGGTAATTTTCATAGGCATGGTAGATATTAACAGTCCACCAAAAAATAGTCTTGTCCCGAAGTTTACAAGGTTTTTAGCTCTGAAGCCTCTATAAGCAGTCATAAGTAGCTATTGTTTTAATAGCGCTAAAACTGTCTCACTTTGAAAACCGCTTTCGTGCCGTGTCGCCGGCTCAGTACCGTTGTCCCGTCACGAGCAGCGCCAGCCGCATCAGGACATAAGCAACCCAACCTTGAATACGCTGAACGAGCGGTCGCTGATAGTAAGCAGCGGGATCTATGCGCCGACCGTGACTGGTCATGGCTTCAGATAAACGCCTTCTCAAATCCTCGGCAAACGCCCTGTCCTCGACCACCACATTCGCCTCTCGAGCCAGCAACAAACTCAAAGGATCAAGGTTGGACGAGCCCACAGTCGCCCAATGCCCATCGACCACCGCTACTTTGGCATGGAGAAAACTCGCGGCATATTCGTAAATTTCGACCCCTGCCTCCAACAAGGCGCCGTACACAGGCCTGGCCGCGTGGTACTGCATGAAGTACTCGTACTTTCCTTGCAGCAGAAGGGTCACCCGCACACCGCGCCTCGCAGCCCTGATGAGCGCGCGACGCAGTTTTCCACCCGGCAAAAAATAGGCATTGGCGATGATGATCTCGTGGCGGGCCTTGCCGATCGCCTTGCGGTACGCGCGTTCGATGCTGGTGCGGTTCAGCAGGTTGTCGCGCAGGATCAGCGCTGCTTTGGGGCGGGGCGTTGTCGCGAAATGGCCGGTCTTGGAACTCGTCGGGACCGCGAGTTGCGCGGTGTCTGTGCGCCCACCGTATCCCGCCGCCTTGAAGGTTTCCCATGCGGTGTTCAAATGCCTCTGCCGCGCGCTGTAACCGGCTTGGACGCGCCACCAGAGTAGGACCATGGCATCGGCCGCATCGAGCGCGAGAGGCCCGGTAACGGCGACCGCAAAATCAAAGCGCGGGGACTGAAGCGCGCCATGCGTGGGATCATAGAAGTCGTCCAGCACATTGATGCCACCACAAAAAACCAGGCGTTGATCGACGACACAGAGCTTGCGATGCAGTCTGCGCCAGCGCTCTGGCACAAGCAGGCTGAGCGCACCCCACCCCGCCAAGCCAACACCAAGCGGTGAGTACACGCACCACTCGACACCCGATTCCGCAAATTTCTTCTGCCACTCGGCAGGCAAAAGAGGGGTGCCGATGCCGTCCACCAGCACCTGAACCGTCACCCCGCGCGCTGCAGCCCTGACCAACGCGTCGGCCACTTCCGCGCCGGCCTCATGAAAATCAAAAATATACGTTTCCAGCTGGATCCACTTTGCTGCGGCATCCAACGCTTTGATCAGCGCCGGAAAAAAAGCCTGCCCACCGTTGAGTAATTGCAGTGCCTCTGACGTCGGGGGTGGGAACATGGTGAAGGGGTTTTTAGCAATGTACCGGGTGAGTGGTTCTCAGCGCGTCAGGGAACGGGTGTTTTGTAAATTGAGTGTCTGATGGCTCCCTGGTTCGTGCGGGGAGCCTGCGGTGCATTGTGCATGCATGCCCGGTAAACAGCCGGTTGAAGTATGCCGCCATCACATTTGAGTCAACCACTGCGGCAGCAGCAGGATGGCTTCAGCGTTGGAAGGAGAAAAACAGCGATCCGCAGCTGCCCGGTAGGGCAGCCACTGCCAAGCCGTGTGCTCGCGCGGATTCAGTGTGACAGCGCGCACTTCAGGCAGCCGCAGACCAAACACATGCTCCGTGTTGTGCGTCACCCCCGCTGCATAACGATGGCGCCAGACCGGATAAATTTCATACACGTTGGAAAGGCCCCAATCGAGGCATTGGGACGATGACGCAACGATGCCTGTTTCCTCCATCACCTCCCGAAGCGCGGTCTGCAAGAATGGCTCGTCGGCCATATCTTTGGAGCCTGTGACGCTCTGCCAGAAACCCGGCTGGTCGGCACGCTCAATCAGCAAAACTTCCAACTGAGGCGTATGAATAACGACCAAAACCGACTCGGGAATCTTGAATCTTTTCAAAATCTTCCCCGGCCGTGTGTCCGCTGTATTTAACGACTAGACAGGCAACGGATTGCGCAGTCGGATATGAAGTTCGCGCAGTTGCTTTTCGTCCACCGGGCTAGGCGCATGGGTCAGCAGGCACTGTGCACGTTGTGTTTTCGGGAAAGCGATCACATCACGAATCGACTCGGCACCCGTCATCATCGTCACGATGCGGTCCAGACCGAATGCCAGACCACCGTGCGGCGGCGCACCATACTGCAGAGCGTCCAGCAAGAAGCCGAACTTCTCCTGGGCCTCCTCGGGACCAATCTTCAGGGCATCGAAGACCTTGCTCTGCACCTCGGCACGGTGAATACGGACTGAACCGCCACCCAGTTCCCACCCGTTGAGTACCATGTCGTAGGCTTTGGAAATGCAACGGCCCGGATCAGTATCCATCCAGTCCTCATGCCCATCCTTGGGGGCCGTGAATGGATGGTGCACGGCACTCCAGCGCTGGCCTTCTTCGTCAAACTCGAACATCGGAAAATCGACCACCCACAACGGCTTCCAGCACTTGGTGAACAAACCGGCTTTTTTGCCGAATTCGCTGTGGCCGACCTTGACGCGCAGGGCACCAATGCTGTCGTTGACCACCTTGCCTTTGTCGGCACCAAAGAAAATCAGATCACCGTTCCCGGCGCCGGTACGCTTGAGAATTTCGGCGATGGCCGCGTCGTGAATATTCTTGACGATGGGGCTCTGCAGACCTTCACGGCCTCGGCTCACATCGTTGACCTTGATCCAGGCCAAACCTTTAGCGCCATAGATCTTGACGAATTCGGTGTACCCGTCAATTTCACTGCGGCTCATCTCGGCCCCCCCCGGCACGCGCAGGGCCACCACGCGGCCCCCGAGGGTAGTGGCTGGCGTACTGAACACCTTGAAGTCAACGCCCACCATGACATCGGTCAGTTCGGTGAACTCAAGGTTTACACGCAGGTCGGGCTTGTCAGAGCCGAAACGATGCATGGCATCGGCATAAGTCATCACAGGGAACTCGCCCAAGTCGGTGTCCAGAACGGTCTTGAAGATGTTGACGATCATCCCCTGGAACAGGTCCCGGATTTCCTGCTCACCCATGAAAGACGTCTCGATATCAATCTGCGTAAATTCAGGCTGCCGGTCGGCACGCAGATCTTCGTCGCGGAAACACTTGGTAATCTGGTAATAACGATCAAAGCCGGCCACCATGAGCAGCTGTTTGAACAACTGGGGGCTCTGTGGAAGCGCAAAAAAGTGTCCTTCATTGACGCGGCTGGGCACCAGGTAGTCGCGCGCCCCTTCGGGGGTGCTTTTGGTCAACATGGGGGTCTCAATGTCGATAAACCCGTTGGCATCGAGAAACTTGCGCGTTTCCATCGCCACGCGGTAGCGCAACATCAAGTTGTTTTGCATGTACGGGCGACGCAGATCCAGAACGCGGTGCGTAAGCCGTGTCGTTTCAGACAGGTTGTCGTCATCCAGCTGGAACGGCGGCGTGACGCTGGGGTTGAGCACGATCAGTTCGTGACACAGCACTTCGACCTTACCGCTTTTCAGGTTGTCGTTGGTCGTGCCTTCGGGGCGCGCGCGCACCACGCCTTTGACCTGAACGCAAAACTCGTTGCGCACGCCTTCAGCAGTCGCGAACATGTCGGCGCGATCCGGATCACATACCACCTGCACATAGCCTTCGCGGTCACGCAAGTCGATGAAAATCACGCCGCCGTGATCGCGCCGACGGTTTACCCACCCGCAAAGGCTGACAGTTTGGCCCGTCAGACTCTCGGTCACCAGACCGCAATAATTTGTACGCATTTTAGAAACTTGTGTGTCCGCGATAGCCATAAAAAAAACTTTAACTTTCAGCGCCTCTCGCGCAGTTTTGCAGTTTCGCCGTCTATAGAGGGGGAGTCAGCGGTTGAGCAACAGGCCTTGCAGGAACGACAACGCCCATTGAAATCACGTAAGTCAGCGCCTGATCGACACTCATTTTCAATTCAATGCAGTCCGATTTTTTCAGCATCACGAAGTAGCCACCGGTTGGGTTCGGCGTCGTCGGAACATAGACACTCAGATAGTCGCCGTGCAAATGGTTAATCACATCCCCGCCGGGCACACCCGTCAGGAAACCAATTGTCCAGACGCCTTCACGCGGCCACTGCACCAGTAAAGCCTTGCGAAAGGCGTTGCCATTTTCTGAAAACAAGGTATCTGAGACCTGCTTCACGCTGGAATAAATGGACCGCACAATAGGAATACGGCGCAGCAGGGAATTGCCCCAGCCACCCAGCTTCTTGCCGAAGAAGTTGCTGGCGATGGCGCCCATCAGCAGCACAATCCCCAAGGTTAGCAACACGCCGAATCCAGGAATATGAAAACCCAGCAGCTTGTCGGGATGCCAGGCGGACGGAAGAATCAACAGCGTCTTGTCTAACGTTCCAACAATCCAGTCGAGCACACCCAGGGTAATACCCAAGGGCACCAGCACCAGGAGTCCGGCTAAAAGCCAACGGCGAATGGAGCTCATCACTAGGCTTTGGAAGAAGATTCGCCGTTTGCGGCCTTGCTGGCTGGCGCTACAGGTGCCGCCGCAGGGGTAGCAGCCACCGGAGTGCCAGCCGGAGTACTCGCTGCGCTGGCATCGGCGGCTTTGCCGTCCCCAGCCGCGGTGCCTGGCGGCTCGGAATCGGCGGACTTGGAGCTTTGCGCCCCGCTATTGCCACCGCGGAAATCGGTCACATACCAGCCCGAGCCCTTGAGCTGGAAGCCAGCTGCCGTGACCTGCTTTTTAAAGCTGGGCTTTCCGCACTGGGGGCAGACTGTCAAAGGCGCATCCGACATTTTTTGCAAGGTGTCCTTGGCATACCCACAGGACTCGCATTTATAGGCGTAGATTGGCATAGTGCTAGAGGTGATGTCTTGGAAGTTAAGGCACGCTACGGGCGAGGAGGTGCAAAGCCTTTAATTATAAGGGTTGCACCGCGGCCGCAGTGAATAGCCCTGACACCTCCGAAAGCGCGTGGCTTGACGCGGCTGCCCTCAGAAAACGCGAATCCTGAGCACGAATTGCATCGCGATCAAGCCCAGTACAAAGCCCAAGCCGCCATAAATCAGGCTTTGCAGGAGTTTGTTGGTCCGCTTTTGTTCGGCCAGCAGTTCGTTAAGCTCGCGGCGGTTCAGCCCGGGGACAGCTTTCAGATATTGCGACAGCAAACGTGGCAGGCCGGGCAGAAGTTTTGCGTAGGTCGGCGCCTCGGCTTTCAGCTGAGCCAGTAGCTTTTCAGGCCCCACCTGCTCCAGCATCCACCGTTCAAGAAATGGCTTTGCAGTGCTCCATAGGTCCAGGTCGGGATCAAGATCACGCCCCAAACCTTCGATGTTGAGAAGGGTTTTTTGCAGCAGCACCAACTGAGGCTGAATTTCTACCTGAAAACGGCGTGAGGTTTGAAACAGCCGCATCAACACCAGACCGAGCGAAAGTTCTTTCAGAGGGCGGTCGAAATAGGGCTCACAGCAGGCCCGTATAGCGGCCTCCAGTTCATCTACACGGGTCGTGGCAGGTACCCAGCCAGACTCAAGATGCAACTCGGCCACGCGTTTATAGTCGCGCTGGAAAAAAGCGCTGAAATTTTGCGCTAAATACTCTTTGTCCACTTCGGTGAGCGTACCCACAATCCCGAAATCGAGCGAAATATAGCGCCCGAATGTCTCAGGTGCCAAACTGATCTGAATATTGCCTGGGTGCATGTCCGCATGGAAAAAGCCATCACGAAAGACCTGAGTGAAGAAAATCGTGACACCGTCGCGTGCCAACTTCTTCATGTCCACCCCCGCATCGCGCAATCGCTGCGTCTGGCCTATGGGCACACCTTTCATGCGCTGCATCACCATGACATCCGGCATGCAGTAGTCCCAATACATCTCGGGAATCATCACGAGATTCAGGCTCTGCATATTGCGTCGCAGTTGCGCGGCATTGGAAGCCTCGCGCACTAAATCCAGCTCGTCATGAAGATATTTGTCGAACTCTGCCACCACTTCACGAGGCTTGAGTCGCTTGCCATCCGCCGATGCCCTTTCGGCCCAGCCAGCCATCATGTGCAACAGCGCCAGATCCTTTTCGATGGCAGGCTTCATGTTGGGCCGCAAAACCTTGACCGCCACTTCGCGGCCATCAGGCAGGGTGGCAAAGTGAACCTGGGCAATCGACGCGCTAGCGATGGGTGTCTGCTCAAAGGTCGCAAAGATGCGGTTTAAAGGCCTGCCAAACGCTTTTTCGATAATCGCAACCGCTACGGCGGATTCGAAAGGCGGCACCCGATCCTGCAGGCGTGCAAGTTCGTCAGCGATATCTGGGGGCAGCAAGTCGCGGCGGGTAGACATCACCTGCCCAAACTTGACGAAAATCGGGCCCAACCGTTCGAGCGCCTCTCGCAGGCGCTCCCCACGCGGCGCTTTCAGATTTCGTCCCACCGAGACAAGGCGAGTCAGCAATCGGACCCAGGGCCGTTCGAAGCTTGACAGGACCAATTCATCAAGACCGAACCGAAAAACAGTCCAGGCGATAAAACAGCCCCTGAAGAACCTGCTCATTCAGAACCCTTTGCGGTGGCGCCAGCCCCTCCGTCTTTAGCTTCGCTCACCGAAGGCACTGATTCACCTTGGGGCGATACGCCGCTGCGTTCCGGCCCGGGAGTCGGCGCTGTAGAAGAATAAGAGGCCGGCGGCTGAGGCGCTCGAGCCAGAAACTGTTTCAGGCCAACCATCAGCCGCCGACCCGTGTCGGCCAGCGCATGTGCTGGTGCATCGCCCACCAGGCGGGACAGATCTTCTTCTGCATCCCATCGGAGATTTTCGGCCAGCCATCCTACCTCGGCTGCCAGTTGAACATCTCCTTCGATTTTGACCGGGGGCGCCTTGCCAGCCAAAGCAGACTGCACCATCACCAGCGGCGACTCGGTGACCAACGACAGCAAAAGATCCGGTTTCGCGGAGGGTGGGGCTCGGTCAACGAGCCCGGCGGGGGTGACCACCAAATCCACCGCAAACAAACCCCATCGAACATGGACGACGCGACCCTTTTGCCGTAACAGCCGGTCTTGCGCCTGTTTTTCCTGCATCAGGACATGGTTCAAAAAAAGCACCAGTCGCTGCTGGCCTTCGTCAACCACCCAGGCGGGAGGCTGAAAACGACTGACGAGGGACTCTAAAAAAGGAAAAGGGGACGTGTTATTCATACGTCCCCGATTTTGCAGGATAAAAAGGCCTTTGCCTCAAGTGCCCTTCACTTACCCGTTAGTTCATGTTGCCGGCTATCCCGCATTAAATCGTTTTTGCATTCAAATTACTGCAATGCCTGTACGCCAGCAACCAGCCATCCCCCACCGCTGCGCGGCTTGGTCATGTTCCAGACTTCCCGGAAAGGGCTGGCGCCTGCAGACGCGTCTTCTCGGATCATGCCGGAGAACTCCACGCTGGCCATGTACACATCGTCAAGCTCCTCGATGCCGAGAAGCTTTGCATCAAGCATCACCACCTCGGTTTTATTGGCGACGCCGCCGGTATGCGATTCCCGATCGCCCAGTTGAGTCTTTATCTGCTGGAGCATGTCGTCCGTCATCATGGCGCGCAAATTCTGAATGTCCGAGCGATCCCAGGCGTCTTGCAGCGTCACGAAATTCAATTTGCACGCTTTAAGGAAACCTTCGGCATCAAAACCTGCCGGAACGCCCCAGGACTGGGACCCCAGCAGCGTCGACCCGATCATGGATCCAGCCTCAGGCGCACCGGCTTGAGGCCTGTTGGCATCAAAGGCCGTGCCGCTGCGCTCCCAGGGCCGCGCTGATGCGTCATTGCCGACGTTTCCGGGGTTGTAGCTTTTAGGAGCGGTGGCATTGGTGGGGCTACCGGCTCCCTGGAAAGCAAAGGGCGATTGCGAAGACGCGCCGCTTGAGGCGTTGCCCGCCCCACCCTTCAGCCGGCGCATCACGAAGCCAATCACCCCCATAACGACCACCGCCAGCAAGGCAAACATGATGATCTGACCGAGTGCTCCTCCCAAGCCCAATGACGATGCCAGCCACGCCAGGCCCAAGCCCGCTGCAAGACCGCCCAACATGGCGCCCCATGGTTTTCTCGGTGCCACAGGAGCCGGTGTTGCGGCCGGGGCCGCCGGCTTAACTGCAGAATTCGTATTGCTCGGGGCCGTTTGACGCTGTGTCACGTTGGACGACTGCCGGCCAAAGGACGTGCCACCGCCCATCCGCTTGGCGTCAGCCGCAGTTCCTGCCAAAGCCAGGGTTACGGCGAGCACCGCGGGAAGAATTACTGACCAAATTTTCATATAGTCTCCTTAATCACAACTTAATTACGCAGCGAGCGCAATTCAAGGCCTAAAAAACACTTCAACACTTGATTCCAACATGCAACGCCACCACACCGCCCGCCATGTTGTGATAGTCCACATGACCAAAGCCGCTTTTCCGCATAAGGGCTTTGAGTTCTTCTTGGCTGGGATGCATTCGAATGGACTCGGCCAGGTACTGGTAACTCGAATCATCATTGGCCACCAATTTTCCGAGCTTGGGCAATACCTTGAATGAATACCAGTCATAAATCTTTTCCAGCGGCTTGGCCACCTTAGAAAACTCCAAAACCAACAGTTTTCCGCCCGCCTTCAGCACCCGATTCATTTCAAGCAGGGCCGCCTCTTTATGTGTCATGTTGCGCAACCCGAATGCCACTGTCACCAAATCAAAACTGGCATCCGGAAACGGTAACCGTTCAGCGTCGCAAACCAATGTCGGCAGGCTTACACCGGCGTCCAGCAGTCGGTTGCGCCCTTCCCGGAGCATCGCTTCGTTAATGTCGGTGTGCACCACACGCCCGCTGGCTCCGACCTGGGGCGCGAACGCCAACGCCAAATCACCTGTCCCACCCGCAATATCAAGCACTTGCTGGCCCTCTTTGACGTTGGCCACCATCACGGTGTAAGCCTTCCAAGCTCGATGAAGACCCAGTGACATCAGGTCGTTCATTACGTCGTATTTGGGCGCTACGGAATCGAACACACTGCGGACGCGGCGTGCCTTGTCCTGCTCGTCCACCGATTCAAAGCCGAAATGGGTACTTGTCATAAATGGATACTAGAGGGCAAAGCCCGAATTGATCGTGACGACCCCTGGTGATCCAGGGTATTGCCAGATTTTATGCTGGAAAAACAACAGTAAATTGGGATCGGCAGCCCTGCTGTGAGGTCCTAGAAACGAGCCTTCATCACCCTCAATCTCAGTGATTGCCACAGGCATGACCGCTTGCATCGATCATGGGTGCATCGCGCTCGATGCCTGCGGCCTGCAAGCGCCGGTTGTAGTCGTCCCAAAGGCGGTTTTGTTCCGATCCGAGGTAATACAAGTAATCCCAGGAAAAGATCCCGCTTTCGTGACCATCCGAAAAAACCGGTTTAACCGCGTAATTACCAGTGGGTTCCAAATCGAGAATAGTCACTTCACGCTTGCCGGTTTGCAATACTTCTTGCCCCGGCCCGTGGCCCTGAACTTCTGCGGAAGGTGAGTAGACGCGCATCAATTCAAATGGAATACTGAATTTGGCGCCGTCGGAAAAAGCCATTTCGAGAACGTGGGACTGACTGTGAACCGTCAGTGCGGTGGGAGTCGGTGCCCCGGCTTGAAGACCTGCCATGTGGTATCTCTCTTTCTAAAAAAACAAACACGTCCGGCGCGTCAGTGCGCCATTTGTTGGCCGATCAATCGATTGACCTGCAAGCAACGTGACGCGATGGTCGATAACTTTTCGACCGCTGGCGGACGTTGCGGCGCGCTCCAGACCGACGAAGGAAAATGGCTGTCCCAATCGAAACGGGCAATCACGTGCCAATGCAGGTGCGGCACCGCGTTTCCGAAAGCAGCCAAGTTGATCTTGGTGGGCCGCAGCTCACTGATCAGGATCTGCTCGACCTCGACCACTGCACGCGTGCAAATATCGCGCTCAGCTGGCAAGAGATCAGAAAACTCCGCCACATGCCGGTTCCAGACCACGCGATAAAAAGCCGGAAAGCCCGCTTCGTCGGCTTGAATCACCCGCAAATGCTCGTTGCGAAAAACCATCAGACCTCCATCGGTTTCACACAATGGGCAAAGAGCAACCGTCTTCATTGCGCTACACCAGAACCCGTTCGATTCCGCCGTGGTTAGCCGCTTCCACGTAGTTTGGCAGCCACTCCTTGCCGAGTATCTGATTTGCCATTTCCACCACGATGTAGTCCGCTTCGAGCAAGCCATTTTTCATGTCGTTGCCATAGCGCAGCAAGCCTTGCAGGCAGCTCGGGCAACTGGTCAGGATCTTGACATTTTCCTTCTCGCCCAAAGCGCCCGAAGCCCGCAACTCGCTTTCGCCTTTTTGCAATTCTTCTTCTTTGCGAAAGCGAATCTGGGTTGAGATGTCGGGGCGCGTGACGCCCAGCGTGCCTGATTCTCCGCAGCACCGCTCGTTTTTGAGGACGTTATCGCCGAGCAGTGCCTTGACCGTTTTCATGGGTTCCTGAAGCTTCATCGGACTGTGGCAAGGATCGTGGTACAGGTAGCCCTTACCAGGCTGGTCGGTCCTGAGCGTAATGCTTTTTTCCAGCAAATACTCGTGAATATCGATGATGCGGCTACCCGGAAAAATCTTTCCGAACTCATACCCCTGCAGCTGGTCGTAGCAAGTGCCGCAGCTGACCACCACGGTCTTGATGTCCAGATAGTTGAGAGTGTTGGCCACCCGGTGGAACAGCACGCGGTTGTCGGTGATGATCTTTTCAGCCTTGTCGAACTGTCCGCTGCCGCGCTGCGGATAACCGCAACACAGGTAGCCGGGTGGCAACACGGTCTGGACACCCGCGTGCCACAGCATGGCTTGCGTCGCCAAACCGACTTGGGAAAAGAGCCGCTCGGAGCCGCAACCCGGAAAATAAAATACCGCTTCAGTCTCCGCTGTGGTTGTTTTCGGATTACGAATAATCGGAACGTAATCCTTGTCTTCAATGTCGAGAAGTGCCCGCGCCGTTTTCTTCGGCAGGCCTCCCGGCATTTTCTTGTTGATGAAGTGAATGATCTGCTCTTTGACCGCTGGCTTGCCGACGGATGCGGGCGGCTGAGCGGTCTGCTTGCGCGCCAGCCCGCGCAACAGGTTATTGGCCAGACGCTGGGCTTTGAAGCCCACATCGACCATGGCACTGCGCATGAATTTGATGGTTTGCGGATTGGTCGCATTGAGGAAAAACATGGCGGCGGCATTGCCCGGCCGGAAAGACTTCTGGCCCATCTTGCGCAACAAATTGCGCATGTTCATGGAGACGTCGCCAAAATCAATATCCACCGGACAAGGCGCCAGACACTTGTGGCATACCGTGCAATGGTCGGCCACATCTTCGAACTCTTCCCAGTGTTTGATGCTGATACCGCGCCGGGTTTGCTCTTCGTACAGGAAGGCCTCGATTAATAGCGATGTCGCCAGAATCTTGTTACGCGGGCTGTACAGCAAGTTGGCGCGCGGCACGTGCGTGGGGCACACCGGCTTGCATTTGCCGCAACGAAGGCAGTCCTTCACGCTGTCAGCGATCGCACCAATGTCAGATTGCTGCATGATCAACGACTCATGGCCCATCAGTCCGAAGCTGGGCGTGTAGGCATTGGTCAAATCCGCTTGAAGCGCCTCCCCATAAAGCGTCGTATGCTCATTATTCCGTAGCAGCTTGCCCTTATTGAAGCGCCCCTCTGGATCAACCCTCAGCTTGTACTCGGTGAACGGGCGGAGCTCTTCGTCGGTCAGGAATTCGAGCTTCGTGATGCCGATGCCGTGCTCGCCGGAAATCACGCCATCCAGAGAGCGGGCCAACGCCATGATGCGCGCAACCGCTTCGTGTGCGGTTTGCAGCATCTCATAGTCGTCGCTGTTGACCGGCAAGTTGGTGTGCACATTGCCGTCACCCGCATGCATGTGCAATGCGGCCCAGACGCGGCCCTTGAGTACGCGCTTATGAATAAGATTGCATTGCTCCAGAACAGGCAGAAACGCGCCGCCGCCAAAAATACCTTGAAGCCGGGCGCGTATCTGCGTTTTCCAACTGGCGCGCAAGGTATGGTCCTGCAGCTGTGGAAAATAAGTGCCCACGCCTTGCAGCCAGCCGGCCCAAAGGGTACGTACTTCGGCAATCATCGCGAGCGCCTGACCAACCCGATCTTCCAGCAACTCGGTTGAAGGGATGTCATTGGCGTCGTCGGATTTACCCAGCGCCAGGTGACCTTTGAGAAAAAAGGCTTCCAGTTCGTCACACAGTTTGATCTTGTTGCGCAGGCTCAACTCAATGTTGATCTGCTCAATACCGTCGGTGTACTCGGCCATACGCGGCAACGGGATCACCACATCTTCATTGATTTTGAAGGCATTCGTGTGTTTGGAGATGGCCGCGGTGCGCTTGCGATCCAGCCAGAACTTCTTGCGCGCTTCGGGACTGATGGCCACAAAACCTTCTCCGCTGCGTGAGTTGGCAATGCGCACAATTTCGCTGGTAGCGCGGGCGACAACGTCCGCGTCGTCGCCAGCGATATCGCCCACCAGCACCATCTTTGGCAACCCGCCACGTTTGGATTTGGTGGCATACCCGACGGCACGCAGGTAGCGGTCGTCCAGATGTTCGAGTCCCGCCAAAATGGCACCACCGCGCTTTTGCTCGGCGAACATGAAATCCTTGATTTCAACAATGCTGGGTACCGCGTCTTTGGCATGGCCAAAAAATTCCATGCAGACCGTGCGCGTGTGGGCAGGCATGCGGTGCACAATCCAGCGCGCGCTGGTGATCAGGCCATCGCAGCCTTCTTTCTGGATACCGGGCAGGCCACTCAAAAACTTGTCCGTCACGTCCTTGCCCAAGCCTTCCTTGCGGAAGGTTTTACCTGGAATATCCAGACGTTCGGAGCGAACCGGTGTTTTGCCATCGGCTTCAAAATACTGCAGCTCAAAACTCGCCATCTCAGTGTCGTGAATCTTGCCCAGGTTGTGCCCCACGCGCGTCACTTCGAGCCACTGGGCCTCGGGCGTCACCATGCGCCATGAGGCCAGGTTGTCCAGCGCAGTACCCCACAACACGGCCTTTTTACCGCCTGCATTCATGGCTATATTGCCGCCGATACAGGAGGCTTCGGCAGATGTCGGGTCCACGGCAAACACGAAACCGCCCCGTTCGGCGGCATCCGCGACGCGTTGAGTGACCACCCCGGCTTCGGTCCACACGGTGGCAACCTTTTGCGCAACGCCCGGCAGCGACACCATTTCCACCTCGGTCATAGCTTCGAGTTTTTCGGTGTTGATGACCGCTGATTTCCAGGTCAATGGAATCGCGCCGCCGGTATAGCCGGTACCTCCGCCGCGCGGAACAATCGTCAGACCCAGCTCTATGCAGGCCCGCACCAGACCGGCCATCTCGACTTCGGTATCGGGGGTCAGCACCACAAAAGGATATTCCACGCGCCAGTCGGTCGCGTCAGTGACATGCGATACGCGTGACAAGCCGTCGAATTTGACGTTGTCTTTGAGGGTCAACTTGCGTAGTTTTCGCGCTGTCTGGTGGCGAAGTTCGGCAATCTCCTCGAACGAATCTGAAAAACGGCTAACTGCGGCCCTGGCGGCCTCCAACAGTTCGCCCACAAGCGCATCGCGCTGCTGATCTGCATCGGGCGAGCGGCGCTTTTCAACCTCCGTGAGGCGGTGTTGCAAGGCCTCTACGAGCAATTTTCGGCGTTTCGGATTTTCCAGCAGATCATCCTGAAGATAAGGATTGCGCTGCACCACCCAGACATCGCCCAGCACCTCGTACAGCATGCGGGCTGAGCGGCCGGTACGTCGTTCGTCGCGCAGGCGGTTTAAGAGATCCCAAGCCCGAGAACCCAACAGACGAATAACCACTTCGCGATCAGAGAAGGAGGTGTAGTTGTAGGGAATCTCTCGGATCCGAACTTCGTCATGCTTTGCGTTGTCGGCAAAAACAGTTAATTCTTGAATAGTAGTAGGGGCATTCATTGTGAAAAGCCAGCCGCTTCAAACCCACGTCCGGGGCTGGTCCTTGATGTTACCGCAGCGCAGCATTCGCGGAAGAGACGCTTGAATGCCCTCATGGAAACCCCGCTTGTTTAAAAATTACCCTGTCGCTTAAATGGATCTGTCACAAACAGTTTTTAGACTGTCTGATCCACATAACGCGTCGCCTTCAGGAGTTTTCATGAAAAACGGTTTATCAACGCTCGCTTTCGCGGCTTGCGCCCTGTGCGCCCCGCTCGCCGGGCACGCGCAGACAGAAATTCAGTGGTGGCACGCAATGAACGGCCCGCTAGGCGAGTGGGTCAATGATCTGGCCAAAGACTTCAATGCCAGCCAAAAGGACTACAAAGTTGTACCCACCTTCAAAGGCAGCTACGACGAATCCATGACCGCTGCGATGGCGGCGTTTCGCTCCGGCAATGCGCCCGACATCCTTCAAGTCTATGAAGTGGGTACGGCAACCATGATGGCGGCCAAAGGCGCCATCAAACCGGTTGGCGAAGTGATGACCGAAGGCGGTGCGAAATTCGATACAAAAGCCTATATTCCCGCCGTTGCGGGCTACTACACCGCTCCAAACGGTCAGATGCTTAGCTTTCCGTTTAACAGTTCGACCACCATCTTCTATTACAACAAAGATGCCTTCAAGGCAGCCGGCCTGGATCCCGACAAGGCGCCTACCACCTGGCCCGAAGTCGTGCTGGCCGCCGCAAAGCTGAAAGCTGCAGGCCACAAATGCCCATTCACCACCAGCTGGATCAGCTGGACCCAGCTGGAGAGCTTCTCCACTTGGCACAACACGCTGTTTGCCACCCAAAATAACGGCTTCGGCGGACCCTCGGCAAGGCTGGCGTTCAACTCGCCCCTGCATGTGCGTCACTTTGAGAATTTGTCCAATATGGCCAAGCAAGGGCTGTTTGTCTATAAAGGCCGAGGCAATGCCGCTGACGTCTCCTTCCCCACCGGTGAATGCGCGATGATGACCGGCTCCTCAGGTCTGTATTCGCGCGTCGCCAAAGAAGCTAAATTTGCTTACGGCATCGCCCCGCTGCCCTATTACCCCGACGTGGCCGGCGCGCCGCAGAACACAGTCATAGGCGGCGCCAGCCTCTGGGTCATGGCCGGCAAGAAACCGGCCGAATACAAAGGGGTAGCGGCGTTCTTCAACTATCTCTCCAAGCCTGACGTGCAGTCGGCCAGTCACAAACGGACTGGCTACCTTCCCATTACCACCGCGGCTTTTGAGTTGACGGAGAAATCGGGCTTTTACAAGCAATTCCCAGGTACGGATGTTGCAGTGACCCAGATGATTCGAAAAACCACCGACAAGTCGCGTGGCGTGCGCCTGGGCAATTTCAACCAGATTCGGACCATCATCGATGAGGAAACCGAGCAGATATGGAGCGGCAAAAAGCAGCCTAAAGAGGCGCTCGATACTGCTATTCAGCGGGGGAACGAGCAGCTGGAGCGCTTTCAGAAAGCCAACAAGTCCTGAACCAACGCGCCTGCAGCGAATAGAGGCGTATCGCCAGCCGATCAACCCTTTCCCCACATTGCGCTTAAAAAAGGTGGCCTGAGAGGGTTGATTCAATTTGTAGGGACTTATGGAAAAACGCGTTCTTTTTCGCTCTGCCTGGTTGCCCTGGCTGCTGCTGGCGCCTCAACTGGCGGTCATCAGCATCTTTTTCTTCTGGCCGGCAGGGCAAGCGCTTATACAGTCGTTCCAATTGCAGGACGCCTTCGGCCTGTCCACGGAATGGGTGGGACTGGAGAACTTCAATAATTTGTTCCACGACGCAGCCTACCTGGAGTCGTTTAAAAAGACTGCGTTTTTCTCGCTGCTCGTGGCGGTGCTGGGCATCAGCCTCTCGCTGATATTGGCTGTTTTTGCTGACCGTATCGCCAAAGGAGCGCTTTTTTACAAAACCTTGTTGATCCTGCCTTATGCCGTCGCCCCGGCGGTAGCTGGCATATTGTGGATTTTTATGTTTTCCCCCACATTGGGGGTGGTGGCCTATGCGCTCCACAGCATCGGCATCGACTGGAACCACTTGCTCAACCCGAACCACGCGATGACGCTGATCGTGACGGCGGCTGTCTGGAAACAGATTTCGTATAACTTTCTATTTTTCCTGGCCGGGCTACAGTCCATTCCCAAATCGCTGATTGAAGCGGCGGCCATTGACGGTGCACGCCCGTGGCGCCGCTTCTGGACCATCCAATTCCCACTGCTATCGCCCACCACTTTTTTCCTGCTGGTCATCAATGTGGTGTACGCGTTTTTTGATACCTTTGCCATCATCGACGCCTCCACCCAAGGCGGTCCGGGACGCGATACGCTAATTCTGGTCTATAAGGTTTATCACGACGGATTCAAGAATGGCGACCTGGGCGGCTCGGCAGCGCAATCGGTGGTCCTGATGGCTATCGTGGTGGTTCTCACGGTGATCCAATTCCGCTACATTGAAAAAAAAGTGCAGTACTGATGTTGACTCTTTGTTCTGTTGCGGCTTCTCCACTCTTCAACAACTGCCGTCATGGTTGAACACCGCACCTCGTTGGGCGTGCTGGCGCACCTCGTGATGATTCTGGGCATAGCGATCGTGGCGTTTCCGCTTTACCTGGCTTTTGTGGCATCGACCCATACCGCCCAAGAGATCATCCACGCCCCGATGCCGCTACTGCCGGGTAGCCACCTCTGGGAAACTTACAAGACGGCGTTGTTGGGTGGTGGCGACGGCGCTGGCTCCACGGCACCCGTGGCCCGAATGATGTGGGTCAGCCTGGTCACGGCGTTGGTCATCACGTTCGGCAAAATTGCGATTTCGCTGCTGTCGGCCTTCGCGATTGTCTATTTCCGTTTTCCTTTCAAGGACTTCTTTTTCTGGTCGATCTTCGTGACCCTGATGCTGCCGGTGGAAGTACGGATCGGCCCCACCTACAAAGTGGTTTCGGATCTGGGAATGCTCAACAGCTATGCGGGCTTGACGATTCCGTTGATTGCGTCTGCCACCGCGACCTTCCTGTTCCGCCAGTTTTTTTTGACGGTGCCAGATGAACTGGTGGAAGCTGCGCGCATGGACGGCGCAGGCCCGATGCGCTTTTTCTGGGACATCTTGCTGCCGCTGTCAAAAACATCCATCGCTGCGCTGTTCGTGATCCAGTTTATTTACGGCTGGAACCAGTACCTCTGGCCTCTGCTGGCAACCACCAGCGAAGACATGTACCCCGTGGTCATTGGCATCAAGCGCATGATTGCCGGCGGCGATGCCGCCAACGAATGGAACGTGGTCATGGCCACCGCCATTCTGGCCATGTTGCCGCCCGCCCTGGTAGTGGTGCTGATGCAAAAATGGTTCGTCAAGGGTCTTGTGGATACTGAAAAATAAGCAACTAGCAACCATGGCATCGCTCTCACTCAAGAACATCATCAAGCGCTACGGCGTCGGCGCAAACGCGGTCCCCGTGTTGCACGGGATCACTGCGGAAATCGCTGACCACGAATTCATCGTCATCGTCGGGCCTTCGGGCTGCGGCAAATCCACTCTGCTGCGCATGATCGCGGGGCTCGAAGAAATCAGTGAAGGCCAAATCTCCATCGGAGGCAAAGTGGTCAACAACCTCGAGCCTTCCGAGCGCGACATTGCCATGGTGTTCCAGAACTACGCGCTGTATCCCCACATGAGCGTGTTTGACAACATGGCGTATGGCCTGAAGATTGCCAAGGTACCCAAAGCGGACATCAAGACACGCGTGGACAAGGCGGCCAAAATCCTCGAACTGGAGCTTCTGCTGGCGCGTAAGCCCCGGGCCCTGTCTGGTGGGCAACGCCAGCGGGTCGCCATGGGGCGTGCCATCGTCCGTCAGCCGCAGGTGTTCCTGTTTGACGAACCGTTATCGAACCTGGATGCCAAGCTTCGCGTGCAAACACGACTCGAGATCCAAAAACTGCACCGTGAACTCGGCATTACCTCCCTGTTCGTCACGCACGACCAGGTCGAGGCCATGACGCTGGCGCAGCGCATGATTGTCATGAATGCTGGACGCATGGAGCAATTTGGTACGCCCGAAGCCGTTTACCACCGGCCCGCCACCACCTTTGTAGCCAGTTTTATGGGCTCGCCGCCGATGAACTTGATCAAGCAAGGGCCCAATGCCGATTTCGGCGGTCCGCCGGGGGCCATCCTGGGGATCCGCCCCGAGCACCTGCAGATCGGACCTACTGGCTGGGCCGTGCGAATCGAGACCCTTGAAATGCTGGGGGCCGAACGGCTGCTGTATTGCCGCATGGGCGACGAGTTCCTGATTGTGCGGACCGACGAAAGTCTGTCCTCCGCGCCCGCCATCGGATCGACCCTTTACGTCACGCCACGCAGCGACCGCTTGCACTGGTTTGATGCCACCACGGGCCACCGCCTCTAAATTCATCTTCCCATGAAAATCACCACTGACAACTGGCCCTATCCGTTCTGGATCGCCCACCGGGGCGCTGGAAAGCTCGCGCCCGAGAACACACTGGCGGCTTTTCGGCTGGGGGCGCAGCACGGTTACCGCATGGTTGAATGCGATGCCAAGCTCAGTGCCGACGGCGTGCCTTTCCTGCTGCATGACGACACCCTTGCGCGGACGACGAATGCGCAGACGCAGTTGACGGCGAACGCCAGCGCGGTGGCGGGCGACCATATTTGGGCGGAGCTGTCGCAACTTGACGCCGGCGGCTGGCACTCACCCACCTATGCGGGCGAGCCGCTGCTCACCCTGTCGAACGCAGCACGCTTTTGCCGCGCCAACGACCTTGCCTTGAACATCGAAATCAAGCCCACCCCCGGCACTGAGCGCCCTACGGGTGAGGCAGTGGCCGCTGAAGCGGCACGCCTGTGGCAGGATGCAAGCATTCCGCCGCTTCTCACCTCGTTTTCGCCTGACGCGTTGAAGGGTGCACAGGCAGGTGCCCCCGATCTGCCACGCGGCCTGCTGTTGGACACGCTGTGGACCGGCTGGCTGGAAACCGCCCTCGCGTTGGGCTGTGTGGTCGTGGTCTGCCACCATGCGCTGTGGGACGTCCCTAGCATTACGCTGGCCCACGGGGCGGGGTTTCGATGCCTGAGTTACACCGTCAACGACGAATCTGTTGCCCAACGCCTGAAGGACTTTGGCATCGACGGCCTCATCACGGACCGGGTGGACCTGTTCGTCCCGACTTAAAAAGTCGCCTCCGAGGCAGAAAGCAAACACTTTTTCGCTGAGCTGCGGTCCAGTTTATTGCTACGGTCAGCGACTTCGGCGAACACCGACCGTGCACCCGTTTCCTTTGATCCAGATCAACCATTCAGCGCAGGCCCCCCTGGTACGCGGTGGCCCGTTACCGCTTCCAGCCGCCCAGCTGCCACCACTGACTGATCGCCATGGCCACGCTCAATCCCACATACGTCACCATCTTGCCGTCGTGTCCCAGCAGCACCAGGCCAGCCACCAAAACCAGCACGCCTACTGCAAAATTGATAGCTACTTGTAACCACATGGAGAGCACAGGCGTCTTTTTTGATCTAAGAAATCCGAAAAATAAACGTGAAAATACGACCAACAGAAAAGCAGCCAGTGCGGCAGGCGCCACGAAATTGAGGAGGTGGTTGGTCAGTAGATAAGCGGTCATGGCAGCAGTTCAAAGTCTACGGGAATACCCGTCAAAATTACCGGTAAAGAGGCGTTCGAAAAGGATTGATTGAGGTCAAGCGCCCCTTTTTACCGCCATCAATTTTATAATCAACAAATGTCAGTCTGGGCCCTTGGGCTAAACCATCACACCGCACCGCTCGATTTGCGCGGGCGATTCGCCTTCGCCATGGACCAGATTGAGCCCACGTTGCGCCGCTTGCGCGCCTCTTTGGCGCACCAGCCAGAGGCGACCCTGCTTTCGACCTGCAATCGCACGGAGATTTACTGCACGGGCGGCCCGAGCGATCTGAACCACACAATGGAGTGGTTGGCCCACAACGGTGGCGTCTCCCCGGCGCTGCTTCGTTCGCACGCCTATACCTTGCAGGGTGACCAGGCCGCTCGCCACGCGTTTCGCGTCGCCAGCGGGCTTGATTCCATGGTGCTGGGCGAGCCGCAGATTTTGGGTCAGATGAAAGACGCGGTGCGCGCTGCCGAAGAAGCCGGTGCCATGGGCTCCACGCTGCACCAGCTCTTCCAACGCTCTTTCGCCGTGGCCAAGGAAGTGCGCACTAGCACCGAGATTGGCGCACACAGTATCAGCATGGCGGCCGCCTCCGTGCGGCTGGCGGGTCAGTTATTTGAAGACTTGAGCGACATCAAGGTGCTGTTTGTGGGGGCCGGAGAAATGATTGATTTGGCAGCCACCCACTTTGCGGCCAAAAATCCGAAAAGCATGGTGATTGCCAACCGTACCCTGGAGCGGGGTGAAAAGCTCGCCAACCGTTTCGGTGCCGAGGTGATGCGCCTGGCGGATTTACCCAGTCGTCTGCACGAATTTGATGCCGTGATCAGCTGCACCGCAAGTACCCTGCCGATCATCGGCTTGGGTGCGGTAGAGCGCGCGGTAAAACTGCGCAAACACCGTCCTATGTTCATGGTCGATCTGGCAGTGCCGCGGGACATTGAACCCGAAGTCAAGGCGCTTCCTGATATTTACCTTTACACCCTGGATGATCTGGCCCAGGTCGTGCAAACCGGCAAGGACAGCCGGCAGTCAGCCGTCGCGCAAGCCGAGGTCATCATCGATGCGGGGGTACAAAACTTCATGCACTGGCTGGACCAGCGTCACACGGTCCCCCTTATCCAGCAGCTGAACGCACAGGCCGACAGCTGGCGCGCGGCCGAGATTGTCAGGGCGAAAAAGCTGCTGGCCAAAGGCGAGCCGATTGACGTGGTGCTTGAGGCGCTAACACGCGGCCTGACCCACAAAATGATGCATGGCGCGCTGGCAGAACTCCACAGCGGCGACGCCGAAAGCCGCGAAGCCACGGCAAACACCGTGTCTAAACTATTTTTGCGCGGCCACCTGCCCAAAGAACACAAAGAGCGTTAGCGCCGAGATGGCTGATCAGCCGCCGCAGTCACCTGCGATGGTACGGCGGCGTTGATGGTTCCCCCTCCGATGCGCATTCTCTGTCTTTTGTCTTTGTGGCGTCCTTCCTCGGCTCCTGATATCCCATGAAACCATTTCTTCGCCAAACTCTGGACCGTCAGCTGCTGCGACTGCACGAGCTGGACGCCCTCCTCTCGGCCGCCGACGTGGTGAGCAACCTGACGCGCTTTCGCACGCTTACCAAAGAACACGCCGACGCCAGCGTCCTGGCCGAGCAATACAACCGGCTTACCAGCCGCGAGGCCGACTTGGCCAGCGCTCAAAGCATGCTGCTAGAAGCCAAGTCCGACCTTGAGATGACCGAGCTGGCGGAAGAAGAAATCACCGCTGCCAAAGGCGATATCGCGCAGCTTGACGAAGCCCTGCAGCTGATGCTGATTCCTAAAGACCCGGATGACGCACGGGCGGCATTCATCGAAATCCGAGCCGGCACGGGCGGCGACGAATCAGCCCTTTTTGCCGGCGATCTGTTCCGGATGTACACCCGATTTGCAGAGCGCAACCGCTGGCAGACGGAGGTCATCAGTGAATCGGCGAGCGAACTCGGTGGCTACAAAGAAGTGGTGCTCCGCATCGATGGCGCAACCGATGCGCAGGGCGTGGGCGTGTACGGAAAGCTTCGTTTTGAGTCGGGTGGCCACCGCGTGCAGCGCGTGCCGGTGACCGAAACCCAAGGCCGCATTCATACCAGTGCCTGTACCGTGGCCGTGCTGCCGGAACCCGACGAAGCGGTAGCCATTCAGATCAACCCGGCCGACCTTCGCATCGACACCTACCGCGCCAGCGGCGCGGGCGGGCAACACATCAATAAAACCGATTCAGCCGTTCGCATCACGCACATCCCGACCGGCATCGTTGCCGAATGCCAGGACGACCGCAGCCAGCACCGCAACAAGGCCAAGGCGATGCAGGTGCTTTCAGCCCGCATCGTGGAAAAAGACCGCTCGGAACAGGCGGCCAAAGACGCAGCGATGCGTAAAGGTCTGATCGGCAGCGGCGACCGCAGCGACCGCATCCGCACTTACAACTTTCCGCAGGGACGGCTGACCGACCACCGCATCAACCTGACACTGTACAAACTGCTCGCCATCATGGAAGGCGACCTGGAGGACGTGGTGACAGCGCTTCAGGTGGCGCGAGGTGCCGAGCTTTTGGCCGAGCTGGAAAGCGCTTCACCCGGGTGATTATTTGCATGTCGGGCAATGATCTGTACCTTTTATAGCCGCATCAAGGTAATTCAGTGAACGAAACCACGTGCAAGCAGGCCCTGGCCACCGCCCAGGCCTTGGGGCTGGAGCGGCTGGACGCTCAGTTGCTGCTGCTGCACGCGCTGGGCAAACCCGGAAACGCGAGGGCCTGGCTGATTGCACACGATACCGACGAGTTGACTGAAGAAGTCGCCCTGCGCTTCCGGGCGCTCAGCTTGCGTCGAGCTAACGGGGAGCCACTGGCCTACATCGTCGGCTCCAAAGAATTTTTTGGACTTGCGCTGAAGGTTGACGCTCGCGTGCTCGTTCCTCGTCCGGATACCGAAACGCTGGTGCAGTGGTCGCTAGACTTGCTGCAGACGCCTGACCTGTCGCCGATGCCGCATATTCTTGACTTGGGAACCGGCAGCGGAGCCATCGCGCTGGCCATTGCCCACAGCCTCGAAGCGGCCGGCCGTCAAGCGCGAGTGGTCGCAGTCGATGCGAGCGTTGACGCATTGGCGGTTGCCGGCGAAAACGCCCGACGGCTGGAACTGAATTTGCAACTCATTGAAAGCAATTGGCTAGAAGCTGTCGGCGGACGCTTCCACCTGATTGCAAGTAATCCCCCCTACATTGCAAGCGCCGATCCGCACTTGGCGGCATTGGCACACGAGCCCTGGAAGGCACTGGCGTCGGGCGTTGATGGGCTGGATGACCTTCGCCGGATAGTGCAGCAGTCTCCCGCGCACCTGCACCCCGGCGGCTGGTTGTTGCTTGAACACGGTTACGACCAAGCGGTTGAGGTGCGCTCTCTGCTGGCACAGCGCGGTTTTTTGCAGGTTCAAAGCCGACTGGATTTGGCCGGTGTCGAGCGCTGCTCGGGCGGTCAATGGGCGGGTTGAATCGAAATAGAGATTAACTAAAAAATCAAGGCAGTCCGACAACCCTATCCAACGTCCGTCGCCGAACGGCAGGATAATGGGCTTATTGAATTCTGGAACGCCCTTCCAGATAGTTACTCAGCCCGGCCGAAAAGCCTGTTTTTCTATGGCCTCCCAAGGCCACACCTCTAAAGGATTTCACCATGAGCGATACCCAACAACGCATTGACCAAATCGTCAAATCCAGCGACGTTGTCCTGTTTATGAAGGGCACGGCTCAATTCCCGATGTGCGGTTTTTCAGGTCGTGCGATTCAGGTCCTGAAGGCCTGTGGAGTGAACAAGCCTGCCACTGTGAACGTGCTGGAAGACGAAGAAGTCCGTAACGGCATCAAGGAGTACAGCAACTGGCCGACTATTCCCCAGCTGTATGTCAAAGGGGAATTTGTTGGCGGCTCCGACATCATGATGGAAATGTATGAGAGTGGTGAACTTCAGCAAGTGTTGGGCACACCCGCAGCCTGAAGCTTCAGCGCCCCGCCCAGGCATTTTTTCAACTGGCTTAATTAACGCGTGTAGCCTTCGCAGGTACCTGCATTCACGCGGCCCTTGCATTCTCTTTTAAGGCGCAGGCTCCGTTGTTGCGGCGTTTCTTCGGAACCGGGCATGAATTTGATCTTGGTGCCATGGCGATTGGGCGTCGTTTTGCCACCCTTCTTCATCTTTGTTTTTACTGGCGTGTCTGCAGCACTAATTGACTGCGCGTAAGTACTTCCCGCCAGGACCGCGACAACCAACAGCAACACCGACGCGGGCTTGAATGAGAACTTTGTCATTTTTATCTGTCTCCGCTGAATGCAATTGCACACCGCTTGCTTCTTCGCCTAACAGTGATCTGAAACGTTATTGCAATTTGGGATCGAGGCCGGTGTCGTCATCGGTGGGTGTTTCTGCCGGCAAACGGAAACCTTCGCTTGCCCAAGTCCCAAAATCGATGCGTTTGCAGCGTTCGCTGCAAAAAGGGCGAAATGGATTACTGGGCCCGTACACACTTTCACCGCCGCAATTGGGGCACACCACCAGCTTGACAGACGAGGGGGGTTTATTCATCTCGGACATGACTTCAAGCAGCGCTCCACAGAACAAACATTCGGGTCAGGAGCAGAGCGTCAATTCGAAAGTCGAATCATCAGTGCTCGCGTGCAGCCGGTCATCGCTTTCGAGACGCATCAGGCGCACCGAGACCATCAGGCGGTTGCCACTGATTTCGGGAATCAGACCCAATGCCGGGTCGATGCGCAAACGCAGCAACTGGAAGGTACGTCCTTGAGGAAGCGCCTGCTGGTATTGCCCGGAGGGCACCATCACTTTCTGGGGGGCACCGGAATCACGTAGGAGCCTCAAGAGCAGCCTGATGGAGTCAGCCAGCGGAACCAGCGGCGCGATCCAGCGTTGCAGGTCTTGCTGGCGGGTGATGGGACGCAGGTGCTGCCAAGCATAGTAGGCTGGTAAATCAAACTCGCAAGTCCCTCCCGGAATGCCGACACGGCTGCGAATGCTCATCAGCCAGTCGTTTTCAGTCAATGACTGCCCCACCTTGCCCGGAAAATTGTTCACCGCAGCAAAACACCCTTCCAGCTGGCTGGTGACTTCGCCCAGAACGGCCTCGGAAATGGCCGGGTTGCCGCGGTAGCCATTCAGGACATGTTTCTGCTTCTCGAGGTCCTTGAGCACATCGGTTTTTAAGTCCGCCCGAGCGCCGACGTCCATGATCTCAAAAATAGTCGTGATAGCGTAGTGATGATCGGTTGGACTCTCCCGCTCAACCAGTTCGCCCAGTCGGTGGAACAGGTGTTCGAGTCGCAAATAAGTGCGTATGCGTTCGTTGAAGGGGTACTCGTAAAGGATCACAGTGCTATTTTCGTCAGCTTCATTGAAGAGGGTTGTTGGCGCATCATAGCCCGAAGCGGGCGGCCAGCTGGCGCACCATCAGGTCGAGGGCCTGAAGGGATAAACCGTCGTTATAAATGCACATATCGGCGGCCGCCAGCCTTTGCTCCCGGCTGGATTGTGCCGCCATTATTTTTTCGACTACGTCCAGCGCCAAGCCATTGCGCGCCATGACCCGGGCGACCTGGGTGGCTTCGCAGCAGTCGACTACCAGCACCCGGTCCACCTGCTGCCGCCAGCGCCTGGATTCCACCAGCAAAGGAATATCAAAGACGATGCAGTTACTGCCCGTTTTCACCGCCTGTTGAGATTGCCGCGCGATTTCCAGACTTACCAACGGGTGAACGATGGCCTCCAGTTGGCGTTTGGCAGCGGGATCATTGAAGACCAGCTGCCGCAGCTTGTCACGGTCGATCACGCCATCGGCCATGATGACATGATCGCCGAACTGGCTGGCGATTGCAGACACCGCCGCACCACCCGGCGCCGTGATCTGCCGGGAAATAACGTCAGCATCCACCAAAGTTGCGCCAGTAGCAACCAGCATGCGGGCCACTGTGCTTTTGCCGCTGCCTATGCCGCCCGTCAGTCCAAGACGTCGAATTGCTCGGCCCATAAGATCACAAGCCGATAAATTGCAAAATGGATTGGGGCCCAAAAAACAGGGCGGTAAATCCTGCCGCCGCCAGGAACGGACCAAACGGCACGTAACCACCCTCGCGCAAGCCACTGGAGAACTTCATCGCGATACCGATCAACGCACCGATCACAGAGGCCATCAAAATCATCGGGACTAATGCGGTCCAGCCAAACCATGCACCCAATGCGCCGAAAAGTTTGAAGTCCCCATAGCCCATGCCTTCTTTGCCAGTCACCAACTTGAACGCCCAGTACACCCCCCACAAGGAAAGATAGCCCCCAACCGTACCCCAAAGGGCGGTATACAAGTTCACACCCGGGTTCCATTGCAACGCAGCAACGATCAATCCAGCCCATAGCAGAGGCAAGGTAATGTCGTCCGGCAACAACGTCGTGTCCCAATCAATCAAGGCCAGCACTAGCAGCGCCGCAGAAAATCCGCACCACGCCAGCGCGATAGGCGACCAGCCCCAGCGCCAAACGCAGAAGAAAAACAGGCCACCAGTCACCGCTTCCACAACGGGATAGCGCACGCCATAAGCTATCCCGCACGCCGAGCATTTACCTCGCAAAAAAAGGTAGCTAAAAACGGGAATGTTTTCATACCAGTGGAGGACGTGACCACAGGCGGAGCAACGCGAACGCGGCCCCAAAAGATTGAATACCTTGATCGGCTCCAGCGTTTTCCCAGCCAGCTCGGCACATTCTTCGGCCCACTGCCGCTCCATCATCTTCGGCAAGCGGTAAACAACAACGTTGAGAAAGCTCCCGATCAGCAAGCCCAAAATGCCGGCCAGCAGCGCATAGAATTCCGCCGCCTGACCTATCCCCCTCAAACGACTTGCCCCAACTTGAAGATGGGTAGGTACATGGAAACCACGATACCGCCAATAATCGTGCCCAGAAACACAATGATGATGGGCTCCATCAAACTGGACAGACCTGCAACCATTTCATCGACTTCCGCTTCATAAAAATCCGCGGCCTTGCCCAGCATGTGGTCCACCGAACCGGACTCCTCACCAATAGCGCACATCTGCAGCACCATGGAGGGAAATAAATTGGCATTGCTCATTGCAGCGGTCAGGCTGGTACCTGTCGACACCTCCTGCTGGATTTTGACCGTAGCGTCGGCGTACAGTGAGTTGCCAGATGCGCCGCCCACAGAGTCCAAGGCTTCAACCAGCGGCACGCCCGCGGCGAACATGGTGGACAGGGTACGCGTCCAGCGCGCAATCACTGACTTTTCAATCAATGCACCAAAGACAGGCATCTTGAGCAAAAGCCGGTCCATCACCTTTTGCATTTTTTCACTGCGTCGCCACGCCTGCATGAAAAAATAGAAACCACCGCCAATACCCCCAAAAATCAACCACCAATAAGCCACAAAAAACTCGCTGATCGCAATTACGACCAGAGTCGGCGCCGGCAAATCTGCCCCAAAAGAAGAGAACACTTCTTTAAATGCAGGTATCACAAAAATCATGATTACTGCGACCACCACAAAGGCCACTACCACCACCGAAATGGGGTACATCAGGGCCGACTTGATTTTTGATTTGATCGCTTCGGTCTTTTCCATGTAAACCGCGAGGCGATCCAGCAGGGATTCCAAAATACCGGCAGCCTCGCCAGCCTCTACCAGATTACAGTACAAGGCATTGAAATACAGCGGATATTTTCGAAATGCGGCACTCAACGACGTCCCCGTTTCGACGTCGGTCCGCACGTCATTGAGCAGTTTGGTCACACTGGCATTGGGATTGCCGCGACCCACGATGTCAAATGATTGCAGTAGCGGCACGCCAGCCTTCATCATGGTGGCCAACTGTCGGGTAAAGATGGCGATGTCTCTTGGTTTGATCGACCTGCCAGAGCGCATGCGGCGCTTTTTTATCTTGGTGGACGACACCCCCTGTCGACGCAAGGAAGCCTTGACCTGATTCTCGCCCGCGGCTCGAATCTCGCCGCGAACCTGTTTGCCTCCTCTGTCTTTACCTTCCCACTCGAAAACAAATTCCTTGACGCCTTTGGATGCTGCAATTGCCATGATGCCTTCTCGTTATATGGATCGTCTTCAGATCAGCTCAGCGCTAAGGTCACACTTCAAAGTCCCAACTTCCAAACCTGTCGAGTTAAACATTGGTGCAGCCCAAAACCTCTTCCAGCGAGGTCATTCCGAGTTTAACTTTATACAAACCGGATTGACGCAAGTTTCTAACGCCTTCGGATTCTGCTTGTGCGGCGATCTCCAAGGCACTGCCGTCGCGAAGAACAATTCTTTGAATCTCTTCGGAAATCGGCATTACCTGGTAAATGCCGACGCGGCCTTTATAGCCATTGGTACACATGGAGCAACCCACCGGACGGTAAGGTGTCCAGGATCCGTCCACGTCTTCTTCTTTGAACCCTGCTTCCAGCAGCGTCTCGCGCGGAATATCGGCAGGCGTTTTGCACACGGGGCAGAGCCGCCGAGCCAGTCGCTGGGCGGTAATCAAAATCACGCTGGACGCGATATTGAAAGGCGCGATACCCATATTCCGCATGCGGGTCAGCGTCGACGGCGCATCGTTGGTGTGCAGCGTGGACAACACCAAGTGGCCCGTTTGTGCGGCCTTGATTGCAATGTCTGCCGTTTCAATGTCGCGAATCTCGCCGACCATGATGATGTCCGGATCCTGACGCAGAAACGCCCTGAGTGCGACGGAAAAAGTCATTCCCGCCTTCTCATTCATGCTGACCTGATTGACGCCCGGCAAAGTAATTTCCGCGGGGTCTTCTGCGGTGGCGATATTAACGCCCGGCTTATTCAAGATATTCAGGCAGGTATACAGCGATACCGTTTTTCCCGAGCCCGTGGGTCCGGTCACCAACACCATTCCATAAGGCCGCTGAATAGCCGCCAGCAAACGTTCTTTTTCAACTGCCTCGTAACCCAATGCCTCAATGCCCAATTTGGCACTGCTCGGATCCAGAATACGAATGACAATTTTTTCGCCAAACATCGTAGGCAAGGTGCTGACGCGAAAATCAATCACGCGATCAGGACCGATCTTGAGTTTCATCTTACCGTCTTGCGGCACCCGTTTTTCAGAGATGTCCAACTTGGAGATCACTTTGATGCGAGCTGCCAGCTTTTCCTTGATGGCCACCGGCGGCGATGCGATTTCCCGCAATTCGCCATCAATACGAAAACGAACACGGTAGCTATGCTCGAACGGCTCAAAGTGCAGATCTGATGCCCGCATGTTGAAGGCGTCAATCAACATTTTTTGCAGAAATTTGACGACCGGTGCGTCTTCTACTTCCGAAACACCGGCATTGCTGTCTTCCGCTGCCGCCGTATCTACCGCCTCATCGAATTCGAAGTCGTCGCCAATAATACTTTCCATGGCCTCGGCGGCCGTGGCGGTGGTCACTTCCACCAATTTGGACAACTTGTCGTATTCGGCAATCACCCAGTCCACGCCCATCTGGGTATAAAACTTGATTTTTTCCGCCGCTTCCTGATCTGACGGATCTGCCGTCGCGACAATCAAGCGGTTGCCACGCTTGCTGAGGACAACAATACGATAAGTTAGGCAAATTTTGTTGTCCAGCAGACCTTTTGGCAGACGTTGAGCGTCGATAGCATCCAGGTCCAGCAGCGGCGCGGCAAAGGCGGTGGACATGGTGTGCGCCAGATCAAACGCGGACACGGCACCGGAGCCGGTCAGCTCAGCGATAAAACTGGTCCGCCCGATTTGCGCTTTCCGAAAAATGTCCTCAGCAGCCTGTTGGCCCAACTTACCGGCGACTACCAATGCGCGGCCCAAGCCGGGCAGAGCCATGGAAGGCGGTTGATTGATAGCAGTGTAGGTAGCAGCCATGGTTCCCTAGGTTTTAATCAGACAAGCATCATCGCTTATAGATTACAAGGTGTAAATCAAAATGCTTACACCTTGGCGCCCAGCTTTGGAGTGGCGCGAAAAATTCCACATTAAAACAAAAATTATCGCAATATGGAAAAATTGGGGTGGCACACTACTCAACCTGTCCGATATTTCAGGGCGCTAGTTCCTAAGCGGATGATCTCCCAAGCTATCTGTCCATTAGCTTGTGTACGCAAATTACTTGGTGGGCGGCGGCAAATCCAGGGTGACCTCCGCGGGTGCGTCCAAGCTGACCGCCAGCACCGCGCGGCGACCTGCCACCGACTGCAGAAACAGCCCTCCGTCCACACGGGTTCCGACGCGAACCGGCTTGGCCGCTTTGCCATCTACAGAAATCAGGGCGGCGCCGCCGCGGGAGCGATCTGCCACTACCCCGGCCAATACGTAGCGGCTTGCAGCAGCCGGTGCATCGCCTCGCGCCAAAGTCGCCGATGCCAAGCCGCCCCCCAAAGCACGGGCCACCGCTTGAGGGTCGACTGGCGGCGCGCCAACCAAAGCCACTGGCAGGGCAGCGGGATGTGTCGTGGCGCCCCCCCCTTTCAATCCCCAGTACACGACGCTGACGGCCATGAGTGCGGACATGAAAAATGTCACGACCCTAATCGACCATAGGCTGTAGGCGTTTGTCTGCATGGCTGGATTATCATTGATGCGACCATGAATATACGACCTTCTTTCCCCATGCCCGACCTGCGCCCACTCCGGCGCCGCCTAGCAGCCGGTTTCACCCTGATCGAGCTGATGGTGGTGCTCGTAATCATTGGCGTGCTGGCTGCGTTGATCGTGCCAAACGTTTTGGAGCGTGCCGACGATGCGCGCGTCACCGCAGCCAAAACCGACGTGAACAACCTGATGCAGGCGCTGAAGCTTTACAAGCTCGACAACCAGCGCTATCCCACGGCTGGGCAGGGTTTGCAATCCCTGATTGCCAAACCAACCAGCGGTCCGATTCCCTCCAACTGGAAACCCTATCTGGACAAACTGCCCAATGATCCCTGGGGCCGTCCCTATCAATACCTGAACCCAGGCGTCAAGGGCGAAATCGATGTCCTGTCGTTCGGTGCGGACGGGCTGCCGGGTGGTGAGGGGAAAAATGCGGATATCGGCAGTTGGGACTGATGGAATAGTCTCCATGCTTGCCACTGCGTGGGCTGTGCTTCTTCCTGATGGACCGCACCTATGAAGCCGGTTTTTCGCTGGGTCGGCGGGTCGGTGCTGCCCAAGCCGCTGCGCGCGGGTGGCTTTACGTTGCTGGAGCTACTGATTGTCGTGGCCATCATGGCGTTGGCAACAGCCGGTGTCGGGCTCGCGATGCGCGACTCATCGTCCACTCAACTGGAGCGCGAAGCACAGCGGCTGGCGGCATTGCTGGAGTCAGGACGCGCGCAATCGCGAATGAGCGCAAACCCGGTGCGCTGGCGGGTCACGGCAACGGGGTTTTCATTTGATGGGCTGGTAAATGTCACGCTGCCGTCGAACTGGCTGGGCAACGACGTGCAGGTAACCAGCCCCACGCCCGTGTTACTGGGCCCGGAGCCCATCATCGCGCCGCAGCAAATCCGGCTTGTGTCAACCGCTGAACCCGGGCACAGTCTGACCGTGGCCACCGACGGTGTCAGGCCCTTCTCCGTGCTAGTCAACCCAACCACGATTGAGGCGCCATGAGCACCGCCCGACCGGCCCAAAAAATATCAATAAGCCAGGGTATGGCGTCTGGACTTGCTGACCCGCTTCAGCAAAATTCGACTGCCGACGCAAGCGAAGCGCTACGCGCGCTGAGGCCTTCAAAGCCTCGATCACTTTACAAGGCGACCCGCTTGCGGTCCTTACGGACGCGGGGCTTCACCTTGGTAGAAGTGCTGGTGGCACTGGGGATCGTCGCGGTGGCGCTTGCCGCAGGAGTGCGGGCAACGGCCGCGCTGACCCGCAATGCCGAGCGTCAATCTGACCTTCTCTTAGCGCAGATGTGCGCAGAAAACGCGCTGATCAATATCCGCTTGTCGCGGCAGATGCCTGCAGTCGGGGACAACACCACGTCCTGCGAGCAAGCAGGCCGCAGCTTTGGCGTGAGCCTGTCGGTGCAGCCGACGCCCAACCCTAATTTTTTGCGCGTTGAAGCCCTGGTACTGGATAACAATGTGCGGATTCTTGGGCTGTCCACGATAGTCGGGAGATTCTGATGAAGGCTCGCGCCCGCGGTTTCACACTGATTGAGCTGCTTGTGGCTATCGGCGTGATGGCGCTGATGGCGGTTTTAAGCTGGCGCGGCCTGGATGGCATGACGCGAGCCCAGGCGCAATTGCAGCAACGCGCCGACGGAGTACTGACGCTCCAGGCCGGGCTGGCGCAATGGGCCGCAGACCTGGACGCATTGGTGCAGTTACCTCAAACACCCGCGCTGGACTGGGACGGACGGGGTTTGCGCATCACCCGCCGCAGCACCACAGCCCCAGACAGCGGACTCCTGGTAGTGGCGTGGGCACGTCGCAACGTAGACGGCACTGGCCAATGGCTGCGCTGGCAGTCATTGCCGGTGCAAACCCGTGGTGACCTGCAGGCGGCTTGGGCCAAGGCCGCCCAATGGGCACAAAACCCGGGCGAGGATGACAAAAAATACGAAGTTCGAATCACGGCGCTCGAACAGTGGCAAATTTTCTATTTTCGCCGCGACGCGTGGACCAACCCGCTGTCCAGTGATGGCGCACCTTCACCGAACGGAAGCAAACCCGCTGCAGCGGATCTGATGCTGCCCGATGGAGTGCGACTGGTGCTGACACTGCCGCCCGGCGAGGCCATCAGCGGCACCCTCACGCGCGACTGGGCGCGGCCTGCTTTCGGGGTGGCAAAATCTTGAAAATCAAGCAGGCTGGCGCGGCGCTTTTAACCGCGATGCTGACCGTGGCGCTGGTAGCCAGTCTGGCGTCGGCGGCGCTTTGGCAACAGTGGCGAAGCCTGGAAGTGGAAGCGGCCGAACGGTCGCGCGTGCAGGCGCTCTGGGTGCTCACCGGGGCACTGGATTGGGCGCGCCTGATTCTGCGCGAGGGGGGTCGCTCGGGCGGGGCCAATTATTTGGGCGAACCTTGGGCCATACCACTCGCGGAAGCTAGGCTGTCCACCTTTCTTGCCGCGGACAAAAGCAGCACTTCGGACAACGCAGACGCCATGCCACAGGCTTTTTTATCGGGTCAGATCAGCGATTTGCAGGCGCGGCTGAACGTGTTTAACCTGGTCGACAGTGGCAAGGTATCCGAACCCGCCCTGCGCGCTTTTGGCAGGCTGTTTGAGCTACTGGGCCTGCCACCCGGCGAACTCACCGCGATGGCTGAGAATTTGCGTCTTGCGCTGGACACCAGCGTTGACAAGGGCTCCGTCCCACTGGCACCTCTCTTACCGCAGCGGGTGGACCAACTGGTTTGGCTCGGTCTGTCGCAACGCAGCCTGGAGCTGCTCCGCCCCCATATCACGCTACTACCCGTACGCACCCCGGTGAACCTCAATACTGCCAGCGCCACAGTCCTTTCTGCCAGCATTCCCCTGCTGGACATGGCGCAGGCCCAGCGATTGGTGAGCACCCGCCAGGCCAATCACTTTCGCACCTTGGCGGATGCAGCCAAAGTGGTGGGCGGTGCCGCAGATCGACTGAATGAAACACAGCACAGCGTGAACTCGCATTTTTTTGAAGTGCGCGGGCGGCTTAGGCAGGACCAGGGCGTGGTAGAGGAGCACTCGGTGCTACAGCGTGACGGGCTGGATGTGAAAACCCTGTGGCGCGATCATGGTAGCCCGGCGCCCCAGGACAGCCCTCTACAATGACGACCAAAATCCACCCATGGCCACTCTAATCGTCACCCTTCCCCTGGCGCTTCCCACAGCAGCCACGCCCTGCGAAGGGGTACTGACCGAGGACGGGCGTACTGTTCTGCGCCACGTTGAGGCGCCGCTGGCTTTATTGCCCGTCCCTTCCGGCGTGGAAATCGTGGCCGTGGTGCCAGCTCGCCGGCTATCCTGGCACCGGTTGGAATTGCCTCGTGGCACGCTCGACAGAGGTTTCTTCCAAGAAGGCAACGCGCCACGGTTGCGGGCTGTGCTCGACGGCTTGCTGGAAGACCGCCTGCTGGACGAACCCTCGCACCTGCATTTCGCGATCGAGCCGCAAGCCAAGGCAGGTGGCCCGGTATGGGTGGCCGCGTGTGACCGGGCTTGGTTGCACGCCTGGCTCGCTGCGCTGGAACAGGCGGGGCGGCCGGTCGCACGCATCGTGCCTGAGATAGCCCCACTGGCTGAAGCCTCCCTGGGCGCCGCTTCGCTGCACATAACGGGTACCCCTGAAAACGCCCAACTGGTCATGGCGGGGCTGGACGGCGTCACGTTACTGCCCCTGTCGGCTGCCACCGCGGCACTCGTCGCCTGGCCAGACAGTGAAGAGTCTCTGGTTGAGCTAGTAGCCGAACCAGGCGTAGCCGACCTGGCCGAACAATATTTCGCACGGTCCATCACTTTACGGACGCGCCCGCAGCGCGCGGTGGAGTCGGCACAGTCGGCTTGGGACCTGGCCCAGTTCGATCTGCTTTACACCCGTCGTGCGCGCACCCGCAAACGGCTGTCCGCGCTCACTGCTACCCTTCTGCGAGCGCCGCGTTGGCGCGCGGCGCGCTGGGCCGCCCTGGGGTTGGTAGTTGTCAATCTGGTAGGCCTGCAAGCCTGGGCCTGGAAAGAACAATCCGCGCTGGCGGGCAAACGCGCAGCCATTCGAGACATCCTTACGGAAACCTTCCCCGAGGTGCGCGTAGTCGTGGACGCCCCGTTGCAAATGGCCCGTTCGCTGGCCGACTTGCAACGACTCAGTGGCACTGCATCGTCTTCCGACATGGAAACCATGTTGGTAAGATTTCAAGCGGCAGCGCCCACGGGGAAAACCCCGTCGGCGATTGACTTCGTAGCCGGAGAACTTCGCCTCAAAGGACTAAATCCGACGACGGTTGGGATGGCCAATGTTTCTGCCAAACTGCGGACCGAAGGGTATAGCGCCCGTTTTGAGGGCGACAGCCTTCTCTTGAAACAGGAGATCCACCCATGAGTCTGACCAACGCATTTCAGTCGTTGCAGCCGTTGCAGGCGCGCTGGTCTCAGCTCGCGGTCCGCGAAAGAAATCTGCTTGGACTGGCGGCCGCGCTGGTGCTGGCTACCCTCCTGTGGCAGCTCGGTGTGGCGCCGGCACTGGCTACGCTGCGCACGGCCGATGCGCAGGCAACAGCGCTCGACGCGCAGTTCCAGCACCTGCAAACGTTGCAATTGCAGGCTAGAGGCTTGCAAAAGCAGCCCGTGCTCAGCTACGACGATGCGATGCGCGCGCTGACCATCGCCACGAAACAGACGCTCGGCACCACCGCCCAGCTGAGCATGGCCGGGGAGCGTGCCACCGTAACCTTGCAAGGCGCGTCTGCCGACGCCTTGGCGCAATGGCTGGTGCAGGCCCGATTGAATGCCCGGGCAGTCCCCACGGAAGCCCGGCTAGTGCGCGCCGCTAGCGTGGAGGGTGCCGCGTGGAACGGTACGTTGGTAATGAGCCTGCCCACGCGCTAAGACCATGAAGCGCACCCCGTCACTCCTCGCCACTGCCCCTTGGGCCTGGGCCTGGGCCGGTGCGCTGGCCGGGCTTGTGGTGGCCACTGTGGCGTTTGCCCCCGCACGCTGGCTGGCAGCAGCGCTATACCAGGCGAGCGGCGAGCGGGTACAGCTACTCGATCCCCGAGGCAGCGTCTGGCAGGGCTCGGCGCAGCTGGTGCTCTCCGGCGGTGAGGGCAGTCGCGCCGCTATGGCCTTACCCGGTAAGGTCGTCTGGCGTTTAGCAACGGCATGGAACGGCGTGGTGGCGCATGTCACCGCCGACTGCTGCACCCAGCAGGCGCTGCAACTCCGAGCCACGCCGGCTGGCTGGGGCGGCATGCGGCTGACGCTATCAAACGGCCAGTCCCAGTGGCCCGCGAGCCTGCTGGTCGGGTTGGGTACGCCTTGGAACACCGTGCAGCCGGAAGGACAACTCGTGGCCTCCACGGAGGACTTTTACGCGGAATGGATTGAAGGGCGATTAAATTTGTCGGGCCGTGTGCAGCTGGATGCCACACAGATTTCCTCCCGCCTTTCGACCCTGCAGCCGATGGGCAGTTACCGACTTACACTGCGGGGAGGCGCCACGCCGACCCTTCGACTCGATACCCTTGAAGGCAGCCTGCAGCTCACTGGCGAGGGCCGATGGGTCGGGCAGCGCTTGCGGTTTGAAGGGGTTGCCAGTGCGGCACCCGAGCGAGTGGATGCCCTTTCGAATCTTCTGAATATCATTGGACGACGCAACGGCGCACGCGCCATCATTAAAGTGGGTTGAAGCCGTATGAAACATCCGATCTCCAAACACCGACAGGCAGCTATTATTTCAATAGCTTCCTACACTCTACTGGCTTGCGCGACCAGTCTTTTCTATTCAAATTTACAAGCTCAGACTGTCACCAGTGCAGCGAAACGCGGCGAGCCCGTCACCCTGAACTTTGTCAACGCCGATATCGAGGCCGTGGCGCGCACCATGGCCACCCTCACCGGGCGGAACGTGGTTGTCGATCCGCGCGTTAAAGGCACGATCACACTCACGACCGAACGCCCGGTAACCCCCGCTGTCGCTTACAGCCAATTTCTGGCCACGCTGCGTCTGCAGGGCTTCACCGCCGTGAACGCAGCCGGATTGGACAAAATCGTCCCAGAAGCTGATGCCAAGCTGCAAAGCGGCCCGGTCTTTACTGGTCAGGCAGCGGCCGGCGGACAGATCGCGACCACGATCTTCAAACTCAACTTTGAAAACGCCAACAATCTGTTGCCGATCCTGCGTCCGCTGATCAGCCCTAACAACACGATCAACGTCAACCCTGGCAATAACACGCTGGTGATCACCGATTACGCCGACAACCTCAATCGCCTTGGACGCATTATTGCCGCGCTGGACGTGGCCAACGCGACCGATGTGGAAGTAATTCCGGTCCGGAACGTGTCAGTCACAGACATGGCCCCGATGGTTATGCGACTGCTCGACAGCCCCCCTAGCGGCGCGACGGCAACTACAGAAGCCAGCTACAAGACGACCGTCATCGCCGAGCCCAGAAGCAACTCGTTGATCGTGCGCGCGGCCAACGCGGGACGAATGGCGCTGGTGAAATCGCTGGCGCGCAGCCTGGACCAACCGTTGCTGAATGGTCCTAACGGAGACGCTGGGAATATCTATGTGGTGTACCTGAAAAACGCCGACGCGACCAAGCTCGCCACCGTCTTGCGAGCCGCCATGGCCGGCACGCCGGCATCCAGTTCCCCAGGCCCGTCGTCAGGGCAGGGTCAAGGGCCGATCCCCGTCAACCTTTCCAGCGCGCCTAATAGCGCCGCGTTGCCGGTGACCCCGAGCCCATCACCCTCTACGGGGGGGGGGATTCAAGCCGACCCGATGACGAACTCCCTCATCATTACAGCGTCCGAGCCACAGTACCGGCAACTGCGCGCCGTCATCGAAAAGCTCGACGCCAGGCGTGCCCAAGTCTATGTAGAAAGCCTGATTGTCGAAGTCAACACGCAGAAGGCGGCTGAGTTCGGTATTCAATGGCAGGGGCCCATTGGACGCTCTGGCGACTCCCTCATCGGGCTACTCGGCACCAACTTTGGCACCGGAGGCAAGAATATCCTGCAGTTGGCCACGCAGGCAGGCACTGGCAGCGTGGTGCCCGGAAAAGGGGTCAACATCGGCGCGGTGCAGCGCAATAACGGGGTGTATTTCCTGGGTTTTCTGGCCAATTTTCTGGAGACGTCTGGCGCTGGCAACGTCCTTTCCACTCCCAACCTGCTCACGCTGGACAACGAAGAGGCGAAGATCGTGATTGGTCAGAACGTTCCGTTCGTGACAGGGCAGTTCACCAACACGGGTGGCGGATCGAACAACGGCAGCGTCAACCCCTTTCAGACGATTGAGCGCAAGGACGTGGGTCTGACTTTACGGGTCAAGCCCCAAATCAGCGAAAACGGCACGGTCAAAATGTCCATCTTCCAAGAAGTCTCCAGCGTCGACCAGACGTCTGTCGGCGCAGCCAGCGGACTGATCACCAACAAGCGCTCGATCGAATCCAATGTACTGGTAGAAGACGGCGCGGTGGTGGTGCTCGGGGGATTGCTCCAAGACGATTACGCGGGCAATCAGGAGAAAGTACCAGGACTGGGCGATGTGCCTTGGCTGGGCAACTTGTTCAAGTCCGAGAGCCGCAGTCGCAAGAAGACCAACCTGATGGTGTTTCTGCGACCGGTGGTGGTACGTGACGGGGCCGCCACCAACGCCTTGTCGCTAGACCGTTACGACCTTATGCGCACCACTCAGCAGCGAGCCCAGCCGGTGCCTAGCAGTTTGGTGCCGATCAACGAAGGCCCGGTGTTGCCTGCTTCCGAAAATTAACCATGCACCAGCCCGCGCAGTATCCCCTGCCTTACGCGTTTGCACGGAGCCAGCAGCTGCTGGTGGAAGACTATGGTGGCGAACTTACCTTGTGGCTGCACAGCCTGGATGCGGCCGGGACCGTCGGCGGAGTGAGCGAGGTCATGCGGAAATTCGAGGTGCAGCAAGTGAAAATCGAGGCGCCTGAACTGCTTCAGCAGCGCATCAGCGCGGCGTACGCCCAGAGTGAATCGAGCGCCGCTACCGTGATCAGTGAAGTGGAGAGCGACGTCGACCTCTCGCGCATGATGCAGGCACTGCCGGCCATCGAGGATTTACTCGAAACTTCCGACGATGCCCCGATCATCCGTATGCTGAACGCTTTGCTCACCCAGGCGGCACGAGACGGGGCCAGCGACATCCACATTGAGCCTTACGAGCGCCACTCCAGCGTACGCTTTAGGGTAGACGGTTCGCTGCGCGACGTGGTGCAGCCTAACCGCGCACTTCACGCCGCCCTGATCTCGCGCCTGAAAATCATGGCTGAACTCGACATTGCCGAGAAACGGCTACCGCAAGATGGGCGCATCTCCTTACGCATCGGCACACGCGCGGTGGATGTGAGGGTCAGCACTTTGCCCAGTGCTCACGGCGAACGCGCCGTGCTGCGTCTGCTGGACAAGAGCGGCGACCGGCTCAACCTGGAGGCTGTGGGCATGCAGGGTGAAGTGCTGGCCCGTTTCGAGCATTTAGTCGCGCAGCCGCACGGCATCATTTTGGTGACTGGACCCACCGGGTCGGGCAAAAGCACAACGCTGTATGCCTCGCTGGAGCGACTAGACACCCGCCGCCAAAACATCATGACAGTAGAGGACCCGATTGAATACGAGCTGGCGGGCGTGGGCCAGACCCAGGTCAATCCCAAAATTGACTTGACCTTTGCAAAAGCCCTGCGCGCGATCTTGCGTCAGGATCCCGACGTGATCATGATCGGCGAGATCCGGGACTTCGAGACGGCACAAATCGCCATTCAGGCCTCACTGACTGGCCACTTGGTACTGGCTACTTTGCACACCAACGATGCAGCGAGCGCAGTCACCCGCCTGACCGACATGGGCATCGAACCATTTTTACTAAGCTCGTCGCTGCTCGGCGTGCTGGCCCAAAGGCTGGTGCGCAAGCTCTGCACGCGTTGCAACGGTGCGGGCTGCCAGGTGTGCGGACAAACGGGCTACCAGGGCCGCACGGGGGTATTTGAGCTCCTGGCCACCAACGACGCTATCCGTGCGCAAATTCATCACCAGGCGTCCGAAGCCGACCTTCGCACCGCCGCGCTGCAAAACGGCATGACGCTGATGCGGGATGACGGTGAGCGTTTGGTGCAAAACGGCATCACATCACGTGAAGAGCTGGTGCGGGTAACCCGGGACTGACGCAACGGCCCCGTTGACATAACCTATGCCTGCCTATTCATTTGAAGCGCTGACCGCCGACGGGGTGACCCGCAAGGGAATCATCGAGGCTGACACCGCGCGGGCCGCGCGTGGCTTGCTCCGGGCGCAGGCGCTGGTGCCCCTGGTCGTGGCACCTTTGGGCACAGGCGTGCCCAACTCGCAGGGGTCTAGCGGGGGTCTACCTTTGTGGAGCCGACGCGTATTCAACAGCACGGCACTCGCCATCTGGACGCGCCAGATCGCCGGGCTGGTGTCTGCGGGTCTGCCACTGGAGCGAGCGCTTACGGCCTTGTCCGACGAAGCAGACAACGAACCCCAGCGCAACCTGGTCGCAGCGCTGCGGGCAGAGGTCAACGGCGGGGCGACCTTTGGCACAGCGCTGTCGCAACATCCGCGTGAATTCTCAACCATCTACTGCGCCGTGGTGGGTGCGGGCGAACACAGCGGCAATCTGGGTCTGGTGCTGGAGCGGCTGGCTGACGACCTGGAACAGCGCCAGGAACTCAAAGCCCAATTAGTCGGTGCCGCACTTTACCCCGCCATCGTGACGCTGGTGGCCATTGCCATCGTGATGTTTTTGCTCGGGTATGTCGTCCCACAGGTGGCCCAGGTATTTGCGGGAAGCAAACGAGCGCTGCCATTGCTGACTGTGATCATGCTGGGGATTGGCAGCTTTGTGCGGACCCAGGGCTGGCTGATGCTTTTGGTTATTATTTCAGTGGCTCTCGCCGCACGCATTGCTTGGGCTAGTGCCTCATTTCGCGAAAGATTTGATGCCGCGTGGCTGAATTTACCCCTGCTGGGGAAACTCGCGCGGGGCTACAACGCCGCGCGCTTTGCCGGCACACTCGCCATGTTGGCCGCTGCGGGTGTACCCATTCTCAAAGCGCTGCAGGCGGCCGCAGAAACCTTGTCCAACCGGGCCATGCGTACCGATGCGCTGGACGCACTGGTAATGGTGCGCGAGGGTGCGCCGCTGGCTGTGGCGCTGGCACAAAAAAAACGTTTTCCCGGACTTCTGGGTATGTTTGCGCGTTTGGGCGAACAAACCGGTCAGCTGCCTCCAATGCTCGATCGCGCCGCGCGTCAGCTTAGCACCGAGGTGCAGCGCCGTGCCCTGCAACTGGCCACCTTACTGGAGCCGCTCCTTATTGTGGCGATGGGCGTCGTCGTGATGTTGATCGTACTGGCGGTGCTGCTACCGATCATCCAGCTGAATCAACTCGCAAGATAACTACAGAGTTGCTGCCAAGGCTTGCCACAAAAGAAAACGGCTGGTCGGGATGAGAGGAGTCGGACCTCCGGCCTTCACGTCCGGAATGTCATCGGTCTGCCCATCACCGTTGAAATCGCCCGACTCCAACGCAATGGGAACGGAGCCACGCTCAATGGATGGTTTAACTTCTGCAGGCAATGGTGGAACGTTATGCCATTCCGTTGAAAGAGCGGCCGTGCAACTCATACCGAAAACCATAAATATGGCTTGCAGGCACCATTTCAAAACTGGCAATTGATAAACCGTCATCACTTACCGCGCCGTACTACCGCGCAGGCTTTCAAGGCCTTTTTGGCATCTGGAATAGTTTCAATGCGGTTGGGATTTCTCAAGCAAGTGTCATCCTGCTCGACTTCAATTTTTCCGTCAACGGCTTTGACACGAAACAGTATCGTCATGCGCCTCCAGCCTGAACCGATCTCGCTGACCTTGCTGGCCGCTTTCTGATTGATCGGAAAGTACCGCACCGTCACCAGCAACTCGTTGCGCACCTTGTTGTAGACCCCCATCGCAGGCATGGCGTTGACAAAGTACTCATAGGGCTCGTTGATTTTGAACTGGTAGGTGCCGACAGGGTTAAAGCTGCCATTAAAAAAGAGCAGATGGCTTTTGTGGGTATAGTTCTGCCCCTCTTTGCATTTGTAGTCATGTCCACCCAGTGCGGTGCACACCTCATCCGGCCTGCTCTTTGACATGAACATCGCACCCTCAATGTAGTAGGTGACCTCATCGATATACAAGCGAAATGCAGGTTCGAAGATGGGTTCACCGAAAGGCGGGCTGACAACAGCATTAAGCTTGTTGGTGACGATCATCCCTTCGGTCTCTAGTAATTCAAGTTCAAGTTCAATATCGGTTACACCCGTTTGAGGATGCCAATCGTTGGACAGGCGAACGGTGGCATGAGCCGCCATTTGCCACAGGCAGATCATTACCACCAAGGTGGCGGCAAAGCTAGATTTAAGCTTACGCTTTAGGTTGGCTGTATTGTTCATAGGCGTGTTGAATTTGAGTGTCGTAATGATATTTTTTGTAGCCAGGCCCGTTGTAGTTAAACGCAATGGCTTGCCAGTTCTTGGTTTTAACGGCATCCCAAAGCGATACCTCTTTGCCCAGCGCATGGTTACGGCGATCTTTCCAGGGCCGGGGTTTTCTCTGAATAAAGCCGGCTAATAATTTGATCTGTCCAAGCTCTGAAGCGCACATGGTGGCCACGAATCTATTCAAATCGGCTGCGCCACAAGTCGCATAATTCGCACCCATGATCTGGAACTTGCCCCAAGAGCAGGATTTCAACGCCGCATCGGCATCGAGCTGATAGGCATTGATCAACCGCAGGTACGAGCTGGCAAAGTCGCTGTAAATATCGCTGACCACCACTTTGCGATCATGCATTTCTTTGTTATCGCTTCCAAGCTTTCCTTGCTGTTGATAACCCGTGGGCCAGGAGATATCCGGATGCTGTGCGTCAAACTTGCGCCCCGTCAACTGGCTGAAATAATGCCGCTCAAACATGATGGCTGGAATTTGCGCGCCATCTATTTTGTTAAGTCGCCAGAAGGACGAGCGCTTGCCACTTTCGACCTTGGCAATGGCCTTGAGAACAGCAGCATCGCAATCAATCCCGTTGGCGGCAAGATTCCAATCTGCTTCAGTAATGTCACCACCCTTGTAATTCGCAAAATACTTCAGCAATGCCCTGGGAATCTCCACCCCAATTTGAATGACGGATTGGCCTTGCGGTGCCTTGGCCTTTCTGGTTTTAACGGCCTTATTATTCTTGGATGCAGCCCCAGCGGCAGGCTTGGGAAGAGGCGGCTGAAAGGCTGACGAATTTGTCGCTAATGGCGGCCTATTCCCTACCCCTACGAGTGCAATGGGGGCGCCGTGTGGGTGTGCTTGGGTTTGCCCTTTGATAACAATTGAGCCGCTAACGAGCGTGATCATCTTGTGTCCGCACCCGGACACGGTACTGGTGAGTCGCTGCCATTCTTGCTCGGCATTCTGTATCCACACTTCAAACACTGATTGAGCGTTGTGGGTGAGTTGTCGCGGGGCAAGGCCGGCACTGCCGGTCGTCTGCTTAACGACCTTGCCATCAAATCGCAGTTGATAGGGCAAGTTCACAATGGGTTGGCGCAAGGCGTCCAAAAACAGCACGCTGACCCCAAAAGCGGATGCATCGGAGAGAAAAAGCGTTTGTCCGACCGCTAACTGATTGGGATTTTCCAAGTGATTAAACCGCCGTAGTTCGGCTACGCTATGACCACTGAGCTCGGCGATGGCGGACAAAGTGTCGCCGTGCTTGACGCGATATGGATCAGATAGGCTGGTATCAGTGTTACTCATCTTGATCCTCCGGAATACTATCGACGCTTGCGGTGTCGAGCGTTTGTTCTATGACCTCTTCAATACGCCACGAGGTATCTGTGGAAATCCAGTAATTCACATCAACCGGTTGCTTGGTGACGGCTCCAGACGAATACCCGTCGCTTGACGAGCGATCAAGCGTTGCAATCTGCTCAGCGCCAGCACGAACGACCGTTGACTGGCCCAGCGTGAAGGGCAACCATTCTGACGGCACTTCGGTGAAGTCGAGCGCTTGGCTGTAAACCGTCTCTAGCGGTGTTACGGGCAAGGACCGAATGACTAGCCCGCTCGGCAATGCCGGCAAACTTGCCGCCCCACTCGCCCCATCTCCAAAGCTATGCCCACTGCCCTTGACCGAGAAGGTGCCCGGACAGGCGAAGGTGATGTCGGCGCCGTCCAGCGTGATGCTGGTCTGGCCGGCCTTGAGCACGATCTGTGTCCTGGCATTAATGCGGATGGCGTCGCTGA
>NZ_JABBPC010000003.1 GCF_012927485.1 Polaromonas sp. | reverse complement strand
GCCTTTCAAGGGTAGCCTCGGGCGATTCCAATCCGTTTTCTTCCATCAACGTCTTTCTATCAACGCAAAGCGATCATGTCTTTAGATAAAGTTTCCCCTGGTAAAAACGTCCCTGAGTCCTTCAACGTGATCATTGAAATCCCGATGAATGCCGACCCGGTGAAATACGAAGTGGATAAAGAGTCCGGTGCGATTTTTGTGGACCGCTTCATGAGCACGGCCATGCACTATCCGACCAACTACGGCTATGTGCCAAAAACCATCAGCGGTGATGGCGACCCGGTGGATGTACTGGTGATTACTCCGGTGCCCCTGATTCCCGGGGTGGTCGTGACGTGCCGCGCCATCGGCATCCTCAAAATGACCGACGAAGCGGGCGAAGACGGTAAGGTACTGGCCGTGCCGACCGACAAGATTTTGTCGCTCTACAGTAGCTGGAAAAAGCCGGAGGACCTAAGTCCCGTTCGTCTGAAAACGATTGCCCACTTTTTTGAGCACTACAAAGATCTTGAAGAAGGCAAATGGGTCAAGGTCCAAGGCTGGGAAGGCCCGGAGTCTGCCAAGAAGGAAATCGTCGACGGCATGGCCAACTACGCTGCCGCCAGCAAGGCCTAAACCGGGCCGTGAGGCTCGCGCAAACCTTTTTCGCTATTGTGAACGTAGCGGGATATTGGGGAGTCAGCTTCGGGTCGCTGTTCACAGGGTTGAGGCGACCCGCTTTCCGCGAAAGGTTTCTTCATGGCTATAGGTTGGTGGACTGTTTTACAGAGCGTTCCGTGGTCTGACGTCGTCAGCAATGCGCCGAAGGTCGCTGCGGGGGCTAAGAAATTGTGGAATGCGGTTGGTAAAAAACCTCGGTCGAACTCCAACGCAGTCACTGACGCTCGGGCGATTTTTTCACCTGAAGTACAAACTATTTCTGCCCTTGAATCGCGAATCCGGGCATTGGAGACTGCGGCGGCCGACTTGCAAGGCGAGATGTTCGCGTCCTCCGAATTGATCAAGGCGCTTGCGGAGCAGAACACGCAACTGATCATTCGCATCGAGACCATGCGCATTCGCCTTTGGCGGCTCGCTGGCGCAGTGGCGTTGGTCGGGCTGATCGTCCTTGCGACTGCAGTTTTTACATTAACACGCTAGGGTCCAAAATTTCGGTGATTCCGTTTGGACCGTTCGGCAACATGAGGCCTACGGTCTTTTGGGATCGACGCCTACAACGCCGCATGCCTCCACTTGTATTTCAAAAATTCCCTGTCGGGATGGTTACTTTTTAAAAAAACACCGATACCCACCAGCTTTTCGGCAACAGCGTCTTTTGTGGTTCCGGTCGCACATCCCATGCCCTGGGCGCCCCCTCGAAAATTGGGTAAGATAATTCCATGTCCAGCTACAACACTCCTTTTGAGATTCACGTTCACGGCGAAGTGCCTTTGCGTGCAGACGCTACTTTTGAGCAATTGCAAGAGGCGCTTAAACCGCTGTGGAAGTATGCGGGCTCCAAATCTTTGGCTGCGGGCGCTGCAAGCGTTTACGAAGAGGAGCCCGGTATCAAATTTGATGCGCACAAGCATTTGCTGCAAATCTGCTGGACCGTGCCAGGTGATGAAGATTTTCGCCAGGCACTTGATGAGATGTGCATGGGATTAAATGATTTGGCCGAGGTCGGCGCCCCCATTGAGGTGACTTTTTACGATTCCGACTATGACGAAGAGGAAGAGGGTGCCGATGACGACGAGGCGCGCGATGACTTCGCGATGTATTTTGTCGGTCCCACACCGGCGGCCATCATGCAGGTGCAGCGGGACTTGCTGGTCCAGGACATGATCAGCCTCATGGAACGGCATTTCGATGGTTCAGAACTCGGTGATGTCGTCGCGGCAGTCGACAAGTTGTTTGAGGGCCGCTTTGATGCCCTGGTTAATTCCATGCAGCTTGGCAGGCCGCCGCGCGGCTTGGGTGGGTCGCAGGGTGGGTCGGGCCACGGCGGCGGTCGAAAGCCCCGGCATCTGCATTAGGCCTTATGAGTCCTAGCGGGTTCAGCAGCGTTCCAGGAAGGCATGGGGCTTTCTTGCTCATTGGCAAAACCCAAGCCACGAAGGTAGACGTTCATCACACACTGGCCCACCGCCAGTAAGTCAAAAGCTTCTGGGTCGAGTAACCAGTTTTGTATCAGGCCGTCTACCAAAGCGTGCAGACCCCGCGCGGCCGTAGCGGACGGTGTCGCCAGCTTTATGTGTGACTGACGGGACGCCGCGTCCAGTCCTTGCTCCACGCGGCTTAGAAAACCATTGCGTATGGTGAGGTGGCGAAGGCGAACGGCCTGAAGTTCTTCTACGTATTCCACTTTGTGTGTCGCGACCTCAAAGACACGGCGTGTTTGAGCGTCGCTAACAATCTGCAGCAGCGCTTTGACGGTGGCACGCCGAATCAGGTAAATCGCATCGACGTTGTCAGTGCCGGCTTTGTCGGAATCGTTATCGCTAAGGTTGAAAGACGCTTCCATGGGCAGCGTGACGCGTTCCATCATGGCGTTGAACAGATCCGCCTTGTCCTTAAAATGCCAATAGACGGCACCGCGGGTGGCACCTGCCCGACGGGCGATGTCCTGCAAACTGGTTCGCGATACGCCCTGCAACTGAAACAGATGTTCGGCCGCATCCAGCAACTTGTGTCGGGTTGCGAAAGAGTCTTCTTTAGTTCGACGGGCCATGGGGAGTTTCTTGAGCCCAATTCTAGAAAGTGTCTTTATACATTCATAAGTGTATGTAAACTATATCATTCGCAAAAACCCTTACTCTTTCCCTTTTTGGCGAATCGTCGTTGCCTTAATCCCCGATGCCGCATTATTCTTTGCGCTTCACCCAAAAAAAATCGAGGAACAGCATGCCTATGTCTCGCGTTGTCAATTTTTATTGGCTGAAAAAATTTATGCGCCATCAGTCCCTGGCCGTAGTCGCCGCGCTTTCAATGTTTCTGGCCGGATGTGGCAAAGACGTCAGTGCCCCGGGTGCCAAAGCGCCGCCTCCGGCGCAGGTGGGCGTGGTGACTGTGACGCAGGGCGATGTCGGTTTGGTGACTGAACTGCCGGGTCGCCTCGAGGCCTCACGCATAGCGCAGGTGAGGGCTCGCGCAACCGGTATTTTGCAAAAGCGTTTGTTTCGAGAGGGCAGTGACGTGAAAGCGGGTCAGCCGCTGTTCACTATTGACTCCGCACCTTACGTCGCGGCAGCTTCCAGTGCAAAAGCGGGGCAGTCGCGCGCCGAGGCCAATCTCGTGCAGGCGGCTGGGCTTGCTGAGCGTTACAAACCCCTGGTCGAAGCCAACGCCATCAGCAAGCAGGAATACGCCAACGCCGTGGCTGCACAAAAACAGGCTGAAGCAGATGTCGCTGTTGGCAAGGCCAACGTGCAAACGGCAGCCATCAACCTGGGCTATGCCGCCGTCACCGCACCCATATCCGGCCGTATTGGCCGCGCGCTGGTGACTGAAGGCGCGCTGGTTGGACAGGGCGACGCGACACAGCTTGCGGTGATCCAGCAGATCAATCCCATGTACGTCAACTTCACACAATCGGCCGCGGAAGTGATGAAGCTGCGCGCCGCGATGGATGCCGGCCAGTTCAAGCGAGCTAGCGGCGCTGATGCCGCCAGCGTGCGTATTTTGTTAGAAGACGGCACGGAATATCCCCGTCTTGGCCGATTGCTGTTTTCGGATCTGACGGTTGATGCCACGACGGGTCAGGTCACCCTGCGCGCCGAAGTTCCAAACCCCAGCGCTCAGTTACTGCCGGGCCTGTATGTACGGGTGCGGCTGGAGCAGGCCCAAGCCAGCAACGCCATTACCTTGCCGCAGCAAGCCGTGACCCGCACCGCGCAGGGAGATACGGTCATGGTGGTGGCTAGCGACGGAAAAGTCACGCCGCGCCTTGTCAAGATCGGCTCAGCCAAAGGTACGCAGTGGGTGGTCCTTGAAGGCCTCAAAACTGGCGAGCAGGTCATGGTCGATGGATTCCAGAAGCTGCAGGGCAATGCGCCTGTGCGGGCGGTTCCCTGGCAACCGGCAGGAACCGCGTCTGCGCCGGCTGCCGCAGGTTCTGCCGCACCGGCTGCTTCCGCCGCCGCTAAATAAGGAACACTCTTCATGGCCAAGTTTTTTATTGATCGGCCGATCTTTGCCTGGGTTATTGCCCTTTTTATTCTGGTAGTAGGTGGGGTGGCGATCACTCAGCTGCCCATCGCCCAGTACCCGCCCGTGGCGCCGCCCGCGATTGTGGTTTCTGCAAATTATCCCGGTGCTTCTGCCAGTACGCTCGAAGACAGTGTGCTTAGCGTGATTGAGCGCGAAATGAACGGTACGCCGGGCCTCATATATATGGAGGCGGTTGCGCAGGCTAACGGCAACGGCAACATCACTCTGAGTTTTGAGCCAGGCACCAATCCCGATCTGGCGCAGGTCGATGTGCAGAACCGGCTGTCGCGGGCAGCGCCGCGTTTGCCGCAGACGGTCACGCAGCAAGGCGTGCGCGTGGACAAAGCAAACGCCAACTTTTTGTTGTTTACTATTCTGTCGTCCGACAACCCTGGCATTGATCCCGTGGCACTGGGGGACTATGCCGCGCGCAACGTGGTTCCCGAACTGCAGCGCCTCCCCGGCATTGGTCAGGCTCAGTTGTTTGGCACCGAGCGTGCCATGCGCATCTGGATAGACCCGGCCAAGCTCGCCGGGCTCGCGCTGTCAGCCACCGATGTGACGACTGCTATTCGCGCTCAAAACGCTCAAATCGCGTCTGGCACGATTGGCGATTTGCCTAACGTCGCGGGGCAGGGCATCGCTGCCACCGTGGTTGTCAACGGCCAACTGTCCAGCGTCGAGCAGTTCGGCAATGTGGTGCTGCGGGCCAATACCGATGGCTCGACCGTGCGGTTGAAAGATGTGGCGCGGATTGAACTGGGGGCGCAGAACTACGCGACTTCGGCGCGCCTCAATGGCAAACCTTCGACCGGTATTGGTGTCCAGCTCACGCCCAGTGGCAACGCACTGGCTGCCGCCAAGGCAGTTCGCGCCAAGATGGAAGAGCTCAAGCGCTACTTCCCTCAAGGCGTGACTTACTCCATTCCTTTCGACAGCTCGGGCTTTGTCAGCATCTCCATCCGTCAGGTGGCGCAAACGCTGATCGAAGCGGTGGTGCTGGTGTTTTTGGTGATGTTTTTGTTTCTTCAAAACATCCGCTACACCATCATCCCAACCATCGTGGTGCCGGTTGCCTTGCTCGGTACCTTTGCCACGCTGCTCGCGCTGGGTTTTTCCATCAATGTGCTGACCATGTTCGGCATGGTGCTGGTCATTGGCATCGTGGTGGACGACGCGATCGTGGTGGTGGAAAACGTCGAACGCATCATGAGCGAAGAAGGCCTGCCGCCGCTTGAAGCGACGCGCAAAGCCATGACTCAAATCTCGGGCGCCATCATCGGTGTGACGGTGGTGCTGATCTCCGTGTTTGTACCGCTGGCATTTTTTGCCGGTTCGGTCGGCAATATTTACCGCCAGTTTGCCGCCGTCATGCTGGCGTCGATTGCCTTTTCAGCTTTCCTCGCGCTTTCGCTCACACCCGCGTTGTGCGCGACGCTGCTCAAGCCGGTCGAAGCCGGGCACCATCACGCTAAGACAGGATTTTTCGGTTGGTTCAACCGAGGATTTACACGCACGGCCAAAGGGTATGAGGGGCTGGTGGCGCGTCTGCTCCGGCGGGCCGCGCGCTACCTGATTATTTATGTCGCCGTCATCGGTGTGGTGGCGCTGGTCTACAGCCGCCTGCCAACTTCCTTTCTCCCGGCAGAAGACCAAGGCAATATTCTCGTCAACATTCAGCTGCCGCCAGGCGCCACGCTGGAGCGCACACGCACGGTGATGGAGCAGGTGGAAGGTTTCATGCTGAAGCAGCCGGAAGTGCAAAGCATGGTGGGCGTGCTGGGGTACAGTTTCTCGGGGCAAGGCCAGAACGCAGCGCTTGCTTTTGTGACACTGAAGGATTGGTCCGAACGGACCGCAAAAGGGCAGTCTGCGGATGCTTTGGCGGGGCGGGCCTTTGGTGCCTTGTCGGGGATTCGTGATGCGTTCATTTTTCCTTTGAGTCCCCCGCCGATTCGCGAACTGGGAACTGCCAGCGGCTTTAGTTTTCGGTTGCAGGACCGCGCTGGGCTGGGCGGTGCAGCCTTGCTGGCCGCTCGCGGTCAATTGCTGGGCATGGCGGCTAAAAGCCCCATCCTCGCGCAGGTGCGACCCGACGGGCTGGAAGACGCGCCACAGTTGGAGATCGATATCGACCGCGACAGGGCCAATGCCCTGGGTGTGAGCTTTGATGCCATTAACGCCGCGCTATCCACCGGCTTGGGTTCTAGTTACGTCAATGATTTTCCGAACCAGGGACGGCTGCAGCGGGTGGTGGTCCAGGCCGATGCGCCCGCGCGCATGCAGCCTGATGACCTGCTCAAATTGAACGCTGGCAATAGCCGGGGGCAGCAGGTACCGCTGTCGGCATTTGCCTCGACGCGCTGGGTCAAGGGGGCCATGCAAACCATTCGCTACAACGGTTACCCTGCAATTCGAATCAGTGGTAACGCCGCACCTGGTTACAGCACCGGTGCCGCGATTGCTGAAATTGAAAAACTCGCTGCCCAGTTGCCGCAAGGCTTCGGCTACGAATGGACCGGGCAGTCACGGGAAGAAAAATTAGCGGGCTCGCAAGCCATCATTCTTTATAGCTTCGCTATCTTGTCGGTGTTTTTATGTCTTGCCGCGCTTTATGAAAGCTGGTCCATCCCATTGGCTGTGATTCTGGTGGTTCCTTTGGGCGTCATGGGGGTTTTGCTGGCCACCTTGCTGCGCGGCTATGCCAACGACGTGTACTTCCAGGTGGGCCTGATCACCATCATCGGCTTGTCCGCCAAAAACGCTATTTTGATCATCGAGTTCGCCAAAGATCTGCAGGCGCAGGGCAAAGGTGTCGTCGAGTCGGCATTGGCCGCCGCGCATCTGCGCTTTCGGCCCATTGTCATGACCTCGATGGCGTTCATGCTGGGCGTCCTGCCACTGGTCATTGCTTCTGGTGCCAGCTCCGCCAGCCAGCGGGCCATCGGGACCGGCGTGATCGGCGGCATGATGACCGGCACAGCCTTGTCCGTATTTTTTGTTCCGATTTTCTTTGTTTTGGTGCGTGGCCTTTTTAAGGGCAGCGAGCGGCAGCGAAAAATGTATTCCGATCATGCCAAAGCGGCCGGTATCGATCAGGACGGCGGCCATGAGAACAATGAAGGGAACAAAGGTGAGGAACATGCGTAAACCCAAGCGCCTGCAACTGTTCGCGGCAAGCGCTGCCGCGCTACTGGCCGGTTGTTCACTGATACCGTCCTACCAGCGTCCCGCAGCGCCCATTACAACAAGTTATCCGGCTTATGGAAATGCCGCTGCGCCTGTAACCGCCAACGCTGATTCGGCTGCTGACCTGGCCTGGCAAGATTTTTTTCCAGATAGCCATCTCAAAGGCCTGATTGAGCGTTCACTGGCCAACAACCGTGACCTGCGCGTGGCGGTTCTCAACATCGAGCAGACGCGTGCGCAGTACCAAATTCGTCGGGCGGACCAGTTCCCCAGCATCAACGGCGTATTTAGCGGCTCACGCACGCCTGCCGCAGGCGGTAGCATCACAAGTCTTTATACCGTGGGTCTGGCGGTCACGGCGTATGAACTGGACTTTTTCGGACGCGTTAGGAGCCTGAAAGAAGCGGCGCTGGGCCAGTACCTCGCGACGGAAGAGGGGCGCAAGACAGCGCAAATAAGTCTGATCGCGGCGGTGGCCAATAGCTACCTGAGCATTCTTGCGGACGAAGAGCTCCTGGACATCACGCGCCAGACACTGGCGACCCGCGAAGAGTCCATGAAGCTGAGCAAACTGCGTTTTAATAACGGTGTGACGTCTGAGTTGGACTATCGTCAGGCCGAGTCGCTGACTGAAGCGGCGCATGTGGCCTACGCCCAGCAGCAACGTCAAAGGGCGCTGGACGAAAACGCGCTGACTTTGCTGGTGGGCCAGCCGCTAGGGGATGAATTGCCAACGTCTGGCGAACAAGCCGCACGCCTGGCACAAACCCAGCCCATGGCTGATGTGCCCGCAGGTTTGCCTTCTGATCTGCTCACCCACCGGCCCGATATCCGTCAGGCCGAGCAGCTTTTATTGTCCTCAAATGCCAATATTGGTGCGGCCCGCGCTGCATTTTTTCCCAGGATTTCGCTGACGGTGGGCGCCGGCAGTGCAAGCAACGAGTTGTCAGGCCTCTTGAAAAGTGGTTCTTGGGGCTGGACCTTGGCACCCCAGTTGGTGCTACCGATTTTTGACGCTGGACGCAATCAAGCCGGGCTTGACTCTGCCAAAGTCGCTCGCGACATCGCGATTGCCCAGTATGAAAAAGCGATACAGACGGCCTTTCGCGAAGTCGCTGATGCGCTTGCCACGCGGGCGACGCTGGCCGATCAATTGCAGTCTCAGCAGGCGCAGGCGAATGCAGAGGCGGTCCGTTTCAAACTGTCCGATCTGCGCTATCAGAATGGCATTGCGAGCGCCCTCGATTTGCTGGATGCGCAGCGCTCGCTGTTTACTGCGCGGCAAGCGGTGGTGCAAACTCGTCTGGCCCAACTGCAAAGCCAGGTCACGCTGTATAAAACCTTGGGCGGCGGCTGGAAAGAGTCCACGCAGGATGCTGCGAGCGCAGAAAGTCTGCCCCGGCCTTGAGTGGACAGCGGCTACCGACCGAGCGAGAAAAGCGGTGGGCTCCTTGCCACAGTGCCGTCTCAGCGTGGTCCTCAAACTCTGGCACGATAGCGTTGATCGGTCATCAATCGGCGAATAAGAGTACTGTAAGGAAAGGAGTGCGGCATGAGGTTAAGTAAAACCGGCTACTACGCTGATTTCGTGGTCTATCCGTTGCTGCTGGTCGTGTTGGGTTGGGTCGCCTTCAGAACCACCGCCTCGAATCAGCGCTGGGAAGGGCTGCTTGTCTTTGTGGCAGGTGTGTTTCTCTGGACACTGCTGGAGTACCTGTTGCACCGGCATATTCTTCACCGCCTGAAACCCTTCAAAGGGCTGCATGACTTGCACCATGCTCGTCCGACCGACCTGGTTGGCACCCCCACTTGGCTAAGCGTGTCTCTTTTTGCGGGCCTCGCGCTACTGCTTTGGGGGAGCACAGATGCCGGTCTGGCCGGTGGTTTAACGGCAGGGTTGATGCTGGGTTATCTTTGGTACGTCTCGGTGCACCACGCGGTACATCACATCAAGGCACGCAGCGGTAGCTGGCTGTACCGCGCCAAACTGAGGCATGCCATGCATCACCAGCCCGGCCGACCTTGCAACTTTGGCGTTACCACGGGGTTGTGGGATGTTGCCTTCCGCTCCACTCGTCGCATCGTGTAACGAAAAAATCCGATGACTGGACGACGACAGTCCGGCCAGACCGGTCGTTGATACCGGCCCAGCAGGCCGCGAATTTGAAAGCATTCCTGCGCAAGCCGGTTTGTTTCCGACGCTTCTAGACCTTAGCCGCGCAAGATAGTTTGCGCATCGCACGCCTGCGACTGGAAAGCCTGAGCTATCGCGCCGCATAGCCGCGTCACTTTTCCTCGTCGTAGAAAAAAGGAGACGTTGCGTCTGCCTGAAAGATCCGCACTTCCTGCAAACAATTTGATGCAAGTTCACAAAATAACCCGCTTGTTGATCGTTTTTTCACGTGTTACTTTCTCTCGGCAACTTTGTGTAAATTAAAAAAGCAGGGAGTAATAATGAATTTGTATTTGTCTCAAATGTTGGCTTTGTTCCTGGTAGCGGGAGTTTCGGGCTGTGGCGACTCGGGATCCGGCAATCCCGGGCTCGCTGACAATATCAAGCCGAGCTTTATCAAAACCAGCATCAACAAAACCGTCTATGACGGCACGAGCAATGACCTATTGAGTGGCGGTCTCGGAAAATCCGGTCTGCAAGCCGCTGCGCCCGCCTTTGCCGATCCCGCGAACCCCACGGCAGCTGAGTTGCGCACCCGCGCCATCTACAACAACTACCGGGCACTGCTCGATATGAATCCCAATGGCGGCTACGGCGTGCTGTATGGCCCCAATGTCAACGCCGCTGGCGTGGCAGGCACCGGTGAGGGCCGCATTGCCGGGGAAGAGCATGTTACTTATGCCGATGACGGCACCGGCAAACTTAATGTCACCCTGATGGTGCAGATCCCCGCCACCTTTAACACGGCGGCCCCCTGCATCGTGACAGCGGTCTCCAGCGGCTCGCGCGGGATCTACGGTGCAATAGGGACTTCTGGCGAATGGGGTCTCAAAAATGGTTGTGCAGTGGCTTTCGCGGACAAAGGAACCGGCAATGGCGCACATGATTTGCAAAATAACCAGGTCAACCTGATTGACGGCCGCGTAGTGTCTGCCGCGACGGCGGGTACGGCGTCGCAATTTACCAGTGGTTTGAGTGCCACCCAGCTGGCGGCTTTTAACACCGCAACCCCGAACCGGTTTGCTTTCAAGCAAGCCCATTCCCAGCAAAATCCCGAGAAAGACTGGGGCCTTAATACGCTACAGGCGGTGCAGTTCGCGTTCTACGTGCTCAACGAAAAGTTCGGTCCGAGCAAGGGCGATGGCAGCAAACAGCAAAGCCTGTTGCCCGGCAACACGATTGTGATTGCGTCCAGTGTTTCCAATGGGGCGGGGGCGGCACTGGCCGCCGCTGAACAAGACACCGGCGGACTGATAAGTGGCATTGCAATTGCCGAACCTCAGGTGCAAGTGACCCCCAATGCGGCGCTCACCATCCGACGCGGTTCTACCGTCGTGGCTTCCAGTGGCAAGGGGTTGCTGGACATGGTGACCATTGCTAACCTGTATCAGCCCTGTGCCGCTTTGGCAGCCTCGGTCGCGGCATCGCCTGGCCTAGGATTTGTTAACGCAACGCGTGCGCAAAACCGCTGTGCCGGTTTGGCTGCGAAAGGCTTGCTGACCAGCACCACGCCGGCCGCGCAGGCCGATGAATCACTGGCCAAGCTGCGTGCGAGTGGCTGGGAGCCTGAGAGTGATCTATTTCATGCGTCGCACTATGCCCTTGCCGTTCCGGCAGTCGCAGTCACTTACTCGAACTCTTATGCTAAAGCCAGTGTGGCTGACAATTTGTGCGGCTTGAGCTTTGGAGCGACCACGGCCGTCACCGGAGTGCCCGCCGCATTGGCGACCACATCGGCAGTTCAGCTGTTTGCCAGCGGCAATGGCATTCCTCCCACGGGAAGCGTCAACATCATCAATAACAATTCGGTGGGCGGTCCTTTGTTGGATGGACAGTCAACCTCTCCATCCACCGGGGCTCAGGACTTGAATATTGACGCAGCACTCTGCCTGCGCAACCTGCTGACCGGCACCGATGCCAAAAGCACCATGGTTCAAACCAGCATTTCGCAAGTGCGCCGGACCAGTAACCTGCGCGGCAAACCGGCCATCATCGTGCATGGTCGCTCGGATACGCTGGAGCCGGTGAATCACACTTCGCGCCCCTACTATGGCAATAACCAGCTGGCTGAAGGCTCGGCCAGCAAGCTGCACTACTACGAAGTGACCAATGCCCAGCACTTTGACGGCTTCATCGACAACATAGCACTACCCGGCTACGACACGCGTCTTGTGCCTTTACATATTTATCTTGTGCGAGCCCTGGACCTGATGCTGGCCAACCTGCGCAGTGGAACGCCTTTGCCACCATCGCAAGTGGTACGCACCGTGCCCCGTGGCGGCACATCAGGATCGGCACCCCCCATTACGGCAGCGAATGTACCCAACATCGCGGCGACTCCGGGCAGCAGCGATGCCATTACCTTCGCCGGCGGCGTATTGACGATTCCTGATTAAGTTCGAGGGGCCAGCTCGCCGCGCCAAGACCAGCGTTTCAGGCGCTCAAAAGGAGAGCTGGCCGACAGGAACGGTCAGGCTCAACCAGCGCCGGGCCGCCGCCTGCAAGGTTTGTGGCGGGCCTGTAGAAAACAGGCTGACCGAGCCCGGGGCGGCCAATGAAGCAGGGTGTGGTTCGACCTGCATGGTCTGTACCAGACGCTGCGTCTGGCGTGCGACCGCCTCGCCGTTGTCAACAATTTGGACATCTTGGCCCAGCAGGGTGCGCAGATGTTCGCTGGCAAACGGATAGTGCGTGCACCCCAAAACCAGGCTGTCTATTTGACCGCTGTTGTTTCCGAGTAGGCCCATGGCGCCCACATATTGGGTACACAGTGCTATTATTTTTGAAGTGTCTTCAGTTTCGACACTGCGTTCAATGGCGTCCGCCAAGCCATCGCAAGCCTGGACGACAAAGGTGGCGCGTGCCGTCATTGAATTCAGCAGTGCCTGGAATTTAGCGCTGCCGAGTGTGCTGCGAGTGGCCATGACACCGATGTGACCGGTTTTGCTGAGCGCGACGGCGGGCTTGAGGGCGGGTTCCACGCCAATCAGCGGCAGCTCCGGGTATTCTTCGCGCAGCAGGTGAATAGCCACCGCCGTGGCGGTATTGCAGGCGATTACCAGCGCCTTGACGTTTTGGCCGACGAGATGGTTGACGATAGCGCGGGAGCGGGCCAGCACATGCGTTTCGTCTCGCTCACCGTAGGGGGAGTGGCCGCTGTCGGCGATGTAGATGAAGTTTTCATGTGGCAACTTGACTCTCAGCGCCTGTAAGACGCTCAGGCCTCCGATGCCGCTGTCAAAAACTCCGATGGCCCGGTTCGTCAAGCGCTTTTCACCTTGCCTTTTTCAGACACTGGTCACAGGAATCGATTTGAACTCGCCCGTGGCGATTTTTTTCTGCCATTCAGCCGGGCCGGTGATGTGCGCGCTGGTGCCGCCTGAATCAACCGCCACGGTAACCGGCATGTCCACGACGTCGAATTCGTAAATCGCTTCCATGCCCAAGTCGGCAAAGCCCACGACTTCCGCGCGCTTGATAGCCTTGGAAACCAGGTAAGCCGCACCGCCGACCGCCATCAGGTAAGCGCTCTGATGCTTCTTGATGGCCTCGATGGCGACCGGACCCCGCTCGGCTTTTCCGACCATGGAAATCAAGCCGGTCTGGGCCAACATCATCTCGGTGAACCCGTCCATGCGGGTCGCTGTCGTGGGACCGGCAGGACCAACCGCCTCGCCTTTGATGGGGTCGACCGGCCCGACGTAATAAATCACACGGTTGGTGAAGTCGACCGGCAGCTTCTCGCCTTTGAGCAGCATGTCGGCGATTCGTTTGTGCGCGGCGTCGCGACCGGTCAGCATTTTGCCGTTGAGCAGCAAGGTATCGCCCGGTTTCCAGCTGGCCACTTCTTCCTTGGTCAGGGTATTGAGGTTGACCTTTTTACTCTTCACGTAATCAGGCGTCCAGTTGACGGCGGGCCAGAGATCCAGCGACGGCGGGGTGAGGTACACCGGACCGCTGCCGTCGAGTACGAAATGTGCGTGGCGCGTCGCCGCGCAGTTCGGGATCATGGCCACCGGCTTGCTGGCTGCGTGGGTTGGATAGAGCTTGATCTTGACGTCAAGCACGGTGGTCAGACCGCCCAGGCCTTGCGCCCCTATCCCCAGCGCGTTGACTTTTTCAAACAACTCCAGGCGGAGGGTTTCGGTATTGGTGAGCGCTGAGCCGGAGGCGGATTTGGCTTGCAACTCGTACATATCCAAGTCGTCCATCAGGCTTTCCTTGGCCATTAGGACGGCTTTTTCAGCGGTGCCGCCAATGCCTATTCCCAGCATGCCGGGAGGGCACCAGCCAGCGCCCATGGTGGGCACGGTCTTGAGCACCCAGTCAACCACTGAATCGCCGGGATTGAGCATCGCCAGCTTGCTTTTGTTCTCGCTGCCGCCGCCTTTGGCCGCCACTGTGACGTGAATGGTGTTGCCAGGCACCAGCTCGGTGAAGATCACGGCAGGGGTATTGTCTTTGGTGTTTTTGCGGTTGAACTGCGGATCAGCGACCACCGATGCCCGCAAGGTGTTGTCGGGGTGGTTGTAGGCCTGGCGCACGCCTTGATTGATGGCATCGTCGAGGCTGCCCGTAAAGCCGTCCCAGCGCACGTCCATGCCAACTTTCAAAAAGACGTTGACGATGCCGGTGTCCTGGCAGATCGGGCGGTGGCCGGTGGCGCTCATTTTGCTGTTGGTCAGAATTTGGGCAATCGCGTCCTTGGCGGCTGGACTTTGCTCGCGCTCGTAGGCGCGCGCCAGGTGGGCAATGTAATCGGCGGGGTGGTAATAGCTGATGTACTGAAGGGCAGCGGCAACGGATTCAATGAGATCGGCTTGCGTGATGATCGTGGTCATGGCGTTTCGGAAAGTGGTGCAACCTCCACCCAGTGAGAGTTGCTTTTATTAAAGGCTATGCTAAAAAGCCGTAATCCTCTATTTTGACAGGTCACGCCAACACCATGAGTTCACCTACAAACACGCGAACTGAGCGCGATACATTCGGGCCTATCGAAGTGCCAGCCAACCACCTGTGGGGCGCGCAGACGCAGCGATCCTTGCAGAATTTCGATATTTCTGGGGAACAGCTGCCGCGTGAGATCATCCGCGCTTTGGCTCAGATCAAACGCTCATCAGCGGTCGTCAACCACGCATTGGGTTTGCAGGATGATCAAAAAACCCGCGCAATCATCGGCGCCGCCGACGAAGTGATTGCGGGCAACTATCCCGGCGAGTTCCCGTTGGTGGTCTGGCAAACGGGCTCCGGCACGCAAACCAACATGAACGTCAACGAGGTACTGGCCAACCGTGCCAGCGAGCTGCTCGGCGGCGCGCGAGGCGAGGCGCGATTGGTTCACCCGAACGACGATGTCAACCGCAGCCAGTCGTCAAACGATGTATTTCCAACCGCCATGCATGTCTCGGCCGTGGTAGCGATCACGAACCAATTGATCCCGGCCATCGTGAAGCTGCGCACCACGCTGGCGCACAAAGCCAGGGAGTTCGACAACATCGTGAAAATCGGCCGTACGCATCTGCAGGACGCGACGCCGCTGACGTTGGGGCAGGAGTTTTCTGGCTACGCAACGCAACTGGAGCAGGGCGAAAAGCACGTGCAGGCAGCGCTTCCACACCTCTGCGAACTGGCACTGGGCGGCACAGCCGTAGGCACTGGGTTGAACGCGCCTGCTGGCTACGCTGAGCAAGCGGCGGCAGAGTTGGCGCGAATGACGGGTCTACCTTTCATCACGGCGCCGAACAAGTTCGAAGCGCTGGCCTCCTGCGATGCGTTGGTTCATGCGCATGGGGCACTGAAAACGCTCGCTGGCAGCCTGATGAAAATCGCCAACGACGTGCGCTGGTTGGCGAGCGGTCCGCGGAGCGGCATTGGTGAGTTAAGCATCCCGGAGAATGAGCCGGGTTCGTCCATCATGCCGGGTAAGGTCAATCCGACTCAAAGCGAAGCGCTCACCATGTTGTGCTGCCAAGTGTTTGGCAACGATGTTGCCATCAACTTCGGCGGTGCATCGGGTAACTTCGAGCTGAATGTATTCAGACCCATGATTGCATACAACTTCCTGCAAAGCGTGCGCCTATTGGCCGACGGCATGGTGAGTTTTAACGACCACTGCGCGGTCGGTATCGAGCCCAACCAGGAGCGCATCACGGAACTCGTAAGCCGGTCGCTGATGCTGGTGACCGCGCTGAATCCCCACATTGGTTACGACAAGGCCGCAGCCATCGCCAAAAAAGCGCACAAGGAAGGCAGCAGCTTGCGAGAAGCTGCTCTGGCCTCCGGCTATGTGACGGGCGAACAATTTGACCGGTGGGTAGTACCGGGCGATATGGTGGGGACTAGAGCGGACAAGGTATAGGCGCTGCCCTGTTCGCAATGGTCGTTGGCAACTTTCCTTTCTGCGCCGTTGATCGAGCATGCCAGAGGTCGCTTTTTGCTGATAGGAGCTTCAACAGTGCCATTGGAGACTGCGCCTTATAGACGCTTTGCGCTTGAAGCAAATCCGGGTAAAGTGGCAACGACCGTGAACGAATCGCAGCAATAAAGTTAGCTCACGAGACAAGGGGAAGGCGCTCGCGAGGCGAGTTCTGCCTTCTCAAGAGCGGCAGTGATCAAATTGAGCGGCGCGGAACGCTGCCGCGCTTTTTGAAAATTGTAAGGTTCAAGCCAGTCAGTGGCATGTAAGTGCGAAGCACGAAAGTATCACGCATTCAATGACCAAAAGGAGACAAAATCAATGACTACCGCCCGCTCTTCCATGGAGTCTATGTTGGTTGAAAATCGCGTGTTCCCGCCCAGCGATGCCATGGTTAAAGCTGCCCGTATATCGGGCATGGACGCTTACTACGCGCTGTGTTCGGAAGCCGAGAAGGACTTCGAAGGCTTTTGGGCTCGCCTCGCGCGAGAAAATCTGGTTTGGAATAAGCCGTTTACCCAGACCCTTGATGAATCTAACGCGCCTTTTTACAAGTGGTTTGCGGATGGCGAACTCAATGCCTCTGCCAATTGCCTGGATAAGCACATGGGCACCCCGGTAGAAAATAAAACCGCGGTGATTTTTGAGGCCGACGATGGGACGGTCACCAAAACCACGTACAAGGAATTGCTGGCACGCGTCTCCCAATTTGCCAATGCGCTAAAGGCCGAAGGTATCCAGAAGGGCGATCGGGTTTTGGTGTACATGCCTATGACGCTAGAAGGTGTGATCGCCATGCAGGCTTGTGCGCGCATTGGCGCCACCCACAGCGTCGTGTTCGGCGGCTTCTCGGCCAAAGCGCTGCAGGAACGCATCATCGATGCAGGCGCCGTGGCGGTCATTACGACCAATTATCAAATGCGCGGCGGCAAGGAATTACCGCTCAAGGCCATTGTGGATGAAGGCTTGGCGATGGGCGGATGCGAGTCCATCCGGGCCGTGTTCGTGTACCAGCGCACAGCCACGGCCTGCAACATGGTTGCAGGGCGCGACAAAACCTTTACGGAAGCGCTCGCAGGTCATAGCACCGAATGCGCACCGGTATCCGTGGGCGCTGAACATCCGCTGTTCATTCTTTACACCTCCGGTTCGACCGGCACGCCGAAGGGCGTGCAGCATTCCACGGGCGGCTATCTGTTGTGGGCCAAGCTCACAATGGACTGGACCTTCGACCTGAAGCCGACCGACGTGTTCTGGTGCACGGCCGACATTGGCTGGATCACGGGCCACACTTATGTCACCTACGGCCCGCTGGCGGCAGGCGCCACGCAGATCATCTTTGAGGGCGTGCCGACGTATCCGAATGCCGGACGTTTCTGGCAGATGATCGAGCGCCACAAATGCACCATCTTCTACACCGCACCGACGGCCATTCGTTCGCTGATCAAGGCGGCTGAAGCTGACGAAAAAGTGCATCCGGCGCGCTCAGATCTGTCCAGTCTGCGTGTCCTCGGGTCGGTGGGTGAGCCCATCAACCCTGCGGCCTGGATGTGGTTCTACAAAAACATCGGGGGTGAACGGTGCCCCATCGTGGACACCTTCTGGCAGACGGAAACGGGTGGACACATGATCACGCCGTTGCCAGGCGCCACACCATTGGTTCCCGGTAGTTGCACATTGCCACTCCCGGGCATCATGGCGGCGATAGTGGACGAGACTGGCAAGGATCTTCCCGACGGCGCGGGTGGCTTACTGGTTGTAAAACGCCCCTGGCCGTCCATGATCCGTACCATCTGGAACGATCCAGAGCGCTTCAAGAAGAGTTACTTCCCGGAAGAAATGGGCGGCAAGCTTTATCTTGCAGGGGATGGCGCAGTACGCAATATTGACAACGGCTATTTCCGCATTACCGGGCGAATTGACGATGTGCTCAACGTCTCGGGGCACCGCATGGGCACGATGGAAATCGAGTCGGCATTGGTGTCCAAAGCCGACCTGGTGGCCGAAGCTGCGGTGGTGGGTCGCCCGGACGATCTGACGGGCGAGGCCATTTGTGCTTTCGTGGTGCTGAAGCGCCCGTTGCCATCTGGCGATGAGGGCAAGCGGATTGCCAAGGAACTGCGGGACTGGGTGGCCAAGGAGATCGGTCCGATCGCCAAGCCCAAGGACATTCGCTTTGCCGAGAATCTGCCCAAAACCCGTTCTGGCAAGATCATGCGCCGGCTGCTGCGTTCGATTGCCAAGGGTGAAGCCGTGACACAAGACACCTCCACACTTGAAAACCCTGCGATTCTGGATCAGTTGGGTCAGGCTTACTGAAGTGCACAGCGCACTTGTGGTGCGATCGATGTAGGAACTGCTCCAGCCCTTAGAATAAAAACTGGCGCAGTATAAATATTACAAAAAAACCTCGCCAGATAAGCGGGGTTTTTTTGTAGCAGGATTGGGCTGATTACTTTTGCGTCAGGATCCAGGCCACAAGTTTCTTGGCTTCGTCGGGGCTGACTTGGGTATTGGCGGGCATTGGCACCGGGCCCCAGACGCCAGAACCTCCCTTCATGACTTTCGCTGCGAGCTTGTCGGCAGCGTCTTTCTGGCCGGCATACTTGGCGGCTACATCTTTGTATGAAGGCCCAACCAGTTTTTTGTCGATGGCGTGACAAGCCATGCAGTTTTTGGCGGTGGCCAACTGCAGGTCGGCCAAGGCGGGAGTTGACACTGCAAAACATGTTGCCACGGAACCGATTGCTAAAAGAATACGTTTCATGGTGCGTCCTGAGAAAAAAAGTTACGGATACGGTTACAGTGTTTTAACGTCATTGTATTGGTGCTGGTTGACCCCGGTTTCAGGGGGCAACGTTGGGAGCTGCAACAAGTAGTAATAACTTGATCTGGCAAAAATTTCGGGAAGTTACACGTGTATTTTTTATTGATCGGTCTTGTGGTGCTAGCCCTGAAATTCCTGGAGTTTGGTCCGGCCGCCACCTTAAGCTGGTGGATTGTGTTGTTACCTTTTGCACTTGCGGCGGCTTGGTGGACGTGGGCTGACGCCTCGGGGTACACCAAGCAGCAGGCAATCAACAAGATGGATAAGCGAAAGCAGGATCGACTCGAAAAGCAGCGTGCCGTCCTGGGCTTGGGGCCCAAAAAAAAGAAATAAAGCCAGCTGTTTTTAATCGGCTTACTAGAACCGTCTTACTACCCAAATCGCGAGCCCGCCCAAGCCGGTGATTCACCGGGTTCTCGGGCCCGCTTGACTTATAAGTTATCAGCCGTTAATAGTCGTCAAGTACCGCACCTCTGCTGGCACTGGAGGCGTTAAACGCGAACTTGGCCTGCACGCCGCGGGTGTATCGCGGTGCTGGCGCTTTCCAACCGATTTTGCGGCTTTCCAGCTCAGCGTCGCTGATATTCAATTGCAGCACAAGCCGGTGGGCGTCAATCGTGATGGAGTCGCCTTCCCTGATAAACGCGATGTTGCCACCGGCAGCGGCTTCCGGCGCGACGTGGCCGACCACCATGCCCCAAGTGCCGCCGGAAAAACGGCCATCGGTAATCAAACCGACAGTTTCTCCCAGCCCCGCGCCAATCAGCGCGCCGGTGGGCGCCAGCATTTCGGGCATGCCGGGGCCGCCTTTGGGGCCCAGGTAGCGCAAGACCATCACGTCACCTGCCTTAATTTTTCCGGCCAGAATAGCCGCGAGTCCGGATTGTTCGTCCTCAAACACGCGGGCCGGGCCTGTCATGACGGGATTTTTCAAACCGGTGATTTTGGCCACACAACCCTCGGGCGAGAGATTGCCTTTAAGAATCGCCAGGTGACCTTGCGCGTACATGGGGTTACCTATAGGACGAATGACGTCCTGATCTGCACGCGGCACAGCGGGCACATCCTTGAGCACTTGTTCAATAGTCTGCCCGGAAATTGTCAGGCAGTCCCCATGTAATAGACCGGCGGCCAGCAACATTTTCATAATTTGGGGAATGCCTCCGGCGCGATGCAAGTCAACCGCGAGGTATTGTCCGGAAGGCTTCAGGTCGCACAATACCGGCGTTTTCTGGCGCACCCGCTCGAAGTCGTCAATCGTCCATTCCACCCCCGCGGCATGCGCGATGGCCAGAAAGTGCAGCACGGCATTGGTCGAGCCGCCAATGGCCATAATCACGGCGACCGCATTTTCAATAGATTTTTTGGTGACGATGTCGCGCGGCTTGATGTCTTTCTTGATCGCTTCGACCAAGACCTTGGCGGACTCCCTGGCAGAGTTCACTTTTTCGTCGTGCGGATTGGCCATGGTGCTGGAGTAAGGCAGGGAGATGCCCAGAGCCTCGAACGCGCTGGACATGGTGTTGGCCGTGTACATGCCGCCGCAGCTTCCGGTGCCGGGAATGGCGCGGCGTTCGATTTCCAGCAGGTCTTCATCGCTCATGCGGCCCGCAGCATTTTCGCCCACGGCTTCAAACACGCTCACGATGTTGAGGTCTTTGCCTTTGTAGTGGCCTGGCAGTATCGTGCCGCCATAGACAAAAATGGCGGGCACGTTAGCGCGCAACATCCCCATCAGGCCGCCCGGCATGTTCTTGTCGCAGCCGCCAACTACCAGCACGCCGTCCATCCATTGACCCTGTACGCAGGTCTCGATGCAATCGGAAATAACTTCGCGACTCACCAGCGAGTACTTCATGCCCTCGGTGCCCATGGCCATGCCGTCGGAAATGGTGGGTGTGCCAAAAACCTGCGCATTACCACCAGCTTCTTCAATGGCGGCAATGGCCGCATCTGCCAGTTTTTGCAGGCCGCTGTTGCAGGGCGTAATGGTGCTGTGCCCGTTGGCAACACCGATCATCGGCTTTTTGAAGTCCGCTGCCTCATAGCCCATGGCGTAGAACATGGAACGATTGGGTGCGCGCGCTTTGCCTTCGGTGATATTTTTGCTGCGGGGATTGAGCTGGATGGTTTTATTTTCCATGGGGCGTTTTGTGAGGAGTTTGTTAGGAAAGCCAAGTATGCGTGCTTTGATTGATTCTTACCAATCCATTATTTGTAGTGTATTAATATGCATTGCATATGACAGACCTTGTGACTGATTTCCTCAAATCGCCTTTGATTGAGCTCCGTCTTTGGCGCCAGTTTCTGGCTGTGGCTGAAGAACTCCATTTCAGCCGTGCGGCCCGGCGCCTGAACATGACGCAGCCGCCCCTGACCCAGGCCATCGCACAGCTTGAGGTGTTGTTGGGACTCAAACTGTTTGACCGTACCAAACGAAGTGTCGAGCTTACGGTTGCAGGTATGGCGTTGATACCCGAGGCGCGCGATTTGCTCACGCGCGCCTACGCCCTGCCAGCTTATGCGCGCGCAAGTGCCGACGGCGAAGCGGGACGATTGCGGCTTGCCTTTGTTTCCACGGTCGGGTTTGATTTGCTGCCGGGCTGGGTGCGTGCTTTTCGCGAACAACATCCCAAGGTGCAGCTTGAACTGATTGAAGCCACCGGCGATGTCCAGCTCCAGGCCTTTGAGCGCGGTGAAATTGATGCAGGCTTCATGCTGCATTCGCCGGGATTTGCGCCGCCTGGCCTGGTGTGCCGGCGCATTGCTCAAGACCCGCTGGTGGTGGCTGTGCCCGAGCAAAGCGACCTTGCAGCCAAGGACAGGATCACGCTTGACGACCTGATCGAGCAGCCGCTGGTAATTTTTCCACGGCGCATCCTGCCTTCGCTCTACGATGCGATTTTTGCGATGTACCACGCCTCCGGCCAGCTGCCACGCGTGGCGCAGGAAGCCATCCAGATGCAGACCATCGTGAATCTGGTGTCTGCGGGCCTCGGGATCGCCTGGGTGCCTGACAGCGTGCGGCAGTTCCAGCGGCCAGGGGTGGTTTACCGGACTTTGTTTTCAACCAAGCCACCGGCTAACGTTATCGGTAGAACGAAAGGCCGGGCGGGCAGTACCCGGCCTGGCAAGGCCCATCCGACTGAAGTTCCTGGATGCGAAACCAGTTTGATTTGGTCCAATACGAGCGCAAACCCGGTGCTAGCGCGCTTCGTTGCATTTATCGGCCAATCGGCCGAGTGAAGGTTTTGCATCGTTTGCGGTAACCACTTGCGTGCAAAATACCCCCATGCTTATTTATCCACAAATCAACCCCATTGCCCTTCAGATCGGACCGTTCGGCATTCATTGGTACGGTCTGACCTACTTGGCGGCCTTTGGTTTGTTCTTTTTTTTGGCCACTTTACGTCTCCGACACGAGCCTTATGTGTCCATCACGGGCCAAGGAGCCTGGACGCGCAAGGACATCGAAGACATCCTGTTCCTGGGTGTGATGGGCGTGGTCATTGGCGGGCGATTGGGGTATTGTCTTTTTTACAAGCCGGGCTACTACCTGGCCCATCCGCTAGAAATTCTGGCGGTTTGGCAAGGCGGCATGAGTTTTCATGGCGGCATGCTGGGCGTGTTGGTTTCTCAAGTGTGGTTTGCGCGCTCGCGGCACCGGCCTTGGCTGCAGGTGATGGACTTCATTGCTCCCTGCGTGCCAACGGGGCTGGCTGCAGGAAGGGTGGGAAACTTCATCAATGGTGAGTTGTGGGGACGTTTCAGCGACCCTGATCTTCCTTGGGGCATGGTATTTCCCAACAGCGGCTCGATGCTTCCCCGCCATCCATCTCAGATCTACCAGTTTTTGATGGAAGGCCTGCTGCTGTTTGTCCTGCTGTGGCTTTACGCCCGCAAGCCGCGCAAGGTGGGACAGGTCTCGGGAGCCTTCCTGGTGGGCTACGGCGTGTTCCGTTTTATCGCCGAGTTTTTCCGCGAGCCCGATGACTTTCTCGGAATCCTCGCCCTGGGCATGAGCATGGGCCAATGGCTCTGCCTGCCCATGATCGCTGCGGGTATTTGGCTCTGGATTTGGGCTTCCAGGCGAGGTGAGGTCAAACTAAATGCCTTTTGACAAGCTATTTATTTGATGGCAATCACGCTTGCTTTCAGGCCCCAACCTTCAGGCCGACGAAAGACTGAAGGGGCGGGTTTCTACCTGTGATTTTGTGGCGCAAGCGGCTTGATTTTGAATTCCTGGTTCTTGATAATTACCTGTAATTATTTGAAATTACGGATTAACTATGTGGTGTAAGCCGGGTCGCTAACGGCGCGTGCGAATCGCCCCCCTGTTTGAGGAGGGCCGCTACCTGAGCGACTACCTCATAGCGACCCGTAGTGGTTCTTACATCAAGCCAGTTTAGGGAGTTCACGTTATGCGCCTTGTCCCGAATTCACTGCATCAGGAAGTTGCCGGCACCTTGCGTGAGCAGATTTTCGCGGGGCAGTTGGCGCCCGGTAGCTTTCTGGACGAGGCCGCCCTGTGCGAGGGCCTGCAAATTTCCCGCACCCCTTTGCGTGAGGCGCTTAAGGTGTTGACGGCAGAAGGACTGCTGCGTCACGAGCCGAGGCGGGGCTGCTTCGTCAATGAAGTGACCGAGCAGGATCTGGACGAGATTTTTCCGGTTATTGCGCTGCTTGAAGGTCGCTGCGCGTATGAGGCAGCACGCAATGCGACCGATGCCGACCTGGCGGCCCTCACGACGTTGCACGAGCGGCTGAACGGCCATGCACTGGCTGGTCGCATCAACGATTACTACGCCACCAATTTCGCTATTCATGAAGCCATCATTTTGCTTGCCAACAACCGCTGGCTGGCGCAGACCATTGCTGATTTGCGGAAAATTCTGAAGCTTGCGCGGTTGCAGCAACTGCATGCGCCTGGGCGTTTGGCGCAAAGCCTGTCGGAACACCTGGCCGTGTTTGCGGCGTTAAAAAACCGGGACAGTGAGGGCGCAGAAGCCTCCATGCGCACGCACCTGACACGCCAGCGCGAAGCTCTGCGCGAGCTGACCTGCAGCCAGCGTTCACGGGTGGCTTCATGAGCGCCGCAGACTGGATCAGCCGCGGCGTTTCGCGATTTACAGCGACCGAAAAATCGTCATCGAAAACGGTGCCAGGCGCAACAGCAGCCGCAGAAAAATCGGCAGTAGCGCCAAAAAGCACAGCGTCCGCGACCACACCGGCGGATCGCAGTACGCGTGAACGCCTGCAAGCGACGCTGCGGCGCAAGCAAGAAGCCTTGTCTCCGCGCGTTTTGCGCCGCACCCTGACCGAGTTGCAAGCGGTCGTAGACCCGCACGTGAGCGAAGTGGAGGGCGGACGGCGCGCCAAAGGCATCGCCGCCTGGTATGCAGGCGCTACTGCGGAGCAGCGCTACGACGCGTGGCTGCTGATGAGCGAGCAGTTCGGACCGAAAGTTGAAAAGGTGGCTGCGGCGCGGGAGCTCTATGAAGCTGCGTTGGGAAGCCCCGAGGAAGGGCAGGCCGAGATTCGGCTGCGCCGCGCTTTTGTCTCGCCGCGGACACGTTTGTTGCAGCGGTTTTCGGTGTTTGCAGAAGGCATACAGTTTCTGGTGGACATGCGAGCCGAGTTGCTGCCCTACCTGAAATCCGATAAGCGCTTACTTGCTCTTGATGCGGAATTGGAAAACCTCTTTTCAACCTGGTTCGATGTCGCTTTTCTCGAATTGCGCCGCATCAGCTGGGATTCTCCTGCCTCAATGATCGAAAAGCTCATCAAGTACGAAGCGGTGCATGCCATCAAGGGTTGGGCCGATGTCAAGAACCGGTTGGGCAGCGATCGGCGTTGTTATGGGTTTTTTCACCCCCGCCTCCCCGATGTACCGCTGATCTTTGTCGAAGTCGCGCTGGCGGACGAGATGTCCAGCGACATCATGCCTTTACTTGATGAGCTCGCTGCCGCGGCCGACCTGAAAAAAGCCACCACGGCCATTTTTTATTCGATCAGCAACACCCAGACCGGCTTGCGCGGCGTGAGCTTTGGAGACTCACTGATCAAACGTGTGGTCGAAACGCTTAAGGAAGAGTTTCCAAAATTAAAGACGTTTGCCACGCTCTCGCCCATCCCGGGCTTTCGGAGTTGGTTAAGCAAGAATGCTGCGATCGTGCTGGAAAAAATGGGCAGTAAAGAGCGTGCTGCGCTGGGCCGTTCTGTAGGGGTTGAAGCGCTGACTGCCGCGCAGTTTTTGACCGCCGCCGAAGGTGCACTGGCTTTGCCTGAGAAGTCGCTCATCCGTCAGATGCTGCTGCAATGCGCCGCACACTACCTTGGGCGGCTGTTAGACGAGGGCAAACCCATGGATCCGGTGGCGCGCTTTCATCTGGGTAACGGCGCGCGTATCGAGCGGCTCAACTGGGCCGGCGATCCTTCGCCCAAAGGGCTAAAGCAATCTTACGGTCTGATGGTGAATTATCTCTACGACTTGAAACGCCTGGACAAGCATCGAGCGCTGCTCGCGAAAGGGAACATTCCCGTATCAGGGACCGTACAAAATTTCTTGCTAGATGGCTTTAAGTAAAAGCGCTTACATCCCTTCACTCGGTTCAGGAGACAACAATGACTTTAACAAGACGCAATTTTATTAACGCGGTGGGCAGCTCCGCTTTCGGCGCGCTAGCTGACGGCGCGTGGGCTCAATCGGCTGGGGGCTTGAAAATCTCCCACCAGTTTCCCGGCGGGACGCTGACAGAAGGCGACTTTCGTGATCGCCTGTGTCGACGGTTTGCCGCCGAGGTCGAAAAAAGAACGGACGGTGCGCTCAAGGCATCCGTCTATCCCGGTTCATCGCTGATGAAGACAAATGCCCAGTTCTCGTCAATGCGCAAGGGTGCACTTGACATGAGCTTGGTGCCGTTGTCGTATGCCGGCGGTGAAGTTCCCGAGACCAATATTGGATTGATGCCGGCATTGGTGCCAAGCTATGAACAAGGCGCGGCCTGGAAGACTGCAGATGTGGGCAGACTGCTTTCCAAAGTACTCGACGAGAAAGGCGTGGTTATTGTCAGTTGGGTGTGGCAAGCCGGCGGTGTCGCCAGTCGGAGTCGGCCGCTGCTGGTCCCCAGTGACGCCAAGGGCCTGAAAGTGCGAGGCGGCAGCCGCGAGATGGACATGATGCTCAAGCAGGCCGGCGCCTCGGTCATCACCTTGCCTTCGAACGAAATTTACGCCGCAATGCAAACCGGCGCGATGGACGCGGCAATGACTTCCAGTACAAGTTTTATCTCGTTCAAGCTCGAAGAAATTGCCAAGCATCTGACTTCTGGACGCGATAAGACCTACTGGTTCATGTTTGAGCCACTGATGATTTCAAAGGCGGTGTTTAGCAAGCTGCCGAAGGCGCAACAGGACGTGGTGATGGCGGTGGGTGCTGAGCTTGAAACCTTCGCCCGTGATGCCGCCCGCGCAGACGACAAGATCGCCGCAGAGATTTACGCAAAGGCCGGCGCCAAGGTCTATGACATGGACGAAGCCACCTTGAAAAAATGGCAGGCTATTGCGCGCGAGACCGCGTGGAAAGACTTCAACGAGAAGAGTGAGTCCTGCGCTGCGCTTTTGAAGGCCGCGCAAAAATTGTTATGAGCGGAGGAATCAACATCGGGTCGGTGTTCATCGGCGTCGATCCCGACACGCCCCGGTTTTTGCAACCGTTGGCGCGCATGCTGTTGTGGATTAATCAGCTCCTGGTGATCCTTGGCATGGTCGCGCTGTTGGTCGCCTCGCTGGTACTTACCTACAGTGTGATCTCTCGCTACGTGATGCAAGCGTCTACCGACTGGCAGGACGAAGCCGCCGTGTTTTGCCTGGTTGGTGCCACCTTTTTGTGCGGTGCTTTCGTGCAGTCGATGCGTGGTCACGTGGGCATTGAAGCCATTGCCGGGTTGTTACCCAAGTCGCTGAACCAGATCCGTCTCATGTTTGTGGACCTTTTGGGATCAGCGTTCTGTACTTTCTTCGCGTGGAAATCATGGACGCTGTTTTACGAGGCATGGGCAGAACACCAAACCACGTCATCTTCGTGGGCACCCCCGCTATGGATTCCGTATGGGCTGATGGCTGCCGGCATGACGCTGCTCAGTCTTCAGCTGCTGGTGCAACTTAGTGCAGGGGTCAATGGGCTTATGAAGAAGTACTTGGGAGACACTGCATGAGCATGCTTGCGCTCGGCCTGCTGTTTGGTGCGGTCACTCTGATTTTTATGTTTTCAGGCGCGCCGATTTCATTTGCATTGGGTAGCGTTGCGGTACTGTTTATGTACCTGTTCATGCCCGCGTCGGCGCTCAACACCGTCACGCAAAACGTCTACGAGGAAATGGCGAGCATCACGCTGTTGTCGATTCCGTTATTTATTCTCAAGGGTGCTGCGATAGGCAGGTCGCGAGCGGGTCAAGACCTGTATGCGGCGATGCACGTGTGGATGGGGCGTATCCCCGGCGGTTTGGGTATTGCCAATGTGTTTGCCTGCGCGCTGTTCGCGGCGATGGCAGGATCGAGCCCCGCCACTTGCTCGGCGATCGGCAGCGCCGGAATTCCGGAGATGCGAAAGCGCGGCTATTCACCAGGTTTTGCGGCGGGCATCATCGCGGCGGGTGGCACGCTCGGTATTTTGCTGCCACCGTCGATCACCATGATTCTTTACGCGGTCGCGGCCGAGCAGTCACTGGGGCGGCTATTTCTCGCTGGCATTTTTCCCGGTGTGTTGCTGGTGACGTTGTTCGCCGGCTATGCGGTGCTGCGCTATCGCAAAGAATACAAGCTTGCAGAAGCCGAATACAAGCGTTCAGGTACAGCCTCGGCACTGCTGGCGCATGAAAGCTTCACGACCCGCGAAAAGTTCGAGATGCTGCCGCGTGTCGTCCCTTTCGTGCTTTTGCTGGTGGGCGTGATGGTGGCCTTGTACGGCGGCTTTGCCACGCCAAGCGAAACGGCTGGTCTGGGCGCGTTGCTTGCGTTGGTTCTGATTGCAGTCATTTATGGCGTCTGGCGGCCGCGCGATGTGGCGCCGATCCTCACCGCGACGCTGAAGGAATCGACGATGCTGATGCTGATCATCGGTATGTCGCTGTTGTTCTCTTATGTCATGAGCTTTCTGCATATCAGTCAGTCGACAGCGGAGTGGGTGGTTGGCATGCAGCTGTCGAGGTGGATATTGCTTGCGGCGGTGCTGGTAATGGTGATCCTGCTGGGCTTCTTCTTGCCACCGGTCAGTATCATCCTGATGACTGCGCCTATCATCTTGCCGCCGCTCAAGGCTGCAGGCTTCGATTTGATCTGGTTTGGCGTGCTGATGACCATCGTGATGGAAACCGGACTGATTCATCCCCCTGTGGGCCTGAACCTCTTCGTTATCAAGAACATCGCACCGGATATTCCGCTCAAGGACATCATTTGGGGCGTGCTCCCTTTTGTGGTGTTGATGCTGCTGGCGGTTGTTTTGATTTGCGTGTTTCCAGGCATCGCGACTGCGCTACCCGACGCCGTCATGGGCGCTGTTGTGGCGAAACCATGAGCGGCGAGGTCTTGCTGAGTATTGTTGACTCGGTGGCCCGGGTAACACTTTCGCATCCAGCTAGGTTCAACGCCATGTCGCGCGTCATGTGGCGGGAATTGCGCGCTGTTTTTGCGTCTATCCAGCACCGCACGGAACTGCATTGCGTACTCATTCGAGGTCACGATGAACAGTTTTGTGCGGGGGGTGACATCTCCGAATATTCCGGTTTCCGCTTCAATGAAGCCGATCTGCGCGACTTTCATGAAGGTGACGTATGGGGCGGCTTGCAGTCCGTACTCGACTGCGACGTGCCGATCGTGGTTCAGATTGAAGGCAACTGCATGGGTGCCGGTTTAGAAATTGCCAGTTGTTGTGATATCCGGATTGCCAGCGCGACCGCCCGGTTTGGCGCGCCGATCGCCAAGCTTGGTTTTCCCATGGCACCCCGCGAGGCTGCGCTGGTTCTGCATGCGGTAGGGGAATTGACCGCACGGGAAATGCTGCTGTCAGCAGCTGTACTCGACGCCGCCGAGATGAAGCAGCGCGGTTTTCTGAGCAAAGTGGTGCCTGCGGGTGAGGTGGGCGCTGCAGCGCTGGAGTGCACTGGCCGCATCAGCCGGTTGGCGCCGCAGGCCGCGCGCATGAACAAGCAGTCGTTAAGGGCACTAGCGCCTTTCCCTCTTGTACAAGAGGCTACAGATCTAATCGCAAAGGCGTATCAATATGCGGCTTCTTTTGAGCATCGTGAAGGCGTGATGGCGTTCATTGAAAAGCGCTCACCCCGATTTATTCGCTAAACCAAACGCTTTATTTTTAATCATCCGGCAGCCCTGATTTGTATGAAAAACCATAACCTGTTTGCGGCCCTTCGTGCTGCTTTCCCCGCCGCGCTGGATGCGGTAGCCGTTGAGACCGACAGCGGACTGCGCTATTCGTGGGAGGATCTGGAGCGTGCTACAGCCATGATGGCCAACCTGCTCCAATCGTTAGGGCTACCTGCCGGGTCCAGGGTGGCGGTGCAGGTTGAAAAATCGGTAGAAGCCATGATGCTTTACTTGGCAACCTTGCGTGCCGGCTATGTATTTTTGCCGTTGAATACTGCCTACCAAAGCGCCGAGGTTGAATACTTCATTGGCAATGCGGAGCCGGCAGTGGTGGTGTGCACCAGCCGCAACTTCGGCTGGGTCAGCAAGATCGCCTTCAAGGCCGGTACGCAGAATGTGTTCACGCTCGACGATGACCGAAGCGGATCCATGCTTGATCGGGCTGCGCACTGCAGTGATCAGCATCAGGTAGCCGTTATGCAAGAGGATGACCTGGCTGCGATTTTGTACACCAGCGGTACCACCGGCCGCAGCAAGGGTGCGATGCTGTCGCACGGCAATATGCTCAGCAATGCGCAGGTTCTCCAAGACTACTGGGGTTGGAAGAAAGGCGACGTCCTGATTCACGCCTTGCCCATCTTTCACGTGCATGGTTTGTTTGTGGCTATTCATGGCGCCCTGATCAATGGCAGCAAAATGATTTGGCTGTCCAGGTTCGACCCTAAGTTGGTGCTCAAAAAATTGCCCGAAGCCACCGTGTTCATGGGCGTTCCAACGCTCTATGTGCGTCTGCTGGCCGAGCCGGGGCTAGACATTGAAGCGTGCCGCAACATGCGCTTATTTATCGCGGGCTCCGCTCCCCTGTTGATAGAAACCTTTGGCGATTGGCAACAGCGCACCGGCCACACCATTCTGGAGCGCTATGGCATGTCCGAGACCGCCATGCTGACCTCCAATCCTTACGAGGGCGGCGAGCGGCGAGGCGGTACCGTGGGTTTTGCGCTGCCCGGCACCAGCCTGCGCGTGCGGGGTAATGACGGCCAGCTTTTAACCACTGACGAGATTGGCGACATTCAGGTCAAGGGGCCGAATGTCTTTCAGGGCTATTGGCGCATGCCCGAGAAAACCAAAGAAGAATTTACGGCGGACGGTTATTTCAAAACCGGCGATGTGGGAAAGATTGACAAAGACGGCTATATCACTATCGTCGGGCGTAGCAAGGATCTGATCATCAGCGGTGGCTACAACGTTTACCCGGCCGAGATTGAAAGCTATATCAATGAATTGCCCGGTGTAGCTGAAAGCGCGCTGGTGGGCGTTCCCCACCCGGACTTTGGCGAGGTAGGCGTGGCCATCGTCATCCCCAAACCAGGCGCCGCGCTGGATGCGGAGGAAATTGTGGCCACGCTCAGGTCCAAGCTGGCCAATTTCAAGATTCCGAAGCACTGTTTTGTAGTCAGCGAGCTGCCTCGCAACACGATGGGAAAAGTGCAGAAAAACCTGTTGCGCGCGCAGTACAAAGCATTGTTTGCCTGAGGCCTGATGCTTGATGCTTGGGCTCGGTGTGATCCGGGTGAGATCAATGCCGTGCCGCACCACGATCCGATGGGATCAGGCCGCGTTGGGGAAAGGTCGCCAGCACCACCCCCATCAGGGCAATAGCGAATGCGCCGATCTGCGCGCTGTTGAGTCTTTCACCCAATACGATAACGCCCACCGCCGCCGCGCTGACAGGCAGCAACACGGTGAACACACCCGCCTGGTTGGCCGGGATGGTTTTGAGGCCGGTCATCCAGAGCCATACCGTCCACACGCTGGCAGCCAGCGAATAAAACAGCAGCAGCAACCAACTTGGCAGCGCCACGCGTGAAAAATCAAACCCCCACGCGGTCCAGAGTCCGAACGGTGTCACCAACGCAAGTCCCCAGAGGTTGATGAGTGCTGTGATGCGCTTTGGGCTGAGCACGCCCGTGAGTTTTTTCCCGATCACGGCATAGGCTGCTTCGCACAGCACCGCGCCAATCAGCAATAAATTTCCCATCCACGCGCTTTTTAGTGCCAGATCAGCCGTTGGCCCGGTCGCGCCGGGTGTCAGGAGCACATCCTTTGATAGCGAAACCAGTCCAATGCCGACAACGGCACAAACCACAGCCCCCCAAATCCGCGCGCTAATGCGTTCCCGTAAGAAAAACCAGCTCATCAAGGCCACTGCGGCCGGTATGGCCGCCATGATGACGCCGGCAGTCACCGCGCTGGTCATGCTGACGCCGAACAGCATGCAGATCGAAAACAAAAAATTTCCCAGAAAAGACTCCAGGAACAGCAAGCGCCGTGTCTGGCCGCTCAGGGGCATCTCTGTCGCGGGCTTTTTGAGCCAGTTCAGCATGGCTAGGCTACCCAGACCAAAGCGAAGCCAAGCCAGCAAAAAGACCGGTAGGACGGCAACCAGCGGTTTGGACAAAGCTACATAGCTACCTACTAAAGACATGCTCAGCGCTAGGCAGGCGTAGGCTACAACACGGCCCATTGATCTTCTTTCTGTCGCGTTGGACTGTGGTCAGTCGGTTGAAGTTAATTGAGGGATGCCGTTTGGAGGCCAGTAGAAATCACGCCTATTCTGAGCCTTCCATTGACCCCGCGGACCGAACCCCTGCCGTTTCTTGTCCGGCGCCAGTTAACGCTACCCGCCTGGGTGACCACGAAAGCCCAAGCGTCGAGGAATTACAAACCGGGAGTTTTAACGCTGCCTTGCCGTGAGCGCACTAAATTTCATAATCCGATTGCTGGATTTCTTCATATGAAATTAATAATTGGTGCAGTGCAAGAAAATTTCTCAATATAAGAAATTGAATTTTATATTGCGATAAGTTTGTCGTTGTTAATTGATTTCATTGGTGTTTTTTTCTTATCTTATATAAGACATAAGAGCTTAAAAAGTCTTTTAGAAGACTTAGAATTAAGCTACTTTTTTTAACCTTCGGAGTAAACCATGCCACAAACCTTGACTGAACAATTGAGCCGCGCGCAACAAATCTCTGCCCTTGAAAAAGACTGGGCCACCAATCCGCGCTGGAAAGGGATCAAGCGCGGTTACAGTGCCGCCGACGTGGTCCGCCTCCGCGGCTCTTTCCCGATTGAACACACGTTGGCTCGCCGTGGCGCCGAAAAGCTCTGGAATCTGGTCAACGACGAGCCCTACGTCAATTGCCTCGGTGCGCTAACCGGTGGGCAAGCCATGCAGCAGGTCAAGGCCGGCGTCAAGGCGATTTACCTGTCCGGCTGGCAAGTGGCCGCTGACAACAACAGCTACGCTTCCATGTATCCCGACCAGTCACTGTATCCGGTTGACTCCGTTCCGACGGTGGTTGAGCGCATCAACAACACTTTTCGCCGCGCTGACGAAATCCAGCACGCCAAGGGCATCGACGCTGGTGACAAAGGCTACATCGACAATTTCGCGCCCATCGTGGCGGATGCGGAAGCTGGCTTCGGCGGCGTGCTCAACGCCTTTGAATTAATGAAAGCCATGATCAAGGCTGGCGCGGCCGGCGTGCATTGGGAAGACCAGCTTGCATCGGTCAAAAAATGCGGCCACATGGGCGGCAAGGTGCTGGTGCCTACAGCCGAAGCGTGCCAGAAATTGATCGCGGCCCGCATGGCCGCCGACGTTTGCGGCGTGCCGACCCTGGTGATCGCCCGTACCGACGCAGAAGCTGCTGATTTGCTGACCAGCGACTACGACGAGAACGACAAACCATTTATCACTGGCGAGCGCACGGCGGAAGGTTTTTACAAAACCAACAAAGGGATGGACCAAGCCATTTCACGCGCCATTGCTTACGCCCACTACGCTGATCTCGTTTGGTGCGAAACCGGTACGCCTGACCTTGGATTTGCAAAGAAATTTGCGGATGCCGTGCACAAGGTTCACCCCGGGAAAATGCTGGCTTACAACTGTTCCCCATCGTTTAACTGGAAGAAAAACCTCGACGATGCAACCATTGCCAAGTTCCAGAAAGAGCTTGGTGCCATGGGCTACAAATACCAGTTCATCACGCTGGCGGGCATCCACTCCATGTGGTACAACATGTTCGACTTGGCGCAGGACTACGTGAAGCGCGGCATGACCGCCTATATCGAAAAAGTGCAAGAGCCTGAATTTGCAGCACGCGACCGCGGCTACACATTCGTGTCGCACCAGCAAGAAGTCGGCACCGGGTACTTCGACGAAGTCACGACAGTCATCCAGGGCGGCAAGTCCAGCGTCACCGCGTTGACCGGTTCGACTGAAGAAGAGCAGTTCCACTGATCTTTATCGGCAGGGTTTGGGCCGTTGGCCCACGCCTCCTGACGTTAAAGCCCAGAAATCGGCGGGTACCAACCCTCCAACCCTGCCGGTGACCTGGCTGAATTGGGCTTAGATCCCAATTCGGGCTAGGGCATTCGAGGTTTCGGAAACGGGAGCGCCGATTTGGGCACAAATTCCGAGTCAGCGGGACGCGCTGGTAGGCGGGTCTTGTGCCTTGCGGAGCTGCGCGGCAAGAGCAGGGGTATTTGCGGCGATTGCTATACAGCGGGAGTCGGCACTTATCACACCACGCTGCCGAGCGCATCCCGCGGGTTAGCCGTGTCATACAGCAGCTTGGCCAACAAAGCCTTATCGTTCCCATTGCGCCCGAAAGGGCCGCAAACTTGGCCTTGGTCAAAGCAGAAAGAATCTGCTTGGGACGGGTCGGGCGCTGGACCTCGGTAAGCCAGGGCAAATCAATTGCCAGCACCTCGCGGTATAAAAACAGCAAGGCACTGAGCGCCTGATTGTGCGGTGACACCGACACCCGCCGCTCATTGGCGAGCGTGGTCAGGAACTGCGTCGCCTCAGCGTCCCCCATGCTACGGGAATGTTGCATTTGCCCATCACGCCCATGCCAGCTCACAAAAAGCGAACCCAGTAAAGTTAAGCCTGCTCAGTTTTCAGACTATAGTGTTTCTAGCGTAGCGCCTCGCTCACCTGCTCCGGCAGGCGCTTGGATTGGGGAAGATAGGCGACAGAGTTTATAGAGTCGAAACTATATATAAAAACACGGTATCCATCTTTGAAAGCTCGGTGTCAAGCGGGCTGGCAGGCCTATGCGAAACCAATCGCAACCCGTCGCTCCAGTTTATTTGGTCGGATAAACTGTGTTCCCAGAATATCCGACGATCTACATCACGTTAAACGGCATTGGAGAGTTCAATGATTTGTCGCATGTGGCATGGGGTCACACCGCGCTCAAAGGCCGACGCTTATACGACCTTTCTTGAGCAACGGGCTGTTCCAGACTACCGCTCAGTTCCGGGGAACCTTACTGTCGCCGTACTGCGGCGAGACGAGGGTGAGGTAACGCATTTTATGACCGTCACCCATTGGGAATCGGAAGAGAGCATTCGTGCTTTTGCTGGGGATGACCTACTGCTGGCTAAGTACTACCCAGAAGATCATGACTATCTCTTAGAGTTTGAGCCGCTAGTGCAGCATTTCGTTGTGGTGGCCCATGCAAATGCCGTCTAACAATTCATTCAAGCCGAAACCGCTTCGCGGTTCGGCATAATTCAGGCGTTAGGGTTTCAACCACAGGAGTTTCAAATGGCAACAACAAAAAAACCATTCGGCATAACCGCCACAGCTGTTTATTATGCCTTTTGCGGCATTATTTACTTTCCACTTGGCTGTATTTACTTTTGTTTAGCGCTCTTCCTAAAGGCAGCAGCCTCTTTGCATTAGGCGGTGCCCTACTTATGGTTCTTGGGGTGTTTATGTTAGCGTCAGTTTACGGTTTATGGTCTTTGCAAGAGTGGGGATGTAAACTTACCAAGTGGCTATCGGCAATAGCAGTGGTATTAAGCATTATTGCCATTTTTCCAATCCTGCCTAAGCAGGAGTTCACTATTGCCAATACAGTTCTTCAGTTGGTGGGCATTGGAATTGCCGTGCTAATCATGGTCTATTTATCCAAACCTCATGTTAAAGCACTATTTGAGGTTCAGTGAATAGGCACCCTAACCCATCCATCAAGCGGGACGCGCCAAAGCGCGCCCCTTAACTCAAACGTTAGGCAGCGCGACAACTGACAACGCACCTCATCAACCGAAGGGCAATCGCGATGACGAAGAAAGCCACCCCTGTCCGGAGTTCCGAGCGCCTCTTTGAGCTCCCCACTGGTGCCGCGACCGCCCGGGTCACGGGCGCAGTGCAGCGCGCGCCGGAGCTAGACCGCCTCAATGTGCTCATCGGCCGTTCGATCACCGAGGGCGAGACGGCAGGGAGTGCAGAGGTTCTCCCCGCGCGAATCCTCGCCAGCGACGTGTACAACTGGGTGCCGGGTGGCCACTTCGTCATGCACCCCGCATTCGGCCGCATCGGGCCTAGCGACGTGGGAGGGCTCGAGGTCATCGGCTACGATTCCGCAAGCGGCCAGTTTAGAACTCACTTCTTCGACAGCCAAGGGAACACCGCGGCGCAAACGCTGTCGTTCCGGGACGGCATCTGGGCGTGGCAAGGTGCGCGCACGCGCTGCACGGGAGTGTTCACGGACGAGGGCAAGACGCTGACGGCGCGTCACGAGCGCTCTGACGACGGCAAGCATGGGGTGCCATCGATGACGGTGACCATGAGGAAGATCGACTAGGCCCCGTATCCGCCGGGCCCGTTGTTCAGAATGTTGCCGCCAGTGGTAGCGCATTGCCTAACAGGTCATTGCAGCCGACCGCCTTCGGCGGCGGCTTAACTCCAGCATTAGCCGGCACAAGTGCCGCTGACTCACTTCAAGACACTCACAAAATCAGGAGACTTCATGAAAACGCTCATCACAGAGTTCATCAGCCTCGACGGTGTCGTGCAAGCTCCAGGGGGAGCTAGCGAGGACACCGACGGCGGCTTCAGTCATGGCGGATGGTCAATGAAATACTTTGACCCAGTGACGATGGGCAGCATGTACGCGGAACTCGCTGCAAAGAGTGACGCGCTCTTGCAAGGACGCCGTACTTATCAGGTCTCGGCCGCTGCATGGCCCAGTCGCTCAGGAGATCCATTCACCGATTGGATCAATCGCGTCCAAAAGTACGTGGTTTCCGATACTCTCACCGAGAAAGATGCAACATGGAACCCCACCACGATCATTCGTGGCGCCGACTTCTTGAGGACGGTGTCTGAGTTACGCGCGCGACCCGGAGGCTACATCTACGTGTATGGCAGTGCGACAATGGTTCGATCGTTGTTCGCCGCCGACCTTGTCGATGAGTTGCTGCTCACAATCGAACCGATTGTCCTCGGTGGGGGAAAAACGATCTTCGCTGAGAACGGAAAGGCAATCCCTTTCACGCTGGAGTCAACAACCAAAGCCAGCACGGGCGCACAGGTTTGCCGATATGTTCGCGCGAAGTAGCTCATTTGCACCGGCTTACCCTCGCTCCAGGGGACGCTGCGCGATAAAGCCGCGCAGCGCCGCTGAGCTTCAACGTTATGAACCTCTCATGTCCCCTTTTCGCGCACTTATTTTGGCCTTGCTATTTTCGGCGGGGTTCGCTACATCAGTCGTATTTGCGCAGGACACCAACCTCCAGCCAAAGTACGGTGTAGCGCCGAAAAGCGCCATGCAGAAGGCTGCGGATGAAGAATTCCTCGCCGGCATCGATGACTACTACAAGGGAAACCGGAGGAAGGCTGCGGACGATGCCTCGGCTCGTGGCTGGCGGCTCCTACGTCAGGGCAACAAGCCGGACGCCATGCGGCGCTTTAATCAAGCATGGTTGATCGACAATGCAAGCGGCAGTGCACTTTGGGGGATGGCCGCAATCCAGGCGGAAGCTGGAAACATTTCTGCTTCCCTGAAGCTGTTTGCGGAGGCAGAAAGCTCTGTCGGCGGTGACATAGATTTCGCCGTTGACTACGCAAAAGCGCTCGGCAGCGCTGGTGCTCAAACAAAGGATGATGCGCTACTCAAGAATGCCTTCGCCCGCTTCGCGCGGCTCTATGAAAAGTCACCACAGCACACGTTGAATCTGCAAAACTGGGCAATCACGCTGTTCTATATTGGCAATTACCGTGATGCCTGGAAGAAGATTCAACTTGCTGAAAGCACGCCGCGTCACGCCGAGATTGATCCGAGCTTTGTCGCGGATCTACAAAGCAAGATGCGGCGACCATGACCACCGCGATTCATAACCGATTGCTCGTCGCGGACACCCAGCTGCAGGATGCCGCTTCGCGGCGCGTGCTGCGTGCCGGACAGCGCCAACGTTAGCCCTCACGGTGTTCATGGAATTTCTTGCTTCTCATTTCGGCTTCCTCAACAGGCATCGGGCTGCAACGCCCGTGCTTATTGGCTCTCCGCCGGCTTCTTCTGTAGGTCGCCGTTTCATGCGCCTTGCAGGCCGGTTCTCGTGTGTGGCTGGCGTTCATTTTCTTTTTCGTTCCCAACGTTCTGCGGTGGCATCGCGTCTTCTAACTTGGGTGGGGGCACGGTGTTATCACGCGGCGGCGCGGGCTCAACGTCGCTCTTTGCCACCGCTGGCGCTGCGTGGTTTGGCCGCGTCGCAAGTTTTGCGTTTGGCATCCTTTCTCGCATCCCCGTTGGCGCTTATCATTCACACAAAGAAAACAGCGCTCCCGTTCAACCCAAGGGCTAACCCGGCGCTCAACCTCGCTCCTTTCAGTCGCTGGACGCGGCGCGATAAAGCCGCGCCGCGCCGGTTAGCCCTACGTTGGGCCGCTTAAATCATGCGCCTACTTCTTGCCGTTGCCTGGGTCATATTCGTGTTTCCCGCACATGCCGCCTCCGCATTACATATGAGCCATTTACAGCACGTTTATGCCGGTGGAGGCGGTTGCGCCGAAATGTTTTTGTTGTACTGGGATGATCTTGAGTCGGAAATTTCAGACGTTGCACTGCTTGTCGAGGTCAGTTCAAAGGGACAGCGAAGCATGACGGAAACTCTACGTGTCGAACGACTCGGCTTCACAACGGCAGACAACAAAGATCAGGCGTCCTTTGAAACACCGCAGTGTTTGTCCGGCAAGCCGAGACTGACAGTTCGTGCCGCTTCTGGAGTCATTCATGGAGCGAGGGTTGATCTCCTACGAAGCAAGACGTTGCAAATTGGCAAGGTAGAAACCTTTCCACTTAGCATAAGTGGCCCAACCCATCATTTCACCGGACCTGCGCGAAAATCCGCGCAGGCCGGTGAATTCAAACGTTATGCACAGAAGACGCCCAGAGGAGAAACAGAATGCAGTTATTGAGAACACTAAGCGGTTACGAAGTCGAGTACCTACCGAATATCGCATTTCGTTTAATGTCTGTGGTTCTGTCAATGCGTGATGCCCTTGCTCCTGTCGGGAAACGATTAGACCGTTTCGGCATCCGTAAGGGTTGTGTTGTAGTCGATTTTGGGTGCGGGCCAGGAAGCTATATTGAACGAGCCTCGCAACTTGTTGGTGATGCAGGCAAGGTCTACGCGGTTGATGTTCACCCTCTGGCAATTATGTCAGTCAAGCGTAGAGCAGAACAAAAGAACTTTAGCAATGTAGTACCGGTTCTCTCAGCAGGCTACCCAGTCAATATAGCGAGCCAATCGGCGGACGTCATCTATGCCTTGGATATGTTCCATCATGTGAAAGATACTGACGGGTTTCTGACGGAATTGCATCGTGTGCTGAAACCCAATGGCGCCCTCTTCATCGAAAGCGGCCATCAACCGCTGGATGGCGCTAGGAAGAAGATATTGAACAGTGATTGTTGGGTAATTGTTAAAGAAGAGAAAAACCTGTTCGAGTGCGCGTCCAAAGAACATGGCAGCGCATAACTCTAAGCTCAACCGGACCTGCGCAAAAAGCTGCGCAGTCCGGTTACCTCCACGTTATCACAGCTGACTTTGGCATTGGCGGGGATTGCGTCACCCGGCTGCTGGATAGAGCAGCCGCGTTTCGTGATTACCCCGGGGGCTGTCAAAACTGACAACGGTCGGAGTTCACCTGCAGGGCGTTCATGACATGGGCACTAAAGCACGGCATCTTCAGGGACGAGTGCGTGGATAAGAATTGGTTTGAACCTTTAGGGCAAGCCCGTCAAGCCATTGCCACATGGTGACTCGACTACAACGAGATCAGACCGCACAGCATTTGCGGGCGCATACCGCATGCAACGTTCGCCGCATTGAATCGCCAATTAACTGGCGGTTCAATGCTACGCAGCGAACTTGTCGCAGGAATCAGTTAATCTTGCAAACCTCGGACTTCTGAAATTGAGATCAGTACGGGAATTGGGGCAGGTTCAGTTATCTAAAACGTTAGCGGTGAATATGAAATTTTAAGTTACTGACACGTACATAAAAAGCCAAAATAAAAAGGCTGTTTACGCGGCCTTATTTTTTGCGACGCTCAGTAGTGCTGCGATTATGTTTATAGTGGACGCCGAAAAAATTTCTGGCATGATCCTTCCTGCAATCGGTCTCTATTATTTTGTACAGGGCCTGTTTGGCTTATATAAGAAATTTAAAAAGGGCCGTACTGCGTACCCGACTTTTGAAATAGATAATGAATCTGCAACGGTTTATGTAAATCACAAGAACGCGGCAGTCAGTTTTCCCCTGTCGGACATAGACAAGTTACGTCTTCAATACAAATCTGGACAGTTAATTTCAATCCTGCTTGATACAAAATCAGAATTGAAATTAGCGATCAATGGCTATGAAAACCTTGAAGCAATGGCGGAAGTATTTTGGCGATTTACACCAACATGCAACATCAAAGTTGCAACGTGGTTTCACCGCTAATCCTGCATTCAACCGGACCCGCGTAAAATGCCGCACAGTCCAGTCACTCCTACATTTGCCTTATTACTGACAGAAGAAATTTGACTATGAAAAAACTCATTTGTCCCCGTGAGCGCACACTCGGCACTGTCACCTTAGTGCTCGGCCTTCTGGTCTGGTTCGGCTTAATCGTCGGCACCTTCGGTGGCGCAATAATCGGGCTGGCTCTTGGCTTTCTGCTTTATTTGTTCGCTCAATCCACACTGATCGCGCACATCAAAGGCAATGGTGTCGAGTTGTCAGAAGCACAGTTCCCCGACCTGTATGCGCAGTTCACCGCTTGCTGCGATCAGTTGCAGATGAAGAAGCGTCCGCAGGCCTATATCCTGAATGGTAATGGCGGCCTCAATGCATTCGCCACCAAGTTTCTCGGTACGCAATATGTCGTATTGATGTCGAACGTGGTCGATGCAATGGACGAGCATGTCGACGGCGTTCGTTTCTACATCGGCCACGAGCTTGGACACTTGCGCATGAAGCATCTGAGCGGACACCTGCTGCGTTGGCCGGTACTGTGGTTACCGCTACTTGGTGCAGCTTATTCCCGTGCCCGTGAAAGTACCTGCGACCGACACGGGCTCGCTTGTAGTGGGTCGCCCGAAGGTGCCGCGCAAGCGCTGGCCGCATTGTCTGCGGGTGCCCAACGCTGGAAACAACTTAACGTAGCAGCCTACGTCAGCCAGACCATTTACGCCTCTGGCTTCTGGATGTCATTCCACGAACTGACTGCTGGCTATCCTTGGCTAACCAAGCGCGCAGCTCGCGTAATGAGCATCGAAGCACCAATGCCCAAGCGCAATGGCTTCGCCTATCTGTTGGCGGTGTTCATTCCATACGCTGGGCGTTTGGGAGCGGGCTTCGGCTTTCTGATGCTGGTTTATATAATCGCCATCTTGGCAGCCGTAGGCATTCCAGCATACCAAGCCTACACGGTTAAGGCAAAGATCGACGCCGCCATTATTGGCTCGCAGAACGTACGCGAGGCACTAGGCAATTACTACCGGACTAACCAGAAGATTCCTGAATCGCTAGAAAGTCTTGGCATCCGTTCGCAACTGGTTGACGGTAGCGAATTGTCGCTCGAACCCAATAAGATGGTACTTATCGTCAAAACCAAGCTAGGCGAACTCATCTTCACACCCTCAGCAGACGCTGAAGGCCGCATCGTATGGGGCTGTGCGAACGGTGAAGGAATAAAACCAACGCAGCTTCCGCCGTCATGTCACAGTACCGGAAATTAAAACGGGAGTCACTTCGACTTATCCGCAGTTGGGTCTAACCTTCTATTAAAGAGAGACCGGCTACGCCGACACTCAATTTTACGTTAGAGGGCCTGCCGATGACCAACAACGTGCCTAGCGACCTGAATCAGTACGTTCGGTCGGAGGTTCCCGGTCTGCAATACATCGCCGTAACTGCTGACCGGGTACTCTTCGAGTATGCCGGTGGCTGGGCTGACATCCAAGGTACGAAAGCGATGACATTCGACACTACGCTGATGGCGTACTCGATGACCAAGACCTTTACCGCTGTCGCGATTCTACAATTGGCAGAGCAGAGGAAGCTGAGCCTAGCGACGTGATTGATCGCTATCTCCCGAATGCCGCTTACCACGGTCACGGCATCACGCTACGTCAGCTGCTCAATCACACGTCAGGCGTTCCAAATCCGATGCCTCTTCGGTGGGTGCATTTGGCAGCAGAGGATTCGGGTTTTAATGAGGCTGAAGCCCTTGCTACGGTGCTTCGCGAGAATCCTGAACTTGCGTTTGAACCGGGCCGCAAGTTTGCCTATTCCAATATCGGTTACTGGCTTCTTGGCAAGGTAGTCGAGCAAGTAACGGGCCAATCGTATCCAGTCTATATCCGAGAAAATATCCTCCAGCCGTTGCGGCTCTCGGCGCAAGAGATGGACTTTGTCATCCCCGACGAGTCCCGTCATGCCAACGGCTATCTTAAGAAATATTCGTTGATGAATTTGGTGAAAGGGCTCGTTATCGACCGCAAATTCCTGGGCGGCTACGAAGGTCACTGGCTGCGGCTGAACAGCCATTACCTCAATGGCCCAGCTTTTGGCGGGCTGATTGGTACGGCACGTGGCTTCAGCCGATTCCTGCAAGACCAGTTGCGAACCGAGTCGGTGCTGTTCGGGCCGGAGACCAAACGCCTGTTGGAGACTCGGCAGACGGATGGCGCGGGCCGACCCATTCCCATGACGCCAGGGTGGCACGTTGGCGAAACACATGGCGTAGCCTATTTCTTCAAGGAAGGAGGCGGTGGCGGCTTTCATTGCGAGATGCGTATCTATCCAACAAGAGGCGTTGCAACAGTAGTGCTGGCGAACAGCACCGAGTTCAGTTCCAGCGGGTTCCTGAATCGCGTTGACCGCACATTCTTGGAGTCCCCGCGATGATGGCGATGCGGGCTAACCTTTCGTTCCGGCGGACTGCCCACGGCAGCCGCTGAACTCAAACGGTCGGCCGCAATGAAGACAGTCAAGTAGTCTTTGTCGGAGGTTCTCGGAGGCATTTCAGCAGCCTACTGGTAGACGAGGTTTCTACCCCCGGCCGGACTGCGGTTAAAATTCCTGCATCGGCTGCACACCAGAGCGAGAAAGGCAATCTGGCTATAACACCGCGAATTGGACTGGCGCTTTTTTGAGGTGAAGGAGGTCGTAGTCCGTGTGTCTTGTGCGCAGTAAGCTACCAAATTAATAGTAAAGCGCGGATGGTTCCGCGCTTTTTGTTTTGCTCCCCATCATTCTGGTTTTCATCATGATTCAAGTTACGCTTCCCGACGGCTCCAAACGCGATTTCGCCGACCCTGTGACGGTGGCCGAGGTAGCCGCGTCGATTGGTGCGGGGCTGGCCAAGGCGGCCCTGGCGGGCAAGATTGACGGCAAGGTGGTCGACACAAGCTATTTGATCGAGGCGGACAGCCCTTTGTCGATCATCACGGCCAAAGATGCCGATGGTCTGGACGTGATTCGCCATTCAACGGCCCACTTGCTGGCATATGCCGTCAAGGAGTTGTTTCCCGAAGCGCAGGTCACTATCGGCCCAGTGATTGAAAATGGCTTTTTTTACGATTTTGCTTACACGCGACCGTTCACCCCGGAAGACGTGGCCGCGATTGAAAAACGGATGACCGAACTTGCCGCCAAGGACGAGCCGGTAACGCGCCGGGTGTTGCCGCGCGACGAGGCGGTGGCCTATTTCAAAGGGATTGGCGAGCATTACAAGGCTGAGATCATTGCCAGTATTCCCGCTAATGAAGAGGTCTCCCTGTATCGTGAGGGTGCCTTTGAAGATTTGTGCCGCGGCCCCCACGTGCCTAGCACCGGCAAATTGAAATTCTTCAAGCTTATGAAGGTGGCCGGCGCTTACTGGCGCGGCGACCATCGCAACGAGATGCTTCAGCGCATCTACGGGACTGCGTGGGCCACAAAAGATGAGTTGCAGCACTACCTGACGATGCTGGAGGAGGCGGAAAAGCGCGACCACCGCAAGCTCGGTAAGGAACTGGACCTGTTCCACATTGACGACCATGCGCCTGGCCTCGTATTCTGGCATCCCAAAGGCTGGACGCTCTGGCAGGGCGTTGAGCAATATATGCGCAAGGTGTACCAGGACAACGGCTACCAGGAGGTGAAAGCACCGCAGATCCTCGACAAGACGCTTTGGGAAAAAACGGGACATTGGGATAAATACCGCGAGAACATGTTCACGACCGAAAGTGAAAAACGCGAGTACGCGCTCAAGCCGATGAACTGCCCCGGCCATATTCTGATCTTCAATCAAGGCATCAAGAGCTATCGTGACTTGCCACTGCGATACGGCGAATTCGGCAACTGTCATCGCAACGAACCGTCAGGTGGCTTGCACGGCATCATGCGGGTGCGTGGTTTCACTCAGGACGATGGGCACATTTTTTGTACTGAAGATCAGATTCTCGAAGAATGTGCCGCCTTCACGACTTTGCTGCAAAAAGTTTACAAAGACTTCGGTTTTACTCAAATCATCTACAAGGTTGCCACGCGGCCCGCGCAGCGCATCGGCAGCGATGAGTACTGGGACAAGACGGAGCAGGCGCTGATGGAAAGCTTGCGTCGTTCTGGCTGCGAGTTCGAGATAGCCGCTGGTGAAGGCGCTTTCTACGCGCCCAAGATCGAATACTCGCTTAAAGATGCACTTGGTCGCCAATGGCAGTGCGGCACCATACAGATTGATAGCAACATGCCCGAGCGCCTAGACGCCGAATATGTAGGCGAAGATGGCGCCCGCCATCGGCCCGTGATGCTGCACCGCGCGATTGTGGGCAGCTTGGAGCGATTTATCGGTATTTTGATCGAGGAACACGCGGGCGCATTGCCGACTTGGCTCGCTCCTGAGCAAGTTTCAGTGCTCAATATCACTGATTCCCAGGCAGATTACGCTCGCGAAGTTGCTAAAACGCTGCAGAATCAAGGGCTTAGGGTCAAGTTGGATCTGCGCAATGAGAAAATTACGTATAAAATACGTGAGCACTCGCTGCAAAAGCCACCTTACATCCTTGTCGTTGGCGACAAGGAGAAGGCTGCTGGCGCAGTTTCGGTGCGTGCCCGGGGTAACAAAGACCTTGGAGTGATGTCACTAGAAGCATTTGCCCAGCAAATAGCGTCTGACATTGCAAAAAAAGCCTGATTTTTGATAAATTCATTCATGAATTTTGCTTTTTTTCGATGCGATTCGGGCACAAGTCGCTATAGCTTGTATAGCAAATATTAAAGGATTAGCACCATCGCTACTGAATTTCGTGACCGCCGTCACCGCGAAGAACGCAAGCACCGCTTGAACCGTGAAATCATGGCCCCTGAAGTACGACTATCAGGGCCCGACAACGAGCCTTTGGGCGTTGTCAGCATCATGGAGGCGCTACGTCTGGCTGGCGAAGCGGATGTGGACCTTGTAGAAATCTCGCCAACGGCGGTTCCGCCGGTGTGCCGACTTATGGACTACGGCAAGTTCAAGTACGCTGAGCAGAAGAAAGCGGCGGAAGCGAAGTCCAAGCAGAAGGTAATCGAGGTCAAGGAAATCAAGTTCCGACCTGGTACCGACGACGGGGACTACAACATCAAATTGCGCAATATCAAGCGATTTTTGGAAGACGGCGACAAGTGCAAGATCACCCTGCGCTTCCGTGGTCGCGAAATCACTCATCAAGAACTGGGCTTGGCCTTGCTGGCACGTATTCGTGATGAGTTGGCGGATTTGATATTGGTCGAACAGTTTCCCAAGCTTGAAGGGAGGCAGATGGTCATGATGATTGCTCCGGGCCGTAAGAAAGTCGGCTCCAAGTCAGCCGCGGAAACCGTATTGGCACCAGCCGCTGCGGCGTGAAGGCGGCAGTTTAAAATATAGGCTTGCTGGTTTAATCGCTAGCAAGTAATAAAAAGGGGTGCTTAGCAGCATTCCTGTGAAGTCGGTCGATGTGCCGACTTCCCAAAAGTAGCGGGATAAAACTCGTTGCGACAAGGTGGTGAGCCGCAAAGCTCGCCGCTGACAAGTGGCTCGGGGCTATCAAGTCTGCGGAAGTTTCGCAGCGCCTCACGAGCACAAATGAAAAGGAGCATTACATGCCCAAAATGAAGACCAAGAGCGGCGCTAAAAAGCGTTTTCGCGTTCGTCCGGGTGGCACCGTTAAGCGCGGTCAAGCCTTCAAACGTCACATTCTGACTAAGAAGACCACCAAAAATAAACGCCACTTGCGTGGCTCGGTATCCGTTCATGAGACCAATATGGGTCACATGGCACAGATGTTGCCAGGCCGTGGCATTTAATTAACGACGAACAAGGAGTACATACATGCCTCGCGTCAAACGTGGTGTAACGGCTCGCGCCCGCCACAAAAAAGTTTTAGCCCTTGCAAAAGGCTTCCGCGGTCGCCGCGGTAACGTCTTCCGTATTGCCAAAGAAGCGGTGATGAAGGCTGGGCAATATGCCTACCGTGACCGTCGGACCAAGAAACGTGTCTTCCGCCGCTTGTGGATTGCCCGTATCAATGCTGCAAGCCGTTCATTTGGCCTGACCTATAGCCAATTCGCCAATGGCTTAAAGAAATCAGGCATCGAGATTGACCGCAAGGTTTTGTCCGATATGGCTATTCATGACAGCGCTGCTTTCGGCGCCATCGTTGATCAGGTGAAAGCCAAGCTGGCAACCTGATTTTCAGAACAAGTTGCTATTTAAATAATAGTATCTTGTGCTTGAAAATAAAGGGCTGGAGCTTGAAGAAGCTCTGGCTTTTTTTTCGACTTTTTTCCGTGGCACAGGCATGATGGCCGCGCGGTTGAAAACATCTTCGCTGTTTCCGGATCCTGTACGAGAGAATTTATGAACGAACTCGATGCCCTAGACGAACTGGTGAGTTCGGCTAAAGCCAGTTTTGCGCAGGCCACGACGCCCGCTGATCTGGAAAATGCCAAAGCGCAGTTTCTGGGAAAATCAGGGCGCGTTACCGAGTTGATGAAAGGGATGTCAATACTTTCAGTGGCGGAGAAAAAATCCCGTGGCGCGGCTATCAACCTTGCTAAGCAGGCCATCGAAGCTGCGCTGAATGAGCGCCGCCAAGCGTTGGCCCATGCGGACCTTGAAAAACAACTCAAAGCCGAAGCACTTGACGTCACTCTTCCGGGGCGTCAGCGCACGCAGGGGGGGCTGCATCCAGTGTCACTCACGCTGGAGCGAATTGAAGCCATTTTCGGTTCCATGGGTTTTGACGTGGCGCAGGGACCCGAGATAGAAACCGACTGGTTCAACTTTACAGCGCTCAACACGCCTGAAGACCATCCGGCTCGTTCCATGCACGACACGTTTTATGTTGAAGGGGGTAGCGCGGCCGCGCCTAATTTGCTGCGCACCCACACCAGCCCGATGCAGATCCGATATGCGGTTCAGCATGTCAAGAAGCATCGTGCGGTCATTGATTCAGGCGGCAGGATGCCTGAGATTCGCGTCATCGCCCCGGGTCGCACCTACCGCGTGGACAGCGATGCAACCCATTCTCCGATGTTCCACCAGTGTGAAGGCTTGTGGATTGGCGAGAACGTGAGCTTCAAGGATTTGAAGTTCGTGTTCACCGATTTTTGCCGTACCTTTTTTGAAAGTGAGGATCTGGTGCTGCGCTTTCGTCCCAGCTTCTTCCCGTTCACTGAGCCAAGTGCTGAGATTGATATTCAGTTCCCTACCGGGCCGCTGGCGGGACGCTGGCTCGAAGTGGCTGGCTCGGGCCAAGTGCATCCCAACGTGGTGCGCAACATGGGACTTGATCCCGAAAAATACATCGGGTTCGCCTTTGGCATGGGGCCAGACCGGATGACCATGCTGCGCTACGGCGTGAACGACCTGCGCCTGTTCTTTGACGGTGATATTCGATTTCTGTCCCAATTCCAGTCATAACAAGAAAAAGAACAAGGCCACGCTATGCAATTTCCAGAATCTTGGTTGCGAGAATTTTGCAATCCTCCGGCCTCTACCAAGCAGCTCGCCGAGACCCTCACCATGGCCGGCCTTGAAGTGGATGAACTCAAATCCGTGGCACCGCCTTTCACAAACGTTGTTGTGGGGGAAATAAAAGAGGCGGTGCAACATCCCAACGCCGATCGGCTGCGCGTGTGCCAGGTGGATGTCGGTCAAGCGGGTGGCTTGCTCACTATCGTATGCGGTGCGCCCAATGCCCGTGTGGGGATCAAGGTGCCCTGCGCCTTGGTGGGTGCGGAGTTGCCTGCCGGGGAAGATGGAAAACCTTTCCTGATCAAGATGGGCAAGTTGCGTGGCGTGGAAAGCCAGGGCATGCTCTGCTCGGCGCGCGAGCTTAAGCTGTCGCAGGATCATGGCGGTTTGCTGGAACTGACGGCAAATGCGCCGCTGGGCCAGAATATTCGCGAGCACCTTCAACTGGACGACACGCTGTTTACCCTTAAGCTCACCCCTAATCTGGCGCATTGCCTCAGCGTTTATGGCGTCGCCCGTGAAGTCGCTGCCCTGACTGGAGCACCTTTAAAAACGCCCATTTTTCCTGCTGTCACGGTGAGCGACCCTAACAAGTTGCCGGTCAAGATCAGCGCGCCCGATCTGTGCGGCCGTTTCTCTGGTCGCATTGTGCGCAACGTCAACACCAAAGCCGCCACGCCGCCCTGGATGGTAGACCGCCTTGCGCGTTGCGGACAGCGCAGCGTGACGGCGCTGGTGGATATTTCCAACTACGTCATGTTCGAGCTGGGTCGTCCTTCGCATATCTTTGATCTTGACAAAATCCACGGCGGGCTAGACGTTCGATGGGGAAAGCCGGGTGAGACGCTGAAGCTTCTCAATGGCAGCACCGTGACGGTTGATGAGAAGGTCGGCGTGATTGCTGATGAGGTCGAAGTCGAATCGCTAGCGGGCATTATGGGTGGCGATGCTACGGCGGTATCGGATGACACGAAAAACGTCTATGTTGAAGCGGCATTCTGGTGGCCCAAGGCCATTGCCGGCCGTTCACGGCGCTACAATTTTTCAACCGAAGCAGGGCACCGCTTTGAGCGCGGTGTGGACCCGGGTCAAACTGTCGAGCACATCGAACACATTACCCAACTGATCATCGATATCTGTGGAACGACAGAGACGGTGTGTGGCCCTATCGATGATGTGAAGGTCAACCTGCCTAAGGCGACGCCGGTGACTTTGCGGGTAGCGCGTGCGTCCAAGGTGATTGGCATGTCGCTCACGAAGGCGCAGTGCCTTGACGCGCTCAATCGTCTGGGATTACAGGTGGCAGAAGGAGAGGGTACGTTAACGGTGACACCGCCCAGCTATCGCTTCGATCTGCAAATCGAAGAGGACCTCATCGAAGAGGTGGTGCGTATGGTGGGCTACAACTGCCTACCCGAAACGCCACCCCTTGCGCCAATCACAGCGAGAATACCCTCCGAATCAGAGAGAAGCCCTTTTGCAGTGCGTCGCGCGCTGGCCTCGTTGGGTTATCAGGAAACCATCAACTTCAGCTTTGTCGAGGAACGATGGGAAGCCGAGTTGGCGGGCAACCTGAATCCGATCAAGCTTCTGAACCCCATTTCGAGCCAAATGAGCGTGATGCGTTCCTCTCTGCTTGGTTCCCTGCTTCAGGTGCTCAAGTTCAACCTGGACCGCAAGGCACCGCGCGTGGATGTGTTTGAACTGGGTCGCGTATACCTGCGCGATGCACAAAGCCAGAACACCGACACATCAGTGGCGGGGTTCAATCAGCCGATGCGCGTGGCGGGTCTCGCCTACGGTCCGCGTGAGGCGTTGCAATGGAGCCGACCGGACAAGGGAGTGGACTTTTTTGACATCAAAGGCGACGTCGAAGCTTTGCTGGCCCCGTTGCAGGCTGTTTTTGCGCCCGCAGAGCACCCGGCCATGCATCCTGGCCGTTGCGCCAGCGTATCGGTTGGGGGCAATCAGATTGGATTCGTCGGTGAACTGCATCCGCAATGGCGGCAAAGCTACGACTTGGCGCAAGCGCCTCTGCTGTTTGAGCTGGAGCTCGATGCCGTGTTGCAGCGGCATGTGCCGGTATTCAATATAGTTAGCAAGCTACAGCCCGTGGAGCGGGATATTGCTGTGATTGTGCCCGAGGACGTCACGCATGCAGCGCTCAAGGCAGCAATTTACGGCGCCAAAACCAAAGGCCTATTAAAGGGCGCAACACTGTTCGACGTCTACCGTCCGCAGCAAGACGCAGGGGGCCTGCAACCGGGAGAAAAAAGTCTTGCCGTTCGTTTGGTTCTTTCGAGCGACACCGCTACACTGACCGACGAAGATATTGAGACGACCGTCCGGGCGGTGCTTGCAAATCTGCAAAGTCAACTGCGAGCGCGGCTACGTGCCTGAGGTCTCAACAAAAACAATAGTCGGCAGGAGGAACGTCCCAGTGGAATTTTCTGTTGAAAGCCTGGAAACCCCGGCGCTTACCAAAGCACATTTGGCAGAGCTGCTATTTGAGCAGATAGGACTTAATAAACGCGAATCGAAAGATATGATTGACGCGTTTTTTGACCTTATCTCAGACCGTTTGGTAGATGGTAAGGATGTAAAAATTTCCGGTTTTGGCAACTTCCAGATTCGTACCAAGGCGCCGCGACCCGGCCGCAACCCGCGAACGGGGGAATCCATCCCGATCGAGGCGCGCAGGGTGGTAACTTTTCATGCCAGTCATAAACTAAAAGACCACATACAAGGTGAAAACTCTGCTGTGTACACTGAGTAGGCGTCTTTGGGTTGGTTATAGGCAATCGGGTTATGAGAGACGCCGTCTGCTGCAGACGTCTGTTGTGTGACGAAGCAACGTTTTCCAAAAAACCATTGCAACCCTTTGCACGAAGGTTCGACTTGGGGTAAATTTAAGATTTTTCTTATCAGCGTATTGATTTAATTGGAGAATCCTCTTCCTCTCATCCCCGCAAAACGCTACTTCACCATTGGTGAGGTCAGCGATTTGTGCGGCGTTAAGCCTCACGTGCTCCGTTATTGGGAGCAAGAGTTTACCCAGCTTCGCCCGATGAAGAGACGCGGCAATCGCCGCTATTATCAACACCATGAAGTGTTGATGATTCGCAGCATCCGTGATCTGCTGTACGACCAGGGCTTCACAATCAGCGGTGCCCGCAACAGATTGCAGGAGATTGTTCAGACCGACCGTGATAAGCGGCGCAACAGTGCCGTCATACTTGATGGTGTGGATGTGTTTGAGGCTGGTGATTTGGTGCCCGATGATTTTGAGGATTCCGTGGACTCTGAAGACAGTGAGTCCGACAGACCTGATTTGTCTATGGGAAGTGTCGCGCACCAGCGGCTTCAACTAGTGCGTCGCGAATTATTCGAAATTCGCGACTTGCTTAGCCCCGCATACTAAGACGCGCTTTCCTCCGAGTTATAATTCCGGTGTTTTCGGTGTGTGGCGCAGCCTGGTAGCGCACTTGCATGGGGTGCAAGGGGTCGAAGGTTCGAATCCTTTCACACCGACCATATGAATCAAGGACTTAGCTTCGAAAGGGGCTAAGTCCTTTCTTCTTTGTGGCTCCAGAATCATCCATTGTCCCAACCGTTGTCCCAACTGCGGGCAAAGCTGGGGATGGCGCAGTCGTATTAAACGCACACCGTATCCATTTGCTTCATAGCCGCTTGCGCACGCTCTACGAGAGCTAACGGCCTATTTGGCATATGGCTGTGCTGCGCAGGGGCTTGGTCAGTCATCGGGATGGCCGCAGACAGCGACCATTTTGCGAAACAGATTTACTCCTCCAGCAACTTGTGCAGGAAACCCAGCTTGCGGCCAATGTCATGCAAGCTGACTTGCACCAGCGCATCGTGATTGCTTTTGAGTCGCTGGTAGGTCTTCAAATGCATGCCTTTGGGTTTACCGCCGCCGCCATTCAAAATGCCTGCCTGCCAGCCCAAGCGTTTGCGCAGCTTGTCGGCTTTAGTCGATGCCCGGTCGCCTGCGCCTTCTTTCTGTGTGGCGTAGCCCAGCCCGCCACACTGGCGGCAGGCGAAGTACCGGCCCGGCGCGTAGAGCACCGCCACCCGCTTTCTGCACCGTGGGCAGGTAAACCAGTAGCGCTGCCCGCCCAAGTGGCAGGGGGAGGTTTGCGTCTGCACCTGTTGCTCGACGACTTCGCCGGTACTCTTCATACAGTAGGACAGCACCATGCTTTGCAAATCCACCCGGACGCTGATGCCTGCCACCTGACGGTCATTCACCAGCCATTGCCAGCTAAAGCGATTGCCCGTCACCAGCAAGCCCTTGCGGGTGATCTTGCGGATGTCCAGCGGCATGGAGTCGCTGGTCTCTGGTTTGCCGCCGTAGCTGCATTGCCGTCCACTTCCCCGTCCGCCCATTTCTATTCTCCGGTTTTTTGCCGAAATCAATTGGCAAGTTGAGCGAGCGTTGTGGCCTGAAAACCCATAAATCGGGCGGCAACCCGCATGTCTGCTGGGTTCTGGGTGTTTTGCGTGTTGCCGAAAGGTACGCATGTTTTTACCCTGTGCGGCTGCTTCTGAGGTCTTTGAGCTTGATCAGCATGGCCAAAGTGCGCTCAAACTTGCGGTCCAGGTGGGTTTCGTAGCGGGAAAGCTTCTCCAGCTTGTAGGCTTGCAGCCCTTCGCCAATGGTTTGATTTACGATGGCATCGTGGTGGCGGGATTCTTTTTCCTGTTGGTGGCACACGGGAGACAGGTGCTCTGTGATGAAGCTGGTCAAGCCCTCAACATCGGCGGTGTATTCCTCTTCCTCGACGTAGCTCTCCCACCAGTCCCGTGAATCGGGTAACAGGGCACGCAGGGCCTTGTCATAAGCGCGGTCGCCGCCTTTGCGCAGTATGGCGCTGGCCTTGTTGGTGGCGTCGAGGTCATGGCGGGCAGCGCGCTGGCTTTCGGTCACGTCTTCGGGTTTCAAATCCATCAGGTCGCGGATGTCGGTGCCTTCGCCCGACAACCCCATTTCAAACGGTGCTGCTGCCGGGATGACGGTCTTGGCACTGCGCGCGGATTCCTTCAATCCCTTATTGATGGTGGCACCCTCGGCTTGCAGCACACGGCGCTTGCGCCAGATCACGCTGGCCAGCTCTTCAATCAAATGCTGCTCGGTCGCACCCGCTGGCAAGTGCTCGTCCATTAGCGAATTAACCAGGCTTTCATAGTCGGCATGGCTTTCGTGGCTGAGCACGGTGTAACGGCTGAGGATGCCGTGCTTGAGGGCGTTGAAGCGCACCACTTCGTAGGGCTGGGTGTTCTGGGCGGCTATTTCGTCAGTTTTGTCAGTGGCGGTCGTGTTCATCTTCGGTTCCTTGCAGTGTGGATGTTGGGTGCGCAGTGAATCCGTCACAGCGCTGGAGTTGCACCACCAGAACGGCAGGCAGTTGCGCATCACGCGAGCGAAGAGCAACACCAGCGGTCTGCCAGTTGCAACAGCGCCATGACCCAGGCCCATGCCCGGCAAAGTGCTGGCACTCCAGGCAAACGCGCCGGTCGTCTGATTCACGATCCCGCAGCACCAGCTTGTCGGCCAGTGATTCACCGTCGTTACGGGCCAAGCCCTTGTCGGTGAACTGGTGCAGGCGCGCCGTGAAGGTGTCAATCTCCGCCCCATTCATGGCCGACGATTGCGGCCAGCACCAGCGGTCGGGGTCTTTGGTCACCGCAATGGATGAATCGTGTTTTTCCAATACGGCGGGGGAGGGCACTGCCAAAACTGACGAAAGCCGCTCATGCGTTGCAGAAACGGCCTCGGTAGGTACTGCCGAAACTGCCAAAAGTCTCATAGCCACGGTTTCGTCAGTTTTGGCAGTACCGCTCAGGCCCGTTTGTGCAATTGCGGCTTTTGCCCGTTCCGCCCAGGTGATCATTTCGCCACCTTCTTGATTTGCGGGTTGATGTAATAGCGGACAGTCGGGCGACCCAGGGGGTTGATACCGTCCTGACTCTGCACATGGCCGTTTCCTTCCAGGATGGCCAAGGCGGTTTCTGCCTGCATGGTGGTGGTGACACCAGACCACTGCTTGCGCATCATGTCACGCACGGTGAAGCCGTCGTCTAACTTGCCCTCGGCCAGTCGGCGACTGACCATGCGGGCGGTGGTCACTTTGGCGGCCTCCACCAGGCCATAGATGCGCCGTGCATGGCCGCTCAGGTAGTCGCACCAGGCGGCTGCGCGCAATGCGCTGTTGGCCGTTACCGGGCTAATAGAGCCCTCTGCCAAGTGCAGGATCAGCGCGATGGAGCAGAACAGTTTTTCAAACTTTCCAAAGTGCTGCTGCATTAGTGGGTTTTGCTCATTGGCGATATGCACCGTATGCAGCTCGGTGCACCACTCCACAAAGATGTCCTGTGCCGCATCGTCAAAGCAGAAGTGGGGCAGCTTCACAAAGTCGTCATTCGGTGCTGCGCCGTCCTGCACGGGGTCAAACACGGCCAGCCGGTCGAACAGATCACGCACCGCCTCGCGTGCGCCCTTGACCGGATAGCGGTCGCGCCATTCCCAGGGCACTGCGTTGGGGTACACCATCACCTGAAACCGCTGGATGCGGCCATCGTTGTCCAGTGAGGTGGTGATACCGGCGAGGTAGCGTTCCAGCAGTTCAGGCTGGATGCCGCCGAACACCGAGATGCACAGGTTTTTGATGTGCAAGCTGCCGCGCCCAATGCGGTCAATGTTGAAGCTGGCGGTGCCGTTCCAGCCCTCCAGATAAAAAGCCTTGTCGCCTTCTTTGCCCTCTTTCTCCCAAGAGGCCAGCAGGCCGATCAACTCGTCCCGATAGACCAGCATGCCCTGTGGGTTGTGCACCAGCAGGTCGCCCAGCTTTTCCACCGTCGAGTCGTTGGATTTGAAACGCCGCTCTTTGGGTTCTTCCGGGGCTTGCAGGTCTTGCAAGTCCGCAATGGCGGCGTTCATTTTGAGGTGATCGCCTTTGCCGACTGCGGCCTTCTTCATGCTGGCCTTCACGGCGGACTGGTGCGCCTCAAAGGCTGCGGTTTCGGCGGCGAATATCTTCTTGGCATCCTCCAGCTTTTCAGCTTCTTTGGCCTCTAGGCGGTCCAGAAAGCGCGTCACCGTGCCCAGGGCGGGTGACTTCTTGGAAGATGGGTCGCCCACGATGCCGCCAAACAAATTCGGGGTGACGATCCAGTCGTCCCGGCGTTTGGGCTTGATGCCGCAGCGCGCACCAATGACCGAGCCCAGGCAGACGATCAGCGCCGCCGCGATGTAGTCCGGCGAACACGGCATGCGGTCGGCTTCGTCCAACACAAAGTCGGCCAGCGTTGGGGGCAGCAATGTTTTGGCGTCAAAGGCTGGCGCAAGAGGAAGATCGGTTTTAATCTCCTTCGGCTCCGGCCATATGCCTAATTGGCCTGTAGCCCCCGTATCACTTGCGCAAGCAGCTACTGAATTAATAGCGATATCAATGCATTCCTTTACCGCGTCTGGCCCCGCCAATAGGTGCAGGTCATTGAAGTCGGTCATGTCGTTCATGATGTTGTCGCCTTAAACACCGGCACGGCCAGCGTGGCACCCGTTGCTTGCGCCGCTGCAGTGGCTTTGGCCATGCCGGGGTTGCCGGGGGTCTGGTGATCGTCGTCAGCGGCAATGATGATTTTGAGAGCCGGGTACTTGCCGCGCAGTGCCACAGCGACCGCCTCAAGATTGCCCGCATTGAAGGCGACCGCGACGGCATGGCCCGCGCATTCGTGAATACTTGCGCCGGTGGCGAAGCCTTCGCACACGATCAGGGCGCCCTTGGGTTTGCCGATACCGAAGTAACAGCCTTTGACCCTGCCGCCCGACATAAACATCTTGGTGCCGTCTGGCGCTATTGTTTGCAAGCTGTGGACCGTGCCCGCCGTGTCACGCATCGGGATCAACAGCTTGTCACCCTCGATCTTTGCGCCATGGGGCTGAATGCCTTTGCGGGTCAGGTAGTCGTGCTGGGCGCAAGGTGTTGCTGCCGTCCAGCGCTTGAGTGCGTCCGTCGCTGCCAATTGCTGGCGCTGTGCCAGGTCGTCTTCACGCTGGCGCTGCATGGCCTTGACGCGCTCACGGTGGGCAACCCGTTCCACTTCGGTCATGGACGTGTCCGCCTTGCTGCACCAGTTTTGCGTAAAGCCCTCGCGCCAGTCGCCAAACGCCCCTGCGGCGATGCCGTCGGTGTGCAGCATGTACCAGCCGTTTTTGTGGGTGGGTTTGCCGCTGGTGCTGAAACGGTGGATGACGCCGTCGTCATTGATTTCAGTCGGCGGTGTCAGTCCCGCCGCCGCAATGGCCAGCCTGAATTGGTCGGTCAGGTCGTTCATACGCAGCCTTTCAACCCAACACCCAAAAGGATGGCAACGGCATAAGGCGCGGACTGGATCAACCAATAGGTGATGGCGTGAAGAGTGGTTTTCATGGCTACAGCCCCCAAGCTGCCATCAGGTCTTTGCGCTTGGTGTGCAGCGTCTCGACCAATTCGCGGATTTGGGTATCGGTCTTGCCGGAAATGCGCGCAGCATTCAGCGCTTCAATTTCGTTGGAGGGCCAGCCGACGGCGCGCGGCCCCAGGCTGACGGGTTTGGTCCACAAACCTTGCGCAATGCGCAGGTAAATGGTGGAGCGGGAGTAGCCGGATTGGGTTTTGGCGGCTGGGATACGCAGGATGGTGGTCGTCATGTTGGGTCCTCTTTGACGGGTATGGAATGAACTCAGACGCAAGTTTGTTTGGGCGTTTTGGGCGATAAAAGGCCCACGCGGCGGCGTGCTGTGAGTGGCGTTTCAGAGGGAAAGAGGGATGCGCGGCCTGGAACAGAACAGCGCGAAAGGGCGCGTTATCAGGCGTAAAAGTTGGGCGAAAACTTTCCGCCCAACTATTTCAAGAAATCATGTTCTTTTTGATGGTGCTGGCGTCGCGACCTTGCGCAACGGCAGTCTTGGCGATCTGCTGCGAATACCAAACGTCCGATTTACCCGGACTCTTCTTGAGCAGAGCGCGGTATGCCTTTTGCCAACTCGCGTACATGGCTTGCGTGTCTATCTTGCGCGCCTCGCGCTTGGCGGTGCTGGGTGTGTGGCGCGGGTCGGTGGTGGTGGCTGCGTCCACCATTTGGCGAATCACTGCCTGATCCAGCGTGAAGCTGGCATCCTCGAAGCCGACGACATCCGCCAGCGGCATGCCATCCGTGCCAACTACCAGCGCCAAGTCGTCCTGTACGCGCAGGCAGAGCATCTGGGTGCGCTTGTTCCCTCGCGCCATGCCAATGGGCAGCAAACGGTCTTCGGACGGCTGCACAGTGGTTCGTTGCAGGCCGAGATTGGCGGCAACAAATTCGCACACCGCTTGGGCATCACAGCGCCATAGGGCCAACCGTGCAGCGGGGATCGGCACGCGATTGGTGTCGCTGCGCTTGTCACACACCACGAAGGATGCGGCGGGTGCGTTGGCGCTTGGCGGGGTGTGTACGGGCATGCTGCATTCCTGTTCGCAGCCAGGGCACACAACGCTTTTGACAGGGCGCGCTTTCAGGAGCAGACCTTGTGACTTCAACGCGGATACTGCCGCTGTGGGCCACTGGTTCAACTCCTCCGTGTTGACCGTGACTGCCGCACCGTTGCGCACGCCGACGCGGGCCAGCAACTCGATCAAGGCGGCTTGGGGTGTCATTCCACCAGTGCAAGTGCAGGTGTGGGGGTATGGGCCGTAGCGGCGGCAGGTGTAGCCAATTCGGTCGGTTCGCGCGGTTCAATGCCCGAGGCACTGAGCATGTCGCGCAGTTTCAAGCCCAGCTCGTCGTACTTGAGCGAGCAGGAGTTGGGGTAGGTGATGTGGATGTTGACCGTCTTGGGTGGCCGGTCGGCCTCGACGATCATGGACACGGCCAGGTCCACTTGGGTGACGCTGTACTGGGCCATGGGCATGGCGGTTTGGATGCGATCCAGCAAGGCGTACACAGCCTGCGGGTCTTGGCTGGTGTCGGCTTCCAGCGAGATACGTTCGCCTCGGGTTGCGCGTGACGACAGGCGCAGCTTTTTGACGACAACGCTCTCAATGCCGCTGCCCAGGTCGTAGGTGAATTCAAAATTACGCTGCCGCAGTGGCCCCAGGTCATACACCCGCGAGTCTTTGGGGTCGGGCGGCAGTTCGGGCAATTGCAGAATGGTTTCGGCAAACATGGCTTGCAGCGGCTCTATGGCTTTGTAGGAGCCCCGATAGTTCAGGTCCAGCGAGCCTTCAGACTGCGAGTAGACAAAGATCACCTCAAACGCCGGGTTGTGCGGGCGAATGTCAAACTGTCCGTTGACCCACTCGTGGCTTTGTTGTGAATAGTCTTCCGGGTAGGCAAAGAAGTAATCGAGGTCGCCCCGGCGAAAAGGCTCCACCACGCAGTTGTTGCCCCGGCCCTCGGTTTGGTGAAAGTGGGTGCGGATGCGGTTGGCCAGCGCCAGGATGCTGGAGGTGACCACTGATGCCGCGTTGTGTGGCAGGTTCTTGCGCTTGCGCCAGTGCGACACGGTGTCTGCATGATAAAAGTGCCGGGCACCACGCCAAAACGTGTTGTGGTCCAGATACGTGACCATGGCGCGCGCGTAGTGGCTGGTCAGCGCGGCCAGCATTTCAGCGAAGCCATTGGCAGCGTTGGGGTCTGCGTCTTGGCCTAGGTGCCATTTGGCTTCGTCCAGAATAGCGTGGCAGCCCTTCTCGCAACTCATCTCAAAGATGTCGTGAAACTCGGCATCCATCGTGTTGCGTTGGGCTTCGGGCAAGGCCAGCCAGGCAGCAAACAACCCGTCGTGCCGGGTCTCGGACATGGCGGCAAAGTCGAACTCGCCAAACACCGCGCGCCCCGCAAAGTAGCGGGCCAGCAGCACGTTGGGCATGTGCCGAAAAAAGTCTTTGGTCGAGTAATTACGGGCCATGTTGTCTCCCTGCTGGACGGTGAAATCAGCGTGGGACCCCACGCCATCGGACGCCTCTGAGCTTTGTTGTACAGTGCAGTATATCCACAGTACAAACGCTGTATGGGGTAACACCATGGCCACCACCAAAACCACCACATTGACTTTTCGTATTGAGCCGGGGCTGAAAGATGCCGTGCGCGCGGCCGCTGAGCTGGAACACCGGAGCATTGCCAACATGATTGAAATCATGATTCGGGACTATTGCGGGCGGGTCGGAGTGTCGATTCAGGAACCGGGATTTCCCGCAAACAACTTAAAAAGAAAAGCTAAATGACCAAGAAAATTGGAGCTGGATTGCTCTCTTGCGCGGACAAAATCTGGGAGACCGCTGACACTCTGCGCGGTGCAGGCATAAAGGCCAGTGAATGGCCCGCTTATATGATGCCGTTCTTTGCGCTGATGATGCTTGAATCGCGCTTGCGGCGTTTTCGTCAAGCACGCATCGAAGAATTCAGGACTGAGGTCGCATCGAATTTCAGGATAGAAGATCCGTCGCATATGGAGTGGTTAGAGTACGCAGCAAAGGCTGCGAACAAAGGAAACAACCGGGATTTGCTATTGCATGGCAAAGGCCTTCGCGAAACCTGCCTAGTGCCTGGGGGTAACTTCCTTACTCGCCTGCTGACGCACCTCGAACAATATGATCCTGACACCAAGCGTCTGTTGGGAATTGGCTATGCACAGGGCCACGCGAAGTTCTTGGATATGCAGGGTAAGGCATCCGACCTTTTTAGTCGTGACAATTGCCCGCTTTTCCCGTTTGCGCAGAAATGGGCATCCATTGACCTTACGCCTTTTGATAACTCAGAAATCACAACCATCGAGGAACACATCAAGCGGAAGTGGGCGGACATTTCTGCGGAAACGGCTGGCGAGCAGTACACACCATCTGATGTCATTGATCTGGCAACAGCGATCATTGTCGAACTTAGGCGAGAGGGGAGTGGCGGCACTGGTATTGCAGATGTGTATGACATGGCCAGCGGTGGCGGAAACTTTCTATTCGCGACCGAAGATGCCTTGCGAGAAGCCTTCCCTGAATTGTCCGTGCGCACACGCGGGCAGGAGTTAAACGACGCGCTCTATGCCCTTGCCGCGATCGAGGCGCGCTTTCGTGAAGATGCACGAATCGAGTGGGGGAACACCCTAACCAACGATCTGTTTCTGCACGACAAGTTCGATGCCATAGTCGCCAATCCGCCATACGGGGTGGATTGGAAAGACATCAAAAAGACATTGGAATTGGATGCCTCTGGGCGTTTTGATAAGAACCGGATGCCGCCAACGCCCGATGGACAACTTTTGTTTCTGCAACATGCAGCGTTTCACCTGTCTGAAACTGGTGTAGCTACCATCGTGCATTCTGGGTCCACTTTGTTTTCTGGTGACGCTGGAGGGGGTGAATCCGAAACCCGGCGCTTTCTGATTCAAGAGCAGGATATCGTCGAGGCGATTATCCAGTTGCCGCGGAACGAGTTTTTCAATACCGGCATTCATACATACTTATGGGTTCTCAATCGTGCGAAGCCGACGAACCGCAAGGGCTTCGTACTGTTAATCAATGCCGAAAACTGCTTTACCAAGATTAAACCATCATTGAATCAAAAGACATGTGCAATTGACGAGACTAATCGGGCGCGAATCGTTGAAGCTTTCTGCAACTTTGCCGACGGGCCCATCACCCGCAAACTCCGGATTGATGCACTGCTCTACAACAAGGTTGAACTGGAGCTTTGGCGGCACGATGAATTGGGCCGGGCAATTGGCAAGTCCAAAAAAATTGAAGGTGAAAAGATCGCTGTGCACTTTGACGGTGATGTCTTTTCGGTGGGTGATGGGCTACTTGACCTCGCTCCATTCGGCGAAATAACAATCAAAGAAATAGTCGCTCAGTTCAATGAAGCTGCGCGCAGTGCCGAGCAAACCGCTGTCGATGTGAAGGGTGGTCCGGTCTATCGACGAAACAACGAAACCGGCGCTATTGTCATTGACTCTTTAGAAAAAGGACTGGGCGTGTTGACAGCCAAGGCAAAAATCGCCAAGTCAAAGGGACTGGAACTAGTCAAAGTTGATATTGTGCTAGACCGTCTTGTGGAAAAAGACAGCGAGATCGTGGCGTATTCAGAAGACGAAACTATCAACAATCAATTGATTGCAAGTTTTTTGGCTCGTTGGGTGCCCGAGCCATGGTGCATGTTGGGGACCAAGACCGGTTGTGAAATTGGTTTTAACCCGCTGTTTCCAAAGGTTAGTGAGATAAGGATGATCAAGGACATCCTCAAGGAAATAGCGGCAGTTGAAGAAGAAATGGTGCAGCTGGAAGCCGAAATCGCTGCAAATCTTAGTGATGTCCATGGTGCTGCAGCAAGGCCTATTGCGATTAGTGAGTTTGAGTGGATTGGCGCTAGCCCGTCCCATTGGTCCATTGAGCGAATCAAGGATCATGCGTTGGATATGCAGCGTGGGGCGCAGCCGCAATACGCCGATGAAACAGGCCACTTCATCGCCAATCAGGCATGCTTGTCTACCTATTCATTCAGACCTGAAAAACGGAAAGAATGCGAGCCGTTGACGGGGAAAAAGGGACGTTACCTTAGACGAGATATTCTCATTGCTTCCACTGGTGAAGGCGTTCTTGGAAAGTGTGTATTGGTGGATCACGAAGGGTATGCGGATAGCCACGTTTCCATTCTTCGCCTTAAGCACCAGCAGACTGCTTCGTTTTTGAATTATCTTCTGAGCGTAAATTATGAGCTGATCAACTCGCGTTACGCCAAAGGCTCAACAAAACAAACTGAGCTTCAGCGGGAGCGATTTTTGGCCCACCCTATTTCCGTTCCACCAAAGGAAGAGCAAATTGCGATTACTGCTTTCCTTGATCGCGAGTTATCGAAAATTGATGCACAACTCGAATTAATCAATCGGTTCTCGGCGCTTCTCAAAGAGCAGCGTAAGTCAATAATTTACGAAGCAGTGACCGGCAAGATTGATCTTTCAAGCGTCGAGCCACCAGCAAATGCCCCAATGGCTTAACTAGAAAGATTCCCATGGCCCACGGATTCAAGGAAAGTGACTTTCAAAATGGCGTCTTCATTCCATACCTGACTGAGGCGCCGCCAGGTGGGCTGGATTGGATACTTGGCAAGCCTACCGATATCGACGCTTCGCGTTGGATAGTCCCTGGGGATTTGCTTCAGTTCTTGCGCCAGGGTTGCCCGCTCAACGTTGCGGCATACGCCAGGGTTTCAAAAGGCTATGAATCCGACGCGGCTTTTCTGCAGGCCTTTTTGACAGAGACATTGCTGCCCAAGATTGAGGCAAAGGCAAACGCTGCTTTCGTTTTGCGTGAAAGCCTGACTTTTGCGGGGCAGTCTTTTGTATTGTGGAATGAAGCACCACGAGCAGGCGCTGATTCCAAGGCGACGGAGCTATTCAAAAAGAACTATTTGCGAGTAATACCAGAAGCCACGTTTGACCGGTACTTCACCTATAGCAAGAAGCGTATTCGCCGTCGCCCCGATCTGGTGTTTTTTGTCAACGGACTGTATCTTGCATATTCGGAGTTGAAGACTGCACAGACCGGGCAAACGGCTTCTGGGCACGGTCGCAAAAAAATTGCCCACGATTGCGTTGAGGCTGGTATCGCGGCGCTGCATGAGGCGCGCGAACGCTATGCAGCCGAGGGTGGAAGGTGGCCGGGTTTTCAACATCGCGACTTGAGCGAAAGAGTGCGTTGGGAAATTCGCCAGTCGATTTGTCTCTTTGAAAAGGCGACCCATATCACTGGTATCGACATGGGTGCCATGATGGTATTGCCTGATATCAAATGGCTATTGCAAGACATTGACGATGCCATTCAGAAGGATGACACCAGGGCGTTAGTGGAGACGCTACCTGCCAAAGTTGCGGACGCCTTTATGCGGACGGCGGAGATGCGTGAAAAGTCGCCTTCGGTTGCTTTGTCGGAGCACTTGGCGTCATTTTTTGATCCAGCGGACGGCGTGGATCGAGAAATTCATTTCTTTAATCAAAACCGACCTAGCCGCACGACGACAGGCACAGACATCTTGCGACCGCGCCCTGCGCAGCGCGCCATGCTGTACCAAGCTATGAGTCGGGTGCGTGAGCTGTATGCAAACGAAAGCCAGTCCAAGATTAATGAGACGGATATTCGCGCTGCGTTGGCTTTGTCGCTGCCCGCGTTAGATGCAAGGAAAGCGGATGAAATTGTTCGCAAAACCCTGTTGCATCGCAATGGTCAGGAATCACATTCCATCCTGTTGCAAGGCGCAGCGGGCTTGGGTAAGACCAATGTCATTGTCTGGCTGGCGCAGGCATTGGCAGATATGGCAGACGTTCGTAGTCTCTCGGCAGCGCCCTTGTTTGATTTATGTATTTTGTTGACTGATCGCACAGAGCTGCGCCAGAACGTGGCTGAGGAGGCTGCGCGCTTGCGGGCAACTCAGAACATTGTCATTGAGGCGGAGACCTTCAAGGACCTGCGCGACGGCCTGAAAAACGGCGCGCGCGTGGTCGTGGTGAACATTCAAAAGTTCCCGTCTATCAGGAAGCTGGCTGAGACCGAACCAGCACTATCAAAGCTTTTGACCAACAAGCGCGTGGCCTTTGTCATTGACGAAGTGCATAGGACCCAGAACGGGCTTTTACATGACGCAACCATTGAGATTTTTGACGAGTGGGGGACGATTCGCCCAGAAGGCGCTAAGCGCAATCTCATCATTGGTCTGACAGCGACACCGAGGGACGAGATTCTTGCTCGCTTTGGAGAGTGGCGTTCGCCAGCGGCGGCAGGTGATGACATTCGGTGGGCACCGTATTTCGCGTACACGATGACGCAAGCCATTCGTGACAAAGTAATTTTGAACCCGATTCAAAATGTCATTCGTTTTGAAGATCACTTGCAATATAGAGTGGTCGAGACCGTGCAGAAGCTCAAGGACGGCGAGGAGCTGCGTGGGCCGAGCTCTGATGAGATTTACCACAAAACAACACGGCAGGAACTCGTCGCACAACAAGCCGCTTTGGTGTTTGTAGCCAAAACGATGATGGCAGTGCGCCCCCCTGGGCGAACATTGGGCGAGGGTAAGGCCATGTTTGCTGCCTACTCGATCAAGGCGGCTATTTCCTATCAAAAGCTATTGCGCGACGAATTGAACAAGCTGGCAGTCGACGCCCGCTTTTCGGAGCATGCCGAGGCGATCAAGGCCTGCCCGGTGCTGGTGCTCTATACCGACAAGCAGGGCGAACCCAATTGCGCCACGCTCAATGGTGGGCGGAACCAAGACGCTGTTATTGACGAGTTTCGCCGAAAGGGCGAAGGAGCCAAACAAGGCTTGAAGGTCAACAACGCGCTCATAGTGGTGGTCGACAAGCTACTTACGGGGTTTGACGAGCCGACGTTACATACCTTGTTCATTGACCGGGGCATGGACGACGTACTCTTGTTTCAAGCGGCTTGCCGGGTGAACCGCTGGCGCACCTGGAAAAATGACTGTTTGTTGGTGGACTTTTCGCACGGGGGAGTCGTCTCTAAAAATCTGCCAAAGGTCTTTGCCAAGTACGGTGGCATCACGGTGTCAGACCTGGACGCAATGGCTTTGAAGGAAAAGATGGATGCGTCCTTCAAGGTGTTTTTTGATGACAAGGACATCTATGCTCATTGGCGAAGCTGGAACGCGACCCAGACAGGCGGCAAAGACAAGGAGGGTGCGACTGGGCTTTCCGATTTTCTCGATACTTTGGTGAAAGACGACAAGCCGCGTGCAGTCAATCTGAGAAAGGCGGCGTCGGCATGGCTTGGCAGTCGGGAACGGTTGTGGGGAATCCTTGATTTCACGAAGCCGGAACTGAAAAAGCACGCAGATGAAAAGCGTGCTGCATTTGCCGAACAGGTAGTGAAGCACTTGGCATCCAAGCTGCGCGACGAAGACGACAGAATTGGCGCGGTATTTGACATTGATTTGGTGGAAGACGCTATTGGCTGGGGGTTGGATGAGTTGCCCGAAGTGCAGGAGAAGAAGAAGCCCAAAGCAGAGCATGGACTTCCTCATGCTATCAGTGGATTGATGGCGTCGCTAGATGCCATTGAGTTGCTTGCGGCGTTGCAATTGACAGAGCAACAAAAGCTTTTACTCATTGAGAAGTTAAAAGCGTTTCTGATCCTGTTGTTCCAGGTCATTGACGCCGAAGGCATAAGGCGAAACAAAGACATCCACCGCAAGATGATTTTGGCTATGGCAAACGAGGGAGTTGACTACCCTTGGGAAGATCGGTATTCCAAGTTCAAAGAGTTGTTGGATACCGGGGCAAACAGTCTCAAAATCTTCACGCACCCTGACCGCAAGGCGCTGCTACTGCCCTTGATGAAGCGTGCCGAATTGGTCATGGCAGACTATGAAGAGTGGATTGTTTCGGGTGGGACTTCAATTGCGATGGGCGACCAGCTTGTTGAACGCGAGGTCGCCGACGACAACACCTCGGACGTGCTCGACGGGCGTAAATTCGGCCGGCAAAGATCGGCTGAATTTCTTCGCCAACAGCTTGGGACCGATTTGAAGTGGAGCCAAATCAATGACTCCTTTTGGTCCGTTATTGGGAAAAGTGAACGTGGAGCGCTTTGTCTTGCGGATTTGAGCCCCATTGCAAAAGCTGGAGGCTGGCAGCAAACGGAACTATTGGCGGTGCTGGGTTTGCTCGGCACTCCCAAGGCTGCACTTTTGCGTATGGAATTGCGTTCACCAGACGGCACTGAAGTTCCGGCAGAGGAGGTGTCGCAAAAGCTGGCGGCATGGTGGAAGCGAAAAACCATGACGGATGCCGAATGGAAAGCATGGGCATCGCAATATGCGGTGTCATGGTCACCCGTGGTTGCGCAAGGAGTAGCCAAATGAGTCTCGAAGGCGGCACTCTATTTGATTTGACCGATCAGTTGCGTCAGCAGTCACCTGAGCATCTTGACCTGTTCGCTTCGCTGTCTGACGATCAATTTCAGTTGGCCTTTGACGCTCTCTTAAACAAAGCTTTGTCGGGGCTTGAGGAAATCAAGAAAGGCCTGCAGTCGTTGGATGAGCCGACTTTGTCTGGTGTGCTTCGGCTGGCCATGCTGACTCCAGGACTGTCGGTGAGTTTGGAGCAATATTCCAATGGCCATGCTGATCTCACGGTTGAATCATATCGGCTAGGTATGGCGCGTCGAATTCTCGGCGAGGCCAAGATTCATGATGGGCCGAAGTACCACATTGACGGGGTTAAGCAATTGCTTGGTTACATGACTGGGCGAGAGCTACGCGGCTTGATGGTGGTCTACATGCGCAAGGCGAGCGGCTCGGTTCTTATGAAAAAAGTCCGGGACACCATGGATGACGAAAAACCGGCCGATCAACAGGGTCTGACCACGTCGCATGCAATAAGGTGGGCCTTCGATTCCAGTCATTTGCATTCCTGTGGCGACAATATACGAATCAGTCACGTTGCCTGCAATTTGTATGTTGACGGAAGTTCTACGTAGTGTGATTTCTTGGGGGGCCTGGTGTGGTGAAGCTGGTCAGTGTGCATCGTTGCACATTGGCGACAAGTCAAAATATTTTGTTGTCGCTTCCACTCAACGAGCCCGCTGCATAGGAATGACATTGGTTGCCCGACCATCGGCCATGTCTTGCAGTAGCGCCAGACGGCTGCCCAGCAATTTCCATGCTTCGCGCATTGGGCCTTCGTACTGAGCGCGTTGGTAAATGCGCTTGACCTTTCCCACCTCGGTGTGGTTCAGGCATTTTTCAACCACATCGGGGAGGGCGCCGAGTTCTGCCATGGTGGTGGCCGCTGTGCGGCGCAGGTCATGCGGTGTCCACTTGCTGCCGGGTAGCACCAGTGCGTCCACGTCCTTAGAGCGGCCGCTCATGGGAACATCACCGGGGCGTTGCCTGTCGCCCACTTGCTTGGTCACGGTCTTGACGCATACATGGTCGGCAAAGTCAGGTTGATCTTTTTTGGCTTGCGTAGCCGGGAACAGCCAAGGCGTCAGGCCGGTGTTTTCATGCAGGCTCTTCAGTTGGTGCAGTGCAAAGTCGCTAAGCCAAATTTCATGCCGCTTGCCGTTCTTGGTCTCGGGCAGGGTCAGATTGCGTCGCTCAAAGTCCACATGCTCCCAGCGCGCAGCCAGCACTTCGCCGATGCGGGCGGCAGTTGCCAGTTGAATCAGCAGGGCCAGTTGGCTGGTGGCTGCAAGCCCTGCCTTGGGCAGTTTCTGAAACAGCAGGATCAATTCAGCTTCGCTCAACACGCGGTCGCGCTCCACGTCGGCACCGATGCGGGCCTTTTTTACGCGAGCAGTAGGGTCGGCATCCACATAGTCCCGATCCAGTGCGAAGCCAAACATTTGGCGCATGTCGGCCAGCGTCTTTTTGGCGGTGCGCACCATGTTCTGTGTCGGGGTGGCGCGTGATTTGATGGTGTCCACAATCTCCTGGATGTGCGCTTTGCTCACGTCCGCCGCCGCCACATTGCCGATGAGCGGGAAGACATCGCGCTCAAAGGAGCGCAGCGCCTCGCTGCCTTTGTCGGCGCGCTGGACAAGCTCCAGTCGCTGCCATTGGTCAAACAGGCTGCGAACAGTCATGCGTGCGGTCTTTTCGGCCAATGCTTGCAGCCGCAATTGCTGCTGGTGCACGGCTTCTTGCCGGTCTGCTTCGATTTTGAGGAGTTCGGCCTCACGCTCGGCCATCAGGCGCAGTTGGTCGGCTTCGCGGTCGGATTGCACTTGTTCGCGTGCGAGTTGGTTTTGTGCCACCGGGTCAATGCCGTTTTGAATCTTTACTCGCAATGCGTCACGGTCTTTGCGGATGGCGGTGATGTCGGCTTTGGGCCAGGTGCCAACCAGCACTTCGCGCGATTTGCCGCCAAATTTGTAGGCGAACCGGAATTGCACCGAGACGGCACCGTCGCGGGCCACATAGACCTTGCCCTTGAGCGAACCCCCGTCAGTTAGCCGGCGTCCGTGGTCCGCAGCATTCAGCGCTTTGAGTTCCAACATTGTTAGTGCCATAGCAAACCCCGGTAGACTGCGCCGTCGCCGTTGTCCCAACCATTGTCCCAACCGCAACGCAGGCTTTGAGTGTATCTTAATGGACGTTGTTGGATGATGCTTTTTGTAGCAATTACTTAAAAGTTGTTTAAATTCAATTAGTTAAGAGAATTTTGGACTTTTATTGGGTTTTCTTGAATTTACCAAAACTTGCATGGGGTGCAAGGGGTAGAAGGTTCGAATCCTTTCACACCGACCATATGAATCAAGGACTTAGCTTCAAAAGGGGCTAAGTCCTTTCTTCTTCCCCCCGTTTTGATCAACAAATCCTGAACAAATCCTGAACAAAAAGTTTTGTTTGAAATGGTATGAATTTTTTGATTCGTTGCATTAGCTGGTAATTTTTAAAATTGGCGGCTACCAAGTCTCATAGTCAGCGAAATTTCATACCGTTAGGTGCTTGCTAGGCCGCCAAATTTTCGAATTTCTGATCTCTTTATTTCAGTGACGCTAACAAGCTTTCCAAAGCAATGTCTGTTTACTGCTACTTCTTTTGGTTGCTGAAACGTTCTGGATAGATTTCAGTAATATTTTGGAACATCCCCGGAAAAGCCGGGCCGGGCTGGCGTGCTTCGCATCAAGCTGGTTCCCGTCTTGCCACATACGGGCTTTTATCCCTGATGCCTATGCGCTAACACTTGTCTCCTGGGGAGGTTTGCTCTAGCGAGGAAACATCCCCGCCGCGCTTCGTTTTACGCCCCCTAATGATGCCGAACAGATAGCAGCAAAGGAGCCTTATGGCCCTTCGGATGCCGCAAGGTTCCTAAAAGCACCTGCCATTGCAGCCCAATCTTCTTCGACTGAGCCACGGTGATTTCGGTTGATCTTCCCAAGGGCGCCAGGATGTGACTGACATCTGTATTCTGTGAATTCAGTCCGGAATGGGTTGTTTATGCCAGTCTTCAGATTGGCTACTTGCCGATGTCCAAATTCTGACCTTAGGGCATTGAACACCTGAAGCCCAAAACTAACTACCATGGCGGGACGGATGATTTCAATTTGAGCGATGCCAAACACCCTAGCTGCCTGCCTTAAATATCGCATCGGAATGTTTGCAGAGTCACCCCCACTTTTTATAAACGGGAACAAGTTGGTCACGTAGACTTCACTGAGAATCAGTCCAAAGTGCCTACTGAGAAAATCAATTAGGTTCACATTTGTTGGTTGTGACAGCGTGTAGCCATGTTGGGCAACTTCCAAATCCATATCGCGTGAAAGTGATTCATGGGATGCCCAGTCTTGAAGCACAAAAACTATTAGGGAATTTACATTCCCTGCGCTTTTCGTATAGGGTGACACATGTTCGCACTCGTAGGCCCCCATGTGGTAGGCGGCGAGATTATTGAAGCCTTCAAAACAACTAGTTTGCCTGAGTAGACCGAGCTCGCGTAGACGCTCCTTCTTGTTCATTTTTTCCATTAATGTGTTTTCGCCTAGGCCATAGCAAATAGACTCCGAACCGGACCGAGATGACGCAAAGTACGATAGCAATCCGCACAGGAATCGAGAGCTGAAAGTAATTTCTTAGGGCTTTGATCGAACCTAAAGTAACAATGACATTGGTGAACATTGCAAGTTTCCCCCTCAACAGCAAAACTGACCGAGATGCGGTTTTTTCGATATCACTCCCTACACTTCTCTCGCGCGCATGCGCAAACTGCCGAAATAAGTTGGTGTAATTTCGTAGACCCATGACACTGAGGCTATAAACGTTGAGGTATCGCTGCAAGAGTAACACCTAAGCTTGGCCCTGCGGAACTGCGGAACTGCGGAACTGCGGAACTGCGGAACTGCGGAACTGCGCGCTGCGGAACTGCGCGCTGCGGAACTGCGGAACTGCGCGCTGCGTGGTTGACGACAATTACCGTGGCCGGTTAACGACAACTATGTTGGCCGGTTAGAGGCCTACGCCGGGCGGGTCCGGGAGGCGGGGCTAACGTTGAACCTTCGAACATAAATCGAAGGTAAACGGTATGCCCGGCAAGAGAATCACGGACCACCAAGTGCACAAGTACAAGCAACACCGCAACAAGCTCAGTCAAGTAGCGTCTGCCGCCAAAACCGGAATAAGTGAGAGAAGCGCCCGACGTATAGAAGACGCGCAAAGCCTGCCCTCACAGCGTCCTGAGCGGCGCTGGCGTACCCGAGAAGACCCGCTGAGTGCGGTCTGGGATAGCGAGGTCATTCCTCTGCTGCAAACCGATGCCCAACTCAACGCCGTCACCTTGCTCGAAGAACTCCAGCGCCGCTATCCCGGCCAGTGGGACAACAGCGTGCTGAGGACCCTGCAGCGCCGCATGCGCCTGTGGCGGGCCAAGTTTGGCGTTGAGCGGGAGGTCTACTTTGCGCAGGAGCACCCGCCAGGACGCCAAGGTATCTCGGACTTCACCGTGGCTGATGAATTGAGCGTGGCGATTGCCGGCGTGGTGTTTCCTCACCGCTTGTACCAATTTGCACTGGCCTATTCTGGTTGGCGCCATGTCACGGTCATCGACTCCGGCGAGAGCTTCATGGCGCTGTCCACCGGTTTGCAAGCTGCACTGTGGGCCTTGGGCGGCGTTCCCGAGGAACACCGTACTGATAGTCTGTCGGCCGCCTTCAACAACTTGACCGAGCAGGAGGAGTTGACCAAGCGGTACGCAGACCTGTGTGGTCACTACGGGCTGCGTGCCACACGCTGCAATCCCGGCCAATCGAACGAGAACGGCTCTATCGAGTCACGCAACAACTCTCTGAAAACGGCACTGGACCAGGCCTTGCGTCTGCGCGGCAGTCGCAGCTTTGATGTGCGCCGTGATTACGAAACATTTGTCGACACCATCGTGCAGCGCATGAATACACGTGCGGCCAAGTTTCTGGTCACCGAGCGCGCCATGCTCAAGGCCTTGCCGATGCGTCGTACCGCTGAGTTTGAGGAGATTCCTGCACGGGTCAGTAAATACGCCGTCTTCACCATCAAGGGTGTGCTCTACAGCGTACCGAGCCAACTGATGGGCCACCGGTTGATGGTGCGCCTGTATGCGCAGCACGTTGAAGGCTGGCTGGGTGGTCAATGCGTGGTGAGCCTGCCAAGGGCCAGACCTGCGCCGGGTCAGCGCGTTGGGCGCTCCATTGATTACCGGCATTTGGTGGGGGCGTTAAAACGCAAGCCCGGTGCATTTGCCCGTTGGGTGCTGCGCGATGCGGCATTCCCCCGCGCGATATACCGTCAAACGTGGGAGCGACTGTCTGCTCAAAGGCCCGAGCGCGAGGCCTGTAAAACAATGGTGGGCCTGCTGGTCTTAGCGGCTGATGGACATGAAGCCCAGCTGGCCCAAGAGCTGGAGCAGTTGATTGAGCTGGACCAATTGCCAGACCTCAGCGCCTTGAGCCAGTTGCTGGCACCACCCAAGGCAGATGTGCCGCAGGTACTCGTGACGCTGCCCACGTTGGCCTCTTATGACGAGCTGTTTGAGGTGGCACTATGACCGCGGCGTCAATTACAAAGCCACCGGCGACAACTACCGCCGCCGCCACCACGTCGGCCCGTCTGGGGATGATGCTCACGGATTTGAGGCTACCCACCATCAAACGGTTGGCTGGCGAGCTGTGCGCGCGGTCCGACATCGAGGGCTGGCCTGGACACCGGTTGCTGGAGGCCTTGTTGGAGCATGAAATCAATGAGCGCGAGGCCCGCCGGACTGACCGCCACCGCAATGAGTCCAACTTGAGCCCGGACAAACGGCTATCCAGCTTTGACTTCTCGGCCGTGCCCAGCGTGTCCAAGGCGCAGGTCATGGCCCTGACGCAGGGCACCGAATGGATTGACCGAGGTGCCAACGTATTGTTGTTTGGACCACCGGGGGTTGGTAAAAGCCATTTGGTCAGCGCCTTGGGACATGCCTTGATTGATGCCGGTCGGCGCGTTCTGTTCACCCGTTGTTCAGACCTGGTGCAACGTCTGCAGGCGGCACGGCGTGATTTACGCCTGCCGCAGGAACTGGCCAAACTGGACCGGTTTGACTTGCTGATTCTTGATGACCTCAGTTACGTGCGGCGTGACCAGGCGGAGACTTCCGTTCTGTTCGAGCTGATATCAGAGCGCTATGAGCGAAAGAGTTTGGCGATTACAGCCAATACACCGTTCTCACAGTGGGGCGAGGTGTTCGTGGAGCCGGCGATGACCCTGGCTGCCGTAGATCGCCTGGTGCATCACTCAACCATTCTGGAGATGAACGTGGAGAGCTACCGCCGCCGCGCAGCGCAGGCGGTGCAGGTTTCCCCGGCAAGAAAGGCCCGTTCAACAACGTAAGCAACCAAATTCATTCCCCGCTTCCACCGGCCAGGATAGTTATCGCTGAGCGGTCAGGATAGTTGACATCGACCATACACGACTTGCTTTCGCGGTGAAGTATGGGCAAAGACCGCTTCAGGCTGACAGCGGCAGTAAAGATTTCCGAACTGGTTCTTCCAAACCAGCCACCGAACTCTGCAAGCCGATGTTTGGCCATGTGGCGATGATTTCAATGACTGCAGCCCCCCCCGCAGGCCAGCGAGGGCTGCAACGTCTTGGTTGGCAATAACCAAGTTCGGATTGCCGCATTAAATGGAACTATCGCCAAGGCCTGCAATGCGTCGCGCCAGCTCACTGCTTTAAGGCCCATTGCGATCAGCAGCGACCCAGAAACGGCAAATTCATGTTTCCAGCGTCTGATGTGTCGATAGCTAATGGTGGTGTATTGCTGCAAAACTGCTGGCGCGCGACCTGCACCTCCTTGCGTGCGTTTTGCCTTCCACAAACCAATTTTCATACTGCAATCTTGTTCCTTCAAACTAAAAAAGCCTCAGAACCGAAGTTTCGAAGCTTTTTTTGCTTTGCTCAGCGCAAGACTGAGACAGCTGGTTTGCAACGACATCTCTGCCGTTGACTGGGTTTGCAGGGCTTAGTAACCGCCGCGACCGCCGCCGCCGCCATAGCCACCACCGCCGGAACGATCGCCGCCGCCGCCGTAGCCGCCACCACCAGAACGGTCTCCGCCGCCAAAGCCGCCGGTACGGGGAGGACGTGCCTCCATAGGACGAGCTTCGTTCACAGTAATACTACGGCCGCCGAGAGACTGGCCGTTCATGCCGGCAATTGCGGCTTGCGCCTCGGCATCACTGCCCATTTCGACAAATCCAAAACCTTTGGAGCGACCCGTGTCGCGTTCCATCATGACTTTTGCGCTGGTGATGGCGCCGAATTCGCCAAAAGACTGTTGCAGATCTTCGTCACGTACCGTGTAAGGTAGGTTGCCGACGTAAAGTTTATTGCCCATAAGGACTCCTCAAAAACACATAAAACAAAAGCGATGGAGTCCCGAAAGCACAACAAACCCAAGAAGTACCGCCGTAGCGCGCGAAACTGACCGATCACCTAACCTGTGCGAGTGTTTTCAAACTCGCACCCCCTGGATTATGCGTCAAGAAACGCGGGGCAATTACATTTCTTGTCGACAATGAGCAAACCGGGTGTAACAAGTTATGCAAAATTATGGAGTTTGGCCCGCTTTAGACTTCTTTTGCTATTGGCGCCATGGTAAATCGACTCGTCGCGCCGATCGTCAAATGAATCAGCGTAATTCTCTTGCAGATTTCATTGGACAGCACTCTTCAAGGCAATATCGTGGTCAGTGCAATAGCAGCATGTGCCATGCAAACGGGTCATTTCGGGTTTGGCGCAAACAGGCAAGTCCGTCCAGTCCCAGGGGCCGGCTTCGCCCCCGCACGGAGCAGGTTCATCAGGCGCTAACGCGACACCACCTATCAGTATTCCAGCCGCTCTGGTCTGATCTCCTGCAGGATGGTCGTGGCAATCTCTTCGATCGACTTGGTGGTGGTGGAAAGCCAGCGTATGCCTTCCCGACGCATCATGGCTTCCGCCTCATGAATTTCGGTGCGACAGTTGTCCAGGCTTGCGTAAACGGAGTTTGGTCGACGTTCGTTGCGGATCTGGCTCAAGCGTTCTGGCGAAATCGTCAGGCCGAAGATTTTTTTACGGTGTGACACCAGCGCGGGTGGCAACTGGCGGCGGTCAAAGTCTTCGGGAATTAGCGGGTAGTTAGAGGCCTTAAGGCCATACTGCATGGCCAGATACAGCGAGGTCGGCGTTTTGCCGCTGCGGCTGACGCCGACCAGAATGACGTCTGAGCCTTGCAGATCCCGGTTGCTCTGGCCATCGTCATGGGCCAGCGAAAAATTGATCGCCTCAATCCTGTCGTCATATTCCTTGCTTTTGGAGGCGTCCGAAAAGCGGCCCACGCGGTGGTTTGATTTGATTCCAAGTTCATTTTCCAGCGGCGCCACAAATATGCCGAACATGTCCAGAAGCATGCCATTGCAGTGGGTTTTGATAACCGCCAGAATATCCATATTCACCAGCGTCGTAAATACGATGGGCCGCTTGCCTTCTAGTTCTCCTGTGTGATTGATTTGCCGAATAGCCTGGTGCGCTTTATCCACGCTGTCTATGAATGGCAGGCGGACGTGACGCGGTTTTAGCTCGAATTGAGCCAGGATGGCGTTGCCAAAGGTTTCGGCGGTAATTCCGGTGCCGTCGGAGATGAAATATACGGTGCGATCAGACATGGTGGGCCGTCCAGGCAAGTGAAAGGTGGGGTAGGGGCACATCCGGCAACTGGCCCCTACAATCGTAGGAATTATCCAGATTGTCATGCCTTGCCCCGCTTCAACCCCCTAAAACAACAATCAGGTTGCACGCCGCGCACGGCCAATACCCCAGTTTTTAAACCTCCCGGAGTATTTCTATGTCCAACTTGTTTGAGGCGACCGCCCTGGTCGTACCGTTTGAAAACTTGAGAATGACCGATGTCGAGGCCGTGGGTGGCAAGAACGCCAGTCTCGGTGAGATGATCTCGCAATTGCCGACCGGGCCTGAGGGCGTGCGAGTCCCGACTGGATTTGCCACTACAGCACACGCCTTTCGCGTATTTCTGGCTTACGACGGGCTGGACAAAAAAATCAATGCGCTGCTGGATGCGCTCAACACCGACGACGTGCGAGCACTTGCTGAAGCGGGAGCCAAGATCCGGGCTCTCGTTGAAGCCCAGCCCTTTCCGCCGGAATTCGAACAGGCCGTGAGCAGGAGCTTTGCTTTGCTAAGCGCCGGCAATGCGCAAGCCAGCTTTGCGGTCCGCTCGTCTGCCACCGCCGAAGACCTGCCCGACGCCTCGTTTGCTGGCCAGCAAGAAACCTTTTTGAACGTGGTCGGCATTCAAGACGTGCTGCACAAGATGAAAGAAGTGTTCGCCTCGCTTTACAACGACCGCGCCATCAGCTATCGCGTGCACAAGGGCTTTGCCCATGCCGATGTGGCCTTGTCGGCCGGCGTACAGCGCATGGTGCGCAGCGATTTGGGTGCGGCGGGGGTGATATTCACTATCGACACCGAAAGCGGTTTTGAAGACGTGGTCTTTATTACCTCAAGCTACGGCTTGGGCGAAACAGTCGTTCAGGGCGCTGTGAACCCAGACGAATTTTATGTGCACAAGCCTATGTTGAAGGCGGGCAATCGCGCCGTGATTCGTCGCAATCTCGGCTCCAAGCTGCTGCAGATGGAGTTCACTACGGCGGAAGAAAAAAAAATCAGCGGCAAGCTCGTCAAGACTACCGATGTGCCGATTGAGTTGCGCAACCGCTACTCTCTGTCCGATGAAGATGTGGAACAACTCGCCCGTTACGCACTGATTATCGAAGGCCATTACGGTCGCGCCATGGACGTGGAATGGGGTAAGGACGGCATTGACGGAGAGCTTTATATTTTGCAGGCACGCCCTGAAACCGTAAAAAGTCAAGCCAAAGGCAAGGCAGAGCAGCGCTACAAACTCAAGGGTACTGGCACCGTGCTGGCCGTGGGCCGGGCTATCGGCCAAAAGATCGGAACCGGCCCAGTCCGAATCGTGCACGATATCAGCCAGATGGATCAAGTTCAGCCGGGCGACGTACTGGTGACCGACATGACCGACCCGAACTGGGAGCCGGTGATGAAGCGTGCGAGCGCCATCGTAACCAACCGCGGTGGCCGCACTTGCCACGCGGCAATCATCGCGCGTGAGCTCGGTATTCCTGCGGTGGTCGGGTGCGGCGACGCAACGGAAATGCTTAAAACCGGCATGCTGGTAACCGTGAGTTGTGCGGAAGGGGATACCGGCAACATTTACGACGGCTTGCTGGAAACCGAAGTCACCGAAGTGAAGCGCGGTCAGATGCCGCCCATCGACATCAAGATCATGATGAATGTGGGTAACCCTCAGTTGGCCTTTGACTTTTGCCAGATGCCCAACCAGGGTGTTGGCTTGGCGCGGCTTGAGTTCATCATCAACAACAATATCGGCGTGCATCCCAAGGCGATCCTGGATTACCCGAACATCGACAGCGATTTGAAAAAAGCGGTGGAAAGTGTGGCGCGCGGCCATGCCTCACCCCGCGCGTTTTATGTCGACAAGGTTGCCGAAGGCATTGCCACCATAGGAGCGGCGTTCTGGCCTAAGTCGGTGATTGTTCGTTTGTCGGACTTCAAGTCCAACGAGTACCGCAAGCTGATTGGGGGTTCCCGCTATGAGCCCGAAGAAGAAAACCCAATGCTGGGCTTTCGCGGCGCGGCGCGCTACATCAGCACCGATTTTCGGGAAGCTTTTGCCATGGAGTGTGAGGCGCTTAAGCGCGTGCGCAATGACATGGGTCTGACCAACGTGGAGGTCATGGTGCCGTTTGTGCGAACACTCGGCCAGGCCAAGGCCGTGACGGAACTGCTAGCCCAGCACGGCCTCAAACGGGGTGAGCAGGGCTTGCGCGTCATCATGATGTGCGAAGTGCCGAGTAATGCGTTACTGGCCGATCAGTTTCTGGAGTACTTCGACGGTTTTTCCATTGGCTCGAACGATCTGACCCAACTCACACTCGGCCTGGACCGCGATTCGGGTTTGGAGATTCTCGCCAAAGACTTTGACGAGCGCGATCCCGCTGTAAAAGCGCTGCTCAGCCTAGCCATTTCGGCCTGCAAGCGGCAAGGCAAATATATTGGCATCTGCGGCCAAGGCCCGAGCGACCATCCCGACTTGGCCCTGTGGCTGAAAGAGCAGGGCATTGGTTCAATTTCGCTTAACCCGGATACGGTGATTGATACCTGGAAGCATCTGGCCAACTGAGTTTGTCAGGCGCTTGCCCGCCAACTGAGCAAAACTCCGATGTTCGCTTGAATCTTGTTTTGGCGGTCGTGCGGTCCTAGGGGTGGTCTGCATAATCGGTGGGGGTACGAAGTAGTGAGCCGTTTTCGTCCTTTGCAAAAGTGGTCCCCCCGTTTGAGGGCTGCAACAACAGTTCGTTGCAGCCGCTCGAGGGCTGTCCGATCTGGCGTCCTCGGACAGGAGGAGCAGCGAGGCCGCTGGGCGACAATAGCGCCATGGTCATCATGCAATTGCAGGAAATTCTTTTCTCTCAGGGCTTTGGTACGCGCCGTATTTGTGCCGGGCTGATTCAACAAGGTTTTGTGGCCGTTGCGGGAGCCACTTGTACGGATTCAGCGATGGAATTCGAAGCAAAAGACCTGCACTTTACTGTGCAAGGCGTGGCTTGGGAATATCATGAAAAGGCATATTTGATGCTTCACAAGCCCGCAGGCTACGAGTGTTCCCAAAAGCCCAGCAGCTACCCCAGTATCTACACCTTGTTGCCCGCCGCGGTTCGGCAGCGCGGCGGTGGTGCGGCGGCTGGCGTACAAGCGGTAGGGCGGCTGGACCAGGACACGACCGGCTTGCTGCTGCTGTCGGACGACGGCAAGTTTATTCACCGCATGAGTTCACCCAGACACCATGTGCCCAAGGTTTATGAGGTGACACTCAAACACGCGGTGGACGAAAAACAGATTCAGAAATTGCTGGCTGGCGTAGTCCTGGACGACGACCCCAAGCCAGTTCGGGCTGCCACCTGTGAAAAAATGGGCGATTTGCAGTTGAGCCTGACGCTGACAGAGGGCAAGTACCACCAGGTCAAACGCATGATTGCCGCAGTGGGCAACCGGGTGGAGGGCCTGCACCGCTCGCGTATTGGCAACTTGCCATTGCCGGATGATTTGAAACCCGGGGCCTGGCGCTGGCTGACGACGCAGGATCTGGCCAGCATTGCCGCCGCGCCCTGACTCAGGCAGGACCTCAATCGGATAGAAGTCGAAGACGGCTTGCGTATCCCGACGGGACCAATCAATTTCACTTCAAGCCCGAGCCACAGCCACCACCTGGCCAATCGCGGTATCCTTCCTTTATGAGTAAGCTTCTTGATTCCTTCTGGCGCGCTGCCATGTACTGCCTGCATCCCCGCGTCATCGCCCTGTCCGTGCTGCCGGTTGTCATCATGGGGATACTTTCGCTTGGCTTGGGTTATTTCTTTTGGGAAAGTGCGCTCACGGCGGTGCGGAGCAACCTTGAGAGTTACGAATTGGTCAACGCGATGGTTCATTGGCTGGACGGACTGGGGCTGACCAGTCTTCGCCTCGTTCTCGCCCCTGTGCTGCTGCTGTTTTTGGCAATTCCCGTGATCGTGATTACCACGCTGCTGTTTGTGGCGATGTTCATGACGCCGGCCATGGTGGCTTTGGTGGCTGAACGGCGCTTCCCTCAGTTGGAGCGCAGAAAAGGCGGCTCGATGCTGGCTAGCCTGTTCTGGTCACTCGGATCTACCGCACTGGCAATAATTGCGTTGCTGGTGTCGATTCCACTGTGGCTGATTCCGCCGCTGATTTTGATTTTGCCCCCATTGATCTGGGGCTGGCTGACCTACCGCGTGATGTCGTATGACTCGCTGGTGGAGCACGCGAGCAGCGAGGAGCGACACCAGATTTTCAGGGAGAACCGGGCGCCGTTGTTAGGGATTGGCGTGATCAGCGGTTACCTGGGTGCTGCGCCAAGTTTGCTTTGGGCTTCAGGCGCGATGTTTGTGGCCATGGCGCCTATTCTGGTGCCATTGGCCATCTGGATCTACACGTTGGTTTTTGTGTTTTCGTCGCTCTGGTTTACCCATTACACGCTGGCAGCCTTGGAGCAACTCCGCAAGAAAAACAATGCACTCGCGCCGGTTTCCGCGCTTGATCCGCAGGCGGTTCTAGCGCCTGAATCAGGGGCAAACAAACAGCTTCCCGAGGCGCCTACGGAACTCTCGCCCAGCTTTAGGCCGCTCGGCGTCCAGTCCGATCTCCTGTCATAACTTCAAGACCTTCCTTTCATGACCACACATTTTGGACTTGTCATCATTGGCGATGAAATCCTGTCAGGTAAACGTGCTGACAAGCATCTCCCCAAAGTCATCGAGTTGCTCAAGGTGCGTGGTCTGCAGCTTGAGTATGCCCACTACGTGGGCGACTCCCCTGAGCGAATTACCGCTACCTTAAAGCGTGCTTTTGCGTCCGGTGATGTGGTGTTTTCCACCGGCGGCATTGGGGCTACGCCGGACGACCACACTCGGCAGTGTGCGGCTAGGGCTTTAGGGGCAGATCTTGCCCTGCACCCTGAAGCCGAAGCCATGATTCGGCTGCGCATGCAGAATCTGGCCAAGGAGCATGGAATCGTTTACGAGCCGAATCGGGCAGACAACATTCACAGGCTGAACATGGGCGTCTTTCCGGCAGGGGCGCAAATCATTCCCAACCCGTTTAACGGAATTCCTGGCTTTAGTTGTGGCACGATTCACTTTGTGCCGGGGTTTCCGGTCATGGCTTGGCCCATGATCGAATGGGTGCTCGACACGCACTACCCGCATCTGTTCAAGACCGCTGCCTGGATCGAGAAATCGGTCATCGTGATGGGGGCTATGGAGGCCACCCTGACACCGCTGATGCTCGCTGTTGAAGCCGCGCATACCGGGATCAAAGTTTTCAGTTTACCCAGTGTGGATCACCCCGAGCATGGACGCCATATTGAACTGGGTGTGAAAGGTCCGCCTGATGCTGTCGACCAGGCCTATCCGGCCTTGCTAGCGGGGCTGCACAAGTTTGACCTGAAACTAGGGCCTGAATTGGTGCGATAGTTTTTGCATCATAAAAGTGCATGAACAGAAAGCACCTTTGTGGTGCATAAAGACCCTCTTTTGGATTTTAATCAAGAGAAGCCCTGAACCGTCCCCAGATGGCGGCACAATCGACGGTTTAGGAAAATACTGGATAGCCATTGGCTTTGGCACAAAACGTGCGTTCAGCAGGTCCGAAAACAATTTTTTCAACCACCCATTCAGCAACAGGAGATTTTGATGGCAAAGACCGTCGCAGACGTCATGAAAATGGTCAAGGAAAACGAAGTTAAATTCGTTGACTTCCGATTCACCGACACCCGGGGTAAAGAGCAGCACGTGACTGTGCCAGTGTCCCACTTTGACGAAGACAAGTTCACCTCGGGCCACGCATTTGACGGCTCATCGGTTGCTGGATGGAAGGGTATTGAAGCTTCTGACATGCAACTCATGCCTGACGCCAACACGGCGAACATCGATCCTTTCTTTGAAGAAACGACGCTGTTCATGAGCTGCGACGTGGTCGAACCTAGCGACGGCAAGGCCTATGACCGCGATCCACGCTCGATCGCCAAGCGCGCTGAAGCGTACCTCAAGGCCTCCGGTTTGGGTGATACGGCTTTCTTTGGACCCGAGCCTGAATTTTTCATTTTTGACGACGTGCGCTGGAACACCGACATGTCGGGTACCTTCTTCAAAATTGAAGAATACGAAGCGCCCTGGAATTCGGGTAAAAAACTCGAAGGCGGCAATCGCGGCCATCGTCCCACCGTCAAGGGGGGTTACTTCCCGGTGCCGCCTGTGGACAGCACGCAAGACATGCGGGCTGAAATGTCCCTGATACTCGAATCGCTGGGGATTCCCGTCGAGGTGTTCCACCACGAAGTGGCGGGTGCGGGCCAGAATGAAATTGGTACCAAGTTCAGCACGCTGGTGGAGCGCGCCGACTGGACGCAGGTGATGAAATACGTCGTGCAAAACGTCGCGAACGCGTACGGAAAAACGGCTACATTCATGCCCAAGCCCATCGTTGGCGACAACGGTTCCGGCATGCACGTGCATCAGTCCATCTGGAAAGACGGTAAAAACCTGTTTGCCGGCGACGGCTATGCAGGCCTGTCTGATTTCGCCTTGTATTATGTGGGCGGCATTATCAAGCACGCTCGTGCCCTGAACGCGATCACCAACCCCGGCACCAACAGCTACAAGCGATTGGTTCCCGGCTACGAAGCACCGGTCAAACTGGCTTACTCGGCCAAAAATCGTTCGGCTTCAATTCGCATTCCTTATGTGGCAAACCCCAAGGGTCGCCGCATCGAAGCACGTTTCCCCGATCCTCTGATGAACCCCTACCTCGGCTTCGCCGCTTTGATGATGGCAGGCCTGGACGGCGTGGAAAACAAGATTCATCCTGGCGAAGCCGCCACCAAAGATCTATACCATCTGCCGCCCGAGGAAGATGCAAAAGTGCCCACCGTGTGCCACAGCCTGGACCAGGCGCTGGACGCACTGGATGCGGGCCGAGGCTTTCTGACCAAAGGTGGCGTGTTCACCGACAGCATGCTGGACGCTTACATAGAACTGAAGATGGGTGAAGTAACGCGTTTGCGTCAAGCAACCCATCCGATCGAATTTGAGATGTACTACTCTCTGTAATTTTCAGTCTGTGGTTAAAAGGACGGCATTCGCCGTCCTTTTTTATTGCTTTGAAGATTATGGCTTTGTCGGCTTTGTATTTTTGTCACTTTGTCGCATACTTAACAGCTGATCTTGCCTTCCTGGGCACCGGAAATTTCGTATGAAACACGCCTTGTTCTTGTCTACCGTGTCCTTGCTGCTGGCCGTTACCGCGAGTGCCACTTGGGCGCAGCAGATTTACCGTTGCGTTGTACCCGGCGCAGGTGCCCCCGAATACATCAATAATGTCAAGGACGCCCAAACCCGCAACTGCAAGCCGGTGTCCGGCGGCAATGTCACTGTGGTGCAAGGAATGCCCTTGTCAAAAGGCCCCGCGCGCGTGGCCGCAGCGACTGCTTCGAGCGGGCAGCGCAGTGAGGGCAGCGCTGAGCAGCGTTCCCGCGATAGCGACACGCGCGGCATTCTCGAAGAAGAACTCAAGAAGGCCGAGGCGAAGCTGGTGGAGCAGCAAAAGGAATACAACAACGGCGAGCCCGAAAAGCAAGGGATCGAAGGGCGTAACTACCAGCGCTACTTGGATCGCGTGGCTGAACTTAAAGACGGCATCGTACGCAACCAAAGCGACATTGCCGGCATCAAACGAGAGATTTCCCGTCTGCCCACCGCGCATTAGGCCTTGCAAATCGGCCTTTGGCGCAGCTGCCGCGCCTTTTAAGACAAAATGGATGGCTTGAACAAGCCTGCCAACCCACCCCTTCACGCCGCTTTATCTTCTGCCACGGTTTCGGGGCCACCGCGCTTTCAATCGTTTGATCTTTTGGCTACGCTGGTAGCGGTCGTCCGTACCAACGGATGCGTCGTGTTTGCCAATGCGGCGCTTGAAGACGCTCTTGGCCTGTCCCGTCGCACCATAGAAGGCTCACAGCTTCCAGACTGTTTTACCGAACCGCTGATTCTGCAAAATGCGCTGGAAGGCGCCAGCAGCAATGAGTTTGCAGCGCTGCGTTATGACGCGTGGCTAAGGCGATTAAATCGCGAGCCGCTGCCCGTGCACGTGGTGGTCGCGCAAACCGACACGGCGGGCGAAGCGATCGTGGAGTTGCTGCCCCTTGAGCAGCAGGCTAAACAAGACCGCGAGGAACGCCTGTTCGACCAGGCACAAGCTAATAAAGAACTGATTCGCAATCTGGCGCACGAAATTAAAAACCCATTGGGGGGCATTCGTGGTGCAGCGCAACTGTTGCAAATGGAAATCGACAAGGATCTGACCGAGTACACACAGGTCATCATCCACGAGGCCGACCGGCTGCAAACTCTGGTAGACCGTTTGCTCGCACCGCATCGCCGCCCGCACTTGGTGGGTGACGTGAATATCCACGAAGTAAGTGAACGGGTTCGTTCTCTTATCCTGGCGGAGTTTCCCAAGGGACTGCGGGTGATGCGGGACTATGACACCTCGATCCCCGATTTTCGCGGCGACCGCGAGCAGCTGATCCAGGCCGTGCTGAACATCGCCCACAACGCGGCTCAGGCGCTGGCAGAGCGCATTTCGGCAGGCGATGCGCAGATCACCTTCAAGACCCGAATCGCCCGCCAAGTGACTTTTGGCAAGCAGCGCTATCGCCTGGCATTGGAATTGCATGTTGTTGACAATGGACCGGGCGTGCCGGACTCCATCAAAGACCGGATCTTCTATCCCCTGGTATCAGGGCGAGAGGGCGGTTCGGGGCTGGGGCTCACACTGGCGCAAACCTTTGTTCAGCAACACCACGGTTTGATTGAGTGCGACAGCGTGCCGGGACGTACCGACTTCAAGCTTCTCATACCGCTGCCTTGATGTGTCGTGGGGGTCTTTCATTTCACTGATAACGGGTAGTACCAAAGGGATAATAAATATGAAACCGATCTGGATTGTTGACGATGACCAGTCGATCCGGTTTGTGCTGGAAAAGGCTTTGCTTCGCGAAGGCTTGCCCACGCGCAGTTTTACCAATCCCCGTGAAGTTCTGGCGGCCCTGGAAGTTGCGACAGAGGATGACGGGCCACAAATTCTCGTCAGCGACATCCGCATGCCCGGAGGCTCTGGCCTGGATTTGCTCGAAAAAATCAAGATAAAACTTCCTGGTTTGCCGGTCATCATCATGACGGCGTTCTCGGATCTTGACAGCGCCGTCTCCGCCTTTCAAGGCGGTGCGTTCGAATACCTGCCAAAGCCGTTCGATCTGCTCAAAGCCGTTGAGCTCATTCGCCGTGCGGTCGAGGAAAGCCAGCGGGAGGAAGTTGCAGAAGAGCGGATGGCGGCGGCCCCGGAAATGCTGGGCCAGGCGCCCGCCATGCAGGATGTATTTCGAGCCATTGGCCGCTTGAGCCAGAGCATGGTGACCGTGATGATCACGGGGGAATCGGGCTCGGGTAAAGAATTGGTGGCACGCGCGCTGCACAAGCATTCGCCACGCGCCAATGGGCCGTTCATCGCCATCAACACCGCAGCCATCCCGAAGGATCTGTTGGAAAGCGAGCTGTTCGGTCATGAGCGCGGGGCCTTCACCGGCGCTCAGACAATGCGGCGCGGTCGTTTTGAGCAAGCCGACGGTGGCACGCTGTTTCTAGACGAGATTGGCGACATGCCTTATGACCTGCAGACGCGGCTGTTGCGCGTTCTGAGCGATGGGCACTTTTATCGCGTGGGCGGCCACACCGCTGTCAAAGCGAATGTGCGCGTGATTGCAGCCACGCATCAGGACCTGGAGCAGCGCGTGAAGGACGGAGGTTTTCGGGAAGACCTGTTTCACCGCCTCAATGTGATTCGCCTGCGCTTGCCCGCCTTGCGAGAGCGGCGCGAAGATGTCTTCATGTTGACACGACACTTCCTGCAACAAGGCGCCAAGCAATTGGGTGTGGATCCCAAGCGCATTTCAGATGCGGCCTTGCAGCAGTTGAGTAGCTTCGGTTTTCCAGGCAATGTGCGCCAGCTTGAAAACATCTGCCACTGGCTTACTGTCATGGCTCCCGCACAAGTGATTGAACCCAAAGATCTCCCGCCTGAAGTGCTGAGCGCTCTGCCAGTGGTGGCACCGGCCTTGGCGCTGGCGGAAAAAATAGCGGTCGCCAAACCGGAGAAAAGCGATCCTCCTGCAGCGGTCTCTGCCACTTATATGCCCGAGCCTGCGGCCCCCGAGTCGCACCCTCGGTCTTTGGTCGAGCTTGTGGAAAACGGACACAACGATGAAAGCTGGGAAAGCGGATTGGAGGCCGAGGCCATGGCCCTGCTGTCCTCCGGGCGCAGCGATGTGTGGGAGGTTTTGACGCGCCGTTTCGAATCGAAGTTAATTCAGACCGCCCTGGTCAGCACACGCGGTCGCCGCATTGAGGCGGCTCAAAAGTTGGGTATAGGGCGCAACACCATTACGCGCAAGATTCAGGAGCTCAATTTAGAGTAGACCCTGCGGAGGGGCTGGGCAGCCTAAAAAGTGAAGTGCAACACCCCTTTAAAATCTATCTAAAGAGTGTTCATGAAATCAGAAACCCGCGAATGAACTTGCCCCAATGAAATGCGCACCGGATTGTGCCGGCCGGCGACTGTCTTGTGAGTGGCACCGGTCGCTGATGAATGGCTGCGTCGCACGTTCGGATGCCTGACGTGCTGGCGACCTGGGACGACTTTCACCCCTTCCTGAGTCGCGCCGGCATGGCCGGTTGCCTGGCGCTGATGTTGATCGCTGTGTTGCTACTGGCGATGTGGATCGACGGGCGCTGGGGCGAGCCGCCCAATTCGGTTCATCCGGTGGTCTGGATCGGGCGCTACCTCGAAAGGTGTGGCGGACTCACTGTGCGCTGCTCACCTGCCTTTGCGTTTCTGCTGGGTGCTTTTGCGTGGTGGCTGGGTACCGTGGTGGTCGGCGCGATGGCGTGGGGCTTGCAGTCCTTAGCTTTCCAGCAGATGGTGGGCGTCAGTGCGATGTTGGGGTCGAAGAGCAGGCTAACCCATGCGCTGATGGCCGTGCCGCTAATCATACTGATGGGCTGGCTGCTCAAGTCCATGCTGTCCTGGCGCATGCTGCGCGACGAGGTAGGCGCGGTCGAGTCAGCGCTTGATCAATCGTTACAAGCGGGACGTGAGCGCCTGTCGTGGCTGGTCAGCCGCGACACCTCGCAGCTGAGCGAAAGCGAAGTGCGCGAGAGCGCGATTGAATCGCTGGCTGAAAACCTGAACGACTCGGTGGTTGCACCCATTTTTTGGTTTGTTTTGTTCGGACTACCGGGCGCCGCCGTTTACCGTTTTGCCAACACGGCGGATGCCATGTGGGGCTACCGTGGTGTGCACCGGGGGCAGTACTGGGAATGGGCCGGCAAATGGGCCGCTTGGGCTGATGATGTGCTGTCGTGGGTGCCAGCGCGACTGACCGCCTTGATGTTGATGCTGGTCGTGCCGGGGGAGCACAAATTGCCTCTTAAAGCCCTGTGCAGTGAAGCCCGCAAAACACCGTCACCTAACAGCGGCTGGCCAATGGCGACCATGGCTTTGATGCTAGGCGTTCGCCTGGGAAAGCCCGGTGTGTACACGCTGAATCCAGCGGGCCGACGACCTCAGGCCTCAGACACCTTTTTAGCCCAAAAATATGCATTCAAAACGCTTGTAGTCCTTGTTATAGCGGCGCTATTAAGCATTGTTTTAGTTGCGCTGGAAGTGGCCTTATGAGCGCGGAAAGACCAATCTACCTGCGCGCTCACGGTGGGCCCGATCATCAAGGCGTTCCGCTCGTCGACTTCTCGACCAACAGCAACGCCTGTGGGCCTTGCCCGGCAGCGCTGCTAGCCGTTCGGCAAGCCGATGCCAGCCAGTACCCGGATCCGGCTTACACCGCTTTGCGGCAGCAGCTCGCTAAATTCCACGACGTGACTGTTCAGCGCGTTCTGCTGGCGGCCAGTGCCAGCGAGTTTATATTTCGCATCACAGCGCTGGTTGCGCGGCAGGCCGGCCGAACCATCTGCTTGCCGCCGCACAGCTATGGTGATTACGCGCAAGCCGCCCGCGCCTACGGTCTGGCGGTAGTGACCGGTGCTGAGACAGCAGCACTGCGCTGGGCGTGCGAACCCTCCAGCCCGCTCGGCGCTGCGCAGCCGGGTTTGGGCGAGCTGGTTGATGGAATTGAGGCCAATGCCGTGGTCGTGCTTGACCGCGCCTACGAGCCCTTGCGGCTTAGCGGCGCACTGGCGCTTACCGACGCGCAACTGCACACCGTCTGGCAGCTCTGGACGCCCAACAAGGCGCTGGGTCTGACCGGCGTGCGTGCGGCCTATGTAATCGCGCCCTTGGAGGCGGAGGAAGCCGTTGAAGCGCTGGAGCAGCTGTGTCCTTCGTGGCCCGTCGGCGCCCATGGTGTGGCGATGCTGCAGGCATGGACTCGCAGCAACGTGCAAACTTGGCTGGCAGACAGCCGGCACACCTTGCGCGACTGGAAGGCACGTCAAATTGCTCTGTGTGAATCCATGGGCTGGACTTGCGTGCCGAGTCACGCCAACTTTTTTTGCGTTCGTCCGCTACTGTCCGCGGCCATGACGTTGCAGCAAGCTTTGGCCGCACTGCGCTCGCAGGGGATCAAGCTGCGCGACACGGCCTCGTTCGGTTTGCCTGGCTACGTGCGAGTCAGCGTGCAAGCACCCGCCGGGCAAGATGCGCTAGCGCAAGCCTGCCAACACGTCATCAGGAAAACGCCATGAGTGCAAAAAGTGTCATGGTTTTAGGCACGACGAGTGGCGCGGGAAAAAGCTGGCTCAGCACCGCACTGTGCCGTTTTTACGCAGGCCAGGGCTTGAAAGTCGCGCCCTTCAAGGCGCAGAACATGAGCAATAACGCCCGTGTCGTCGCAGGCGGAGAAATCGGTAGTGCCCAGTATTTTCAGGCGTTGGCTGCGCGCGCCGTACCGGACATCCGCATGAACCCGCTGCTCCTCAAACCCGAGAAGGATACGCAAAGCCAGGTTGTCTTGATGGGGCAGGTGAACGCGGAACTCTCGCGCATGGAATGGCGCAGCCGCAGTGCGGCGGTCTGGCCCGTGGTGGCGCAAGCGCTGGATGCGCTGTTGCAAGAGAACGACGTAGTGGTCATCGAAGGCGCTGGCTCGCCAGCGGAGATCAACCTCGCATCGAGCGACATCGTCAACATGCGGGTGGCGCAGCACGCCAACGCCGCCTGCCTGCTGGTGACCGACATTGACCGAGGCGGCGCGTTTGCCCATCTCTACGGCACCTGGGCATTGCTGACCGAATCCGAGCGAAAGCTGCTCAGAGGCTTTGTCCTCAACAAGTTCCGTGGCGACGCCAGCTTGCTCGCCCCTGGCCCGCAAATGCTGCAAGACCTGACCGGGGTGCCCACCGTTGCCACGCTGCCGATGTGGTGGCGGCATGGTCTGCCTGAAGAAGACGGTGTTTTTGACGATCGCAGCACCACCCCTGGCTTTGCAACGGGTGCGGTGACCAAACTCGTCGCCGTCGTGGCCTATCCGCGCATCAGCAACCTGGATGAATTCCAGCCTTTAAAAAACGTGCGGGGCGTGCGTCTGAAGTGGGTACGCAGCCCGGCCGAGTTGGCGGACGCGGACTGGATCATCCTGCCCGGTTCCAAACACACCAGCGCCGACTTGTCCTGGCTGCGCGCGCAGGGCTTGGATCAGGCCATCGCGACCCACGCCCGCAGGGGAGGGCCGGTATTGGGCATTTGCGGCGGACTGCAAATGCTGGGTGAAGCCTTGATTGACCCCCACGGTATAGACGGCAATGGCCCCGGCCTGGGGCTGCTGCCTGTGGTGACGGTGTTTGAAGGAGCCAAAACGGTGCAGCACCGGCGAGTCACGTTTACGGCGCTGAGAGGGTGCTGGGCTGGCCTGTCAGGTGTTGAAGTGCCAGGCTATGAAATTCACCACGGCCAAACAGCACCTCATTCCGCCATGGCTGCAGCAGGGGATATTGCCTACCCGGTGATGCCGGAAGGCCTGGCCTGGCAAAACGCAGCGGGTAATGTGCTGGGCCTGTATTTGCATGGACTATTTGAAGACCCTCGCGTATTGCAGGCCCTGTTTGGCGCCGCCACGCCCACACTGGATTCGGTGTTTGACGGGTTGGCGGATTACATCGCCCTTCATTTTCAGCCGGGTTTTTTGCAGTCGCTCATTCGCGCAGAGTGACCCGCGCTATCCGGGCACCCGTTTCAAAGGTCCAAAACAGGCTTTGAGCGACTCGGCTTTGCAAATAATGAACTGGTCTCCTTTGGGGCTGAGCTGAATATAGCGGGTTGCCCCATCAGCCGACGCCTCATGCAAATCGCCCGAGCAATCTTTTTTGCCATTGCTTTCACTGAGGGTTTCCACAAGCCGGTAAAAACCCAGGAGGCTCGGTACCGGCGAGACCTCATAATTCCCTTGCGTCACTTCTTCGCCGCTGGATCCTGTCCGGGTACCGTCGGGCCGAAATTGGTAGGTTTCTGCGCAAGACTTACCCGGCAGCCTCCAGGTCCAGCTTCCTACAAGGGGATGCTGAGTAGATCGGGCAGGTGCTTCGGAGGCGCGAGGAGCAGGAGGCCCGGCCGCCTGTGCAGCGCCCAAGACAGAAAGCAGGGCGGCAAAAAGGAAGCCTGTTGGCAGGCAATAGCTTCTGGTGCAGGGAACAGCTTGTTTCGAATTCATAGGCGATTATGAGAACAGTTGCGGGCGCTTGGCAAACGAGCTTGTCCAAACCAAGGCAAAGAGTTGACGTGACACCTCCAGACGCAGCGGATCCTTTGCCCAATGGCGGTCAACATGGCAAGGCGTGAGCCCGTAACGTGGTGACAAACCGCCTTGTGCCTACTAGTTTTGACCGCGCTGACATCATGTCGTCACAGAAAGCCTGTCCAATAAAGCCGCAGGCAGTCGCTCGCCGATCCCCTTCATTGCCGATGAACCGAATTTCGCACAGGGGTTCTGAACCGCGACATTGCGCTTGACACCCCTATGCAAGAATCAACCTTCAAGCCTCACAACACACTTGGCAGGCGCATGCTTGCCACCTTTTTCACTATTCTTCTGCTGACCCTCGTCGGCTCAGCCATTGGGCTTTGGTCGTTGTACCGTGTGGATGGCGCAACCAGCCAAATGGTGGAACAAAGCATGACGACGGAAAGGCTGGTGGCCGATGCCTTCCGGTACCAGCAAATCAACGCGGTGACTTACAAGGCAATGGCCCTTAGCGCCGAGCCCGAGGTGGGAGAAATCCTTGCGGCCGATATCATGGCCACGCAGCAGCGCTACGACACACTTATGAGGCTTCTGGCGAAACGTATGCAGACCCCCCAGGAACAAGCCTTGCTAAAGACAATAAGCGCTGCTGACAAGGATTTCTCGATCGCCCGATCCGAGCTCGTGGTAGCGCACGACACCGGATTGACTGAACACATCCGAAAGGTGTATTCGGAGCGTTTCCTGCCTTCATCCACTGCGTTGCTGGCCGGCGTCGCGGCCTTAGCCGAGTCCCAGCGCCGGGCTATTGATGCCGCTGCCAGCCAGATTGCACTGTGGAGCGTCAGAGCGCGCATCGCACTCATCGTGTTCAGCGTCGCGGCGCTGATTTTAGGCACGGTGCTTTCACTGTGGCTGGTACGTACCATCACGCAACCCATCCGCCTGGCGAGTGATACTGCCGATCGCGTGGCGAGACTGGACTTGCGTCACGACATCGAAGGACACGGGCGCGACGAAGCCGGCCAATTGCTTACCTCGCTGGGCGTGATGCAGGGCGCGCTCCGCACGTTGGTGCGGCAGGTGCGCGGCTCGACCCAAAGCATTAGCAGTGCATCGACCGATATCGCCAGTGGCAACGCTGACCTCTCGATCCGGACCGAGGAGGCGGCCGCCAGTCTGCAACAGACTGCCGCTTCACTCGAGCAGATCACGCAGGCCGTTCGGAACTCGGCCGAGGCGGCCCACCGGGCCGAAGAAATGGCCTCGGCGGCGGCCATTCTGGCGGTTCAGGGCGGCACGGCGGTCACTCAGATAGTGAGCACCATGCAGGAGATCCACCAGTCTTCCCGTCGCATTGAGGACATCATTAACGTGATTGACGGCATTGCCTTTCAAACCAATATTCTGGCGCTGAATGCGGCCGTGGAGGCAGCTCGCGCGGGTGAACATGGGCGCTCTTTTTCAGTGGTGGCCGCCGAAGTGCGGAGTTTGGCCACCTTGTCTGGCAAGGCCGCCCGGGAAATCAAGTCGCTGATTCATGCATCGGTGCAAGGGGTGAAAACCGGCGCCCATCTGGTGGACCATGCGGGCCAGACGATGACCCACATCGTGGAGGCCATCCAGACGGTGGCGCACACCATTAGCGAGGTGACAGGCGCCACCGAGGCCCAAACCCGCGACATTGCCCAGATCAACTCCGCGGTCTCGCGGCTTGACCACATGACCCGGCAAAACTCGGTCTTGGTGGAACAGTCAGCCTCTGCGTCCGAGAGCCTGCGCGGGCAAGCTCTTGAACTGGCTGCGCTCATAAGCCGCTTTGTGCTGCCGGCACAAGCCGGAGCAGACCCCGGTCGGGCGATCGCCAGCCCGCGTTTGAAGCAGCCGGCGCGGAGGCGCTTGACGCCCGAATTGGGAACCTGAGCTTTAGGGGAACCCGCTGGCTCTTGGTGTCGGTTGGTTTTTCAGGGCGAGTTCAGTGAACGCTCAATGCGGCGTCTACGGGCGATGAAAACCATAAAATAGCGACACCGCAAAGCCAGCCCTGAACATGGGCAATATGCTTCGCTAGACTTTGATTGGGCTCTGACATTCGGCTGTAGCGACAGTTCTTGCCTGCAACCTGGCGTTGGCCCCGTTAAACAGAAGCTACCAAAGCGTTCGGCATCCTGAACCAGAAAATCATGAATCTGCTCATCGTTCTCGGGCATCCCAGAACCGCGAGCTTGTCCGGTGCGCTCGCTTTGGCCTTTGGGGAAGGGGCTCGAAAAATTGGCGCCGACGTGCGCCAACTGGCTCTCGCGACACTTGAGTTCGATCCTCACGTCCGTACAGAATCGCCAGGCGATCAGGCCCTTGAAGACGATCTCAGCAAAGCGCGCGACCTGATCCTCTGGGCGGAGCATCTGGTAGTGGTCTATTCCACCTGGCGGGCAACTGCAGCAAGGCCGGATCACGTCAGCGGAAAGGTTTCAGCAAAAGATCGGCGCCTGGCGATGCGGCCGAGCGCATTAGCAGCCGGTCTCGCGCCTACCGCGTAAACCTCACCGTGCTGGCGCTGGTCTTCAGGTTGCTGGCAGCCGGTCCCCGCAGTGCGTTGCTGGCTTGGCTGTTGTTCAAACGCAGGCTGTCGGGCAAGCCGCCTTAGCCCGCTAGTCGGCGTTGTCGCAGTCGTTGCACCGCCTCGGGCTCGCGCCGCGTAAACTGGCAGGCCAACATCAGGAGACTCTTATCATGCTTACCCTCTGCGGCTCCCCAATTTCCAACTATTACAACAAAGTCAAGCTCGCGCTGCTTGAAAAAGGCGTGGCTTTCACGGAAGAGCTGGTCCCCATCATGAGTAAAAATGAGGCGGTACTGGCGGCGTCGCCGTTGGCCAAGATTCCTTATATCCGCACGCCGGAGGGCGCGTTGTGCGAGAGTCAGGCGATCATGGAATACATCGAGACGGCGTATCCGCAGCCGCCGCTACTGCCGGCTGGCGCGTTTGCCGCAGCCAAGGTACGCGAGTTGATTACCTTTATTGATCTGCACCTGGAACTGGTCGCACGCGACCTGTATCCGCAGGCCTTCTTTGGCGGAACCGTGAGTGAGTCCAGTCAGGCCCGCGTTCGCAAGCAGCTCGAAAAGAACATCGCCGCCTTCAGGCGGCTCGCAAAGTTCTCGCCTTTCGTCGCGGGCGACACCTTTACCCAAGCCGACTGCGCTGCTTTCGTCAGCTTGCCGCTGGTGGCCATGGCCACTAAGGCGGTGCTGGGAGAAGACCTGCTTACAGCCGGGGATGTGGATTATAAGACCTACGTCAAATTTATCGGCGAGCGTCCTTCGGCCCAAAAAGTGGCCGCCGACCGCAAAGCGGCGCAACAAAAAAAATAGGCACTTAGGGTCTGCTATTACAGAAATAGCAGATGCTGCCCAGCAGCATTCGGCTAGAACTCGAAGCTGTTGCGCTGCTTATTGCGCACGGTCCTGGCTCCTGACGATTCCGCCCCCACGGTCTTGCGCTGACGCCCCCGAGGCGACCCAGAGCAGCGTCAGCCTCACGCGTATCAACTCGCTGGCTCGCCTTTGCGTGAGTGATTGGCCGGTTGGCTTGAATGACGGACCCATCCCCGCGCGAAGGTAGGGCGACTACCCATTTGGCTGATTGTTCGGCCTCTCTACTATGGGTTCAGTGGTCAAGGAAGACGTTAAAAACCGAGGTAAAAATGACAAAGCTTGCGCTATTGGCAATCGTCCTGGGGGGTACGCTAGGGCCCGGGCAGCCTGCAGTTGCGCAAATTTTTGGTGGTATATCTAACAGCGGCGCTGTTGTTCTCTCAAACATCGTGTCCGATGAGGCCCGAACCCTAATTGTCAGTGCGCCGGTCATCACCGCATCACTCACTCAGACCCTGCCGACTCGCCGGGCAGCTGCGTCACCCGAGGCGTTTCAGTCTTTTATTCTTGAAGCCAGCGCGGCATCCAGGCTGCCTGCAGAGTTGATTCACGCGGTCATCAAGACAGAATCCAACTACAACCCGCGTGCGCTGTCGATTAAAGGCGCGCAAGGCTTGATGCAGCTCATGCCCGCCACCGCCAAGCGGTTCGGCAGCATCAATTCGCTCGACCCACGCGATAATATTTTGGCAGGTAGCCGCTATCTGCGCTGGCTGATGGATTACTTCAACCAAAACATGGAGCTAGCGGTTGCCGCCTACAACGCGGGAGAGGGGGCTGTGGTCAAAGCCGGGCACAAGATTCCACCTTACGAAGAGACTCAAAAATATGTGCCTAAAGTCCTTGAGCGCTACCGACAGGCGGCCGGACTTGGCTAATGCAGGCAACCACTACCAAAAAAGAGAGGAGTATCTGATGAAACATCCAGGGACGAGCGGCAGTGCAGGTGCAGTTGTAGCGGTTGTCGCATTGCTTTCTTTGTGGGGAACCACCGGATCGCTGAGGGCTGCTGAAGCAGGTGAGCATGATCAGCACTCTCATCATCACATCGCCGTGTCGGATGCGGGTGTCAAACGTAGTGTTGGAAATTACTTGATACCGCAAGTGACTTTGACCCGACAAGATGGTGCCCAAGTAGATTTGGCCAGTGAACTGGACGGTGGCAAACCCGTGATCCTGGCGTTTATTTACACCAGTTGCACAACGGTGTGCCCCATGACCAGCCAGGTGCTTTCTCAAACGCAGGAAATGTTGGGTAAGGATGCTGACAAAGTTCGTATCGTGTCAGTTTCTATTGACCCAGAATACGACACGCCTGCACGTTTGCGCGAATACCGTCAAAAATTTGCCGCCAGGGAAGGTTGGCAGTATTACACCGGTACCTCCCAGGCCAGTGTGGCCGTGCAAAAAGCTTTTCAGGCGTTTCGCGGCGACAAAATGGACCACGCTCCACTTATTTTTCTTAATCAGGGTAACGGCAACTCTTGGGTACGGCTGGAGGGATTTCCCACTGCGAAGCAAGTAATGAGCGAGTATCTAAATCTGACTCAGAGCGTTTCGGGTGGGTAGGGCACCCGGGATTCCAATCGCTAATCGCGGCTGCTCGAAAACCGAATACGCGCTCCGTCCCTCCTTTCTCAGGGGATGTGTTACACAGTCATTATTCAGCGAGTAACGCAGATTTGGGTTGCACCATGACCGAACTAGACTTAATTGTTTGTACCATCAAAAATATCCAGGCTCAGGCGCAAATTGCTGGCGGTCGGTTCACTGCGCTAACTGACTTGCTCAAGGTCGCTACCCTGATATGCGACCGCGACGGAAAGGTCACCTTCGTCAATCAGCAGGGACTGAGAATGCTGCATGCGACTCAGTCCGACGTTCTGGACCTGCAGCTGGCTGATGTGCTTGTGCAGGCGGGACTGGACTTGATTGATCGTATGAGGGTACAACCGGGCGCGCTCGGAGCACGCCCCCTGGACGACTTTCTGATTGACACCCGAGGCCAAAGACAGCGGGTTTCGATGTTGGTACATCCTCTGGACCTTGATCAGTCGGGTGCCGCACGCGCCATGATCATTGTGGTGCCAGAAAAGCAGCGTTCTGCTTTGTATCAAGCCTTCGCTCGATCCGGCTCAATTCAGGACTATCTCTCGAATTTTTTGCTACTTACCCAGGAAGCCGAGCGCAAGAAAATTGCCGCCGACCTGCATGATGGTTTGGGCCAAGTGCTAACCGCGCTGAAGTTTCAGGTAGAAGATGCATTGATCCGCCTTGATGCTGAAAAAACTGACGAGTCCAAGAGTATTTTGAAAGAGGTGGTCGTTCAACTGCGCGGCGCGGTAGGTGAGGTGAGGCGAATTTCAACGGAATTACGGCCCAGCATGTTGGATGACCTCGGACTACTCCCAACGCTGCAGTGGTTTTGCCGGCAATTCGAGGCAGCGCACACTGGCATCAGTGTCACGCTGGACGAAAAGATAAAAGAAGAAAATATTCCGGTTTCGTTCAAAACCCCAATGTTTCGATTGATTCAAGAGGCGATGAATAACGTCGCCAAGCATGCCCAGGCTACCAGCGTATTCATTTATGTGCGGGTTCATAACGGCGGGTTCTTGGCGGGCGTGGTCGATAACGGAGTGGGCTTTGATGCAGAACGATTACTCTTGGGCGCTAGCTGTCTTTTGGGTGTCGGTATCAACAGCATGCGCGAACGTGTCGAGGCGTCGCATGGCGTCTTCCGTATCCGGTCACACGAGGGATCAGGAACCGCCGTTAGTGCGGCGTGGGGATCTGACAACGACGATTTCCAGTGGACAGACCCGGGGTCGCTGGGAAATTTTGATCAATTTCGCAAACACAGTCAGTCGCGGGGCCTGGACCTTACGCAGTAGGCGTACCGTTGTTCGAACCGAGCAGCGTATGGTCAAAACCGTCTTCAGCAACGCCACTTACCGGGAAATTCAGGTCGACGTAGCCGCTCATGTGTTCACGCTCCACCCAGCCTTGTTCCAACGCCAACAGCACCAGTTCCGTGGCGCTTTTCAGTCCCAGTTTGTGCATCAGGCTGGCCCGGTGTTTCTCAATAGTTTTTTGACTGACGTTTAAAAACTCAGCGGCGGAGCGATTGGTGCGTCCTTCCGCCACCAGTTTCACGATAGAGCGTTCCCGGGAGGTGAGCTTATTCCAAGGTGTTTGGGGTTTGTCGGTAGAGTCCCCGTTCAGGTAGCTGTTGACGACCTGTCCCGAAACGTCAGGACTCAAAAACTTTTTACCATTCAAAACGCTGCGTATCGCAACAATCAGTTCGTCATAAGTCGCGTCCTTTAAAACGTAACCGTCGACGCCAGCTTTCAACGCTTCCCGAACATACTCCTGGGACTTGTAAACCGTTAACGCAATAATGCGAATTCCAGGGCTGCGCCGTTTGATTTGCATCGTTGCTTCGATGCCATTCATGCTGGGCATTGAAAGATCCATCATGATCAAGTCGGGGACCAAAGCGATGGCTGTGCGCAGGGCCTCCTTGCCATCTCGGGCTTCGGCAACCACCTCAAAGTCAGCTACGGCGGAGATCATCGAACGCAGACCCGCGCGCAAAAGGTTGTGATCTTCAACAATCATGATGCGGTGTTTCATTATTCTTTACCCTTCTATGGTGTCCTGAGAGTCGACGGGCCAGCCTGGTTAGGCAGTTTCTTATTCGCCGCACGAAGTGCGCTTCCTGCGATCTTGGCGGCCGGTGGGTGAAATATAAACAGCCATCCCCTGTAACTCTGTGCAGCAGAAAATTCGGCGTATTTTGGAGCAAAACCCGCTTTTTTCAGAGGTACTTGATCCGATAAACTGTACACACCAGTAATTCTTGAGCCTTGTCGCAGCACGCCCCAAGTGTCGTCCCCTCGAACGGGATCCAGATAGAGCTGGCGCAGATGGTGCTGAGGTTGAGGAAAGCGGTCATCTTTTACGAGATCCTCAAGGGTAAGTGGCAACGCTTTAGTCGGCCCTGGCGTCGCGTAGTAATACCGTTCAATAGCCGCCCTATATTGCTCTCCAACAAATAACAGGTCTTGTTCTCGTTCGCGCGCTAGTCTGGTTGACCAAACTTCGGCAGTTTTTGTCATAACCACCCCAAGAATAGCCAGGAAAATCAGCAACCCCAAGAGCATTACCCCTTGTTCCTTGTGCGATTGGAAGATAAATCCGTCGTTACGGCGACTTTTTGCCCACATCGCGGTCTTCCTCTTTATTCATGGCGCTCTTGATGTCGTACACCCCGGTCATTGTTTCGTCTGGCGGTGGTACTGCGATCCAGTCGGTCTGCTGCGTAAATGGATCTACTGGCATTGCTCGCAAATAACGCTTTGAAACTAGTTCCTCCAAAGTCTCTGGATAGCGCCCGTTGTCGCCGAAAAATTTGTCAATCGCGTCGCGCAAGGAGTAAATATTTTGCTGCTGTACGGATTCTTTCCCGCGTTCAATACTGGCAAAGTAACGCGGTGCCGCCAAGCTCAGCAGCAGGCCAATGATGCTAATGACCACAACAAGTTCAATCAGCGTAAAACCCGCAACTGACAACCGTCCATTTTTTTGCATAGCGTTACCAGTGGTCATATCGGAGGCCGTTTAGTCCCGTTTTGGGGGACTGCGAGTGAATGTCAAAAACATCGCTGCCAGGTTGGGGGTCGTCAACCGGACTGACGTAACTGCGCGGTGACCAAGTGCTGGCCGCAGCGAGTGTAGGGTCGATATTGAATGGATCCCTGGGCAGGCTGCGCATAAAAATAAGCGGCAAATTCACGGCTTCCTTGGTACTTGTGATCGGCGCTGTCAAGAGGTCGAGCGAAGGCGGATAACCCGATTCCCCAACCGCCTTGGGAATCAAGCCGGCATCGGAGGCCGCTTTGTACTGATCCAATGCCGTTCGTATTTGACGCAGGGCTTGGCGCAGTTCGTATTCCTTCACTCGAACGCTTGCGATTTCAGCCAATGGCATTGCCGTTAACGCGATGATGCTTAAGAGCGTCAGCGTAACCAGCAACTCGATCAGCGTGAAGCCATTCGGTTTAGTGTGCAGTACACAGTTGTTCGTGGTCTGATGGGTACCGGATTGAAGCGCATCAGTCAGTGTCACGGGCCGCTCCTTACAGCCGGCATTCCCATTGGCGGCTGATACGGGCTTGCCGGCGTGGTCTCAATAGGCGGCGAGAAGATATTGCCGGATGCGGCGGAGTCTGGTGCTGCGCTCGCGCCCGGAGGCGTCGTGGGAGCTACTGGAATCGCAGGGCTGACGATAGCCCCGGCACCGGGGATTGCACCTGTCGG
>NZ_JABBPC010000024.1 GCF_012927485.1 Polaromonas sp. | reverse complement strand
ACGTGTCGATCACCGTCAAGCTGATCAACCCGATTGCCATGGAAGAAGGCCTGCGCTTCGCTATTCGCGAAGGCGGAAAAACCGTTGGTGCTGGCGTTGTCGCCAAAATCATCGCCTGATTATTGTTGAAGTGATTAGTGATTTGATGCAGGGGTATAGCTCAATTGGCAGAGCGTCGGTCTCCAAAACCGAAGGTTGATGGTTCGATTCCTTCTGCCCCTGCCACCCGGGTTTTGATAGTTATCGATGCCGCAGGTGGTTTAAAGAGATGAAAGCAGGCCTACCGGGAGTCAAAAGCTCCGGGTGGGTTTAGGCGTCTTAAGAGACGAATGAAGATTGAACAGGAAATCCGGTAATCATGGCCTCTTCTCAAGTTGAAACCGTTAGTACCAATGCCGATAAAGCTAAGCTCGGTTTAGCAGTCGTGCTGGTTCTGGCTTCCCTTGCAGGTTTTTACCTGATGAGCAGGCAGGGCCAGATTGCCCAGTGGAGCACCCTGGTTGGCGGATTGGTGGCGGCTGTGGTCGTTTTTCTGTCCTCGGAAGTGGGTAAGCAGTTTTTGTCTTTCGGGCGAGACTCCTGGCGCGAGGTCAAAAAAGTTGTCTGGCCTTCCCGTAAAGAGACGATGCAAATGACGGCCTACGTGTTTGCTTTTGTGGTGGTGATGGCGTTGTTTTTGTGGCTCACCGATAAGACCCTCGAGTGGGTGTTTTACGATCTGATCCTGGGATGGAAGAAATAATGACCGATCTAAATGACGCTGTAGTCAGTGAAGTTGCGGCAGGTACATCCCTCACGCCGACTCCCGGCATGCAGTGGTATGTCGTGCATGCTTATTCCGGCATGGAAAAAGCGGCCGAGCGCAATATTGTCGAGCGCATCAACCGTGCCGGCATGCAGTCCAAGTTCGGCCGTTTTCTGGTGCCCACTGAAGAGGTGGTCGAGATCAAGAACGGTCAGAAGAAGACAACGGAGCGCCGTTTCTTTCCGGGTTATGTGCTGGTTGAGATGGTCATGGATGACGAAACCTGGCATTTGGTCAAGCACACCAACAAGGTCACAGGATTTGTCGGTGGCGCCAAGAATCGCCCTGCTCCGATTTCCGACGAAGACGTCCAGAAAATCGTGAGCCAGATGCAGGTAGGCACCGAAAAGCCACGCCACAAGGTTGAATTTGAAACGGGTGAGTATGTCCGGGTCAAGGATGGCCCATTCACCGACTTCAACGGTACCGTGGAAGAAGTCAACTACGACAAAAACAGAGTGCGCGTGTCGGTCACGATTTTCGGACGTGCTACGCCGGTAGAACTCGAGTTCAGTCAGATCGAAAAAACTTAAGTCGTCCTGCTTTTGTAGGGTGATTGTCGGCAGGCTAGACACCTGACCTTTGGAAAAATTTCGCGCTTTTCAACTCGGCGCGGATGATTCGCTTGAATCATTATTGAGTTGTTTAACCCCGGGGAGCCTGAGACTGTTTTCAAACAGTGCCAGGCGTTACAACCCGCAAGGAGAAAAGTATGGCGAAAAAAATCGTCGGTTTCGTCAAGCTGCAAGTGCCAGCTGGCAAAGCTAATCCATCGCCCCCAATCGGTCCGGCACTGGGTCAGCGCGGCTTGAACATCATGGAGTTCTGCAAGGCATTCAATGCCCAGACCCAGGGTGTTGAGCCCGGTCTGCCGCTGCCTGTGGTGATCACCGCCTACGCCGACAAAAGCTTTACCTTCATCATCAAGACGCCTCCGGCTGTCACGCTGATCAAGAAAGCCATCAAGCTCGACAAGGGCTCCGCCACGCCGCAATCCGTCAAGGTTGGCAAGATTACCCGCGCTCAGCTGGAAGAAATAGCTAAAACAAAAATGAAAGATATGACTGCTGCCGATCTCGACGCTGCAGTTCGTACTATTGCCGGTTCTGCCCGTTCCATGGGTGTGACTGTAGAAGGGGTTGTATGAGCAAGCTGACCAAACGCCAAAAAGCTGTCGGCGATAAAATCGACAGCAACAAGTTGTACGCGTTGCCTGATGCGTTGGGGCTTGTAAAAGAGTTCGCCGTCGCCAAATTCGATGAGTCCATCGATGTGGCCGTGCAACTCGGTATTGACGCCAAGAAATCTGACCAGGTCGTACGTGGCGCTGTCGTGTTGCCCAACGGTACCGGCAAAGTGAAGCGCGTTGCGGTGTTTGCACAGGGTGCCAAAGCCGAGGAAGCTAAAGCCGCCGGCGCCGATATCGTCGGTATGGATGATCTGGCTGCCGACATCAAAGCAGGCAAGATGGATTTCGACGTCGTTATAGCGTCTCCTGATGCCATGCGGATTGTGGGTACCTTGGGTCAGATTCTGGGCCCACGTGGTCTGATGCCCAACCCCAAGGTCGGCACCGTGACACCCGATGTGGCGACCGCTGTTAAAAACGCCAAGGCTGGCCAGGTCCAGTTCCGCGTCGACAAGGCCGGTATCGTGCACAGCACCATTGGTCGTCGTTCGTTTGAAACTGCCAAGCTGCAAGGTAATCTGGCCGCATTGATTGATGCGCTGATCAAAGCCAAGCCCGCTACGACCAAAGGGGTGTATTTGAAGAAAGTAGCAGTTTCGTCAACGATGGGTGTGGGCGTGCGCGTCGACACGCAAACCATCGCGGCGTGATTGTAAAAATTTGGATGGCTTGCAAGAGCTATCCAATGTGGTGGGCTGTCGGGGTTTAACTCCGGCAGGTCATCCAAGACCGTTGGCGTGCCAGCTCGAATGAAACAGGTTTGAGCTAAGCACTTAATCGAAAGACAGCCAACGCAGATGGCGGTCCCGCTGCAGATGGTTTTTAAAAGAATCTGAAACAGTTGGTCGCTGAATATGAGCGTGTAGAACGGTAGCAGCGAAAGCTGAAACTTGACGACACATTTTTAAGGAGTAGACCTTGAGTCTCAATCGCAGTGAGAAACAAGCAGTCATTGATGAAGTGACCGGACTCGCCGCAAAAGCTCAAACGCTCGTGATGGCGGAATACCGTGGCATCACGGTCGCTGACATGACCAAGCTGCGCAGCCAAGCCCGCGACAAAGGCGTGACCCTGAGTGTTCTAAAGAACACCCTGGCTCGCCGTGCCGTGGTTGGTAGCGCATTCGAAGTCGTATCCGACCAGATGACCGGTCCGTTGATCTACGGTTTTTCCACAGATGCTGTAGCGGCTGCGAAAGTAGTTGCTGACTTCGCGAAAACCAATGACAAGTTGGTGATTCGCGGTGGTGCATTCGGTGGCAAACCCCTGGACGTGAACGGCGTGAAGCAACTGGCAAGCATTCCTTCCAAGGACGTGTTGTTGGCTATGTTGTGTGGCTTGCTGATGTCGCCGATGTCGCGTACTGCCGTGGTGTTAGCCGCGCTGGCAGCGAAAAAAGGTGGCGGCGACGGTTCGGCAGAGGCCTTAGAGCCGATTGTCGAAGCCGCAGCGGCGTAACTTGTACCCAACTTTTTAGGAAATCAAAATGGCATTCGATAAAGACGCATTTTTGACCGCGCTGGATAGCATGACGGTCCTCGAACTCAACGATCTGGTGAAAGCCATCGAAGAGAAATTTGGTGTGAGCGCAGCCGCCATGGCCGCTCCCGCTGCTGGTGGCGGCGCTGGTGCTGCGGCGGTTGAAGAGAAGACCGACTTCAATGTCGTGCTGCTCGAAGTTGGCCCGAACAAAGTGTCGGTCATCAAGGCAGTTCGCGAACTCACCGGTCTGGGCCTCAAAGAAGCCAAAGACTTGGTGGATGGCGCGCCGAAGAACGTTAAGGAAGGCGCTCCAAAAGCTGACGCAGAAGCGGCCAAGAAGAAGCTTGAGGAAGCTGGTGCGAAAGTCGAACTCAAGTAATCCTTGTGTTTGCGAAGGCTGGAAGACCTTATCGGGCTTCCAGCCTTTCGTGTTTCAAGGAGCGCACCGCAAAGTCTGCAGATAAGCTCTTGTTACGGGCACTTAGCAGCACTAAAGAGAAAGCAGCTTCCTTTTTTTGATATTTGATATTGTTTGGAAATACTGGAAAAAAGATTGTCACAGTCTTTTTTCCAGTATTTTCTGACCCCGACTGCAGAAAATGCCTTGGTTCGGGTGACGTGCAATGCGTCACCGTCCGCCATGGTTGGTAGTGGCCAACCACCAAGCCTGCCTGAATACGTGGTGTATTCGGGCACGAGAGTCACCAGAGCCCATAAACGCGGAGAACTCATGGCCTATTCTTATACTGAACGTAAACGCATCCGCAAAAGCTTCGGCAACCGCGAAAGCGTGTTGCCTGTTCCCTACTTGCTGCAAATGCAGAAAGATGCCTACACGGCGTTCCTGCAAGCTGATCGTGCGCCGAAGAAGCGCACCGTCGAGGGTTTACAGGCGGCGTTTGAAAACGCTTTTCCTATCGTCTCGCACAACGGTTTTGTGGAGATGAAATTCATCGAGTACAACTTGGCCAAGCCGGCATTCGACGTGCGTGAATGCCAGACCCGTGGTCTGACGTTCGCTTCGGCGGTACGTGCCAAAGTTCAGCTAATCATTTATGACCGCGAGTCCTCCACGTCGCAGTCCAAGGTTGTCAAGGAAGTTAAAGAGCAGGAGGTCTACATGGGCGAAGTGCCGCTCATGACCGACAAAGGTTCTTTCGTGATCAACGGGACCGAGCGCGTGATCGTGTCCCAGCTGCACCGCTCGCCCGGCGTGTTTTTTGAGCACGACAAGGGCAAAACCCATAGCTCTGGCAAACTGCTGTTTTCAGCTCGCATCATTCCTTACCGTGGTTCCTGGCTCGATTTCGAGTTCGACCCAAAGGACGTGCTGTACTTCCGTGTTGACCGTCGCCGCAAGATGCCGGTTACGATTCTGCTGAAGGCGATCGGACTGAACCCGGAATCCATCCTGGCCAATTTCTTTGTGTTCGACAACTTCCGCTTGATGGACAGTGGGGCTCAGTTGGAATTTGTTGCCGAGCGTATGCGGGGTGAGGTCGCCCGCTTCGATATTACCGACAAAGCCGGTAAAGTCGTGGTGGCGAAAGACAAGCGCATCACGGTTCGCCACACCCGCGAACTTGAGCAAAGCGGCACCACCAGCATCAGCGTGCCAGAGGATTTTCTGGTGGGCCGTGTTGTCGCCAAGAATATTGTGGACGCCGAGACTGGCGAGATCATTGCCAAGGCCAACGATGAGTTGACTGAAGCGCTGCTGAAAAAGTTGCGCGTGTCCGGCGTGCAGGATCTGCAGGTTCTGTACACCAACGAACTTGATCAGGGCGCTTACATCTCACAAACCCTGCGTGCCGATGAAACGGCGGACGACTTTGCAGCGCGTGTGGCCATCTACCGCATGATGCGCCCTGGCGAGCCGCCAACGGAAGACGCCGTTCAAGCGCTGTTTCAGCGCCTGTTTTACAACCCGGACACCTACGATCTGTCCCGGGTCGGTCGCATGAAATTTAATGCCCGCGTGGGTCGGGAGACCTCCACCGGGCCCATGGTCATGACCAACGAGGACATCCTCGCGGTGGTCAAGATCCTGGTCGACTTGCGTAACGGCAACGGTCAGGTCGATGACATCGACCACCTCGGCAATCGCCGCGTGCGTTGTGTCGGCGAACTCGCTGAAAACCAGTACCGCACCGGGCTGGCGCGTATCGAGAAGGCTGTGAAAGAGCGCCTGGGGCAGGCCGAGCAAGAGCCTCTGATGCCGCATGACCTGATCAACAGCAAACCAATTTCGGCGGCTCTTAAAGAGTTCTTTGGCGCTTCGCAACTGTCGCAGTTCATGGACCAGACCAACCCGCTGGCGGAAATCACCCACAAGCGTCGTGTTTCTGCCCTTGGCCCCGGTGGTTTGACCCGCGAACGTGCAGGCTTTGAAGTGCGTGACGTGCACGTGACCCATTACGGTCGTGTCTGTCCGATCGAAACGCCTGAAGGTCCGAATATCGGTTTGATCAACTCGCTGGCCTTGTACGCTCGCCTCAACGAATACGGGTTCATTGAAACGCCGTACCGTCGTGTGATGGACAGCAAGGTTACCCACCAGATCGACTACTTGTCAGCCATTGAAGAAGGCAAGTACGTGATTGCGCAGGCCAACGCGGCGTTAGACAAGGACGGCACGCTAACGGGCGATTTGGTGTCTGCCCGTGAAAACGGAGAGTCCGTGCTGGTCGGTGCCGAGCGTATCCAGTACATGGATGTATCACCGGCGCAAATTGTTTCGGTAGCGGCTTCTCTCGTGCCTTTTCTTGAGCACGACGATGCCAACCGGGCGCTGATGGGCGCGAATATGTCCCGCCAAGCAGTGCCTGTACTGCGACCAGAAAAGCCGCTGGTGGGTACCGGCATCGAGCGCGTCGCTGCTGTGGATTCCGGGACGGTGGTGACTGCCACCCGTGGCGGGGTCGTGGACTACGTTGATGCAACGCGTATCGTGGTGCGCGTGAATGACGCAGAGGCACTGGCGGGCGAGGTCGGGGTGGATATTTACAACCTGATCAAATACCAGCGGTCCAATCAGAACACCAATATCCATCAACGTCCCATCGTCAAGATGGGCGACAAGCTGGCAAAGGGTGACGTGATTGCTGACGGCGCATCGACCGACCTCGGCGAAATCGCGATTGGCCAAAATATGCTGATCGGGTTCATGCCTTGGAACGGCTACAACTTCGAAGATTCGATTCTGATTTCCGAGCGCGTAGTGTCCGAAGACCGCTACACCTCGATTCATATCGAAGAACTCGTTGTCATGGCGCGCGACACCAAGCTGGGCTCCGAAGAGATCACCAGGGATATTCCAAACCTGTCCGAACAACAACTCAACCGTCTGGACGAATCTGGCATCATTTATGTCGGTGCCGAAGTTCAGCCGGGCGACACGCTGGTAGGCAAGGTCACGCCAAAAGGCGAGACCACGTTGACGCCAGAAGAAAAGCTGTTGCGTGCCATCTTCGGCGAAAAAGCCAGCGATGTGAAAGACACCTCGCTGCGTGTGAGCCAGGGTTCCCAAGGTACCGTGATCGACGTGCAGGTTTTCACCCGTGAAGGCATCGTGCGTGACAAGCGCGCGCAGCAGATCATCGACGACGAACTGAAACGTTTCCGGCTCGACCTGAACGACCAGCTTCGGATTGTGGAAGCCGACGCGTTTGATCGTATCGAAAAGCTTCTCACTGGCAAGGTGGCCAACGGTGGACCGAAAAAGCTCTCCAAAGGCAGCAAGATCGACAAAGCCTATCTGGCCGACGTTGAGAAGTTCCACTGGTTTGACATTCGCCCTGCGGATGATGACGTGGCGGCACAGCTTGAGAGCATCAAGAACTCGATGGAGCAAACGCGTCACAGCTTTGACCTGGCTTTCGAAGAAAAGCGCAAGAAACTCACGCAAGGCGACGAGTTGCCATCCGGTGTTCTCAAGATGGTCAAGGTGTACCTGGCTGTCAAACGCCGTCTGCAACCCGGCGACAAAATGGCGGGCCGTCACGGTAACAAGGGCGTGGTCTCCAAGATCGTTCCGATTGAAGATATGCCTCATATGGCCGACGGCACGCCATGCGACATCGTGCTGAATCCGCTCGGCGTGCCTTCCCGCATGAACGTGGGGCAGGTGCTCGAGGTCCATTTGGGCTGGGCTGCAAAGGGCCTTGGACGGCGCATTGGGGACATGCTGCAAGCCGAGTCCAAAGTCGCCGAACTGCGCAAGTTCATGGACACGATCTATAACAAATCGGGTCGTTCCGAAGACTTGGCCAATCTGTCGGATACCGACATCCTTGAGATGGCTCGCAACCTGACAACCGGCGTGCCTTTCGCAACGCCTGTGTTCGATGGCGCGACGGAAGAGGACATCATGACGATGCTGCAACTGGCTTACCCTGCCGATATCGCCGAGGCCAAGGGATTGACCGCGACCCGGACCCAGGCACAGCTGTATGACGGGCGCACAGGAGACGCGTTCGAGCGGACGACCACCGTGGGGTACATGCACTTCCTGAAACTGCACCACTTGGTAGACGACAAAATGCACGCGCGCTCAACCGGGCCTTACTCGCTGGTTACCCAGCAGCCTCTTGGCGGTAAAGCGCAATTTGGTGGCCAGCGTTTCGGCGAGATGGAAGTCTGGGCACTGGAAGCTTACGGTGCCGCCTACACGCTGCAGGAAATGCTCACTGTCAAGTCAGACGACGTGCAGGGCCGGACCAAGGTTTACGAAAGCATTGTCAAGGGCGAGCATGCGATTACCGCAGGGATGCCCGAGTCGTTTAACGTGCTGGTGAAGGAAATTCGCTCGCTCGGTATCGACATGGAACTCGAACGCAGCTAAACAGCGGACAAGAAAAGGATTTAACACAATGAAATCATTACTCGACCTGTTCAAGCAATTCACGCCGGATGAGCATTTCGATGCCATCAAGATCGGCATGGCCTCACCAGAGAAGATCCGTTCGTGGTCTTTCGGTGAAGTCAAGAAGCCTGAAACCATTAACTACCGGACTTTCAAGCCCGAGCGCGATGGTCTCTTTTGCGCCAAGATTTTTGGCCCTATCAAGGACTACGAATGCCTGTGCGGTAAGTACAAACGCCTCAAGCACCGCGGTGTCATCTGCGAGAAGTGCGGCGTTGAAGTTACGCAAACCAAGGTCCGCCGTGAGCGCATGGGTCACATTGACCTGGCCGCCCCCTGCGCGCACATCTGGTTTCTGAAGTCGCTGCCGTCGCGTTTAGGCTTGGTACTCGACATGACGCTGCGCGACATCGAACGCGTGTTGTATTTCGAAGCTTACGTTGTGACCGATCCTGGCATGACCCCGCTGAAGAAGTTCAGCATCATGTCGGAAGACGATTACGACGCCAAGCGCAAGGAATACGGCGACGAGTACACCGCCAAGATGGGTGCCGAGGGCATCAAGGACTTGCTCGAAGGCTTGGATATCGATGTTGAAATCGACAAGCTGCGCAACGACCTGACCGGTTCTGAAATCAAGATCAAGAAAAACGCCAAGCGCTTGAAATTGATGGAAGGATTCAAGAAGTCCGGTATCAAGCCCGGCTGGATGGTGCTGGACGTGCTGCCCGTGCTGCCGCCGGATCTGCGTCCGCTGGTGCCGCTGGACGGCGGCCGCTTTGCGACCTCCGACCTGAACGATCTGTATCGCCGCGTCATCAACCGCAACAGCCGTCTGCGCCGTTTGCTGGAATTGAAAGCGCCCGAAATCATTGCCCGCAACGAAAAGCGCATGCTGCAAGAGGCGGTGGACTCGTTGCTCGACAACGGCCGCCGCGGCAAAGCCATGACCGGCGCCAACAAGCGCGCGCTCAAATCGCTGGCCGACATGATCAAAGGCAAGTCAGGCCGTTTCCGCCAGAACTTGCTGGGCAAACGCGTCGACTATTCCGGTCGTTCCGTGATTACCGTGGGTCCGACGCTCAAACTGCACCAATGCGGTTTGCCGAAGCTGATGGCGCTGGAGTTGTTCAAACCCTTCATCTTTGCCCAGTTGGAAGTGCGCGGGATTGCCACCACCATCAAGGCGGCGAAGAAGGAAGTCGAATCCGGTACGGCGGTCGTCTGGGACATTCTGGAAGAGGTCATCAAAGAGCATCCTGTGATGCTGAACCGTGCGCCCACGCTGCACCGGCTCGGTATCCAGGCTTTTGAGCCGATTCTGATCGAAGGCAAGGCAATTCAGCTGCACCCGCTGGTTTGTTCTGCCTTTAACGCCGACTTCGACGGTGACCAGATGGCTGTGCACGTGCCGCTGTCAGTGGAGGCGCAGATGGAATGCCGCACCCTGATGCTGGCATCGAACAACATTTTGTTCCCTGCTAACGGCGAGCCCTCCATCGTTCCGTCGCAAGACGTGGTGCTCGGCTTGTATTACACGACCCGGGACCGCACCAATGGCAAGGGCGAAGGGCTGATCTTTTCCGACACCGGCGAAGTGCGCCGCGCCTTCGACGCGGGCGAGCTTGACTTGAATGCCCGTATCAGCGTGCGCCTGACCGAGTGGATCAAGGACAAGGAAACCGCCGAGTTTGTGCCCTCGACCAAACTGTGGGAAACCACGGGCGGCCGTGCACTGCTGTCCGAAATCCTGCCCAAGGGACTGCCTTTTTCCAACATCAACAAGGCGTTGAAGAAGAAGGAAATTTCCAAGCTCATCAATGTGTCTTTCCGCAAGTGCGGCCTGAAAGAGACCGTTGTGTTTGCGGACAAGCTGCTGCAGTCGGGCTTCCGACTGGCGACTAAAGCCGGCATTTCGATCTGCATCGAAGACATGCTGGTGCCCAAAGAGAAGCACAACATCATTGCCCACGCTCAGAAAGAAGTCAAAGAGATCGAGCAGCAATATGTCTCCGGTCTGGTGACTGCGGGCGAGCGCTATAACAAGGTGGTGGACATCTGGGGCAAGTCGGGTGACGAAGTTTCCAAGGTGATGATGGCCCAGCTCTCGAAAGAGTTTGTGACCGATCGCCATGGCAAGCAGGTCGAGCAGGAGTCTTTCAACTCCATCTACATGATGGCCGACTCCGGCGCCCGGGGTTCTGCAGCGCAGATTCGGCAGGTCGCTGGCATGCGCGGTTTGATGGCCAAGCCGGATGGCTCCATCATCGAAACGCCTATTACCGCCAACTTCCGCGAAGGTCTGAATGTGCTGGAGTATTTCATCTCCACCCACGGCGCCCGTAAAGGTCTGGCCGACACGGCGTTGAAAACGGCGAACTCTGGCTACCTCACACGACGCCTGTGCGACGTGGTGCAGGATCTGGTGGTGACGGAAGACGACTGCGGCACGCAAGAAGGCTCCCTGATGCGCGCCATCGTCGAGGGTGGTGAAGTCATCGAATCGCTGCGTGACCGTATTCTCGGACGCACCGCGGTAGAAGACATCTTGCATCCTGAAAATCGGGCGGTCCTGGCCAAAGCCGGCGTCATGCTTGACGAGGACCTGATCGAGGAACTCGAAGCTGCCGGCGTGGACGAAGTCAAGGTGCGTACTGCGCTGACCTGCGAAACCCGCTTCGGCCTGTGCGCCAAGTGCTATGGTCGCGACCTGGGTCGTGGTGGCTTGATCAATATCGGTGAAGCGGTCGGTATCATCGCCGCGCAGTCGATTGGTGAGCCCGGAACGCAGCTGACGATGCGGACCTTCCACATCGGTGGTGCCGCATCGCGTGCCGCGATTGCCTCCAGTGTCGAAGCCAAGTCGAATGGTGTGATCGGGTTTAACGCACCGATGCGCTATGTGACCAACGGCAAAGGCGATCTGGTCGTGATTGCCCGTTCTGGCGAGATCGTTATTCAGGACGAGCATGGTCGTGAGCGTGAGCGTCACAAGGTGCCTTACGGCGCGACACTCACGGTGAAGGTTGACCAGACCATCAAGGCTGGCGCCATTCTGGCCAATTGGGATCCGCTGACACGCCCGATCATTACCGAATTTGCCGGTAAGGTTCTTTTCGAGAACGTGGAAGACGGCGTCACGGTAGCGAAGCAGGTCGACGATGTGACCGGTTTGTCCACCTTGGTGGTGATCGATCCCAAGCGTCGCGGCGCGACCAAGGTGATCCGGCCTCAGGTCAAACTTCTTGACGGCGCCGGCAATGAAGTCAAGATTCCAGGCACCGATCACTCGGTGACGATTGGCTTCCAGATCGGCGCGCTGGTCCAAGTGCGCGACGGTCAGGACGTGGGCCCAGGCGAAGTGCTGGCCCGTATCCCGATTGAGGGCCAGAAGACCCGGGACATTACCGGCGGTTTGCCGCGAGTGGCCGAACTGTTCGAAGCCCGCACACCGAAAGACAAGGGCACGCTGGCCGAGATGACGGGGACCGTGTCGTTTGGTAAAGAAACCAAGGGCAAGGTGCGCCTGCAAATTACCGATCCCGAAGGCAAGGTCTGGGAAGACCTCGTTCCGAAGGAAAAGAACATCCTGGTGCACGAAGGCCAAGTGGTGAACAAAGGCGAATCCATTGTGGACGGCCCCGCCGATCCGCAAGACATCCTGCGCTTGCTGGGTGTGGCAGAGCTGGCCCGCTATATCGTCGACGAAGTGCAGGACGTGTACCGTCTGCAAGGTGTGAAGATCAACGACAAGCACATCGAAGTGATTGTTCGCCAGATGCTGCGCCGTGTGGTGGTCGAAAACGTTGGCGATTCCAGCTACATCGCCGGGGAACAGGTCGAGCGTTCCGCCATGTTGGACGCCAACGACGCCCTGCGTGCCAACGACAAGATCCCGGCCACCTTTAGCAACTTGCTGCTTGGTATTACCAAGGCGTCGCTGTCGACCGACTCGTTTATTTCCGCGGCTTCCTTCCAGGAAACCACCCGCGTGCTCACCGAAGCTGCCATCATGGGCAAGCGCGACGAGCTCCGTGGTCTGAAAGAAAACGTGATCGTCGGCCGTCTGATTCCTGCCGGTACCGGCATGGCTTATCACAAAGCACGCAACGCCAAGGACTTGATGGATGACGCGGAGCGCCGCGCCATTGCCGAGACCGAAGCGGCGGAGCTTGAGGCGATGCATGCGGAAACCACCGGTGAGAGTGCTGCGACGGAGTAAGCCAGCAGCCCACTCTTCACCGCCTTAAAAGCGTCAAGCCCCCCACCTCGCAAAGGTGTGGGGCTTTTCTTCAGGCGCCGCCAAATGAACCTCGTCTCGCCCGAAAACTTTGAAAAAATGCAGCGTTGGGGCAATCGGTAGTGTCGTAACCAGCGGTCAAAACAATAATGAGCGGCAGGTTGGATGCAATTCGACTTGCCGAAACGCTTCAAAAAAGCGGTTAATCTCGCAGCAACCCTGGGCAAAGCTACCGTAAATCAGTACTGCCAGGTTGGCAGCCCCAGCTTCAAGGAATTTTTCTATGTCGATGAACACGCTTGTTTATATTACCTTGGCTTCATTGCTGGTTTTCTGGGCGGTCGGGGCCTATAACCGACTGGTGCGGCTTAAAAACATCATCGGTAATGCCTTCGGCCAGATCGATGTTCAACTCAAGCGCCGCTATGATCTGATCCCCAATCTGGTGGATGCCGCAAGGAAATATCTACAACATGAGCAGAGCACCCTTGAAGCAGTCATAGTAGCCCGCAATCAGGCCCGGACTGCCAGCGATGCGGTGCGAAGCCGCCCGGCCAATGCGAACGCCGTGACCGCCCTGGCTGTCGCCGAGCAGGCGCTCGATGGAAGCCTGGGGAGATTGTTTGCGGTAGCCGAGGCCTATCCCGAACTGAAGGCCGATCAGACCATTCGTGAGCTGAGCGAAGAATTGACCAGCACCGAAAACAAGGTCAGTTTTGCCCGACAAGCCTACAACGACGCCGTGCTGGATTTCAACAACGCGCAGGGGCAATTCCCGGCGTTGCTGATTGCCCGGCTGTTTGGCTTTGCGCCGTCGGCCATGCTGCGCGCCACTGAGAACGCGGCGGAGCGCCAAGCCGTCCGCATCCAGCTCTAATCACAACAATGCGTTTTTTTGACCGACAAGAAGAAGCTCGCACGCAAACCTTGCGCTTGCTATTGCTGTTTGGGTTAACGGTGTTGACGCTGCTGTTGGCCGTCAACGCCGCACTGGCGCTGGCTTGGCGCGTGGTGTCTCTTAACCATAGCGGCTATCCGGCCTATTTTTTTACCGTCAATACAGCGGTGATGCTGTTGTTTGTCGGGGGTGGCTGGTGGATGGAAACCTCCTCGCTGCAAGGCGACGGTGAAAAACTGGCGCGCCGGGTGGGTGCCCGCGAGGCTTGGCCTTCGCTGCGCGAGTCGGAGCAAAAGTTCTGCAACATCGTCAGTGAGTTGGCGATTGCAGCCAGCATGAAACCGCCCCGTCCCATGGTGCTCTCCGGGGAAGAGAGTATCAATGCCTTTGCCGCTGGCTGGGACGAAGACAATGCCGTAGTGGCCGTTACACAAGGGGCACTTGACGCCCTGACGCGAGAAGAGCTGCAAGGGCTGGTTGCCCACGAGTTCAGTCATTTGCGCGAAGGCGATACCCGGCTGAACATGCGCCTGGCGGGTATGGTGTCCGGATTGGAAATGATCTTCAATCTGGGCCGCACCATGTGCGAAGCCGATGACGACGGCCATCGCTCCTATCTCGCCTTGCCAGGGGTAGCGATCATCGGCGCCGGCTCTTTGGGCTGGCTGGCGGGGCGCGCCTTGAAGGCTGCCGTATCGCGCCAGCGCGAGTACTTGGCGGATGCGCGCGCCGTGCAGTTCACACGCAGCAAAGACGGACTGGGCGGGGTGCTGCGCAAGGTGGCGGGCCAGCAGTCGGGGTTCAACACGCGCAAGAGACTCCTGCAATGCGGGCTGCACCCCCTCGTTCAGCACATGCTGCTGGTGGATGGCAGCACGAAAACTCAGTGGTTTGCCAGTCATCCGCCCTTGGCCGAACGTATCCGCCGAATCTATGGCCGGCCGATGACCCCGCTGTTTGTGCGTCGCGATGACGAGGCGGTGACCCGGCCCGATGCCCTGTTTTGAATCGGATCAGCAGTAAGCCACGACTTGTCGGCCACATCAGTTTGAACCGGTTGGCGACTTCGCCGCACAGAATCCATAATGCACCCAGTGTCGTCCAAGCCTGGATGACTTCACGTCAATCTTCAATGGTTGGCTCTACGGAACCCATGCAAGACAACCCCTCCCAAGTTTCCCTTTGGCGCCAGCTTCAGGGCGCCGCTTCTATTTTGATGGCCGTTCGCGACGGTCAGTCCATGACGGCCGCATTGGAAGATGTTGACGCCACGCTGCGTCCCGGCGTGCAATCGCTGAGTTTTCATGTGCTGCGTTGGCTCGGCCGCGCGGAAGCCCTGCGGCAGCTACTGGTCAAACGGGCACCGCCGCCCGAGGCTGACGCGCTGCTGTGTGTGGCGCTGGCGCTGGCTTGGTCAGATTGTGAGGCGCCCTACACAACGCACACCCTGGTCGACCAGGCCGTCGAAGCCGCTAAACGCAGCGAAGCGACCCAGCACCAGGCCAGCTTTATCAACGGTTGCCTGCGGCGTTTTTTGCGTGAGCGGGACGAGTTGGTCGCGCTGACTGAAAAAAGTCCGCAAGCCGTGTGGAACCACCCGCAGTGGTGGATAGACAGAGTGCGCAAAGACCATCCGGCGCACTGGCAAGCTATTTTGCAGGCCAATAACAAACGGGCACCCCTGGTGCTGCGGATCAATCAACGAAAAACGACTCAGGCTGAGTATTTACGGGAACTGGAAGCTCTTAATATCGAAGCGTCTCCGGTCGGAAAGCAAGGCGTGATCCTGGATCTGGCACGTCCTGTGACCGCGCTGCCGGGCTTCGCCGAAGGACATTTTTCAGTCCAGGATGCGGCGGCCCAATTGGCGGCACCTTTGCTGCTGGAGGGTCTGGACAAGCCGACCCGCCCGCTCGTTACTTCACCTGCATCGCTGACATCCGAAGGGGCTGAACCTGCCGGGCGTGCCACTGCGCCTATCGAGCCTACGCGGCTTCGGATTCTCGACGCCTGCGCAGCCCCTGGCGGCAAGACAGCCCATTTACTGGAGCTGGCAGAGTGTGCGGTAACGGCGCTGGATATCGATGCCCGCCGCTGTGAGCGCATTGAGCAGAACCTCCAGCGTCTCGGCTTGCAGGCGACTATTGTGGTGGGCGACGCCCGTCGGCCTGACACCTGGTGGGATGGTCGGCTTTATGACGGCATCCTGTTGGATGCTCCCTGCACCGCGTCGGGAATCGTGCGGCGTCATCCGGATGTGCGCTGGCTGCGTCGGCCGACCGACATCGCCCAGCTGGCAGACATTCAGGCGCGCCTGCTCGACACCTTGTGGCCCCTGCTCAAACCCGGCGGGCGTATGCTTTATTGCACCTGTTCGGTTTTTAAGGCCGAAGGCGACAACCAGATACAAATGTTTGTTACGCACCACACCGACGCCCTATTAATGCCCTCTCCGGGGCATTTACTTCCCCAGAGTGGCCTTGAAACGTCGGTCTTCTCGGACAATCCGATGCGTGAACAGGATGGATTTTATTACGCGCTTCTTGAAAAAACCGGTCGTTAAGACTCTTGCACGGTTACTGCTGGGCTGTTGGTGGTCCGTCCTTCTGGCGCTAGGCCAAAGCGCCGCTTTTGCGACCGAGATTACCCAGTTGCGGGTGGAGCGTGCCGATGACGGAGTTTATCTGTCGGCCTTGGTCCGGTTTGACCTCACGCCCGTAGTGGAAGACGCCCTGCTCAAGGGAATTCCGATGTTTTTCGTGGTCGAGGTCGATATTTACCGGGACCGCTGGTACTGGACCGATCTCCGTGTGGCGAGTGCCGCCAGAACTTTGCGTCTAGCCTACCAACCCCTGACACGTCGCTGGCGCGTCAACATCGCCTCCGGGCTGATTAGCAGTTCTTCGGGCCTGCGCGCGACGCTGAATCAGAACTATGACACCTTGGCCGAAGCCTTGTCTGCCATTCAGCGCGTGGCGCGCTGGAAGATCGCCGAGGCGTCCGACTTGGACCCGGATGCGGTGCACAAACTCAACTTTAGTTTTCGACTCGATCTTTCTCAGTTGCCGCGGCCTTTCCAGATTGGCGTATCCGGACAGCGGGAATGGAATATTTCCGCGCAAGTTAAAGAGCGGCTGAAGCTGGAACACGCTGCGCCCCCCGGCGCCAGCACCGAGGGCACGCAGTGAGCCTTCCAGCCACCGGGACGTCGATAAAAAGCAGCCAAGCCTTTCGCTGGACCATAGGCGTGGGGGTCGGAGCCATGGTTGCCATGGGCCTGGTGCTGCTGTTTTTGCTAACGCAGGCGACAGATCAACGGCAACTCTACGAGCGCAATTACGAGCTATTGTTTGCGCTGAATATAGCGGTGGCGGGTCTTTTGTTCCTGGTGATTGGCTGGATCGTGTTGCGCTTGGGGCTGCGCCTTCACCGTGGCCGCTTTGGCAGCCGGCTGCTGGTCAAGCTGGCGGCGATCTTTGCGCTGGTCGGTCTGCTGCCAGGCCTGATGATTTATGTGGTGTCGTATCAGTTCGTTTCGCGCTCTATCGAGAGCTGGTTTGACGTGGAGGTGGAAGGCGCACTGGCGTCCGGCCTGAACCTGGGCCGTGCCACGCTGGACACCTTGGCTGCCGACCTGGCCAACAAAACGCGGCAGGCGGCCACACAACTTTCAGAAACCCCGGACGCCTTGACTGGCGTGACCGTCGAGCGGCTCCGCGACCAGTTGACAGCCAGCGACGTGATTCTTTGGAGCGCGTCGGGGCAAGTGATCGCCAGCGCGGGCGGCTCTCGGTTTTTACTGCAGCCCGAGCGCCCCTCGATTCAGCAACTCCGGAGTGCGCGCAATCAACGGGTTATCACGCAGATAGAAGGTCTCGACGAGGTAGTCCCCAGCGGTAACGGCGAGTTGACGGCCGGTCTCGGCGCTGCGGGCGCTGCAGCCAGCGCACCTAACATAGCGCCGCGCGTCAAAGCCATTGCCGTGGTGAATAATCCGAATGTGACTTTATTGGGAGATTCCCGCTTTTTGCAGGTGACTGCGGTGTTGCCTGCTGGGCTGGTGGCCAACGCCATCGCCGTTCAAGTGGCCAACCGCCAATACCAGGAGCGTGCGCTGGCGCGCGGCGGCCTGCGCAAAATGTATATCGGCACGCTCACGCTCAGTCTTTTTCTGGCTGTATTTGGCGCGGTGTTGCTGGCCGTGGTGCTGGGCAACCAACTTGCCAAGCCGTTGCTGCTGCTGGCCGAAGGTGTGAGGCAGGTGGCATTGGGCGACTTGACACCCAAAGCCGCCTTGCAAGGCAAGGACGAATTGGGGGGGCTGACGCGTTCGTTTGCCGACATGACGCAGCAATTGGCCGATGCCCGCTCGGCGGTGCAGCACAGCATGAGCCAGGTCGACGCTGCACGCTCCAACTTGCAGACCATCCTTGACAACCTCACCGCCGGGGTGATCGTGCTTGACGTCGCGGGCCGCATCCAGTCCAGCAATCCGGGCGCCACCCGCATTCTCCGCGCACCGCTGGCTACCTACCACGGCCAGCCGCTTGGCGAAGTCCCCGGTCTGGAGGTATTTGCCAAGGATGTGCTGGCCCAGTTTGCCGACTACCTCAACGACAACGCGCCACGCGAGCTAGCGCACTGGCAGCAATCGTTCGAACTCAATGCCGCCGGGCACAGTGCCCCCGACCAGGCCCTCACGTTGATTGCGCGCGGCGCAAAAATGCCCGGCACCGAGGAGTTCTTGCTGGTGTTCGACGATATTTCCGAAATGGTTTCGGCCCAGCGCGCGCAAGCCTGGGCTGAAGTGGCGCGCAGACTGGCCCACGAGATCAAAAACCCGCTCACTCCAATTCAGTTATCCGCGGAGCGCCTAGAGATGAAACTCACGGGTAAGGTGGGGGCGCCGGAGCAGGCGCTGCTCACCAAGTCCGTCAAGACCATCGTGGACCAGGTCGACGCCCTGAAGCGCCTCGTAAACGAATTTCGCGACTACGCCCGTCTGCCGGCGGCCGAACTCTTGCCCGTTGATCTCAACGCGCTCATCAACGAAGTGCTGCAGCTATACGCCAGCGAAAATGCGGTGGTTCCCGTCTACACCGAGCTCGACCCCACGGCCCCCTTAATTAGGGGCGACGCGCAACAGTTACGTCAAGTCATTCATAACCTGCTGCAAAACGCGCAGGATGCCCAGGAAGGCAGAGAAGGCGGCTACGTCACCGTCAAAACCGAGCACCTTGACAGCTCCAGGCGTGTGCGCCTGAGTGTGCGTGACAACGGGCCCGGTTTTCCCGAGTACATTCTCAAGCGCGCCTTTGAACCCTATGTCACCACCAAGCTTAAAGGCACCGGTCTGGGGCTGGCGGTGGTCAAGAAAATAGCCGACGAGCACAATGCACGCATCGACATTTCGAACCGCGTGGTGGACGGTAGCGTGCAAGGCGCGCAAGTATCGTTATCATTCGCAGCTGAGGCTTAGCAACGCCTCCCTATCCGCAACAACTCGCAGGGCAGCAATTCAATCATGGCAAATATTCTGGTGGTCGACGACGAGCTGGGCATACGCGACCTTCTTTCAGAAATTCTCAATGACGAAGGGCATCAAATTGAGTTGGCTGAAAATGCGGCGCAAGCCCGCGCCGCACGGCTGCGCGCAAGGCCAGACTTGGTGCTGCTGGATATTTGGATGCCCGACACCGACGGCGTGACGCTCCTGAAAGAGTGGTCATCCAGCGGCCAGCTCACGATGCCTGTCATCATGATGAGCGGCCATGCCACGATAGATACCGCGGTGGAGGCTACAAAAATTGGCGCTTTGGCGTTTCTAGAGAAACCCATCACGCTGCAAAAGCTCCTCAAGGCAGTCGAGCAAGGCCTTACCAAAACAGTCGTTCGCAAACCCGTCGTCTTTAACGCTGCGGTACTTTCCTCTGACCTCACTGTAGAAGCCATCATGACCGGTGGCGCGCTGCCCGCACCAGTTGATCTAGGCCCGCAAGCCACACAGAGCTTTTCGCTCGAAAAGCCGCTGCGCGATGCACGCGACGAATTTGAAAAAGCTTACTTTGAATTTCACCTCGCCAAGGAAGGCGGCTCGATGACCCGCGTGGCCGAAAAGACCGGTCTGGAACGTACCCATCTGTACCGCAAATTAAAACAACTGGGCGTGGACCTCTCGCGCGGCAAACGCGGCACTTGAATATTGCCGCCAACCGTCGGTCGAAAGCTTTACGGCTGATATATAATTCGCCGCTCAGGCCCGGTAGCTCAGTCGGTAGAGCAGAGGATTGAAAATCCTTGTGTCGGTGGTTCGATTCCGCCCCAGGCCACCAAGGTTTACCTTGCAAAGAAGCCAACCCATGCGGTTGGCTTCTTTGTTTCCGGGGACAAACAGTCCTCGCGTCCGGTCCCTTTCCGGGCTGCGGCTTGCTTTGGAAAGCTTCCCACACTTCTCCCCCTGTCAACGGCTTCATCCGAAGCGCCCGTGTACGCCAACCGATATTTCGCACTGACACTACCGGCACACCGAGACTAAACAAGCTTATTCGCCGCGCCAGTGTGCCAGCTGTGCCGGAAGAAACTCTCGAAACGTCGACGCACTATCACGCTGAATGCTTAGGAATTGCTCGCTCTTTGAACGACTACATTGCAGCGCAAAGAGACATTCGAGCTTCGGCAGGGGGCGGCGAGTCACGGCCATCACCGGTCGGTGGCCACGGGCGGCTTTCTGGCCTCTCCCTTGGGCGTATTTGTCGCGATGAGGCGCGTGTACCGGCTGCAAGCCCGAGAACACAGGCTCAAGGAATTTTTTTGGTGGACTGCATTCCGGTGTGCACGCGTAGTGGCGCACCTCGCCTTGGAAGTCCGCGCTTATCGCCAATACCGGTCGGTCTTGCAACCGCCTTGCATTGGGACTTCGCTATCCCGCCGCCAAGATCACATGCGCTTGAATTTTGCCGGATACAGGACCTTCGCCGTGGCGGTTGGCGATCGCCTCCGTTGCGCGGTCCGTAGCGAACTGAAGCAAGCTAGCGTCGCGCGCCTCGATTTCGTTGCGCAGCGGCGTTCCCTGGCAATAAGCGGTTGCGGCGGCGCGTGCCGAGGGCGCGCGACTCACTTTCTCGCGCGTTTCGATCTCAATGTCGGCGAACCCTGCGCGGCTTAGTTCCTCGCGGATCAGTGCGATATCGTGATAGCCGTGTGGCGTGCGGGCGAGGAATCGCGGCGGGTCGTGCGGAAACACCACGGCGACGGCGTTGGTGACATCGTCGGCAAATGCGTTCTCTTCGATGCGGTCCCAGACACTGAAGACAAAGCGCCCGTCTGGTCTCAGTACCCGACGCGCCTCGGCGTAGCCGGCGACCCGATTTGGAAAGAACATCGCTCCGAACTGGCAACACACGACGTCAAACGAGGCATCTTCGAACGGCACGTCGAGCGCGTCCGCCTGCCGCCATTCAATGCGGCTATCGGCCCCTTGGCGGGTGGCTGCATAGTCGAGCATGGGCTGGTTGAGGTCGGTCACCACGTAGCATGCGTCGGCGCTGAGTTTCGGCGCAAGCAACCGCGCAACCACGCCGCTGCCGGCTGCCGTTTCAAGAACCGAGCCGGGCGAGGAGACGGCGACAAGCTGCGCCATGTCGGCGGCATAGGCCTCGAAGATCAGGGGGACCAGCAGTGTGTCATAGAACTTCGGGATCGAGCCCGTGAACATCTTGTCGTTCTTAGTCATGAGACCCCCTAAAATCTTTGAACGGCGCCCTTAACCGCCCATTCCAGAGCGGGCCAAGCCGCTAACGAGTCCGCTGCCTGGTTGGGCAATGGCGTCGACGCGCTATTTTGGCCGCGCAATCCAGCTTCGTCAACGTCGTCCTGTGGTCTGATCCACCGTGCTTGCCGACTACTTTTTTGCCGAACATTCCTCCCTGCGTAAGGCGGTTCAGGCACGTTAAGTGCACGGGTTCAGAGCGACTGGCTGCTGACTGGCGTCGAACGAATGCTTACGCGGCGGCGCTGTCCCGGTAGTGCGTTGACCATGGGCGAGCCAACCCTTCCGTACTTGTGCCAGCGACCTGCGCCAAAAGCTTTCCGCCGCACCCCAGATTTGATCCAGAGTGAGGGGTCATTCACGACTTGGCTGGCCGTAATCTAAGCTGAAATTTTTCGATAAAATCGGGCACTATTTGCCAGGGAATTCCAGGCCCCGATTCACCAGTCGGCAGTCTGCCAAGGGAGGACCGAAGCCGCAGAAAAGGGCTGATGAATTGGCGTGACTGTCGCTTACCTGTCTGACGGACTGTTCGATGACCGAAAGCTGCCAGACTCCACTCGATGGCTGTTCCCACAAGCACGGACAAGCGAAAGTGTTTTGTCAATCATTTCCGGCATTCATTGCCTGATCTAGGCTCGGCCGCGCCGCTAGCGCTGCGCAGAAGACTTGTGATTACGTCAGCAAGTTGGCAGTTGAGGCGCAGCCGGTGCGGGAAGTGGTTGACGGTTCAAACGCTGATGATCTGATCCCGGTCGCTGATCGGTCCATGCACGGCGAGGTGGTGCACCAGCGGACTCCATTTCAAGGACCAAAACAGAAACCGAAGCGGCGTCTAATAAAAATATCCTGACGACATCTTGGTCCCGGCGCCGTGGGTACACCTGGCACCCCCTTTCCAGATTAAAAGTCAGAGTAGAAGTGGGAAAGTTGCTGGTACGACCCCCTCATGATGTTTTCCGAGTTGGCGTTAAGCCGGCGCGCCACCTGACACCCACATTTCATTTGACTTTGTATAAAAACAAATTAATATAGCTTATCTTTGTCAGAAAATCATTGACAACAAATGTCAACTCGTCGCTACACGCCCAAAGTCCGCCAGGCCCAAGTCTCAGAGCGCCGGCAGCAGGTTGTGGCTGCGACGGCCGAGTTGCACGCTGAAAAGGGCGTCAATGCGACGAGCTATGCCAACATCGCCGGAAGGTCAGGTGTTTCTCTGCCCACCGTCCACAGCTATTTTCCGACGCAGGCAGATCTGTTAAGTGCCTGCACGGGTCACGTCGTTGCGCGTGCACCGCAGATCCCTATGCAAGCAATCTTGGCAGCACCCGATCTGAGCGATGCCGCTAACAGGCTGATCGTTGCGGTCGACGGGCTACATGCTTACTTCGAGCCCTGGTTATGCTGGCGTCAGGAAACAGCCGCCCCCTTTCTCACGGAGTTCGCCGCCACTCACCGTGCCCAGTTGACTAGCATGCTGGATCGGCTCTTGTCGCAGCACCGGCCCGGCCAGCAAACTGCTTGCGCGGCGGTGTGGGAGTCGATCCTGTCTTTCGACTTCTGGAATCGGCTAGTCCGCCAGCACGGAATGTCGCGCGCGCGCGTGCGAAAAATTCTTAAAAACTTGCTGATGGCTGCGATTGGACCCGGGCTATCGACAAGCACCCAACCCGGTCCGCGGAGAAAATTATGAATACACCCGTCGGCTCCATCACGGAGATCGCACCTCGCTTGCACCGGATCAGTGTGGCAATGCCGCCAGAACTTATCCCCGGGGGCTTCTCATTCAACCAGTATCTGTTAATGGATGAAAAGCCGTTGCTGTTCCATACGGGACCGCGCAAGCTTTTCCCGCTCGTGAGTGAGCAGATCGAAAAAGTAATGCCACTCGAGCAACTGCGATACATCGCGTTTTCGCACGTCGAGGCCGATGAATGCGGTGCACTGCCGGCGTTTCTTGCCGCTGCGCCGCATGCCCGCCCCGTTTGCAGCGCCGTTGCGGCAATGGTTTCGATGAACGATCTGTCGGACGTCGAACCGATCGGGATGGCTGACGGACAAGTTTTGGAGACCGGACGGCACCGGCTCATCTGGCAAACCACACCCCATCTTCCGCATGGCTGGGAGTGCGGCTATCTGTTTGACGAAACGTCGCGCACGCTTTTTTGCGGCGATCTGTTTACGCAGCCGGGCACAGGCGAGAAGGCGCTGGTGCATGACGACATCGTGGAATCGAGTGAGGCCTTTCGCCGACACGTGGATTATTTTTCGCACAGTATCAATGCGCCTGCACTGATCGACAAACTTGCCAACCTGCGGCCTGAGTTGCTTGCGTGCATGCATGGAAGCGCCTGGTCTGGCGATGGCGCCTCGCTACTGCGCAAGCTCGAACGGTCTTTGTCCTCGTGATTCCCAGGGAAATAAAGCGGCGAGATTGCGCACTTCAAGAGCTCGGTTCGAGGGCTTAACCAGGAACCAGACCGACGCCTAAATGCGGCATTCAGAGAGCACTTTCGCGCCAACTGTGTTGGTGCACTTGACGCCTTTATATTTGGGCCTGCGCGTTAGCGGAGAAATGTCTAAACTTATCGTCCCGGATCAGGTAAACGCAGATCGCCCGCCGTGGACGCTCGTTGATCCTTACGATGACGGCCGCCAGCTCGCTGCGCTGTTGGGCTTGCTGATGCTCCATGCGCATCGCAGCGGTCTGCAGTGGCTGACCATTCTCTGCATCATGCTGGCCGCTGCAGGCAGTTAAGTGACGGCGCGCCGAGACCGGCCGAAGAGCGCGCCTGCAGAAGTCTTGATGTGAGACCTTGCGCAAGTGCCTCTTTGCTGCACGAGAATCGATACGTTACAACTGACGCTTTTGAACGCTCCGACTGGATTTCGGTTTATCGGTGCCTGCCATGTGCTCAGCCCTGCCGGAGATGAAGCGCCTTGTTCCCTAGGGAAGGACAAACCGGCCTCCCTGGCACGACCGCCCCGCGCTGTGGCCTGAAGGTCAGCCGGCCCGGCACCACCGGCCGGAATTCGGGCACACACTAAACTTTTCGCCGTTCAGCCAGACTTGCTCATCAGCCAGCAGCAAGGCGGTCGAAGGGTCGATGTCGAAGGCTATCCGAAGCTCGTGCTCGAGATGAGCGTCTTCGACGGGAAGCTCCCAGGTCAGGAATACCTGGGTGCAATCCCGGTCGGGTGGGAAGTCGGCGACCTCAAAGCCGGCGCTACTGCGCGCAATGACGCCGTGAGGCTGGGCAGGATCGAACACCACTGCAGTCCCCCTGGTCAGGGGGATTCGGTGGCCAGTCGAAGGGAAATGCAGGTCCAGACCCCTGTCCTCGCTCAGGAAAAGATTGCAAAAAGCCGCGCCGCCATAGTGCTCTCCGTCATGGTGGTACTTCGCGCCGCGGCAGGCCATCAGGGCGACGTCACAGGAGGTAAGCAGCTCAGCAGGCAGACCGAGCGTGCGCATCCAGTCGGACACCGTTTGCACGCAGTGCGGGTAGTCCGGCCAGCGCGCTCGCGCTCGCGCCAAAGGCAATGCCTCGACGTCTCCGGGCTCCAGGCCCAGTCGCAACGAAGTCTCTCTTTGCCAGTCTGCCACCAGTCTTGCTGAGGGCGCAGGCACGTCTAGCGTGTCTGAGAGCACGACATCACTCACGCTTCGACTGCGGATGGCGTCGCCGCTCCAGAAATAGGACGCGAGGAGATTTCGCGCACGCGGCAGTTGAGGGGAGAAGCTCATGCGGGCAAGTGTAGTGAGCCTGCCCGCAGTGTCACGGCCTCGGTCGGGTCTTTGATGTCAATGAAAAAACCATGGTGCCCGGCGATCCCCTGACCATTCGCGAGCGTGCGGTGGCAGCATGGTCGTCGGCCTGGCAGGGCCAGAATCTACGCAACATTCTGGTTTCACTCGGCTTTGACGTCGACACGCCCTGGCGAGATCTTTCAAGCAAGGATCGGGAATGGATACTGTTCACGGACGAGCAGCCCACCGTACCGGTCTATGCAGGGTTGACCCCCGTGCAGACGCGCTCCGCGCTGCGCCGCAAGGCCGAACCCGGCTACCAGGGAACATTTATCGGCGCTCGAAAACACGTTCTGCACACCTTCGCCACCACACACAGCGCCTTGATGAAAAAGCGGGTCTCAGGCTTCATGGTCGGCAGTGCCTGTCCCATGTGTCACGGTAAGCGCCTCAAGCGCGAATCTCTTTCGGTCACTTTCGCAGGCTTTGACATTGGCGAACTCGCCCAACTTTCGTTGGACCGCTTGGCACCAATTCTTGTCTCGGCGGCCAACGGCACATATTTGACATCCCCGAACCACAGTTGCAATCAACGTTGAGCCGGGAGAATGCGCGAAAAGAAATGGCCCGTCGGGTGGGCACCGGTGGCTCGTCGCATGCTGCGGCGAGTGACGTGCGGCGCACGGCGAACCTGTCACCGGAAAAACGTATGGCGGCCCAACGCATTGCGACCGACCTGGTGGCGCGCATTACATCGCTCCAACGCCTCGGTCTGGGATACCTGTCAATCGACCGGGCGACCCCGACGCTCTCGCCCGGAGAACTGCAGCGCCTTCGCCTCGCGACCCAAATCCGCTCCAATCTTTTCGGGGTGATTTACGCGCTGGATGAGCCATCCGCAGGTCTGCACCCTGCGGACAACGAAGCGATGATGGAGGCGCTCGACCAGTTGAAGCGTTCGGGCAATTCAATCTTTCTTGTAGAGCATGACCTGGACATGATGCGCTGTGCAGACTGGTTGATCGACGTCGGTCCGGCAGCGGGAGAAGCGGACGGTGAAGTGCTGTACAGCGGGCCCCCGGCCGGGCTTGAGCATGTGCAGACCTCCCAGACCGCAAGGTACCTGTTCGGCCCAGATAATGAGCGGCTACGCACGCCACGGACGCCAACGGCTTGGCTGGAGTTGAGCGCTGTTTCGATGAACAACCTCGCTGGCATCGACGCACGGTTTCCATTGAAATCGATGTCTGCTGTAACGGGGGTGTCTGGGTCGGGAAAGTCCAGCCTCGTGACCCAGGCGCTGGTTCAGCTGGTACTGGAGAGCCTGGGAAGCGAAACCCCGCATGCCGAGGAAGAACTCGACCCGCTGCAAGACTATGCACTGCCTCGGGCCAGCGGACGCATCGTGGCGGGAATGGAGAGCATCGCACGACTCGTGCATGTTGACCAAAAGCCTATTGGCCGCACGCCTCGCTCCAACCTTGCCACCTACACGGGACTGTTCAATCATGTCAGAAAGCTCTTCGCGGATACCCCTGCCGCACGGTCGTATGGCTTCGACGCGGGGCGCTTTTCGTTCAACGTGGCCAAAGGGCGCTGCGAAACCTGCGAAGGCGAAGGGTTTGTATTTGTCGAACTTCTCTTCATGCCCAGCGTGTACGCGCCATGCCCTGTGTTCCATGGCGCGCGGTTCAATGAAGCAACACTGAAGGTAACCCTGCGGGACAAGAATATCGCCGATGTCCTGCACATGACGGTAGAAGGCGCAGAAGCGTTTTTCCGTAATGAAGCAGTCATTGCGAAGCCTCTTAAGCTGCTGAGCGACATAGGCTTGGGCTACCTGCGTCTGGGCCAGCCGGCGACCGAGCTCTCTGGTGGAGAAGCACAGCGTGTGAAGCTCGCCATTGAACTGCAGCGAGCACAACGGGGCGACGCGCTGTATGTACTTGACGAACCCACCACGGGCCTGCATGCCGCCGACGTCGATAAGTTGCTTTCTCAGCTGCAGGGGCTGGTTGACGCCGGCAACACAGTCATTGTCGTGGAGCACGATATGAGAGTGATAACTGCGTGTGACTGGCTTATCGACTTGGGGCCAGGAGGGGGCGCGGCAGGAGGAAAAATCGTTGCAAGCGGTACACCCTTGGACGTTGCGCGCAATGGCGACAGCCTCACGGCAACTTACCTCAGAAAAAGCATGGTACGGTTAACGTCAACCGACAGCCGGTATTTGCCAGGTCGAGCTTTATAAGGTCAGATCCCTTCATCCAGGATGACTGCTTCCAGTTTTTCAATGACTCGCAGCCGAAAGGCCGCTCATTTCCGCTCCTACAACCGAACTTGTTGTATTTCAACCAGGATTGATCCGATAAGGCCAGACATTCTCAATGAAATTTGAACGCTTTTGGTAAGTCCTTGCATGCCCGGTTATGCGCAGGAGGCAGGAGTGATCAAGGTCGGAACCTTTGCCAAGATAAGGCGTTTGTACATTCGGGACAAATAGTCGATAAAAGAGATGTGCAGTCAAACGGGTAGTGCCCGCACCTTATGGTAAAGCGACCCTTACCGAACGCCGTCGACGGTCAAGTCGTAAATGCCTCGCCTGGCAACGCCACCCGGGCCAGCGAAGGCGCGCGGGTAGGAATCGGACAGTATTTCGTTCCGTAACTGGGCAGGCCCCCGCTATCAAGCCTTCTTCGCTCCAGTCAAACTGGAACGCTTCACCCAGGTCGAACTTCAATGGCTTGAATGCTGACATCGTATTTTGGCGGACATTTCCATGGTGATTACCTTGTTTGTTCCCGCCTAAACAGTAGGCAGAGCCAGCGAAAATACTTGCCTCAGTTTTCGGACGATGCCAAAAGGTTAAAGCAAGAAAATGAATATTTCGGGCTTGGGGTCGGGTTAATTCTGGAAGTACTTCAGCCGCCTGTAAGTATCGGGACCTAGTGATTGGCCCAACAACCCGGCATCGCTTGTAAATCATCCGAAATCCTCAACGAATCGACAAAAGTTATTAAAACAACGAAAATTTCTCTAAAGATCCAAATACTATAATAAAGAACTGCAGTTTAAAATCGAAATAAAACTGTTCGTTATTTCATGAATTTAAGGGGAAATCTCTGTGAAAGAATTATGGGTTAGTCGGTTTATCGTTGTAGCTTGCTTGGCTGCGCTTACGGGCTGTGCGGGTGGACCAAGGGGGCTCGGCGTAGAGAATCCTCCCAGTGTCGAAATCGGTGTTCTGATGGATAACGCCGCAATTTCCGAAAAAGCGGGCCAAAAAGACGTGGCGCTTCGTCAATATGATGAGGCCTCAAAACTATATCCAACCTCAATTTTGCCTTGGCTGAGAGTTGCCCAAATCAAGTTTGAATCCGCCAATTATGGTGAGGCTATTACCTCCGCGCAACAGGTTATTTCTCGTGACGAACGCAACACCATTGCTCACAGCATTCTTGCCGTTAGCGGACTCCGGGTGTCAACAAAGGCATTAGCAGATCTAAGGCGTCAAAACGAATTGACTGGCTCGGTTCGCAATGAGGCTCAAGATCTGGCAAAAGTTTTGCGTGAAAGCTTGGGAGAACGAATTCTGGTACCCGCAGTGCCTGCCACAGCTACCCGTCCAGTACCGAAATCGCAGCGTTCACGACGCGCACCGAAGGCTTCCGGCGCCGAAGCGAAAACCCAGCCGAGTGATGCCAAAGGAAGTGGCAGTCCTTTTGGCGCTCTAAAGTAAATACTAACTTTGATATGCGGATGGAAGCGCTGATGCATCCTACCTATTGCCTACATAAACAGTGAATGGGAGTCTGAGAATGTCCAAAAAGGAAAGTGTTCAAAAGCGATTGCAGAAAGTGCGTCCACCGCGTGTTCAGATGACATACGATGTTGAGGTCGGTGATGCAATAGAGCGAAAAGAACTGCCATTTGTCGTTGGTGTGGTGGGAGATTTCAGTGGTCATTCTGAAGTTGAACAAAAGAAACTTCGCGACCGCAGTTTTGTCAATGTGGACAACGATAATTTTGATGAAGTCATGAAGGCGGTAGAACCGCGCGCTGTCTACAGGGTCAGTAATAAACTTAGCGTTCAAGGTGGCGAGTTAGCCATCGATCTCAAGTTTAGGTCGATTGACGACTTCCGGCCTGAATCAGTGGTGCAGCAAGTTGAACCACTTAAAAAGTTGCTCGAGGCAAGAACCAAACTTGCAGATTTACGCAATAAACTCGCAGGCAACGAAAAGCTCGAAGATATCTTGAGTGACGTTCTGTCCAGCACAGAGAAATTCGGCGCTTTGAGTTTGCAAGTCAAATAATAGGGATGGGTGATATGTCTGCACAAAATGCCACTTCAGCGAGTCAGGGTGGCGCAACTACCTCGATGAGCAGCTTGCTTGATGAAATCGTGGAGAAGAGCAAGGTAGCTAAGTCGAACACCGAGCACGAGCGTGCCAAGGACATTATTTCCGAGCTGGTTAAGGAGGTGATGAACGGTACTGTAGTTGTCTCCAGTAATCTAGCTGCAACGCTTGACGCTCGCGTTGCAGAACTTGACAAACTCATTTCTGATCAACTTAGCGCAGTGATGCATACCCCCGAGTTTCAAAAAATGGAGAGTAGCTGGACAGGTTTGCGCTATCTGGTTTTCAACACATCCACCAGTAGCACTCTAAAGATCAAATTCCTGAATGCAAGTAAAAAAGAATTGGTTAAAGATTTCCAATCTGCGATCGATTTTGATCAAAGTACGATGTTCAAAAAAGTATATGAAGAAGAATTCGGTACTTTTGGTGGTGCGCCGTTTGGTACGCTAATTGGCGATTTTGAGACTACCCGCCAGCCAGAGGATATGTACTTTATCGAGCAAATGTCGCATGTTGCCGGTGCGGCGCATGCCCCCTATATCAGTGCCGCAGCACCAGAGTTATTTGGTCTTGAAAGCTACAGTGAGATGAGCAAGCCGCGCGATCTTGCCAAAGTCTTCGACACTGTGGAGTATGCCAAATGGAAATCCTTTCGGGAATCAGAAGATGCGCGCTATGTGGGATTGACGCTACCTCGCTTTCTGGGCCGTCTGCCCTACAACCCCAAAGACGGTACGACAGTGGAAGGGTTCAATTTTGTTGAGGATGTTGATGGCACCGATCATTCCAAATACCTTTGGTGCAATGCGGCATACGCTTTTGGCGTACGTCTGACCAAAGCGTTTGAAGATTTTGGCTGGTGTGCAGCCATCCGTGGTGTTGAAGGTGGCGGTTTGGTTGAAGATTTGCCTGCACACACCTTCAAAACAGATGAAGGCGAAGTCGCGCTGAAGTGCCCCACTGAGATTGCCATCACTGACCGCCGCGAAAAAGAGCTAAGTGATCTAGGTTTCATCTCATTAGTACACTGTAAAAATACTGACTATGCCGCATTTTTCGGCGCCCAGTCAGCACAAAAAGCGAAGAAATACAACACGGATGCCGCCAATGCAAACGCTGTGCTCTCGTCACAGTTACAGTATATTTATTCGGTGTCACGTATTGCCCACTACATGAAGGCAATGATGCGCGACAAGATCGGCAGCTTCGCTGCGGCATCGAACGTACAAGACTTTTTGAATCGCTGGATCACGCAATATGTATTGCTTGATGACAACGCTTCTCAAGAGTCAAAAGCGCAGTTTCCACTGCGTGAAGCAAACGTACAGGTGAGCGAAGTACCTGGGCGTCCTGGCGTTTATCGGGCTGTTGCGTTTCTGAGACCGCATTTCCAGCTTGACGAACTTTCGGTGTCTCTTCGTCTGGTAGCCGAGCTTCCCTCGTCTGCCAAGTCGTAAGTAAGTATGTTGAGTTTTATTAATAATGAAAAGGAAGAAAAATGGCCATTGACGTATACCTGACAATTGACGGCATCAAGGGTGAGTCCACTGATATAGATCACAAAGATTACATCGAATGTTTGTCTGTTGGCTTTGGCGTATTGCAACCTCGCTCTGCGACTGCGTCGTCTGCCGGTGGTCACACGGCCGAGCGTTGTGAACACCAGGACATTGTTGTAACCAAGTTGACCGATATTGCAACACCTTTGCTACTTGAGCAATGCTCTATGGGTAAAACTATTCCAAAAGCAAAATTCGACTTCATGCGCGCAGACTCTGATGGAAAGCGCGTGAAGTATTTCAGTATCGAACTGGAGAACGTCCTGATTAGTAGTGTTACTCCGCACGTGGCACAAGGCAATATCATGACTGAAAGTCTCTCAATCAAGTATTCGAAAGTCAAGTGGCTGTACGTTCGTCAGAATATTAAGGGTGGTACAAGCGGCAACACAGCGGGCGGTTGGGATCTCTCTACCAATCAAAAAGCCTAAGCTCGAAAACTGTCGATTTGTAGACCGCAGCTGCAAGCAGCTGCAGTTTCTTTATTAGTGGGATTGGATGCACAAATATGAAAGGATTTTCCCAAACACTCTTCGATAAGCTTTTGGGCGATTCTGAGCACGCATTCAACGCTGGTTCAATAACCCGTTTATCTATAGAGCAAGTAAAAGATGCTGTGGCAGCTGATTTGGAGGCACTGTTGAACACTCGGTCAGTAATTTTTGAAGAAGACTTGCAGGCTTATCCAGAATGCCATCGGTCCATCATTTCCTACGGATTGTGTGACTTTGCAGGCTTGAGTTTGGCGAGCATAGACGACCGAACTGTCATCTGTCGGGGCTTGGAACGAGCAATATCCAGGCACGAACCCAGACTGCGTAACGTCCAGGCAACTTTGGAACTTGATAAAAATTCAATTAATAAATTAAATTTTGCTATCACCGCATTTTTGGTGGTGCACCAGTCCAAAGAACCAGTCAGTTTCGACGCTTTGTTACAGCCCTCGACTTTGCAATACTCGATCAGCAGTGCCCGGCGTACAGCTGTGCGGATGGAAACCTGAAGTGGCAATATGAATAATTTGTTGCCATTTTATGAACGTGAACTCGGATTTTTACGCCGTTATTCACGTGAGTTTTCCGAGAAATACCCCAAAATAGCGGGGGATCTCCTGATGGCTGGTGAGGTCTGTGAAGATCCACACATTGAGCGCATGATTCAGTCGTTTGCACTGATGAGTGCACGCATTTCAAAACGGCTTGAAGATGATTTCCCGGAATTTACCGAGGCTTTGCTGGAGGTTTTATACCCTCATTACCTGAAACCTTTCCCCGCCTGCTCTATTGCACGCTTTGATTATTCTGCCAGCGCCGGGCAGCTCACTGGCGAGCAAATGATTCCCCGGGGGACAGAGTTGGTAAGCCGGTCTGTGAAAGGGATTGCCTGTAAATTCCGGACAACTTATGACGTGACGATCACACCGATAAAGATTGATGAAGTGAAGTTCGAAGCGATTTTTGAGGCTCCAGAATCTGTCATCCTGCCGACAGGCAGCTCATCGAAGGTAAGTATCCGTCTTAGTGCGACTTCCGAACAGGCATTAATCGGAGAAAAAACGGGTAATTTGCGGATTTTTGTAGATGGAGAGCCGTCGTTTTGTGCTGCACTGCTCGACTCGGTGTTTTTGCGCACAGTCGCAGTTTACGTGCAAGCCGAGAACGCTCATCAATGGTTGCGGTTGCCCAAGGTCCCCGTAAAACCTGTCGGATTTTCTGAGCAAGACAGCTTGATCGATTTTCCACAGCGGTCCCATCCAGCCTACCGATTGTTAACAGAATATTTTTCCTTTCCAGAAAAATTTAGTTTTTTTGATCTTGATCTTGGCGCCGTCTTCCAGCAACTTAAGCTGGAATCTAAAGCGGTGGTGCTTCACTTCGTCTTTGCGGGAGTACGCGCCGACTCCAATGCAGCGCGCATGCTGGGAAGCTTGAGTAAAAACAACTTACTGCTTGGCTGTACGCCGGTTGTCAATTTATTCAAACAACGTGGTGAACCTATTCGCGTAACGCACGCTGCAGCCCAGTACCCAGTGGTCGCCAACGCCCGCAATGCTTATGCCTATGAAGTGTATTCAGTCGACGCTGTCAAATTGGTAAAACAGACGGCGCAAGGTGAGTTCATCACTGAGGTAAGACCTCTGTATTCGCTCAAACATGGCTCGTCATCGGAAAAGGATGGCCGCTATTGGTCTTTGCGCAGAGATGAATTAATTGGCCTGAAAAGCCCCGGGTATGAGACCGAGATCACTATTGTTGACGTCGACTTTAACCCTGCGAAGCCTGAGACAGACACTTTAAGCATCGACTTGACCTGTACCAATCGCGACATGCCGTCTTTGCTGAGCTACGGCCTCAGTGGCGGTGATCTATTCTTGGAAGGTGGCTCGCTGGTCAAACAGATTAATTTCCTGCGAAAACCCACTGTGTCGCACCGGTTCGAGCGAGGTCGAGGCGCACATTGGCGGCTGATTTCTCATCTTTCGTTGAATCATTTGTCACTTTCCCAAAAAGGAATCGAAGCATTTCAGGAGACTTTGCGCCTATACGATTTGCCGCGTTCTGTCATCAACGAAAAGATCCTGGCCGGCGTTGTAGCCATTGACCATCAACCGACTTCAAGATGGTTGTCAGGCAAGCCTTTTTCTTGCCTGGCACGGGGTATCGAGATCACGCTGACCATTGATGAAGATAATTTTGTCGGCAGTGGACTGCATGTTTTTGCGAATATTTTGGATCGCTTCTTTGCGCTCTACGTCCACGTTAATAGCTTCACGCAAATTAGCCTGAAATCGAAAAAATCAGGGGAGATCTTGCTGAAATGTCAGCCACGCAGCGGCGATTCCAATCTAGTGTAGTTGAGCGACTGCTCGCTGAACCGTACCGCTTTGAGTTCTTTCAGGCGGTGAGGGTGCTTGACATATGGCTCAAGACGCAAGGTATCGAAGGTGATCAGGCCGTCGCTGACTATGTTCGATTTGAAAATTCAATTTCATTAAGTTTTCCGCCGAGCGAAATTGAAAGTCTGCGAGTAGAAACCGGTGGTGAAGACCTGCCTGCACTTGCAACCGCAGACCTCGGCACTGCTCCAGCCAGTGCGGGCCCAAAGCGCATCTATATGACGCCGGCATTCATGGGGTTTTTGGGGCCAAATGGCACGCTGCCGAGACACTACTCAGAGCGCGTTTCCTCACATCAGTTGTACCGCCGCGATGCGGGTCCGCGCGCCTTCCTGGACACCTATTCCAATCGTGCGGTTGCGCTTTTTTACGGTGCTTGGAAGAAATATCGCCTTGAGCTGGAGTACGAATCCAAGGGTAAGAATGGCTTTCTGCCATTGCTGATGTCACTCAGCGGATTGGGACACCCCACGCTGAGGGATCGACTCAGCTCCGATGATGTTGGCATATTGGACGAGTCGTTGGCTTACTTTGCTGGCGCCCTCTGGCACCGGCCCGCTTCTTCGGTTCATTTGCAGGCCATCTTGCGTGAGTATTTCCAGGTCAATATAGAAATCGAGCAGTTTGTCGGAAAGTTCTATCCCCTGCCACTAGAGCACCAAACAATACTGGGGTGTGCCAACGCTGAGCTAGGAAGTTCTGCCTTGGTAGGACAACGAGTGTGGCAAAGAGATCTTCGCATTGCGCTGAAAATTGGTCCCCTGCGCCGAAAAGACTTTGAACGATTTCTGCCGCGCGAAACCGCTGCTCGCGCCTTGGAACAGATGCTCAAAGTTTTTGTTGGTCTGACACTTGAATTTGAAGTGCAACTAATTTTGCATGCCGACGATGTCAGGGGTTTTGAGCTCAGCGAGCACCGCACCACTGGGAGACTAGGTTGGGATACGTTTTTATCAACCAAAAAACAAGTTCAGAACCGCTCTGACATTCGCTACACCATTAACCCCCTTTGAAGTGACGCGCGACACATTTTAAAAACGGAAACGACGATGACGATTAGCCTGAAAACCTTAATTAGCAAACTGAACAACACGTCGCGTAGCGCTACAGAGCGAGCCGCAAGTATTTGTATTAGTCTGGGTCACTATGAAGTGGATCTTGAGCATTTATTTCTCGCATTGCTTGAGCAGCCTAAGTCAGATTTCTCAGTCATCAGCCGAAAGTTCGGCATCAGTACAAGTTCCCTGAAATCCGATCTTGAGTCGGAGCTGGCCCGATTCAAGAATGGCAATAGCCGGACACCAGTTTTCTCCCCGCACTTGCCCAAGCTCTTCGAAAATGCGTGGCTGATTGCTTCGCTTGAAAAACAGACCACGCATATTCGCAGTGGGCATTTATTGCTGGCCCTATTAACGGAGCCTGACCTGTCACAACTGGCGTATCGGGGGTCAAAACTTTTTGTAAAATTCAAGCTGGATGAGCTCAAACATGAGCTATCTCGCTTGACTGAAGGCTCGCAAGAAGCCTCCGAAAGCGTGAATTTCGCGGATGCGCAGGCTACCGACGCAGAGCCGTCCGATTCGGAAATCATTACCCAAGGCGGTCTGTCAAATAACCCGGCCTTGAATCAATTCACCACTAATCTCACTCAACGTGCCGCTGAAGGCAAAGTTGATCCAGTCATTGGCCGTGACACGGAAATACGCCAGGCGATTGACATTTTGATGCGCCGTCGCCAAAACAATCCAATTTTGACGGGTGAGGCAGGCGTGGGGAAAACGGCTGTGGTCGAAGGCCTGGCCTTGCGCATTGCCAACAAAGACGTACCAGAAGTATTGCAGGGCGTGCAGATTCACACCCTCGATATGGGTCTGTTGCAAGCCGGTGCAAGCGTTAAAGGTGAGTTTGAAAGTCGTCTTAAAAACGTAATTGACGAAGTGAAAAGAAGTCCCCATCCTATTATTTTGTTCATTGACGAAGCCCACACCATGATCGGTGCTGGCGGACAAGCCGGACAAAGCGACGCCGCCAACCTTTTGAAGCCGGCCCTGGCCCGCGGTGAACTGCGCACGATTGCCGCCACCACGTGGGGCGAATACAAAAAATACTTTGAAAAAGACGCGGCCCTAGCACGGCGTTTTCAGGTTATCAAAGTGGAGGAACCCAGTGAAGAAGTAGCCTGCGCCATGCTGCGCGGCATCGCTCCATTAATGGAAAAGCATTTCAATATTCGTATCTTTGATGAAGCCATTACCGAGGCCGTGCGCCTGTCGCATCGCTACATCAGCGGACGCCAGCTTCCCGACAAAGCTATCAGCGTGTTGGATACGGCTTGCGCCAAGGTGGCATTGGGTCAGAACGCAACCCCGGCGTTGATCGAGAGCATGCGCAAAAAGCAGGACAGCGTAAGCGCTGAACTGCAAGCGCTGGAACGCGAAGAGGCGACGGGCTTCACCCACACGGCGCGCCTCAAAGACCTCAGGGCCAGGCATGAACAACTGGGCCAGGCTATCGGCACCGCCTCTAAGCGGTGGGACGCGGAAAAAGCGCTGGCCGACAAAATACGTCAAGCCCGCATCACGCTTGAAGTGCCCGCACAGACCACAGTAGCCAGCGCCGAAGAAACGCCGACCGGCACGGCCAAAAAGGCGAAATATTCCGCCAAAGCAAAACTTGGCAAAGAGGCGCAAGAACTGCAGCAGCTCTTAAAAGAACTGGAAGTCTTGCAAGGTGAGGCACCGTTGGTGCCGGTTCAAGTCGACGCGTCGGTGGTGGCCGAAATAGTCGCGTCCTGGACCGGCATTCCGCTGGGCAAAATGATCAAAGACGAAATCAAAACCGTGATGAACTTGCAAGCCTCATTGGAGGAACGAGTGCTCGGCCAAAGCCATGCAATGGAAGCGGTGGCGCAGCGGGTGCGCACTTCGCGCGCCAATCTGGACGATCCGAACAAACCCAAAGGCGTGTTCCTGTTTGTCGGGCCTTCCGGTATTGGCAAGACCGAGACCGCGCTGGCCTTGGCCGATGTCTTGTATGGCGGCGAGAAAAAGCTCATCACCATCAACATGAGCGAGTACCAGGAAGCGCATTCCGTCTCCGGTCTCAAAGGCTCACCCCCCGGCTATGTCGGTTACGGCGAAGGGGGAATATTGACCGAGGCGGTACGTCGAAATGCCTACAGCGTGGTGCTGCTGGATGAAGTCGAGAAGGCGCACCCCGATGTGCTGGAACTTTTCTTTCAGGTCTTTGACAAAGGCGTGCTTGACGATGCTGAGGGCCGGGAAATCGACTTCAAGAACACCATCATCATTTTGACCAGCAACGTGGGCTCGGCCACCCTGATGCAGGCCTGCCTGAATCTGGAAGAAGGCGTGACGCTGCCAACGCCTGACGATCTGGATCAAAAAATCCGTCCTCAACTGGTCAAGTCCTTCAAGCCCGCGTTTTTAGGACGGCTGAAAGTGATTCCGTTTTACCCTATTTCAGACGACGTCCTGGTTGAAATCATCCAGCTCAAACTCGGCAAAATTCAAAAACGCATTGCCGTCAATCACAAAGCCGAACTGGTCTATGACGACAAGCTGGTGGAAGCCGTTCTGGCCCGCTGTACCGAGGTCGATTCCGGTGCACGCAATGTGGACAACATTCTGAACGGAACGCTGTTGCCGGAAATTGCTGAAACGGTTTTAGGACGGATGGCCGAAGGTCGGACGTTTGAGCGAATCAAAGTGTCCGCCCATAAAAATGGGCAATTCAAGTACGAAGTCAAATAAATACATCCAGTTATTCACGCTGTCACACCATCTCATCGAGGCTTGTCCCCATGTACCCAACCGCAACCTCTGATCTGTCCCCTGCTGCCCTCACCGCGCTCATGGCCGGCTGGAAGCAGACCGACCGGCTACTGCGCCTGCACACCCCCTTGGGCCCCGATGTCTTGTTGGCCGAAACCCTCAAAGGCATCGAATGCCTGAGCGGTCAGGAAGCCAGCATTACCGGCTTCAAACTCCAGCTCGACTGCCTCAGCCTGGACGCCCATCTGGCGCTTAAAACCCTCATCGGCCAGAGCGTGCTGCTGGAGCTGATGACCGATCAGAGCCGCAGCGTGCTACGTGCCTTTCACGGCCACGTCACCGCAGTGAGCTGCGTCGGTGCCAATGGGGCCAATGGCGGCAATGGCGGCATTGGCGGCATGGCCCGCTACCGCCTGACCATCGAACCCTGGCTGCGCTTTCTGGGCGTCGGGCGCGACAGCGCCGTGTTCCAGGACATGAGCGTGCTCGACATCGTGCAAGCCATCTTCAGCGACTACCAAAGCAGCTACCAGGGCAACGGCAAACTCGTCCCCGCCTGGCGCCTGGATATTCTGGACGCCAGCGTCTACCCCCAACGCAGCCTTACCACCCAATACCAGGAAAGCGATTTGGCCTTTATCGAGCGCCTGCTGGCCGAAGAAGGCCTGTTTTACTGGTTTGAACACAGCGGCGACCCCCATAGCGCCAGCCGGGGCGCCCACACCCTGGTGATCGCCGACCACAACGCCGCCTTCCAGCCCAACGCCCGCTCAAGCGTGCGCTTCAGCCAAAGCCGCAGCACCATCGAAGACGACACCATTGACCGCTGGTGCCCGCAAGCGCAGTGGCACACCCACGCCGTAGAGATCGCCAGCTGGGACTACCGCACCCTGAGCACCCGCCCGGTAAGCGAACATGCCCCCGCGGTCGCCAATACCCCGGCCCTCATCAGCCAGGACACCCCCGGCGCCTACGCCTACGAGAACGCCGCCCAGGGCCAGCGCCTGGCGCTCAACCACCTGCAAGCCCTGAGCGTGTCCGGCCACACCGTCAGCGCCGCCGGCAGCGTACGCGCCTTCTGCCCAGGCAGCACCTTCACGCTCAGTGAGCATGCCAGCCACGACGGCAGCAACAGTCAACGCGACAGTTTCATCGTGCTGCGCGTCATTCACCACGCCCACAATAACCTCAGCGCCGAGCTCAAGACCCAGGCCTCCTTCCTGCCCAAGTCAGCCGCCAGCCCCCTGGACACGTGCCTGAACAGGTATGAATTAAATAGCCAGCGCAGCCCGAACGGACAGCAAGACCTCTTCTACCGCAACGCCCTGGCCGTGCTGCCCCTGGCCGAGCCCTACCGCGCCGCCCTGGCGGACGGCTGCGGCCAGCTGATTCACCCCAAGCCCACGGCACCCGGCAGCCAGACCGCCCTGGTGATTGGCGTGCCGGGCCAGGCGCTCAGCACCGAGCGCGACCACCGCATCAAAGTGCAGTTTGCCTGGCAGCGCGGGACCAACAGCCAAAGCCGCCTGGCCCATCCCGCCCCCGAAGGTCACAGCGGCGCCCCCGCAGCCGATGCACCCGGCGCCACCAGCGGCGCCAGCGGCACTAGCGGGACCAGCGGCACCACCGGAACCTGGGTGCGGGTGGCCACCGCCCTGGCACCGATTGCCGGCGCCAACTGGGGCGCGGTCGCCCTGCCGCGCATAGGACAAGAGGTGCTGGTCACCTTTCTGGACGGCGACATCGACCGCCCGGTGGTGATGGGGGCGCTCTACAACGGACGCGGCCAGGACAACGCCCAGAGCAACCAGGTCGCTGCCGGAGCCGCCAACGCCACCGGCAATGCCCCGATGTGGTTTCCCGGCGACCAGGCCGCTCAAGGGGCGGGCGGCGCTTTGCCCGGCCACGCCCACAACGCCGTACTGTCGGGCATCAAGACCCAGGCTTTGAGCGCCAGCCAGAGCGGCGCTGGCGGCTACAACCAGCTCGTCTTTGACGACACCCCCGGGCAAAGCCGGCTCGGTCTGCACACCCACAGCGCACCCGAGAGCCACAGCGGCGCCAGTGAATTGAACCTGGGCGCCCTGCGCCAGCAAAGCGACAACCAGCGCCTTGCGCCCACCGGCTTTGGTCTGGAGCTCAAGACCCAGCACAGCGGAGCCGTGCGCGCCGGCGCCGGGCTGCTGCTCAGTGCCGATGCTAGACGCGGCAACGACAGCGGCGCGGCCAGCGCCCAGCTCGACAGCAAAGAGGCGCAAGAGCAATTGCAAAGCGCGCACGAGCTCTTGAGCAGTCTGAGTCAGACCGCGCAAGCCCATAAAGCGATGCTGCCGGTGCTGCAAGGCAGCGAGGCCAAACCCAAAGACCTGCCCGCGATTGCGCAGCTGCAGCACAACCTTGAAGTCATTCAGGCCCAGGCCAGTGATCAGGGCGGCAACACCAGCACCAGCACCAGCACCGCCTACAGCGAGCCGGTGCTGGTGCTGAGCGCGCCGGCCGGCATCGCCTTGCTGACCCCGCAAAGCGCCAGCCTGAACGCCGGACAAACCAGTAGCCTGAGTGCCGCTCAGGACATCAATCTCTTGGCGCAGGGCCATGCCGGGCAGAGTGTGAAGGGCGGCATCAGCCTTTTTACCTACGGCAAGGCCAGCGCCCCGCACAAGCCCAATACAGAGACCGGCATCCGGCTGCATGCGGCCAGCGGCAAGGTGAGCAGTCAGAGCCAGAGCAGCAAGACGCAAATCACCGCCGACAAGGCCGTCACCATCGCCAGCACGACCGAGGCCGTCAGCATTCAGGCGAAAGAGCACGTGCTGCTGACCGCGCAGGGGGCGTATATCAAGATGGCGGGCGGCAACATTGAGGTGCACGCGCCGGGGATGGTGAAGCTCCTGGGGTCGATGAAGAGTTTTGTTTCGGGAATGAGCAGCAGCATTGTTCCGCCCAATTTTCCCAGTGCAAAACTGGCCCCCAACCAGCTCGTGATCGAACGCCTCTATCACGACAGGGAAGCTCTTGCGGGCGCCCCCTTTGTAGCGACGTTCCTGGATGGCAGTACCCGAAAAGGTGTGCTCGATGGCGCGGGACGTGCCGCCTTGGATGCTGTGCCAGCCGGTGCTGCGCAAGTGCGTTTCGGCGCCATGCCCGGCAGCTATGAGCGCAAAGACGCCAGTCCCATGCCCGGCTACAAACCCGCGCCCGGCAAAAGTGACATGGACACGCTCATGGATAAGTATGCGGCGCCAGCCACCGGAGCAGGCGCATGAGCGGCGCCGCGACAGCCAGCGCGCCTGGAGGCTTGTCAGCCAAAGAATTCAGTCTCATGGCGACAGAGGTCGGTCAATGGATTTGGGGCACCGCACAAGGCGCCTTCAATGAAAAACTGACCATGGGGCAAATCATGACCGATGCCGTCATCGGCATGATTCCTCTGGTCGGTGATGCCACCGCCGCACGCGACTTGATTGCCGTCAGCACCGGTTTGGCGACCCATCCCGAAAAGCGCACCCACACCATGGAATGGGTGCTGTTGGTGATCTTCATCTTTGCGCTTATTCCGGTGCTCGGCGGCGTCATCAAGGGTGTCGGCCGTATCGCGCTGCGCGTGACTGAAGAGGCCGCGAAGGACAGTGTGGCCGTGGCCAAAATAGCCGATGAAACCATTGCGTTCCTCAACCGCATCGGTCACAAAAATGCCGAGGCCTGGTTCAAGTCGCTGGACGTTCTGAAATATCAGAGCGAAATTCTCGCCAAATTCAGAGGCTTTTGCGACACGGTTATTTTCGTCCTTAACAGTTATGTGCTGCGTTTTAGAAGCGTCTTGCCGCAAAGTCTGATCGCACGCGCCGAGCAGTTGGTGCAGGGGTTCAAGCAGATCAAGACGCTGGCCGGCGAGATGATTCCCCAGGCGCTCAAAGACCTGCACGACCGGCTGGAGTATCTGAAAAAGGCGGTGCATGCAGGCGGCGTGCCCCCCGTCGACAAGACCCGGACCCTGCTGGCGCAAACCGGGCAAAAGACGGTGAGCTATGCCGAAGAAGCCCGACTGGTTGAAAGCGGCGCGACCAAGAAGCTTAAGCATGCGGGGGAGTATGCACAGAATGTGTCAAGCACGCTTGACAAAAGCGCCATCAAAAAAGTTTATCAGCGTGAAGCAGGGTTTCCGGACCTTTTGAACCGTGCCGATCCCCAGAAGCTCTACTACCCACACATCGCAGCCGCCTCTGGCCCGATCAAGAATGAAATGCTTTCAGGCGAGACCTTGTTTCGGGCTTTCGGGTTAAAGGGGGTGACCCATGGTGTGAAGGTCGGCGAATCAAAAGCTATTGGCTTTTGGTGGGGGCGCGGAACGGCACCCAGAACGGCCGAAGAATGGCGGCAAAAATACGCAGTGCTCGATGAGTTCAACCGCAACGGCTGGCTGGCCGTGGTGCATATCCCGCCCGGCCATAAAGTCCCCGCTTGCACCAGCACCGTGTCTGAGCAATTTAGTAAAGACATTGCAGGCCAGTTTTTAAAAGGCGGCGGCAAGCAGGCGGCGATCGAGGCTTTGTTCGAGAAAGAAATCATGGCCGAATCAACCCGCCTTTTTAAAAAAGGCGGCGGCAAAGCCACCCTCTCCAATGGGGTTGAAATTGAAGTCAAGCAAAGCGGCTGGAAAGGCATCAACGGCAAGATCGGCTACGGTGAGATCGTGATTCCCGGTGCCTCGGTGACCGAACGCCTGGGGGTGACCGAGATTCAAACCAAAGCGGTCACACAGACCTTGCAAGGTGCAGCCAAACAACAACGCAGCAAATAGGAACACGCCATGGGATTACTCGACATCTTTAAAAGCAAATGGTCGGCGGGCAAGATGACCGAAGGCGACCGCAAGAAATTGTTCTGGTACTTGAAGCGCAAAGCCAGCCACACCGCCTGGAAACGAGAGGCCGATGCGTTTGATAGCTTTGCTGGCGTGTTTGAAAAACAGGTGCGAGAAGAGCCGATTGCAAAAGCTGGCCCCTACTCATATGAGGATATGAATTGGGAGGAGCTCTATCCTGAAATCCTGAAATGCCAAGTTCTCTATGAAAAAGCACTGGCCCAGCTCAAGCAGGGTGACCGCTCGGTCTGGCTGTACAACGAGCGCGGGCTGATGGACGATGCCTCGACCATTTCAGGACATTGGTACACGGAACTGGTGAATCATGGTCAGCAAGGTGATCATTTTCCTGACGGCAAGTACGTTGAGGAAATGACAGCGGCGATAAAGGAATATTCTCTGGCAGCTCGCGATACGGCGGGCGTCCTGCAACCGATGATGGCCGACACGTCAGCCCCATATTTTTGGGGCGAAAGCATGGAGTGCATTCTCAATAATGAGCTGTATCCCAAGGAATTTGATCCGGCTTTCTTTGTTACCCCGCATAAATTGGCGTCTTACATCCAGTACCCTGACCCTCTACCTGAAGTCCCCGTAGCCGACAGCGAAATCTTGATTCCGACCGGCCAGAACACCCCCGTCTTTGGCATCTACGAGCCGCAAGTCAAAGATGGTTGCATGAACTACCTGCTGCAAGACGTGCCCGCACCGTTCGGTCGGGATTTGTCTGGCGACAACAAGCGCGTCACCTGGAAACTCATCTGGGAAGACACCCGCTACCTCGACAGCGAAATTCCTGCTGAAGAACACCTCTATTTTCCACCGGAGCCCAACAGCGCCCAGGTGCAACAGGACGCGCCAGTGAACGATTTGCTTTCTGCCGCTACCGGCCAGCCTTGTCCTAAAGAAGGCCGTTGGTCGGTCATGGACGATCTGCAGGGCACGCTGGAACTTCATCAAGGCGAGCGCATGCCGAAACACAATGGCCGGGACGTGACTTGGGTGTGGGTGGAATAAGGCAGGCCGGGGCAACAAGGGCAGAAGGCCTGCACTTGTTTATGAAATCAGTCGCTGGTTTCCTGGACATATGTGCAAGAGGTCATTGAATAAATGGCCAATGGTTGCATCGCCCATGTCTCCAACCGCCACTCTGTCCCATGGCGTTGAGATTGAAGTCAAGCAAAGCGGCTGGAAAGGCATTAACGGCAAGATCGGCTACGGTGAGACCGCGATTCCCGGTGCCTCGGTGACCGAACGCCTGGGGGTGACCGAGATTCAAATCAAAGCGGCGAGACAACAACGCAGCAAATAGGAACGCGCCATGGGGTTACTCGACCTCATTAAAAGCAAATGGTCGATGGCAAGATGAGTGAAGCCAACCGCAAGAAATTTTTTGGTACTGAAGCGAAAAATCAGCCACACCGCCTGGAAACGGGAAACGGAGGTGCACGCCATCAGCCAAATTTGTCGCTTTGAATCGCCCGTTAACTGGCGATTTAAAGCCAGTAACAAATCTTGACGGTATCATCAGCTAATTCCTCGCCCCAAGACTTACGGAATTTAGATTGGTCTGGTAATGGGCGCGGGGTTGGGGTCTACATTCGGGTTACCCGCAGCTGGTTGCATTTACAGCACTTCAAGTCCATTACCTTCCATTGCAACTTCCGTGCGAGGGGTTTTGCCCGCTTCGCCAAGTCCTGAGGCGCGCTCCGATCAAACACCGATCAGGGGGCGTTACCACTAGGGCCGCCAATGGACTATCCCGCAATCCGGCACGAGGCCGAAGGCTGAAAGCCCCTATTTTATGGGCGACACTATGCTGTCAACGCCGAAAAAATCTATATTCTTGATGCACAACAAGGACACTTTGCGCCCGCTTGGATAGCATCTAATCGTGGCACTTTTACCAACCTTACATGGAAAACGATGGATAAATCTTTTCGGACCGACCCGGCCGTGATGGCGGGTGTTGGCCCGGCAGCGGCAGTCGCCACATTACAGGCACTTTCCCGCGATTCAGGCCTGCGGCCCTTGCAGCTCGGTGGCAAGGAGCTGATTCCCGTTGTGCAGGGCGGGATGGGCTTGGGTGTGTCTGCGGGCGGTCTGGCGGGTGCCGTGGCCTGTACGGGGGGCATGGGCACGGTTTCTTCCGTCGACCTGCGGCGTTTGCATCCGGACCTGATGGCCCAAACTGGCCACTTAAACAAAGAACCAGAGGCCGCCCAACTGATCGACGCGGCCAACCTCGAAGCGCTGGATCGGGAAATTCGCCGCGCCCGCAAACTCGCGCAAGGTCGGGGGCTGATTGCCGTCAACGTGATGAAGGCACTAAGCGCCTACGGCGCCTTGGTGCGCCAGGCACTCGTCAGTGGTGCCGATGCGTTGGTGGTGGGCGCTGGCCTGCCGCTTGATCTGCCTGAGCTGGCGCGCGAGCACCCCGGCACGGCACTGATTCCTATTTTGTCTGACGCCCGAGGCGTGCAATTACTCGTCCGCAGGTGGGAAAAAAGAGGTCGCCTGCCTGATGCCATCGTGATTGAGCATCCACGTCTGGCGGGAGGCCACCTGGGTGCCGCCAAAGTGGCGGATCTGCAGGACACCCGCTTCGACTTTGAGGTCGTCATCCCGCAGGTGCTGGCGTTTTTTAAAAGCGCGGGCATCGAGCGTGAGATTCCACTGATAGCCGCTGGCGGTATCAGCTCTCGGGAAGACATCCTGCGGCTGCAGGCGCTGGGTGCCTCGGCGGTCCAATTGGGCACGGCTTTTGCCGTCACGCAGGAGTGCGATGCAGACGCCTCATTCAAACGGGTGCTGGCCGAAGCAAAGCCGGAAGACATCGTGGAGTTTGTTAGCGTAGCCGGCTTGCCCGCGCGCGCGGTGCGTACGCCCTGGCTGGATAAATATCTCCGCCTGGAGGCCAAGCTCAAAGCGGTGGCGCACGTCAAAGCCAAGTGCAACATGTCGTTCGATTGCCTGGCGCACTGTGGTTTGCGTGATGGCGAGGCCAGCATGGGCCAGTTCTGCATCGATCAGCAGCTGGGCCATGCCTTTGACGGCGACACGCGCAAAGGCCTCTTTTTCCGCGGTGCCGGCCGTCTCCCATTTGGCGATCAAATTCGAACGGTGCAAGAATTAATGCAATGGTTGCTAGGCGGCATTCGCCCGGTAGCCCTATCAATGGAGTCTGCATGATGAAGCGTGATAGCTTTAAACGGCCGCAAGACGTGACGGCCACCCAGCCCATTAGCCACGATGTGCTGAAAGAAAAATACCTTAAACCCGGCGAAAGTGGCGTGGAAGACCTGTACCGCCGTGTGGCGCGGGCACTGGCTTCGGTCGAGGTCGAAGCAGAACGGGCGAAGTACGAGGCGCTGTTCCTGGAAAACCTGCACGCCGGCGCTATTGGCGCGGGTCGCATCATGAGTGCGGCGGGCACCTTGATCCAGGCCACCCTGATCAATTGCTTCGTGCAACCGGTCGGCGACTGCATTCAGGGCATGGATGACGGCGGCTATCCCGGCATTTACGAGGCCTTGCGCGAGGCGGCCGAAACGATGCGGCGCGGCGGCGGCGTGGGCTATGATTTCTCGCGCATTCGTCCACGCGGCGCCGAAGTGAAGGCGACGGCGTCCATGGCGTCCGGGCCGTGCAGCTACATCAACGTGTTTGACCAGTCCTGCTCCACAGTGGAAAGCGCAGGCGCCCGACGCGGTGCACAAATGGGCGTCCTGCGCATTGACCACCCCGACGTGCTTGAGTTCATCACTGCCAAGCGCACCCCGGGCCGCTGGAACAACTTCAATGTGTCGGTGGGTATGCCCGACTCGTTCATGCAAGCGCTCAACGACGACCTTCCATGGGAGTTGGTGCACCGCGCAAAACCGGGTGCCGCGCTGATCGCGAAGGGGGCTTTCCAGCGTGCCGACGACTTATGGGTCTATCAGACTTTGGCCGCGCGCGAACTGTGGGATACCGTCATGCGTTCGGCCTACGACTTCGCAGAGCCCGGCATTCTGTTTCTCGACCACATCAACGAGGACAACAACCTGCGCTATTGCGAGTCCATCGCTGCAACCAATCCTTGTGGCGAGCAGCCACTGCCGCCCTATGGTTGCTGCGACCTCGGCCCCATCATTCTGACGCGCTTTGTCCAGCACCCGTTCGGCTTTGATGGCGTGGCGGCGTTTGACTTCGAGGCGTTCGCGAAGTCCGTGGCGACCCAGGTGCGCGCACTCGACAACGTGCTGGAAGTGACCTTCTGGCCGCTGCCGCAACAACAGGCCGAGGCCGCCGCCAAGCGCCGTATCGGCGTGGGTTTCACCGGCATGGGCAACGCGCTGGCCATGCTTTGCATGCGCTATGACGCGCCCGAAGGCCGCGAAATGGCGACACGGATTGCCGTGTGCATGCGTGATGCGGCTTACACCGCTTCGGTGACGCTGGCGAAGGAAAAGGGCGCCTTTCCGAAGTTCGAAGCCGACGGCTATCTGGCGCCCGGCACTTTTGCCAGTCGCCTTCCACTGGAACTGCAGCAAGCCATCCGCGAGCAGGGCATCCGCAATAGCCACCTGCTGTCGATTGCGCCCACGGGCACCGTCAGCCTGGCGTTTGCCGACAACGCGTCCAACGGTATTGAACCGTCGTTTTCGTGGGTGTACCGGCGCAAGAAACGTGAATCCGACGGCAGTACGACCGAGTATGCCGTGGAGGATCACGCCTGGCGCCTGTACCGCGAATTGGGAGGGGACGTGGAGGCGCTACCCGACTATTTCGTCTCGGCACTCGATATGTCAGCGTCCAGTCACATCGCCATGATGGAAGCCGTGCAGCCCTTTGTGGATACCGCGATCTCCAAGACCGTGAACGTGCCCGCCGACTATCCTTATGACGACTTCAGTGGTCTTTATCAGCAGGCCTGGCGCGCGCGGCTCAAGGGCCTGGCTACCTACCGGCCGAATGCCATTTTGGGATCCGTGTTGGACCTAGGCCCGGTCCAAGCTGAGGCGGTTTCCCCGTCAGTCGTACCGGCTGCAGACCCGATGCGCACCGTCATTGAGAGCCGGCCTAAAGGCGCACTTTCGGCGGTGGCGGAAAAGGTCGATTACTGGACCCAGGAAGGACACAAGACGCTGTACCTCGTGGTGTCCTTCCTGCCGGTGTCGGGCGCCGAGGGCGCGGCCACCTTGGACCGTGCCATCGAGTTCTTCATGCCCGTGGGCCAAAGTGGCGAGTCGCAGCAATGGATCACCTCCAGTATGCGGCTGTTGTCGCTGGCAGCACGCGGAGGATTTTTGGAGCGCGCATTAAGCGACATGCGCAAGGTGGACTGGGACCGCGGCCCCGTGCGCCTGGGAACGCACCAAAAAGCAGATGGCAGGCAGGTGCCGATGTGGCATGACTCCGAGGTCGCGGCGATCGCTTTCGCCATTCAGAACATACTGGCGCGCCGCGCTGGTCATCAGGAGCAGGATGCGCCGCCGCTGAATCAGGAAAATGCGCCGGTCGCCGCCATGCCGCCTGTCATGGCGGGCAAGAAATGTACCGAGTGCGGTGCCCATGCCGTGATTCGCAAGGATGGCTGCGACTACTGCACGCAATGTGGCCACTTGTGAACCTGCGGATGAAACTGCAGCCGGCGATTCATTTTCGAATCTCCAAAGGCAAGACTTCCGCCGAGGATCGAGCGAACTTAGACCGTCGCTGGCGGGTCCGTTTTTTGTTGCTCGCACCGCATCGGCTGGGTTTTTTTCTGGCGCTGGTGGTGCTGGTGACTTCCGGGGCTTGGTGGGCGCTGGTGCAATTTGACCGCGTCAGCGGAGAGTTGGCGTTGCCCTACGCGCTTTCGCCCTCGCTGGTGCATGCCGCCGTCATGACGTTTGGCTTCATCCCGTTGTTCTTTTCGGGCTTTCTGTTCACAGCCGGCCCTAAATGGCTCGGTGTGCCGTCCCTTCAAGCCAGGCAGCTGGTGATGCCGTTACTGTTGCAGGCAAGCGGGTGGCTGCTGTGGGTGGTCGGTTCGCACCTCTACTTGTCCCTGGCCCTTGCGGCGCTCTTTATGGGCGAGATCGGCTTGACCTGGATAACGGTGCTGTTTTGGCGGCTCATCAGGCTTAGCCAGGCCGAAGACCGCCTGCATGCCCTGACCATCGGCGTGGCGTGCGTGGTGGGCTGCTTGAGCCTTGGTGGCCTGTTGCTGAGTTTGATGCTGGACGCGCCAGCCGTGGCCCGGGCCTGTGTGCTGACCGGTCTTTGGGGTTTTGTGCTGGTTGTGTTCGTTACGGTGGCGCATCGAATGATCCCGTTTTTTACTTCCAGCGCCATGCCCCTGATCACCGTGTGGCGCCCGTTTTGGGCACTCGGGCTGATGCTTGCCGCGGCGGCCGCAGAAGTTGGCGCCGTCTGGGTGGAGTTGAATGGTCCACTGCAAGGCGCAGCAGGCGCGGCGTGGACGCTCGCTCGCGGCGTTTTTGAACTGTTGGCGGGGGGTGTGCTGGTATGGCTAGCGCTGGTCTGGGGATTGATGCAAAGCCTCAAGAACCGGCTGCTGGCCATGTTGCACATCGGTTTTCTCTGGTTCGGGTTGGCACTGGTGCTGGGCGGCATCTCGCAGTTGCTGGGTTTGGTACAGGGAACCCCGGTGCTGAGTCTGGGTGCCTTGCATGCGCTGACCATGGGAAGTTTGGCTTCGCTGATGTTCGCCATGGTCACGCGCGTATCCTGTGGTCACAGTGGGCGGGCACTGGTGGCCGACAATTTCATTTGGTCGTTGTTCTGGCTATTGCAGGCGACTACGCTGCTTCGTCTTACAGCGGCGTTGCAAAGCGGGGCTGCTGCCTGGCTGCTGCTGCTGGCGGCCTTGCTGTGGACCACTCTGATGGCCGTCTGGGCAGGGCGCCTGGCAGGCTGGTATGGGCGTCTGCGCGCCGACGGACGTGGCGGCTGACCCAAGCAAGCGTGATGCCCGCGATGACTTTCTTCGTCTTTCCCTTGACCGCGACGCGCAGGATCCGCCGATGACTGACAACGATCTGGCGCCCATGGTTGCGGCGTTGATGCAGTCGCGGCAAACCATTTTGCCGAAGCGCCTTGCAGCGCCCGGGCCCACGGCCGACGAGCTGGAATTGATTTTGTGCGCGGCTGCCACTGCGCCCGACCACGGCCAGCTTCTGCCCTGGCGCTTTGTACTGGTTCCTCAGGAGGCACGTGCCCGGCTGGCGGAGGTTTTTGGTGCGGCACTGCTTGAACGCGACGCTGCCGCCACCCCCGACCAAGTGGCGCAGGCGCGCGAAAAAGCGCACCGCTCCCCGTTGCTCATGCTCGTAGTGGTCGACAGCCGTCGAGGTGATGCCGAGATCGACCTGTATGAACGCATCGTTTCGACGGGTTGCGCGGTGCAAAATATGCTGCTCATGGCGACCGCGTTGGGCTATGGCTCAGCGCTGACCAGCGGCAAGGCCCTTAAATCCAGCGGCCTGCGCGCCCTATTTGGCGTGGCAGACGGCGAACATGCGCTGTGCTTCGTCAACATCGGCACCGTGCAGTCGCGTAAAAGCGAGCGTTTGCGGCCACTGCCAGCTGACTTCATGCGCACTCTTCCCACCTAAAACGATGTACGCTGCGATCTCTTTTACTGGATGCACTCATGGATATTTCGAGTTTTGATGATCTCCTTCAGGCTGCCCGGGCTCAGTCTGCTCCGCAGCGCCTGCTGTTTGTGTTCGCCGGCGTCGAGCTGCCCGAGGACAGCACCGCAGCCCAGCGCGAGCGCTTCGAGGCCGGTGAAGGCGGGGCGTTGGTGCCACTGATGTGCGTGGATAAACGCCCCGAGGAACTGGCGTCCTTTGCAGCGCTGGTGCAGGAGTCCAGTGAATTTGGGCATGTCTGGGGCATCGTATTTGCCGCCGCCTTGGCGGGCACTCCGAACCACGCCCCCAGCAGTGAAGAGGCCGAGGCGCCCCTGCAGCGCATGGTCGAAGCCATTAAGCGAGGCGAGCATGGCGCCTTTATTCCGTTTGACCCGCAGGGGAGAGCCATACAGTTCGGCTGACAGGCATGACTCGCCCCGAATCCCCTGGGCGGTTGGGCGGTTGGGCGGCCGGGATCCCATGCGCCGCCAGGGCGTAGCCCTGAGGACGTGGGCCCGTGATCAACAGTCCAGCCCACGCGGGGTGGAGCGCGTGAGGTGCGGCTACTCCTTGCCGCCGACCGAGCCGTAATTACGGGCAGAATAGAGGCATGAACGCGCCCAATCTTCAAAATGTAATGACGCCACCCAGCGACCTTAACGCTGACGGTGAGGGCAAAGTCCGCACTGGCCCCGCTGGAATTTCGCAGCTGATGAAAATCATGGGATCCAAGGCGAAAGTGGCTTCTGCCGAAGTAGCTAGAGCGGCCACTGCTATTAAAAACAGAGCGCTTCTTGAGTTGGCGTCCTTGCTCCGCCAGGAGGTTGCCAGCTTGCAGGCTGCCAACCAGATCGACCTCGACCGCGCGGCGGCAGCGGGGCTGGCTGGAGCCTTGCTGGACCGGCTCAAGCTGAGCCCCAAAGACATTGAAACCGTCGCTTTGGGCTGCGAGCAACTGGCCGCCATGCCTGACGTGATCGGTGACATCATCGGCATGAAAGAGCAGCCCAGCGGTATTCGCGTGGGGCAGATGCGCGTGCCGATCGGTGTTTTCGGCATGATTTACGAGAGCCGACCCAACGTCACGATTGAAGCGGCCTCGCTCGCCATCAAGAGCGGAAACGCCTGCATTTTGCGTGGCGGGTCGGAGGCCATCGAGTCCAATAAGGCGCTGGCGGCGCTGGTCCAGCGTGCCTTGAGCAATGCCGGGCTGCCTGCGGACGCGGTGCAATTGGTGCCCACCACCGACCGCGAAGCCGTGGGCCAACTCATCACCATGCCGCAGTATGTGGATGTCATCATTCCGCGCGGTGGCAAGGGCCTGATTGAGCGCGTCAGCCGCGACGCCAAGGTGCCCGTTATCAAGCACCTCGACGGAAACTGCCATGTTTATGTCGACGACCCGTGCGACCTCGCGATGGCGGTCAAGATCGCCGACAACGCTAAAACGCAAAAATACAGTCCTTGTAATGCCCTCGAAAGTTTATTGGTGGCGCGTGGAGTGGCGTCCGACTTTCTACCAAAAATCGGAGCTCTCTATGCGGCAAAGGGTGTCGAAATGCGTTGTGATGCCGAGGCGCAGGGCCTTCTGGCGATAGTGGCCGGTGAGCCCGGCGCTATTATCAAACCCGCCACCGAGCAAGACTGGTACGAGGAGTATCTGGCGCCCGTTATCAGCATCAAGGTCGTGACAGACGTTGATGAAGCTATTCGTCACATCAATCAATACTCCAGCCATCACACCGATGCCATCGTCACGCGGGATCACATGCACGCCCAGCGCTTCCTGCGTGAAGTGGATTCGGCCAGCGTGATGGTGAATGCGAGCACCCGCTTCGCGGACGGTTTCGAGTTTGGGCTAGGGGCGGAGATTGGTATCAGCACCGACAAGTTTCATGCCCGGGGGCCGGTCGGAATTGAGGGACTTACCTCGCTCAAGTACATAGTACTCGGCCAGGGGGAAGTGCGTACCTGAAGGTCGGCGCTTAATGGACAGCGCGCTTAGGCCGGCATAGACGCCATCGCGAGTCGTCTTGCAACCCGCCCGGTCGCCCCCACTTCTACATATCGGCTAAAAAAAGCTGAGTTTAATAACAATAGTTAATAGCAGTTCCTTATCGAAAGTGGCCGCATGGTTCCGCACCTCATTACCGCCTTGACCGGCCCTATCAATGAACTCGAACAACGTATTCTCGACACGACGCCGGCGATAGAGCGCTGGTTTCGCTTGGAGTGGATGGAGCACACGCCACCTTTTTACTGTTCGGTGGATATTCGCAACGCCGGTTTCAAGCTCGCGCCGGTCGATACCAATCTGTTTCCCGGCGGCTGGAACAACCTCGCGCCCGAGATGCTGCCGCTGGCCGTGCAGGCTGCCATGGCCGCCATCGAGAAGATCTGCCCCGAAGCCCGTAATTTGCTGGTGGTGCCCGAAAACCATACGCGGAACAGCTTCTATCTCTCGAATGTGTTGCAGTTGCAGCGGATTTTTCACCAAGCAGGCCTCAACGTTCGCTTTGGCTCGCTCAATGCCGAGATCAAGGAGCCCACTACGCTGAACTTGTCAACTGGCGAGAGTCTCACGATCGAGCCCTTGATCCGAACGGACCGGCGCCTGGGACTGAAGGACTTCGACCCGTGTACGATCTTGCTCAACAACGACCTGTCAGCCGGCATTCCCGGCATGCTGGAAGACCTCCATGAACAGTATTTGTTACCGCCGCTGCACGCAGGCTGGTCGGTGCGTCGCAAGTCCACCCATTTCAAGGCGTACGAAGAAGTTTCCAAGCGTTTTGGCAAGTTGCTTGGAATAGATCCTTGGCTCACCAATCCCTTGTTTGCGCAATGCGGGGAAGTCAACTTTGCCGAGGGGACGGGCATGGAGTGCCTGACCACCAACGTCGATGCCTTGCTTGCAAAGATCAAGCGCAAGTACAAGGAATACGGCATCAACGAAAAGCCGTTTGTCGTCGTCAAGGCCGACAACGGCACTTACGGCATGGGCATCATGACGGTGCGTGACGTAAAAGACTTGGCTGCGCTGAGCCGTAAGACCAAAAACAAGATGGGCACGATCAAGGATGGCCAGGCGCTGTCTGACGTCATCATCCAGGAAGGCGTTTTAACCAATGAACGGGTGAATGACGCCGTAGCCGAACCGGTCGTCTACATGATGGACCGTTATGTCGTCGGCGGGTTTTACAGAGTACATGCCGAACGCGGCGTGGACGAAAACTTGAACGCGCCCGGCGCCAGCTTCGTTCCGCTGGCCTTTGCCGACAGCGGTCGTCTGCCGCAGCGGGGCGAGAAACCCGGCTCCAGCAGTCCTAATCGCTTCTACATGTATGGTGTCATTGCCAGGCTGGCCATGCTGGCCGCCAGCTATGAGTTGGAGGCGACTGATCCGAACGCCGAGGTATACGACTGATCCAGAAGCCCTTAAAAGGGCTTTTTTTTATATCTAAATTAGCTGTAAAGCTTATGGCGTAGGTCTAAATAGCTATTTAAATAATAGCGATTGTCGGCAGATAGGCGCAGTAGATACGCGGCATATTTCCCCTGCACGGTCGTATAAGTTGTTGCATTGCAACAAAACCTTCATTTGTTGGGGGCTCGGGTGTTTGCCAAGTGGCAACTTGATCACCTCAAGGCAGAATAGCGCACCCGTAGATAACCGTTACGTCGGCTTTGGTCGTTCTTGGCCGAGTTTTCTTCGGGGTAATTGCCAAAGACAGGAAGTTTTGTGTCCAGTAAAAAATCATCACTTGCAGCGCTAACCCTGGGAGCGATCGGTGTCGTTTACGGCGACATCGGAACCAGCGTCCTGTATGCATTCAAAGAGGTTTTTGTGAGCGGACATGTTCCGATCACGCCAGCCAACATCCTGGGCGTGCTGTCCTTGTTTTTTTGGACCTTGACCGTTGTGGTCTCGATCAAATACGTCGTGCTGATCATGCGCGCTGATAACAACGGCGAAGGCGGGCTGATGGCCTTGTTGGCGCTGGCCTCGCAGTCGGTCAAGGACCAGCCGCGTTTGCGCCGTGCCCTCCTGATGATCGGCGTATTCGGCGTGGCACTATTTTTTGGCGATGGCATCATCACTCCGGCTATCTCGGTGCTGTCGGCGGTGGAGGGTCTCGAAATCGTGACTCCTGCGACCAAGCCCTATGTGGTATCGATCTCGTTGGTCGTATTGGTATTGTTGTTTGCGGTGCAGCGCCGAGGCACCGCAGACATCGGCAAGTTCTTTGGTCCGGTCACCGTCGTCTGGTTTTTCGCCATCGCCTTGACCGGGTTGATCCAGATTGTGCAGAATCCGCAGGTGCTGGCGGCTGTTCTGCCAGTCCATGCGCTGCGCTTTGCGACCGAGCACTACGCCCTGGCTTTCATCACATTGGGTGCTGTGTTTTTGTGCGTCACTGGTGCCGAGGCGCTGTATGCCGACATGGGCCATTTTGGGAAGCAGCCGATCCGCCTGGCGTGGTTTGGCCTGGTGATGCCGTCGCTGATGCTCAACTATTTTGGGCAAGGTGCACTGGTCTTGACTAATCCCGAAGCGGCAAAAAACCCGTTTTACCTGATGACCCCTGAATGGGCCCTGATCCCGATGGTGGTGCTGGCCACTGCGGCAACGGTGATTGCTTCGCAGGCACTGATCTCAGGCGCTTTTTCGGCGACCAAGCAGACCATTCAGCTGGGTTTCTTGCCGCGCCTGTCGATTCTTCATACGTCGGTTCGTGACACCGGGCAAATCTACGTCCCTGCGGTGAATTGGCTGCTGCTGGCGGGCGTCGTCGCGGCGGTCGGCTTGTTTGGCTCGTCCAGCGCACTGGCTGCCGCCTACGGAATTTCGGTGAGTCTGGTGATGGTCATCACGACGGTGCTCACCTTCTTTGTCGTCCGCTATGGTTGGGGCTACCCGCTGTGGTTGTGCATCGCGGCCAGCAGCTTCTTTTTGCTGGTTGACTTGGCGTTTTTTGCTTCCAACTCCCTCAAGATCGTGCAAGGGGGCTGGTTTCCGCTTGCGCTGGCGTTTGGGCTGTACGCGGTGATGGCCACCTGGAAACAAGGGCGTCAGCTCCTCAACGAAAAGATGCGCGCCGATGCCGTCGACCTACCGAGCTTTCTGGACGCCGTGTTTGTCAGCCCACCCGTGCGGGTAGGCGGCACCGCCGTCTTCATGACTGCCGAGCCAGGCATCGTCCCCAACGCGTTATTGCACAACCTCAAGCACAACAAGGTGCTGCACCAGCAAAATCTGTTTGTAACGGTACGCAACCACGAGGTACCCTGGATTGGTTTGAACAAGCGCATTGAAGTGGAATCGCTAGGCCACGACTGCTGGCAGGTCCAAGTTCACTACGGTTTCAAAAACGACTTGGACCTGCCCAAAGCCTTGCGGGAAATCAAGGGCCGGGGCTGCGAGCTGGAGCCAATGACGACCAGTTACTTTCTTTCGCGCGACACCGTGATTCCAACCATCGGCAGCGGGATGGCGCCTTGGCGTGAAAAGCTCTTTGCGCAGATGCATCACAACGCCAGCGGAGCGGCGGACTTCTTGAATCTGCCTAACAACTCGGTGGTGGAGTTGGGTAGCAAAATCGAGATTTAAGGCGGTTCAGGCGCTAGCCGATGCGCGCGGAAGCGAACGCCAGAACGGTCGCGCCGACAAAAAAGTATTCGTGACCCAGTTCGCTGGCCGGTGCGATCACGGCGTTTGTACAACAATACGGTGACGGCGCCAGGCGTTTTTACCCTCGCTGACAGCAGCCGCCACGACACTCACACCCCAAACAACCATGAACATTCTTTTTGTTGCAGATCCGCTTGAGTCTTTCAAAATCTACAAAGACACCACTTTTTCCATGATGCGTGAGGCGCAGCGACGCGGCCACCGCATCAGCGTCTGTGAGCCAGTCGGTATGAGCTGGAAAGCCGGCGCCAGGGTTACCGCGCAGGTGCGGCACATCACCCTCACCGGCCATGCCGAGGCCTGGTTTTCCGCCGATGCTGCGCGTCCCGATGGGCGCGTCACGTTAGCGGATTTCGACGCCGTGGTGATGCGCAAAGATCCGCCGTTTGACAGCGAGTATTTCTACAGCACGCATCTGCTGGAGCAAGCCGAGCGGGAAGGTGCCGCGGTCTTCAACAAGCCGCGCGCACTGCGCGATCACCCCGAGAAACTGGCCATCATGGAGTTTTCCCAGTTTATCGGCCCCACGCTGGTTACGCGCGACGCGGAAGAGATCAAGCGCTTTCACGCAGAGCACAAAGACATCATCCTCAAACCGCTCGACGGCATGGGCGGCATGGGGATTTTTCGGGTCAAGGACGACGGATTGAACCTTGGCAGCATTATCGAGACGCTGAATAAAGAGGGTGCGCAAAGCGTGATGGTGCAAAAGTTCCTCCCTGAAATTGTCTTGGGTGACAAGCGGGTGCTGGTGATCGGTGGCAAGCCAGTGCCCTACAGCTTGGCGCGCATTCCGCAAGGGAGCGAAGTGCGTGGCAATTTGGCCGCGGGCGGCTTGGGGGTCGCGCAACCTTTGTCGAAAAGGGATCTGGAAATTGCCGAAGCGGTCGGTCCTGTATTGGCCGCGCGTGGCCTGCTGTTGGCGGGCGTGGACGTGATCGGCGATTGCGTTACAGAGATCAACGTCACCAGTCCCACCTGCTTCCAGGAGATTTTTGACCAGACCGGTTTCGATGTCGCGGCCATGTTCATTAACGCACTGGAGCAGGCCGTTGCTGCGCGCTAAGTTGGCGGGTTCATGGCTTCAATCCATGACGCTGCGCACAGGAGTTATTTTAAAATGCGCGTTGTTGGGCTGCGTGCTGATGCCTGTGTCGTCCTGGTCGGCCTCACTGGGGGAGTCCCGCGAAGAAACGATTATTTTTATCCGCCACGGCGAGAAGCCGCCTCAGGGCCTGGGACAGATCAACTGTCAAGGGCTCAACCGCGCCCTGGCCTTACCCGCCGTGCTACTGGCCAAGTTCGGCAAGCCGGATTTTGTCTTTGCTTCCGACCCGCATGAGAAAAAACCCGATGGCGGGCAGTCTTACAACTATGTGCGGCCCTTGTTGACCGTCGCGCCCACGGCGGTACAACTGGGCCTCCCCATCAACACCTCATTCGGCTACGCCGACATCGATGCCTTGCAGCAGGAGTTGGCGGCTCCGCGCTATCAGAATGCGGTTGTGCTGGTGGCCTGGGAACACCACAAGCTTGAAGAGATGGTCAGGACCATGTTGAAGCGGATGGATGGTCCGGTGAGCGAAGTGCCGAGTTGGAAAGGCAGTGATTTCGACAGCATTTACGTCGTCACCGTGCGGCGCGGCAACGGCCAAACGACCTCGTTTTTTGCGTTGGCGCGTCAGCAACTCAATGACCAGAGTCTCAGTTGCCCTTTGGCAGCAGCGCTGAAGCCGTAAGCGGCTTGCCGGATACAACCAGCACGCCACCCACAAATACCTTCAGCTCACCCGCTTGGAATGCCGCCCAGCACTCGTTGGTGGTGAGCGGCGCGGTTACTACCAGCGCCACGCGGTCGGTGGGATTGGTCTGCTCCGCAAAGTTGACGGTGACATCTTCATCGCTCAAGGTTGCATGGGCAAACGGGTGGCGCCGCTCGACGTAATACAGGCTGGTGGACGCGTGGGCCCACAATGCCTGGCCGTTGCTCAGCAAAAAGTTAAAAGTGCCGAATCCGGCGATCTGTGCCGACAACTCTCGCAGAGTGAGGCTCAGCTCCTCCACACTGGGAACGCCGGCGTGGGATTTCGCCAGTTCCTGCATGATCCAGCAAAAAGCGCGTTCGCTGTCAGTGGAGCCGACTGGCTTGAAGCTGCCATGCAGCCGTGGCGAGAAATCTTTGAGATCCCCATTGTGCGCAAATACCCAGTAGCGGCCCCACAGCTCGCGCACGAAGGGGTGGCAATTCTCTAACGCGACGCGACCCTGTGTTGCCTTGCGGATGTGCGCAATGACATTGCGACTTTTAATCGGGTAGCGCCGAATCAGCTCCGCCACCGGGGACTCCCAGGCTGACTGGTGGTCCACAAAATGGCGTAGGCCCTTGTCGCCGCCTGGGCTGCCGTCACCTTCAAAAAAAGCAATACCCCAACCGTCGGAATGTTGGTCGGTGTGGCCGCCACGTTGCGCAAAACCCCGAAAACTGAAGGTCACATCCGTGGGCGTGTTGCAGTTCATGCCGAGCAATTGGCACATGCTTAATCTTCTACGGAGGGTTTGGGTGGCAGACCTTTCGCGGCCACCCGAACACGAAGTTTCCAGGCCGCCACCATCGCCAGTGCGCATAAGCCGGCGAGCATTAAAAAAGTTTCGTTGAAGGCGGCCAGACGTGCGGGGCTGCTGCTGGCGTTGGCAAAAGAATCGCCATGCGCGGCGATGCGCCATTCCAGCACAATCCCGCAAAGACTGACGCCGATCGCACCGCCCAGCATGCGTAGAAAGTTGATGGCGCTTGCGCCCTGAGCCAGCAGGTGCTCATGCAGCGGCCGAAGTGAACCGAGGTTGAGCGAAGGCAGGATAAAACCAAGCCCGATGCGTCCCAGCGTGGCCAACATGACCAGCAGCCACAATCCCGAAGTCAGGGTCACCGTCAGCATGAGTGCAAACGAGGCGGCCAGCAAAGCCAGTCCGATGCTGACCAGCAGCCAGGTCGGTTTTTTGTCAGCCAGTCGACCGACCCCGAAGATGGTGACGGCCAGCACCAGACCCGCCGGCAGCAGGATGGTTCCCACATGGGACGCAGACAGGTTCAGGCCGAGCAGCAAGTACATCGGCAGCAGGTAGGTTGAACCAAACAGCGCGGTGCCGTAAATGAAAGCCACCACGCTGCCCATAGCGAAGGGGCGGTAGCCAAAGAGTGCCAGGTTCATTAACGGGGCGCCGCCGCTTGTGGTCATGCGGCGCTGCCACCAGACAAACACCAGCAGGGTCGTCAGGGCAGCGCCGAGAAGTGTCCCAGCTTCACCGCGGTTGCCGCTGTGCAGCTGGACCATCCCGTTCAACAGGCACAGCGTGCCCACGGTGCCTAGCAGCAGGCCGCGCCAGTCGATCCCCGCGCCTTTGCGGTTCGGTAGCATCCCGCCGGGCGCCGCCACTGGCACATAGCGGTACGCCATCCAGAGCGAAACCAGGCAAAAGGGAATGACCAGGAAGAAAACGGCGCGCCATCCGAAGATGTCGACCAGTACGCCGCCAATGCTGGGGCCAATGGCGGGCGCCAGCACCACGCCCATGCCGAAAAGGCCGCTGGCCCGGCCTTGTTCATGAGGCCCGAAGGCCCGCATGATGATGATGGCCGGAATGGGCTGCACGATGCCCGCTGCCAGCCCTTCCGCAACGCGCCCGCTCAGCACCAAGGCGAAATTGTTAGCCAGCCCGCCCATCAGTCCGCCGACCATCAGCAGCAGCATCGTACCGACATAAGTGCGGCGGTAGCCATAGCGCGCCAGGAGCCAGGGCGTGGTCAGCATTGAAACCGTCATGGCCACCATGAAGCCTGAACTGACCCACTGGGCGCGCTCCTGACCGAGAATGAAATGACGGCTCATGTCGGGGATCGCCACATTGACGATGGTCGAAGACATGATGGAGGCCATGGTGCCGAGCATCACCGAGAGCAGCAACAGCCAGCGATACCGCGGGCCGTAGCGCGCCTTTAACTCAAGAAGGGAGGACGAAGTGTTCAAGGAGTTTCCGGGCTCAGTCTCTCGGCTCTGACCAGAGTTTGCCCCCGGTCGCCCAGTTCTCGCGTTTGACATCGGTGATGAGAATGTCGACCGAATCGGGCTCGCCGCCGAGAATCTCTACGCTAACCCGGGTGATGGCTTCGGCCAGCTTCTGCTTTTGTTCCACAGTCCGGCCTTCCATCATTTCTATATGGTATGTGGGCATGGTTTTCTTTTGTGAGGCGGTGGAAAGGGACTCATCATAAAAGGAAGCGTGTACCGGCGTGCTATCGCCTGGGGAAATCCATGTGCTTAAAAGAAACGAATTTACCCGTTTGTCGAGGCGGTCCGGTGCAAACGAGCGCATACAAGCGCGTACAGGAAGGCTCATTGCTATTAAGCAGCCGCAAATTGTTTTAAAGAAAATAGTCGCTTGAGGCTAATCTCGAAGGGCCTTGTCAGCTACTATTTCTACAGTAACTGAATCGGCCACCCCTGCGTACGCAAAAAACCTGGCGAAGCACCCATGCCCTTGCCAACGCCACCGCGAAGTCACCATTACAGCGTGTATGTGATTGAACTCGCGCCCGAGGTATGGGAAGTCGCCCGGTTCCGTCGCGCTAATCCCGACTATCAGCCCGGCTTGCCTTTTGTGTACGTCGGCATGACAGGGCTGGACCCCGACGTTCGATTTGACAAGCACAAAGCAGGCCTTCAATCCAACCGCTTCGCCCGCGAATTTGGCGTGCGTCTGCTGCCGCGGCTTTACGCCATGTTCAATCCCATGCCTTACGACGCTGCGCGCGACATGGAAGTGGAATTGGGCATCGGCCTGCGGGATTCTGGGTATGGGGTGTGGCAAGCCTAAACGGTGACAGGGTGGATTCCGAGTATGTGCTCGTACACGGTCAAATCGACTTGGTAGCATCTGCAGGTGACCCTTTGAAGCGCGGCTTCATCCAGCAGCATCACGTAGCCCGGGCTGTAGCTAATTAGGCCGCGTTGTTCAAAGGAATTGGCGGCCCGTGTCACGCTTTCTCGCCGTACACCCAGCATCATGGCCAAAACTTGGTGAGTGACAAATAGCTCGCGGGAATGGGCACGGTCGCGGATCATCAGCAGCCAACGCGCCAGGCGCTGCTTGACCGAATGCTGGTTTATGCAGACAGCTTGCTGGGCTAAATGGCTCTGGCGCACAGCGACATAGCGGTGTAGGACGCGCCGCAGAGGAGCATCGCTATCCAGCCGCTGCTGCAGCGCGTCGCGATCAATCCGATAAGCTCGGCCGGCGCGTTGAACCACGCTGATAAACGCTGAGGTGGCTACGTCGAGCACGAGACCCGTGCCAAACATGCCTTCGTTGCCCACCAGCGCGACCTGGACGTTAGGGGCGTCTTCCACCGGAAGCACTACGGACACGAAGCTGTCCACCGGAAAGTAGGCATAAGCGGGGGCCTCGCCCGGCTCAATCAAAACATTGTGAAGCCTGATTTCCACCAGTTCGCTTTGTTCGAGAAATAGTCCGCGTTCGCGTGCCGGTAACGCGGAGATCAACCGGTTTGCGAGAGAAAGATCTTTTTGTATCGGCAAGCGCACCTCTTTGGCTGGGGTCTGACAGGAAAGCTTGGACAAAAAATACGGGCAAGTCTGCAGTCTTCCTCAGGCCAATAAACGAAGCCCTGAAGCGGCTCCGGAGGCCCCTAAATTAAATCACCGGGGCGCGCCTTCGTCAACCTGTTCCGGCCCGCATAAAGCCTGCGCGAGGGTCAACCCCTCGTCGTCGGCTTCGCGTCAAATGGACAGCTGCCGGCGTTTTTACAGGCGCGCGCTGACGTGTGGAACGGCCACCTTCGGCGGTCACCGGCGCCTGTGAACCATTTTAAGAAAAGTAAATAAATGTGAGGTTTGGTTGACTTGTCGTTACACGGCAAATGCAGCTTCCAAACGCGCGGATCAGGCGCTGGGGTCCGGCGCGCCCGTCTGCTCAGTCAGCCGAGCAAACTTTGGCAGTGGCCAGGCCGCGATCTCCTGTCAAAAGCGATCAAAAGACCGTCGCCAACGGGCGTCAGTATGGCGTCGTTCAGGGATAATCTGCGAATGCAGAGCAAATGGGCATTGCGCTTGATAACTGCGCTTTTGTGGGCATTGGTCGCATCCAGCGCGGTGTACTGGGGATTGCGCATGGGTGGCCGGACTGCGCGGGTTGTCGTACCCGAAGTCGCTGTTGTAACGTCAATCAACGACGCTTCCGCCAGCCAGCTTGCCATCACGCGTCTGCTGGGTGGATCGTCTTCAAAGGCGCCTGGCCTCATGCCCGGGGCGGCTGAAAGGTTCGCGCTGGCAGGGGTTATAGCCAGCGCGGCGGGCGAGGGAACTGCGCTGATTTCGGTCGACGGTAAACCAGCACGGCCTTTCGTTGTGGGTGCCCGAATCGCGCCCGGGTATGTGCTCAAAGCGGTCGGCCAACGCGATGCCACGCTCGCCGATGACCCGGAGGGGGCTGGGCGAGTGATGCTATCGCTGCCTGCCTACAAGACGGCCACTTTGATCACTTCCTTACCTGCGGGTGTCTCTGCAGCCTCTCCCGCGACGGTAGGGCAAATTACCCGGACCAGTCCGCCCCCCAGAACCGACGCGCGGCGGCTGCCGCCAGCGCCCATCCGACGCGAGGAGCGTCGCAGCCCCTGACGACGGCGCTGATGGCGAGATCGGGTCAGGTACCGGGCAAGCTATTCGAGCGCATTCACAATCACGCCCCATTCATCACAAAATGTCTTGAGAATTTTCGCAATCTGCGCGTCTTGCAGTGTCGTCACCAGCTCCACAATTCGGTTGTCACTCCCCTTGTGACTGTCGCTCACCACGACCGTGGCCGCGCTGTCGTCGGCAGCAAACAATCTTTGCAGAGAAGGCCCAAGGGAATTCATCACTTCATCGCGTTCCGCCTTGGCGGTGTCTGACTGTGCAGCGTACTGCACCTCAAAAGAGAAGTTTGTTTTCAAGTCCATGGTTAAGCTTTCGTTTGTTGGTCTACTGGCTTGGTGCGCGGTGCGTCGAAGAGAGTGATTCCGGAACACTGGGCGATACACGGGGCGGCGGGCAGCCACTTTTTGCAGCGTCAGCAAGTTCCTCGAATTTCGCTTCGTCACGGTCAATGATAGGAGACTTTCGAGGCGCCGGAGGCGTGTGCCAGGTGCACTCAGCCGCTTGTAATGGAAAAGCGCTATTCGAGTCCTGCGCGGGCCTGGTCGGTGCTACCTTTGCCCAGGTTTTTCATCTGCCAGGCAATCCGTACCAGCTCCGACTTGAGTTGCATGCGGGCCTCGCCATCCAGACTCGACAAGCTTTTCGGCAGGCTCATGTTGCGCGGAGAAATCGCCTGGTCTTTGGATGCGAACACAATGCAGTTGGTTTTGTCTTCGATCAGAACCTCGACGGCATTGCCGCTGAAGCTGCGGCAAATACGAGACGCAAATACAGCGTAATCCGGATGGTCGTAATGCAGATTGACCACCAGCAAGCCGTCGTCGGCCAATGCCGTAAAACAGTCGTCATAAAAACGCTGCGAGCACAAGGCAGCGGGTTGTCCTTCATGGTCAAAGCCATCAACCATCAGCACATCGAAGCTGGCGGTCAGGGTTTGCACATAAAGCGCGCCATCAGCAGCGATTACCTGAAACCGGTCGTCATCGTCCGGCACCAGAAACTCCTGCCGCAGCGCAATCACATACGGATTGATCTCCAGAACGGTGATCTTGCTGTCCTGCAATTGCCGGTAACAAAATTTAGCCAGTGACCCGCCCCCCAAGCCAATCATGCCGATGTGCGCCGGGCCAGGCTTGAATAGCAGAAACCCCATCATGGTTCGCGTGTAGTCGACTTCCAGGCGCCAGGGCCGCCGCACGAGCATGCTGCTTTGCAGTTCACCCAAGGTGAAGTGCAAGGATTTGGCCGCGCCGTTGTCAAGCACAAAAGGTTTGATGTACTGCAGCGACTGAAAGTCGGTGGAGGATATCGGCTCAATCGGCCCGATCGGGGGTTCGGTGGACGTGGGCTTCATCGCGATCCCGCCACTGCGCGGAATGGAAGTAATCCGGGCCGCCAGGCAGCGCTCAAACGTGTCACGATGAGCGCCAGACAGCTGGCTCCCCACCGCCTTTCGGTGTCACACCGCAAGACGTGGCTGCGCGCGGATTTTCTGGGAATAAAAACAACATAAGGCTGGATAAATACAAGGTCAAGTCAGCCCTTAGTTTATTGCTTGCACGAAGAGCGAGCGCTAAGGGGGTAAGGACAGAGCCCCTTTAACGAGTTTCCCCAGCGCTTGGGCGACCACGCCGTACGACACAATCGGACGCAATAGATGCGCCTGGATTAGGCGCTCGCCACTCCGCTTGGTCATGGAGTGCGGCTGGCCGCCATGGCTCACAAACATGAACAGCAAGCCTTTGTCGCTGACCCAAATTAATTGGGCGCGCAGCCAGTGGCGCCTGGAATACAAGTCGACCCAGTCGCCGGCCTGCAAGCTGCGCAGTATCTGTTCGGCTTCGGTCTGCGCGATGGCCGGGCTCGAGGCGCCAAAAGCAAGGTCGGGTGAGTTCGTCGGCGTTTCAGCAGGCGCTCCGGGTGGCTCGATAACCGGGCCGGTGGCGTTTTCGCCCGACACGGTGCGCAGGGTGTCTTCAAAGCCGGCTGCCTCCAGGTCATTGCGACGCAGCCAGGGGGACGCCGCCGCTTTAGCCCGGCGCTGCTCCAGAGTTGCCGCAAGCTGTTCAGGCGCCAGTGGCATCGCGCCCGACTCTTGCGCATCACGTCGGCTTTTAACGCGGCGTAGCTTGAGCACCGGCCGATGCAAGTCCATCAGACCTTCAAAAAACGCCTCGCTGGTGTGTGGCTCCCGGCCGAGCAATTCCAGTCCGGCATGCAGTTGGCCTAGCAGTCCCGGAATCATTTTGATCAGCTTGGCGGGCTGTTTCAGCGTCACGTCCTGTTTGACGCTCCAGATCAGGTCGGGCACTACCGAGCCGAAGCCCATCGGGTCGATCTGATTTCGGGTGTCGATGAGCCGGGCATGGGCCATGGCAAGCGCCCACGTATCAAACAGAAAATCAAGCACCAGGCCAGGCACCTTTTTAAGGTCTGAACGCGTACTCAGAGTAAGTGCAATCTGGTCGGCCTGCGTCTGACGTTCTTCCGCAAAGCGCAAGACTTGAAGGACGCTATTGCGGTTTTCGACCTCGTGCTGGTCCTGCCTGTCCCAGTTGAATTCCAGCGCGGCAAGCGCGCTATCGAAGCGCTGCGTATTTTGAATCGTCTGCCCGTTGAGGGCATTGACAGCGCGCGTCACCGGTTCAAAAAAAGCTTGAAACTCGGGGCTGAACGCATCGTTGTATTTAAAGCTGCGTTGCGCCACGCGCTCCATCAAACGGCGACCCGCGTGGCCCTCATCGCTAAAAAAGCGCGGATCCACCATGGCCAAACGCAGCAGCGAAGGCTCCAGCGCCACAATGGCCTGCCGCACCGGCACCAACAGCCGAGGGTCCTGGGCCACCTGGCTCACCAGCTTGCGTACCACCTCCAGCCCCAGCACCTGGCTCACGCGCAGAGCTTCTTTTTCAAGCTGCGTTCGCATCACCGCGCGCTCTCGGAAGTGTGCGTAGCGTCCCCAGATTTGCGAATTCAGCTCGCCGCGTTCTTCAACCAGAAGCTGTGAAGTAGCGAGGGGCGCAGCGGCGCCGGGCTCAGCCAGCTCGGCAGAGATTGATTCCGGCGCTGATTGCAGGGCTAGCAGCTCCTTTTCAACTGTTTCGTAATAGGAGGTCGTCAGTCCGTGGTGGGTATTGTTACCACCCTGAAGCAAAAACGCCTGAAACAACTCGTCCCTGATTGCCCGGTCGGACAGGTCGGCGTACTGAGACGGCGGTCGTGCGGCAGGCTCGCCGGACAGATCAGCGCTTTGGCTGCGGTCGGTGTCGCGGTCCCAAGGTTCAAAGCCTGATGCAGCGCCTTCGTCGTCCCTGCCCTGCGTACGGCTCCTGGGTGCACTGTCGGGCGTTGGAAGCACCCGATAGATCGCACCGCGTACGTTGTCCCGTTCGAGCTGCCGGACAACTCCTTCGAACAAGCGCTTGAGCTCCCGACCCAGTGGCGGTGCCAGATAACGGATCCACAACGAAGCGATGGCCGGCTCTACCGCTGCTTTAAAAACCAACTTGCGAAGCCGTTCTGAAAAGACATCCGGGCGCAAAGGATTGAGCTCTGGCCTAACGTTGGGAAAGCCCTGCAAGGTGCTGATCAGCGTGTTCAGTTCTGCCAGGATGTGTTCCACGGAAGGCAACACCTGCTGCAGCAATCGCGACGACTCAATCGCCTGTGACACCTCGGCGTCCGCCACGAGCGACAACGCGGTGTGCGATAAATCCGCGCCCGTTGATAGACCCATGAACCCAGACGACTGAGCTGGTGCAAAGGCCTCAGCGGGCGCGCCAGCAGTCTGGGCGGCTGCCACCACGTTGGCCTTGAAACTCGCCAGCAAGTCGAGCGGATACTGAACGCTCCATGCCGGCTTGTACTTCAGCAACTCACGCCAGGCTCTTCCCAGTTCATCACGATCGGCTACCCGCATGGTCTGGGCTTCTGCCACCTGAAGCGCGGCCACCGCGTCGTCCACGCAGCGCTCGATCAAGAACCGGGCCGCCTTGGCCGTCTTTTGAAGGCAAGATTGGAGCGCGTCAGCTTGCAAGGTCATCTGCATCGAAGCGTACAGGAAAAGCGTGATGATGACGGCTGGACAAAGGGTGTGGGACTTTCCTGGCGCAGGTCATCTTTAGGTTTAGTGAAGGACATCAATGGTCCTGGCGTTTTTGGGGAAGGCTGCCACTGAGCTTGGTTCCATTAGTGCAATGTGCAGACCTTTACATACGCGTTGTACGCTTCTGCACTTTGGCTGCACGCTTTTTCCGCAAAATTAAAGTAATCAGGGGAATAGTTAAGCGGTCGTAAAATTCAGTTGGTGGGACAATTTTTTTGCTGGATGGACTATAAATTGATGTCTTTTGGGTTGTTCAGTTCACGGTTTCGCCTGCTCGTTTTGCTGGCTATCGCATTGGCGGCAAGCTCCAGCGCCTGGTCGCAGACGGTGCTTGAAAACACGGCCTTGTTGGGGATGAGCCGCCAACAGTTGGCCTCCGCGCGGGTAGACGCCCATCCAGTCCGTTCGCCCCGGCGGCTCTCGTCGGGAGCTCTCGGAACTTTGCGCATGGCTGATGTGCTGTACGAGGGCGCGCATTTTGAGCAGACCCTGTTTTTTGGGCACCAAAAACTGGAGCAAATGGATCTGGTGTTGCTCAGCCCTGGTCCAGGCGCCGGTTCGGGAAGCGACGTAGCAGCCACCGCGGCAATCTACGCCAGCCTCGTGCAATCCTTGCGGTCTAAACTGGGACCCGAATTGGGTTCTTCCGGAACGACGCCGGGCACCGGGGCGGATACGGTTTCATGGGTCACCGCCAGCGCGGATGTGATCCTGTTTCGCTCCGGTAAGCCGGACCACCCGAGCTTGCGGGTAGTGATCAAGCAGCGCCAGCAGGTGGACGCCAGCGAGCTCTGAGTTTTTACAACCCAGTAAGACGCCAGCGCTTGTTTGAGAACCACAAGCAGCTATTTGATTTGTAGTCACTCATAGCAACTCGTGGCGCTCCGGTCAGGCGGTGCCCGCCTTCACTTTCAGGCGCCAGGCGTGCAGCAATGGCTCCGTGTAGCCGCTGGGCTGCTCTAAGCCTTTGAACACCAGATCGCACGCAGCTTTGTAGGCGGCGGACGTGTCGAAGTGATTCGCCATCGGTTTGTAGAGGGGGTCGCCCGCGTTCTGGCCGTCCACCACGGCGGCCATGCGTTCGAAGGTCTCCTTGATCTGTGCGTGCGTCACGACGCCATGGTGCAGCCAGTTGGCCATGTGCTGACTGCTGATGCGCAGCGTGGCGCGGTCTTCCATCAGGGCAATGTTGTGAATGTCGGGGACTTTGGAGCAGCCCACGCCTTGGTCGATCCAGCGCACCACGTAGCCCAGTATTCCTTGCGCATTGTTGTCAAGCTCCTGCTGCTTTTCGACCGCAGACCACTTGGCTTCTGAAACCACGGGAATGTGCAGCAATCCGTTCAGAATGGTGTCGCGTTCGGCCACGGGGTCGGTCTGGGAGGCGATCCTTTCAAGCTCCTTTTGCACTTCCGAGACCAAGACCTGGTGGTAATGCAGCGCATGCAGCGTTGCCGCAGTGGGCGAGGGCACCCAGGCGGTGTTCGCGCCCGCTTTGGGGTGGGCAATTTTTTGTTCCAGCATCGCCGCCATCAGGTCTGGCATGGCCCACATGCCTTTGCCGATTTGTGCTTTGCCGCGCAGGCCGCACGCGAGGCCGACCAGCACGTTGTTTTTCTCGTAGGCCTGAATCCAGGCGCTGGATTTCATGTCGCCCTTGCGGATCATCGGGCCGGCCTGCATGGCGCTGTGCATTTCGTCGCCAGTGCGGTCCAGGAAGCCGGTGTTGATAAACGCGACGCGCGCACTGGCTTCGGCGATGCACGCTTTGAGGTTGACGCTGGTGCGACGCTCTTCGTCCATGATGCCGAGCTTGACGGTGTTGGCGGGCAGACCCAGCAGCTTTTCAACGCGGCCAAACAGCTCGGAAGCAAAGGCGACTTCCTTGGGACCGTGCATCTTGGGCTTGACGATATAGACCGAGCCAGCGCGGGAATTTTTGATGCCCGGCTTGCCTTGGCGCTTGAGGTCGTGTACGGCAATGGTCACGGTCACCACGGCATCCAGAATGCCTTCGGGAATTTCTCGACCGCCTTCATAAAGAATGGCCGGGTTGGTCATCAGGTGACCCACATTGCGCACAAACATCAGCGAGCGACCATGCAGCGACACCGGCTTGCCGTCGGCGCCGGTGTACTGCCGATCCGGGTTGAGTCCGCGCGTAAAGGTCTTCCCGCCTTTGCTCACCTCTTCGGTCAACGTGCCCTGCAAAATGCCGAGCCAGTTGCTGTAGGCCAATACTTTGTCTTCGGCATCGACCACGGCGACCGAGTCTTCCAGGTCAAGAATCGTGGACAGTGCGGATTCGAGCACCAGGTCGCTCACACCGGCCAGGTCGGTCTTGCCGATGGCGGTGCTGCGGTCGATCTGGATGTCGATGTGCAAACCGTTATGCAGCAGCAGAACCGACGAGGGCGCTGTTGCATCGCCTTGGTAGCCCAAAAACTGGGTGGGGTCGGCCAGACCGGTGCTGCCGGTCTTTAGCGCGACCACCAACTGCCCGCCTTCGACGCGGTAGCCGGCTGATTCCTTGTGCGAGCCAGCCGCGAGAGGCGCAGCCTGATCCAGGAAGTTGCGCGCAAACGCAATCACTTTGGCCCCGCGCGCCGGGTTGTAGCCCTTACCTTTTTCAGCGCCGCCCGCATCGGAAATCGCGTCAGTGCCATACAGCGCATCGTAGAGCGAACCCCAGCGTGCGTTGGCCGCGTTCAGTGCGTAACGCGCATTGAGCACCGGCACCACCAGTTGCGGCCCGGCCTGCAAAGCCAACTCCGCATCGACGTTCGCGGTGGTGGCGGTAACGCTTGCAGGCTGCGGCACCAGGTAACCAATTTTTTCCAGGAAGGCCCGGTAGGCGGGCATATCGGCAATGGGGCCGGGGTGGGCTGTGTGCCAGCCGTCGAGCTCGGTTTGCAGCCGGTCGCGTTCGGCCAGCAACGCGATGTTTTTAGGCGCCAGGTCGGCCACGATGGCGTCAAATCCGGTCCAAAAGGCAGCGCTGGAAACATCGGTTCCGGGGAGCACTTTGTCATCGATGAAACGGTAGAGTTCGGTCGCCACTTGAAGGCGGTGACGGGTGATGCGTGCGGTCATGGAGAGAGTCCTTTTCGAAAATAAATAAGCCTGTGAAAGGGGTGGGCTACTGCGCAATGGCAGCAGGAGGGCGGCTTGAAAATTAGCCCCGCGTTTTGTAGAAATAATAAAGGGTGAGCGCACTGCCGACTGCAATGACCACGCGGCGCAACCACGGTCCCTGAATATTCCGCGCCATGCGCGCGCCCAGGTAGCCGCCTGCGCTGGCAGTGACCAGCATCACCGAGGTGTGCGGCCAGCTGACGGCACCGGCGGCAATGAAGGTGACCACGGTGACACTGTAAATAATGGCAGATAGCAGATTTTTCAACGCGTTGATGTGCTGCACATCGTCATGTCCGCCAATCGCCAGGCTAGCCATCATGAGGATACCCATTCCCGCGCCAAAAAACCCGCCGTAGACAGATACCAGCAACTGCACCAACCAGCCGCCCATCGAGCCCGCGCCGTGGCGGGGATCAAGAGTCGGTGCGGGCTGGCTAGTGGCGCTGTGCTGGCGTACCCGCTTCAGGGCGGCCGAAAGTTGCGGACTGAAAGCAAACAGCAGCGTGGCAAACGCCAGCAGCCAGGGAATCAGCGCGGCAAAGCGGGCGTCACCGGCGGCGAGTAACAGCAGCCCGCCGGCAATGCCGCCGATTAGCGACGCCAGACCCATCGGCAGGAGGTAACGCTTATAGCGCGACAGTTCCCGCCGGTAAGCCCACGCGCCGGTGAGGCTGCCTGGCCACAAGGCCACGGAATTGCTGGCGTTGGCGACTACCGGCGGCACCCCCACCGCCAGCAACGCCGGGAACGAGAAAAATGTACCGCCGCCTGCGACCGAGTTCACGGCGCCTGCTGCAAACGCGCCGGCACCGATCAGCAGAATATCTGTGGGCGTCATGCCGACAGGCGTTTCACGGCAACAGCCCCAGGCCGGGCAGCGAGAGGACATCGCGGAGGTTGCTGCCGGTAAAGACGGGGGACGTGCCGAGCTCTTCGAACGGCAGCTGGTAGCGGTTGACCCAAAGCGTTTGGTAGCCGAACCACGTGGCCGCCAGCGCGTCCCAGCTGTTGCAGCTTACAAAGGCAATCTGACGCGCTTCAAAGCCGGTGGCCTGCAAGCCCAGGGCGTAGGCATCGGGATGCGTCTTGTATTTGTGCAGCGCGTCCACGCTGATCACATGATCGAGCAGGCCGTCCAGACCAGCAGACTTGATGGCCACTGTCAGCATGGCCGGGTCGCCGTTAGACAAGATGCCGGTGACAATGCCGCGCGCTTTGAGGCTTTGCAGCACTTCCTTGTTTTCGGGAAATGCCGACAGATGCCGGTATTGGTTCATCAACTGTTGCTCGCTCTCCACGCTGAGATCCAGTGCAAGGCGTTTGCAGGCATAGCGAAGCGCGGCACGCGTCAGATCCCAAAATGGCTGGTAGTGCGCGCCGCCGTTGCTGGTGGTCACTAGGTGGGTGTATTCAATTTGCTTGTCGCGCCACAACACGCTTAAAGCCGGTCCGCGTCCCGGAAACAGCTGCTCCGCCAGCAGGCCCACGCTGTAGACATCAAACAGCGTGCCATAAGCATCAAACAACACAGCCCGGATTGGGGCAGGCACCACAGAACGAGGTTTTTCCATAAGCTCTACTGTATTTGATACAAGGGAGCGGATTAATTAACGCCAGATGGTTTTATTTGTGACTTTTTTGGGTGTAGTCGGGATTAATTTTCCGGATCGAAGTTACTTGAGCCCTCCCAAAAAAGCGGCAAAGTTGATCCGCATGGCGGGCGGGTACAACCGCCTGGGAAACTGATTTGGGGCGTTTGTCGATTTTCATGCGCATAATCTCGGCGCATGAACAAACACCAGCAGCTCAAAGCCTTGGGGTCCGGGGTCGCCCGCCGCGGTGTCGTGAAGCACTTGATTTTGTGTGCCGACGACTTCGCGGTGAATGAGTCCGTATCGCGAGGAATTGCTGCGCTGGCACGTGCGGGACGTATCAGCGCTACCAGTGCGATGGTGTTGTCGCCGCGCTGGGCGCGGGATGCCGCGCTATTGCAAAAGGTGCGCGGGCACATCGATGTGGGGCTGCATCTGGATTGGACCAGTTCGTTTGCACACGCTGCCGGGCACGGGATGTCCTTGGCTGGCGCCATGCTGAAAGCCGTGCTGGGAGGTTTTAACCAGGCCGCAGCGCGCGCGGTGATTGAGCGTCAGCTAGATGCCTTCGAAGAAGTCTGGCAGTGCCCGCCCGACCATATTGACGGGCACCAGCATGTGCAGCAGTTTGCAGGCATTCGAGACGCCCTGGTCGCTGTCGTGGAACAGCGTTATGCTATAAAAAACAGAGCGTACTTTCGTCTTTCTACCGGCGCAGCAGCGGATAAAACGTTTAAGACAAAAATTATTGCAAGCATGGGTGCGCCCGCATTAGCGGGGCTTGCGAACACGGTCGGCATCGCCTGCGCACCGGCGCTGGCGGGTATCTATGACTTTAGCGGCGGAGCCAAGCACTACGCGCAGTTAATGGAGCACTGGTTGCAGGACTCGCCCGAAGGCGGAGTCATCATGTGCCACCCCGCCGCGCGGGCCATGGCGGGTGACAAGATTGGTGCGGCACGTGCGTGGGAGCATGCCTATCTGGCAAGCGATGCTTTTCCGCAAGCGCTCAGGCGTGCCGGCGTGGTGCTCTCGTGTGGTGCGCAGTTACACTTTGAGGCGTGACTGAACAACGAAAATCCTGGCTGACGCTAGCTGCCCTTTTTTTATTTCTGTTGGTACTTGCGGCTCTGCGGCCGCTGGCCGTGCCTGACGAAGGTCGATACGGCGAAATTGCCCGCTGGATGCTGCACAGCGGCAACTGGCTGATCCCGCGCTTGAACGGGATTCCCTTTTTTCACAAACCGCCTTATTTGTATTGGCTCGAGGCGGCTTCAATGGCCACTTTCGGGGTGCATGTCTGGGCAGTGCGCCTGGTGCCCGCGCTGCACGCGGGGCTGATGCTGCTGGTCATGTACTTGAGTGTGCGTCAGTTTGCTACTGAAATAATAGCGCGCAGGACCGTGTGGATGCTCGGTACCAGCCTATCGTTCATGATTGGCGGACAGTATGTGAATCACGACATGCTGGTTGCCGCGTGGATCAGTGTGGCGATCTGGTGCTTTGCGCTGGCCTTTATGGCGGGCGACAAGCCGAATGCGAATCTGGCCCGATGGGGTTTCGTGGCTTGCGCGTTGGGCATGCTTTCCAAAGGGCTGATTGGGGTGGCGCTTCCGGGGTTGGTCGTGCTGATCTGGTTGGTCTGGACCGGGCAGCTCAAGAAAATTCGGTATCTGCCCTGGTTGTCGGGTCTGGCGTTGTTTCTTGTCATTACTGCGCCGTGGTTTTGGATTACCGAGCAGCAGTTTCCGGGCATGCTCGCCTACATGTTTGGCAAGCATCAGGTGAACCGCTTTATCGCCACAACTTTTAACAACGCGCAGCCCTGGTGGTTTTACTGGCTGTGTTTGGTCGTATTGCTGTTTCCGTGGATATTTTTTGTGATCAACCAGGCAGTAGCCCAAATAAGACGGCCCCAGGCAGCTGCAAATTCAATAGCCAGCGCCTGGACCGCCTTGTGTTGGATATGGGTTCTGGCGATCATTGGTTTCTTTTCCATTCCGAGTTCCAAGCTCATCGGTTACGCGTTGCCCGTCATGCCGCCGCTGGCGCTGCTGGCGGCGCTGGGTTGGGACCAGGCCAGGACCAAAAGCAAACTCACTCCGGCCACGCAAAACAAGTTGTTTGCAGGACTGTGCGTGGCAAGCCTTGGCCTCGCAGTGGCTGCCAACATGGCGGCGGCGGCTTACTCAAAAAAATACAGCGCGCTGGATATCGCTCAGGCACTGGAGGCGGCCGGTGCCAAACCTTCCGACACGGTGTACTTGCTGGGCGACTATGCCTACGATTTGCCGTTTTATCGCCAGGCGAGCACCCCCATGATCGTTATTCAGGACTGGCCTGAACTGCGCAAATTGCCGGGCGACGACTGGCAGCACGAGTTGCTCGAAGGGGCCGATTTTGATCCGCAAGCGGCGGACGTTCTGCAGACAGCAGAGGTTTTGGAAGAGGCACGGACGCAAAGCGGGGTGTGGGTGGTTTCGCGCCATGAGAATTCGTTGGATGGCTTTGCCTTGGTATTTAAAGGCAACGATTGGTCGCTGTACCGACCTCAGGGGGAACCCGGTCCGTCGTTAACGCCTGAAAGCCCAAAACCGGCTGAGTAGAAAAGTCTGCCCTGCGGCAACGACCAACGCTACCAACAAGGCTAGAAGCGACGGCCAGCCGGCCACGCGCAGCAGCAGCACAAACATCAGCTCATTGGTGCCAAAGCCCGCCAGCGCGGTTACCGCAAAGCGCTGAAAGCTTTGGTTCATCGTGGTGCCAGCGTCGCGGAAACTCAACAGGCGGTGGCCTCCAAAGCTGACAAAAAATGCCACCAAAAACCCTGTGGCATTTGCCAGTTCGGGCCAGATGCGGTGCTGCGTCAACGCGAATACCGCCAGGTGGGTGACTGCCGCGGCGGCACCAACAACCAGAAACCAGAAGCCGCTTCTGACCGGGTTCGCCATGGGCTGCACGGGCGTGAATGGCATTAGTCGCCGAGGCCCTGGCCGCTGCGCTGCGCCACGATATAGCTGGGCCGCTGCTTCACTTCGTCGTAAATCCGCCCCACATACTCTGCCAGGATGCCTATGCTCAGCAGTTGAATGCCGCTCAAAAACATCATGCCCACCACCAGCGTGGCGTAACCCGGCACCGAGATCCCCCAGATGAAATGGTCCAGTACCACCCAGCTGCCGTAGCCCAGCGCGGCGGTCGCCAGCAGCAGTCCCAGCCAGGTCAATAATCGAAGCGGTGCGGTTGAAAACGCCACCATGCCTGTGAGCGCCAGCGCGAACGATCCGCCCAAACCAAAATTGCTGAGTCCATCGGCGCGCGGCAAAGGCTCATAGTCAATCGCCGTGCTGTTAAACCCTACCCACGCATACAACCCCTTCATGAATCGGTTGCGCTCAGGCAGGGCGTTGAGCGCATTCACCACCTGGCGGTCCATCAGTCTGAAATCCCCCGCATTGGCCGGAATCTCAATGTGGCTGCCCCAGTTGATGAGTTTGTAAAACAGTCCCACCAAGCCCGCTTGCAAGGCCGAATGGTCGGCGCGACTTTTGCGCACGGCATACACCACGTCGGCACCTTGCTTCCATTTCAATAGCATTTCAGGCAATAAAGATGTGGGGTGCTGACCGTCCGCATCCATCAGAACAACCGTTTCACCGCGCGCTATCGCGAGTCCCGCCGTCAGGGCGGACTCCTTGCCAAAGTTGCGCGACAGCTTGACGTACACCACCTGCGTATGGTCAGCGCACAAGCCCTGCATCACCTCGGCGGTGTCGTCCCTGCTGCCATCGTCCACCACAATCAGTTCGGCCTGGGGCGATAACTGTTGCAGCGCGGTCAGGGTCTGCGGGACCCCGATGCTCAGGTTTCGCGCTTCGTTAAAAGCCGGCATAACGCAGGAGATGGAGGGAGTCGTGGAGGTGCGGGACGTCATGCCTGCATCATGCCAAAAAAAAGGGACGCAAAAAAGAAGACCCGCCAGATCCTGTGAATGTCCATAATTGCAGCGCATGGACAAACTCAAACAGCTGGAATCTTTTGTGTCGGTGGTCGCACGCGGCAGTTTGACGGCGGCGGCCAAGGCAGAGGGCGTGGCGCCCGCCATCATGGGTCGGCGGCTGGATGCCCTGGAAGCGCGACTGGGCGTGAAGCTGCTCGTGCGCACCACGCGGCGCATCGCGCTCACGCATGAAGGCAGTGCTTTTTTGGAGGACTGTCAGCGTTTGCTGTCCGATCTGGCCAATGCAGAGGCGAGTGTCTCCGCAGGCGGGGTGAAGGCGAGCGGCCACTTGCGCATCACCGCGCCGGCCGGCTTTGGCCGGCGCCACGTCGCGCCGTTGGTCACTAAATTCCGCGAGCAGCATGCGGACGTGACGATATCGCTCAACCTGAGCGACCGCGTGGTGGATTTAACGGGCGAGGGCTTCGACTGTGCGGTCCGGGTCGGCGACATGCCGGACTCCTCGCTGGTGAGTGTGCGCATGGCCGACAATCGGCGCCTCTGCGTGGCCACGCCGCGCTACCTAAAAATCCATGGCACGCCGAAGCAACCCGGCGAGCTGGCAAAATTCGACTGCCTCACGCTGTCCAGCGATGCCGCGCAAACGCGCGGCTGGGCCTTTAACGTGGACGGTGAACTGATACACCTGAAGCCGGGCGGGCCGTTGGATTGCTCGGATGGGCAGGTGCTGCACGACTGGTGCCTGGCTGACTACGGCATTGCCTGGCGCAGCACCTGGGAGGTCGAGTCGGAAATCGCAGCCGGGCGGCTGGTGGCGGTGCTGGAAGACTTTGCCGCGCCCCCCAATGGGATCTATGCCGTGTTTCCGCAGCGCAAGCATTTGCCGCTGCGGGTGCGTCTGTGGATCGATTTTTTAAAGCACCATTACAGTCAGCCCGATTTTTGGCGGTCTTCGCGGTGATCGAATAAACCGTGTCGGCTGTTGGCCGGGTGCTTTATTTGCCCAGGCGTGCTTTCATAGAGGCCTTGCGCCCATCACACCTTTTTTGCCTGTGGCGTCCGCGCTGCAAGCGGTCATCTTGCTTTGCCAGGCGGTTGTTGCAACGCTGTCAGCAGCGTGGGCCATCGGAGTCAGGCTGATCAAGAAAACAAAAGCGACCGCGATCAGGGACAACCGCTTTTTCAGGGAGGCACCCATAAGTTGCAGGAATCAAGCGGGAGTTCCGTTCGAGATTCGATCACGCAGCGCCATGGCGAGCGGGTTCGATGACTGCGTTAACCGTAAAATCAGCCAATGCTCTCGATTAAAAAAGATCTGCTCGCAGCCTTGGCTGCAGGGCTGGAACAACTTCTCCCCGGTGCGGCTGACAAAGCTGCTTTTGAATCGCCCAAGGTGGCGGCGCATGGTGATTTCGCCTGTACGGCAGCCATGCAATTGGCCAAAACACTGAAACAGAACCCTCGTCAGACGGCCGAGACCCTCCGTGGCATTTTGCTGCAGTCCCCTGCCTTTGAGCGCTGGGTGGAGGCGATTGAGATTGCCGGCCCGGGATTTATCAACATCCGGCTCAAGCCCGCCGCCAAGCAGGAAATCGTGCGTGAGGTACTGCGGGCCGGGGCGGGGTACGGCTCCCAGCCGGTCGACAGCGCGCAGCGAATGATTGTCGAGTTCGTGTCGGCCAACCCGACCGGGCCGCTGCATGTGGGTCATGGCCGGCAGGCGGCGCTGGGCGATGCCCTCTGCAACTTGTTTGTCACTCAGGGCGCGCAGGTATGGCGCGAGTTTTACTACAACGATGCCGGGGTGCAGATTCACACCCTGGCGACCAGCACGCAAGCGCGCGCCAGAGGCCTTAAGCCCGGCGACGTCGGCTGGCCAGAGCCTGCCTACAACGGCGACTACATCGCCGATATCGCGGCTGATTTCCTGGCTGGCAAGACCGTCAAGTCCGATGACCGGGAATTTACCGCCTCAGGCGACGTCGACGATATCGAATCGATTCGCCAATTTGCCGTGGCCTACCTGCGCCGCGAGCAGGATCTGGATTTGCAGGCTTTTTCGGTCCGATTTGACAACTACTATCTCGAATCGAGCCTGTACCGCTCGGGCCGGGTCGAGGCCACGGTGGAACGGCTCAAAGCCGCCGGTAAAACCTACGAGCAGGATGGCGCACTCTGGCTCAAGTCGACCGAGTACGGCGATGACAAAGACCGTGTGATGAAAAAGAGCGATGGCACGTATACCTACTTCGTGCCCGACGTGGCCTACCACTTGGCCAAATGGGAGCGCGGTTACAGCTGGGCCATCAACATCCAGGGCATGGACCACCACGGCACCATCGCCCGGGTCCGCGCCGGACTGCAGGCGGCCAACGCCGGAATTCCGCAGGGCTACCCCGACTACGTGCTGCACACCATGGTGCGCGTGGTGCGCCACGGCGAGGAAGTCAAAATCTCCAAGCGTGCCGGCAGCTACGTCACGCTGCGCGACCTGATTGAATGGACCAGTGCGGATGCCGTGCGTTTCTTTTTGCTCAGCCGCAAACCCGACACCGAGTACATCTTCGACATTGATTTGGCATTGGCAAAAAACAATGAAAATCCGGTGTACTACGTTCAGTATGCGCACGCTCGTATCTGCTCCATCCTCACCACATGGGCCGCCCAAGGAGGCGATGAGCGCCGCTTAAAAGACGTGGACCTGTCCGCGCTGACCAGCCCGCAGGCGCAGGCGCTGATGCTGCTTCTGGCCAAATATCCCGATATGCTGAGTCATGCAGCCACGGGTTTCGCGCCGCACGACGTGGCTTTTTATCTGCGCGAACTTGCGGCCTGCTACCACAGCTATTACGATGCGGAACGGATTTTGGTCGATGAAGAAAATGTCAAACTGGCGCGGCTGGCGCTGGTCGCCGCCACCGCCCAGGTGTTGCACAATGGCCTCGCGGTGCTGGGCGTCAGTGCGCCCCGCAAAATGTAAAGAGACGTAAAACGCTCAATCACTCAAAGTCATCCAAGGAAATTGGGCAAGGTATGAATAAACAACGAGGTGGAACCCTGCTGGGTTTGATTATTGGCGCACTGATCGGACTCGGCGCCGCGCTGGCCGTGGCGGTGTATATCACCAAGGTGCCGGTGCCGTTCATGAACAAAGGGCAGGCGCGCAGTGCCGACAGTGATGCCACAGAAGCCAAAAAGAACAAAGACTGGAACCCGAATGCGCCGCTAGCCGGGAAAAATCCCATCAAACCGCCTCAGGCCTCCGGGGATGTGACTGATGTGACGCCATCCGACCCCTCCGTGCTGGCGGCCCCAAAAGCGGCGGGACCCGCTGCCGCGCCGTCCGTGCTGGCCCCAGCCCCCGCAAAAACGGCCAAACCAGCCGCTTCGGACGATCCCCTGGGTGATCTGGCCAAGGCCAGAACCAAGACGGCGGCGCCGTCATTCAGTTCCAGCGTTGATCCTTTCAATTATTTCATCCAGGCGGGCGCGTTCCGTACCCCGGAAGACGCGGAACAGCAGCGGGCCAAGTTATCGCTGTTGGGTATGCAGGCCAAGGTGACTGAGCGAGACCAGGCCGGCAGAACGGTCTATCGGGTACGCCTCGGACCCTATGACAAAAAGGACGAGGCCGACAAGATGAAAGAGCGGCTCGACAACAATTCGATCGAGACCGCGCTAGTGCGGGTACAGCGATAAGCCTACTGAACTTTTATGTGTTGGACGGCACCAACTTGCCAGACCTTGTTACCGGTAAGCCGCCACCGAAGCGGTCGTACCCTAATCGCTCTTCTATTCCAGCTGTCCCCCCTTTAATCCAGGAGAAAAATTGATGCAACGACGTGCGTTTTCGCTTTCAGCCGCTTCCGTGGCAGCGGTTGCCACCTTGGGTTCAGCCCTGCTGCCCGCTGCGGCGCAAGCCCAGGCCAGAGCCTTCAAGGACGGTACCGACTATTTGACGCTCGAGAAGCCGGCACTGACCGAGGCGCCCGCCGGGCAGGTTGAGGTGGTGGAGTTCTTCTGGTACAGCTGCCCGCATTGCAACAGCTTTGAACCCCAATTTGATGCGTGGGCAAAAAAAGTGCCTAAAGATGTCAGTGTCAGGCGCGTTCCAGTTGCTTTTCGACCTGATTTCGAACCGCAGCAGCGTCTTTACTATGTGTTGGAAGGCTTGAACAAGGTCAACGAGCTCCACAAAAAGGCGTTTTACGCCATTCATGTCGAAAAGCAGGCGCTCAACACGGCCGAGGAAGTCGCGGCCTGGGCTGAAAAGCAGGGCATTAACAAAGCCAAATTCATCGAGATGTACAACTCGTTTTCAGTCAGCACCAAGGTTCGCAAAGCCACTCAGCTGCAGGATGCGTACAAGGTGGATGGCGTCCCTGCGCTCGGCGTTGGCGGGCGCTACTTCACTTCCGGTTCGCTGGCGCAAAGCATGGAGCGTGCGTTGCAGGTGGCCGATTACCTGATCGGTCAATCGCGCGGCAAAGCCAAATAAAGTCACTAAATCCACGGCAAGCGACCGCCGCTGCCGAGGCCGCGTAAAGAATCGGCAAAAAACCCGCCTTCTACTGGCGGGTTTTTTTATGAGCCAAATTTTTCGTGAACTCCATTGCCGCGGTCGGCGTGGCTACAATCATTAGTCCGCAAGCAGCAAGATTCGTGCCTTATGAAATATTCCTTTTCCATTTTGTTCCTGATGGCCGCCCTGGCGGTGGGCGCCGTGTTGCCGGTCGCGGCTGAAACAGCCGATCGCGACAAACCGATGAATGCCGAAGCGGATGCCTTGCGCTACGACGACTTGAAGCAGAACAGCGTGTTTACGGGCAACGTCGTCATCACCAAAGGCACGACCATCGTTCGAGGCGAGCGGGTGGACGTGACCCAGGACCCCGAAGGCTACCAGCAGGCGGTCGCCATTGCCGCGCCTGGCAAGTTGGCCTTCTACCGCAGAAAGCGAGATGGGGTCGATGAATACATCGAGGGCGAAGCCGAACGGATTGAATACGACAGCCGGGCCGATGTCGTTAAATTTATCAAGCGCGCAGTTGTGCGCCGCTACAACGGCGCCACGCTCGTCGATGAGACCACCGGCGCACTGATCGTTTACCAAAACACTACCGACGTGTTCACCGTCGATGGCGGCGCGCAGAACCGAACGGCGACCAATCCCACCGGTCGGGTGCGCGCCATGCTGACGCCCCACGCCGCCACCCCGGCACCGGAGGCCGTTATCCCGTCGCCCGCTGGCCCGGCGCCCAAACTACGCCCAAGCACCACGCTGGGCGGTGACAAAAAATTAGAATGAATCTGAAACCAATGAATGAAGTGACTCACACTTCGCCGGTGAGTACGGCTACCGAAACGCCTAGCCGTCTGGTCGCGCAGGGCCTGCAAAAATCTTACGGCAGCCGCAAAGTAGTTCAGGATGTCTCGCTGACTGTGCAAAAGGGCGAAGTGGTCGGTTTGCTGGGGCCCAATGGGGCCGGCAAAACCACCTCGTTTTACATGATCGTGGGGCTGGTGCGCGCCGATGCCGGCGAGATATCGATCGACGGACAGTCGATCGAGCACATGCCGATTCACCAGCGCGCCCGTTTGGGACTGAGCTACCTTCCGCAGGAAGCCTCTATTTTTCGCAAGCTCACGGTCGAAGAAAACGTCCGCGCCGTGTTGGAATTGCAGCAGGACGAAGCGGGTAAGCCCTTGGCCCGTGCCGTCCTCAATGCACGGCTGGAGACCCTGCTGAAGGATTTGCGGGTCGACCATCTGCGTGACTCGCCGGCACCCGCATTGTCGGGCGGTGAGCGTCGCCGGGTGGAGATCGCGCGGGCGCTGGCCACCCAGCCGCGGTTCATCTTGCTCGACGAGCCCTTTGCCGGCATCGACCCGATCGCCGTGATGGAGATCCAACGCATCATCGGCTTTCTGAAATCGCGCGGCATCGGCATATTAATCACCGACCACAACGTGCGCGAAACTCTGGGCATTTGCGATCACGCCTACATCATCAGCGACGGCCATGTGTTGGCCAATGGCACTCCCTCCGAGATCGTGAGCAATGCCGATGTTCGCCGCGTCTATCTCGGCGAACACTTCAAAATGTGATGCTTAAGACGCTTGTCGCTTTGGTTGCTGCTGCTCGGCTCTCCGCTCTCCTGGGGCAGGGTGCCGTTGAAATTTTTCCGCGAACTCCCAAGGCGCTGACGCCCTGATCGACTGCGCGCTATGAAGCAAGGCCTCTCTCTTCGCGTCTCGCAGCATCTGGCCCTCACGCCCCAGCTGCAGCAGTCGATTCGGCTGCTGCAGCTGTCCACGCTTGAGTTGAGCCAGGAAGTCGAGCAGATGCTCGACGAAAACCCGTTTCTTGAAATGTCCGAAGATGCCGCCGTGCGCGAAGAATTCGGCCTGGAGCATACCGACACGCCAGTCAGTCCAGACAACCAGGCGTTCGAGTCTGCTGCAAGTTCAACAACGGGTAGTGCAGACGGACCGGGCGCATCAAGCCAAAATGATTCTGAAGCCAATGCAGAAATAAGCCAGGAGCCCAAGCTGGAGGAGAGCTGGGACGGTGACGGCACGGTCGAGTCTGCACCTGACGACAGCGAGTGGGGCGGCGACGCGCCCGCCCGAAAAAACAACCTGGACGACAGCGATTCAGAGGCGTCCGATCTGACGGGTAACCACCAATCGCTGCAAGACTATTTACATCGACAGTCGCTTAGCCTGCGCCTCTCGGAAGAAGACCGCGCCGCCCTGCATTTCCTGATCGAATCGCTCAATGACGACGGTTACCTTGAAGACAGCCTTGCCTCGTTGGCGACGGGCCTCGCGGGGGATGACTTAGAGCAGGTAGAAGAGTTGGAACAGTGCTTTGCCATGGCGCTGAAGCTGCTGCACCACATGGAGCCCGCTGGCGTCGGTGCGCGCAACCTGGCCGAATGCCTGGGCCTGCAGCTACTCGACTGCAAGGACTGCGAAGAAACCCGTGCCGCGATGGCGATGTGCAAGCAGCCCATGGAATTACTGGCCAAGCGAGACGTCAGGCGCCTGTCCCTGCTGTGCGGTTTTTCGGAGGCCGTGATCAAGGGTGCGATTGGCGTGATTGGGCGGCTCGACCCCAAGCCCGGGCGCCGCTTTGTCAATGTCGAGCGCAACCTCGTCGTGCCCGACGTCATCGTCGTGAAGTCGGGCCGGGGTTTCAAGGTGTCGCTCAACAGCGACGTCATGCCGCGACTGCGCGTGCATGACATTTATGCCAACGCGCTGAAGCAGCACAAAGGCCAGGGCGGGCAGGCGCTGCAACAGCGTTTGCAGGAAGCGCGCTGGTTCATCAAGAACATTCAGCAGCGTTTCGACACGATCTTGCGGGTGAGCAGTGCGATTGTGGAGCGGCAAAAGAATTTCTTCACGCATGGCGAGCTGGCGATGCGCCCGCTGGTGCTGCGTGAGATCGCCGATGAACTGGGTCTGCACGAGTCCACCATCTCGCGTGTGACCACGGCCAAATATATGAGCACGCCATTCGGCACCTTCGAGCTCAAATACTTCTTTGGCTCGGCGCTCGGCACGGAAACCGGCGGCAACGCTTCCAGCACGGCGGTACGTGCACTCATCAAGCAGTTTGTGGCGTCGGAGAACGCCAAAAAGCCGCTCAGCGACCACCAGATTTCAGAAATGCTCAAGGAGCAAGGCATTGAATGCGCGCGCCGCACCGTGGCCAAATACCGCGAGGCGCTGCGGATCGCGCCCACCACCTTGCGCAAAGCGCTGTAGCGGTAAATCTTTCAAGCATTACTTATGAATCAACTTCAACTATTTTTGCCATGCGCCGCCGGCGTGGAGGCTCTGCTGGCTAACGAGGTTCAGCGTATCACCGGGATTCAGGGCAAAGCCTGGCGCGCCGGCGTGCAGTTGCAGGGGTCGTGGCGCGATGCCCTGCAACTCAACTTGCACAGCCGCTTGGCCCAACGCGTCCTGATCGAGTTGCAGCACAGTTCCTACCGCAGCGAGCAAGACCTTTACAACGCGGCAGCCGGTGTGGCGTGGGAGATCTGGTTCACCCCCAAGCAGACCTTCAAGGTCGAGATCACGGCCCAGCACAGCCCGTTGACCAGCCTGAATTTTGCAGCGCTCAAGATCAAGGACGCGATTGCGGACCGCTTTCGCGCCAAGTTCGATGTGCGCCCTGACGTGGATACTCACTGGCCCGACGTGCGGGTGTATGCGCACCTGACCACCGACACCGTCACCATCTACATTGACACATCGGGCGAGCCGCTGTTCAAGCGCGGCTGGCGCGAAGACAAAGGCGATGCGCCGCTGAAAGAAACCTTGGCCGCCGCCATGATCGCCGCCAGCGGCTGGGACCAGCTCTGCAAAGAAGGTGTGCCGCTGTACGACCCGTGCTGCGGCTCCGGCACCATCGCCATCGAGGCGGCGCAGATTGCCTGCAACATTGCACCGGGCATTAACCGCCGCTTTGCTTTCCAGAAATATCTGCCATTCCAGAGCCACGTCTGGGAAGGCTTGCTGGACCAGGCTGAAGCCGCCATCACCGAGCCCGCCGCACCAGTGTTTGGCAGCGATGTCTCGTTCCGAATGGTCGATTTTTCGGAACGCAATGCTGAACGGGCCGGCGTGGCCAACGCGGTGGAGTTCCGCGGCGGCGACGCGCTGCAGCGCATGCCCCCCGCCCCGACAGGCGTCATGCTGGTCAACCCGCCTTATGGCGAGCGAATCGACGTCGCGGGCGTGGCGGGTATGTCGGGGCTGCAGAGCCGAAATCAAAGGGACGAGCGGCGCCAGAGCGTTGACGAGTTTGGCCAGCCGCTGCGCCGAAACGACGCCTCAATGGACACCCCACGGGACCGCTCGGCCAACCCGGGGCGGGAACAGGCGCAGACTGCCAGCGGCGAAGAGGCCTCCGATTTCTTTCCCCAGTTGGCGGCGCACTGGAAGAACCATTACGCGGGCTGGACCGCCCATGTCCTGACGCCCGATCTGAAGCTGCCGAGCAAGATGCGCCTGAAGGAGTCGCGGCGCGTGCCGATGTGGAATGGCCCGATCGAGTGCCGGTTATTCCGCTTTGACATGGTGGCCGGTTCTGCGCGCGGAAAACCAGTCGACCGGCCGGCCGATTAAGCCGCCCGTCGCGTGAACCGTCAACCACCCCAGCCGGTCATTCTGGACACCAACATCGTTCTCGATCTGTTGCTCTTCAACGATGTGGCTGCACGGCCCCTGAAGAAAGCGCTGGAGGCGGGGGAACTGAAGTGGATCGCGACGCAGCCCATGCGCGACGAATTGGCGCGCGTGCTGGCTTATCCAAAAATCGTCGAGCGGCTGGCGTATTACCAGCTCAGCGCAGAAGACGTCTTGGCGGGCTTTGACGAACAGGCCCGGTTGACCGACGTTGCCGCCCCGGCCCACGCAAGCTGCAGCGACCCGGACGACCAAAAATTTATCGATCTGGCGGTGGCGCACCAAGCCCTATTGCTGAGTAAGGACCGCGCCGTACTTTGCATGGCAAAACGGCTTTTGTCCCATGCGGTGACCGCCCAAGCGACCCTTTAAATCCTGGCGTTGAACGCCTGGCGCTCAAAGCCTTGAACCATTGGGCCAGGCGCGAACGAAAGGACCCGCCGAGCAAGCCCGCGGCAGGCCCTGGTCATGGATGCAGGTTGCCGTTTAGGCGATCTTGATCTGATCGCCGACCGCGACGCCACCCAGCGCTGGGTCGCTGATCGTGGCTTCGCTAGTTTCCACACGGCCCGCGAAACGCCGCGAGTAACCGGGCAAGCCCTTGACCGTCACCGTAAAGTCGTACCAGTGGCCGCTGGCCTGCAAAGACCAGTGCTGTTCGACCTGGCCCGCAGCCGCTACCGTGCCAGCCCAGGGACCATCGGTCAGGTAGGCATTCGCCGTGATCGTGTAGTTTGCCGCCACACTCGCGCTGTTGGCCAGCTTGAGATAGACGTTGCCGTTGGCGATGTCATAGCAGACCTGCACTTCGGGCAGCGGGTCGGCTGCCGTTGTCACGGCCGTGCCGGTGAAGTGGCGGTGGTAGCCAGCGGGGCCGAGTACCCAGAGGTCATAGGCGCCGCTGTCGGCGCTGAGGTCCCAACGACCGACGAGCTGTTTGCCGGCCTCGACGGTGTAGCGGCGCGGAATCTGGTCGAGGTGCTTGCGATCGTAGACCTGAAACACGGCGGCGGCGTTGCCGGTATTGCTGAAGGTCAGTCCAATCGTGGTGGCCGACAGCACCTTGGCAGCGGTGTGCAATTCATAGGGCAGCGCGCGCGACGGCCGGGTTCCGATGGCTTGCGTCGGCAGATCGGGCAGGGCGGGCGTCGGCGGTATCGTCTGCTTCGGCAGCGCGCGCGCACGATTGGCCAGCGTAACGGTAGCCGGGAATTTTTTGAAAAACTCGGTATTGTCCGGATCCTTGAAGTTGAATGCGGTGGTCAGATCACCGCAGACTGCGCGGCGCCAGGCGCTGATGTTGGGTTCCATCACGCCGAAACGTTGCTCGACAAAGCGGAGTACCGACGTGTGGTCAAACACTTGCGAGTTGACCCAGCCGCCCTTGGACCAGGGCGAGATCACGTACATTGGCACACGCGGGCCCAAACCGTAGGGACGGTGCAGCGCCAGTGGTTCATTCGGGTTGGTCTGGTAGGACAGGATAATTTCGTGGTATTCGCCGTTCGTATTGACGGTGGAAGCGCCGGCCAACACCGCCTTGGCTGGATCGGCGTCGTAGGTTGTGTAGCTGGGTGCCGAGGGCGGCGGCACGTGGTCGAAGAAGCCATCGTTCTCGTCAAAGTTGAGGAACAGCACGGTCTTGCTCCAGACCTCGGGATTGGCAGTCAGTGCGTCCAGCACTTTGGCCGTGTAGTCCGCGCCCTGGGCCGGGCTGGAGGGACCGGGGTGCTCCGAGCCTTCGGCCGTTGCCACAATGAAGCTGACTTGCGGCAACTTGTTGGCAAGGACGTCCGCCTTGAGCAGGTCCAGGTCGCGCGTGCTGACACCGCGGTCCTTCAGCGATTGGGAATACCCCGGCAACGCTGAAAAGGCGTCACGGAATACCTTGAAGCCGGCTAACGGGTTATCGGTGAAGTTATCGGCCATGTTTTCGTACACCTGCCAGCTGATGCCCGCAGTTTCGAGCCGCTCCGGGTAGGTAGTCCAGGTATAGCCGCCGTTCTTTCCGGGGTCGGAGGCGAACCAGTCGTAGTCGTTGTAAGTCGCCGGGCCATTGCCCTTGCCGAGCGGATCGTTGGTACCCGTCCAGTTAAACAGACGGTTAGTGTTGGTGCCTCCCTGAAACGAGCAGTGGTAGGCGTCGCAAATAGTGAATGCGTTGGCCATCGCATACTGGAACGGCATGTCTGCTTCGGTGAAGTAGCCCATCGAGTGGTTTCTCTTCCATTTCGGCCAGGCGTTCATGCGGCCGTGGTCCCAGGCGGCTTGGGCGTCCAGCCAGCTGTGCGGCGTACCGTTCACGCGCATGTAGTCGAAAGTCTGCACCGTGTTCAGGCGAAACGGCGCAATCATGCGGGGGTTGGCGGGGTCTGTGTCGTTGGCCTGGTACCACACGTTCTTGCCCTTGTCGCCAAGTGCATCCATGACCGGAATCGGGAAACGATCGCTGAAACCGCGCACGCCGGCCAGCGTGCCAAAGTAGTGGTCGAACGAGCGGTTTTCCTGCGTGAAGATGACGATGTGCTCAACGTCCTTGATCGTTCCCGTCTGGTTGTTGGCCTGAATCGCCAGCGCTTTGCGGATGGCCGGCGGGAACATGGCAAGCGCAGCCGTTGCGCCGGCGGTACCGGCGACGGTGCGCAAAAAATTGCGTCTGCTAGGGATAGTCATGAGTGGGTTTCTAAAAAGTGGGTGAGTTCGAATCGCAGCGGGGTGTGGGCGCTTACGGCGCGCAACGAATTTGCGGTGTTTTTGCGTCGGCCGGCGCGCTCTGATCGCTACCCTTAACGTCACCGCCGCCACAAGCCGCCAGCAGCGCGGTGGTCAGCAACAGGGCGACAGCGAGCGGGCTGCACAAGGCCGGAACGGTTGCGCGTCCGGCTTTGGCCGAATCGCTGCAAGCTGCCGCAGAACGTGAAATGGGATGCAAGATTAATCTCCTTGGATTCATGGGGGAAGCCCCATTGGGTGAGCGAAATCCAGTCAGGCCGACTGGAGCAGCCACCGAGAATAAAGGCGCGATAAGACAAGCTTGTGACTGCTTATGGAGCGGTGCAGGGGTGCGATTGCCGAGCGTTGAAACGTGAAATTTCAAGGAACTACGACAATGAAACAGCTGGCGGCGCTTCGTCTGCCGCCAATGGGTTGACGACCATTGACGAAATTGCATCCCTCCTTGGAAAGAGTGTGTTTTTCGTCCGATTCGTCAAACGCAAAAAGGGCAAAATGAGGCAGGAAAAAATCCAGCTATAAGCCGATCAAACGAAAAACGACCACCATGAACCAAGACTTGCCCCATTCTTCTGTGGACACTGCCGCTGCAGCGTCCGTCCTTACGCCCGAGTTCCTGGAAGTGGACGCCTTCGACGAGCTCGATGCCATCCTCGACGATCTCCGGACCCGCCACGACGAAACGCCACAGTGGGAGTTTTGTGAGGGCTTCATGGCTGCCGTGATTTGCTCGCGTCGCCCGATCGATGCGGCTGAATACCTGCCGGTGCTGCTGGGCACCCCTGCCGACGGCGAGGCGCCAGACGCGGAAAGCGGCTCGTTTGCCAGCGAAGCGCAGCATGCACGCTTCGTCACGATTTGGAACCAGCGCTGGAACGAGGTCGTCACAGCGCTCGACGCCGAAGTGAATTCTCTGGAAGACGATCACTGCTACCACCCTGAAGTGATGGACATTCGCGGCGCAGTGGCCGAGATGCCGCCCGAGGAGCAAAGTGTGTTCAAGGACGAAGAGCTCCCGGCGTTTGCCCAGGTGTGGGCGCTTGGGTTCATGTTCGCCGTGGAAAGCTGGCCCGACGAATGGATGGCCCCCCGCGACAAGGACGCCGCCAAATGGCTAGACGGTGCGCTGGAGGCGGTGGTCGCCATGACTGAAGACGACGAAGCCGTGCCTGCGGTGTCGCCCCTTAGCGAAGATGGCCCGCCCAGCACCAGCATTGCCCGGTTGAATGCCTTTGGCGAAGCGATTTGGGCGGTCTATGACCTGCGCGAACTATGGACGACGATGGGTCCGCGTGTCGAAACCGTACGCAAGGACGCGGCGCCAGGTCGCAACGACCTGTGCCCCTGCGGCAGCGGGAAAAAATACAAGAAGTGCTGTGGGGCGACGTGAAGTGGGGGCTGACGATGCTGGCGCCGTCAAATATCACGGTGAAATAGTTTCAGGGCACAGCTCGGCGCTCGACGCGCTGGATGGTTTCACGCAGCCCGCAGGCTGACCACCAGAATCCAGATAAACAATGCCAGTTGCACCAGGTTCAGCGCTACGCTCAAAAAGTGCAGCGTTTTGAAAACCTGGGGCTTCTTTTCGTCCCGCGCCCGGTTGACACGCGGCGTGAGCCAAAACCGGCTGAAGAAAAAGACCAGCGCGCAGAGCGCCAGACTGCCTTGCAATAAAGGCGTCCCCGCGAGCGCCGCCGCAATGGCGGTGGTGATGCCCAGAAACAAATAGTATTTAGGAAAAAACGAGCGCACATACGCGCTGGCCCACTCCAGCGGCAACACGACAAAAATCGTGGGCGCCACCGCCACCGTAAAGAACAGCATGATGCCCACGTTAGCGGCAACGATCAGGTCACTGAGGTGTGTCAGCATCAGGCGGCTCCGGGAATGGGTGAAAAGTGGCAGCTCGCGAAGTTGTTGAGTTCAAGCGTCATGGCAATGCGGTGTACTTATGCCAGAAGATGCTGGAACTAGGTTGTACCTGAACGCTTCAAGCCATGGGGACCGCGCTTGAATGGGCCTATGAAAGCAGGGTTCAAAAATCGCTCCAAAGAAAATGGCCGCTGCGCACCCAGCGCTTTGCGGCCGTTTAATAAGTCCCGGTACCTATATTTTCAGTGCAGCTGCTTGGTTACAAATCCAATTACCAGCCCCTTGGCCGTGACCGTGATGGTGCCCGGCTCAAGCCCCAGGCCGTCTGCCACCATCAAATCTTGCGGCTTGAGCCGGTGCACCACTACCTCCTGCAAGGTCTGCCCGGCAATGCTGGGGCCGTAAGCCTCGAGCAGCGCAGACGGTCCAGGCGGCAGGCCCGACAGCCGCAGTGAGTTAACGCGCAGCTGGTAGGCGCGTATCGACTGGTCACTAGCCTCATAACGCAGCGCAAAATCCACGTCGAATGTGCCCGTAGAGCTGCGAGCCAGAGCCGGGCCGGTCGCGTCGATAACCATCTCGGTGCCTAAGCGGTTGAGTGCCGGGATCAAGCGCAGGCGCGGCGTCTGCAGGGTCAGATCAAGCAGCCCACTCACCGGATAATGCATCGGGAAACGTTGCGCGACGGCCTCCTGCAATTGCTGGGCCGACACCGTGTAGCTGGGCTGGGCGTGTGCGGCCGGCAGGGCCTGCAAACCGGCGCCGCCCAATGCCACCCAGGCGGCAAGCGTTAACAACCATTTGTGTTTCATTTGCTTCCTTCGTTGGACTGTGAATTGTGCTCCCGGGGATTTTGAATACCGTCGGCGGGCGCGCGAGGTTCAGCCACCGGGCTGGCGCGCACTATAGACCGGCTCGCAGCGCACTTCAGTTTTCACTGAATTGGCAAGATAGCAAGCGTCATGCGCTGCGTGGTGAAGCTGGTCAAGCGCCTCCCGCGTGGGCAACGGGGTTCCGGAAAATAGCACCTCGGGCCGCAGCGTCACAACGGTAATGGCTACTTTCCCGTCCGCGTTCTTTTCCATCAGGCCGGTTGCCGCATCCGCGTAGCGGGACACGCAAAACTTGCGCTCGGCCGCAATCGATAGAAACCAGAGCATGTGACAGCTCGACAGTGATGCGACAAACGCCTCCTCAGGGTCTAGCGCCGACGCATCCGACCAGGGCAGCGGCACCACCTGCGGTGACGAAGAGCCCGGTACTTCCAGGCCGCCGTCAAAACGCAGCAGATGGCGGCGGCTGTAACGGTTGGCCAAAAAATCCCGGTCAGACTCTGCATCTGCGCGATGCCATACAACCTCTACGGAGTAAGTCGACATGGTCAGCTCGCTGGGTTAATTAAAAAAATGCCGGAGCGCCTTTGCGGTGGCCTCCGGCTGCTCTTCAGGGATGAAGTGGCCCGCTGCCAGGGCGTGTCCGGAGACCTCCGCACTGCACTGGTCTTGCCAGAGTGCCAGCGGATCAAAGAGTCGATTCACCACGCCGCGCTCGCCCCAAAGCACCAGCATATCGCTGGCCACCTTCAGGCCCTGCGCACGGCTTTCGCGGTCATGCGCCAGGTCGATAGCGGCGCTGGCCCGGTAGTCTTCGCACGCCGTGTGGAGCGCTTCGGCGTTGCAAAAGCAGCGCTCGTATTCGGCCAGGGCGTGGGGCTCGATGTAGTCCAGTCCCATGCTGCCCCAACCCCCCAGTTTGGCGTGCAGATAGGCTCGGGCGGTTTCCGGGTGGTTGGCGCCCATCATGATCTCAGGCAGCGGTGAGGGCTGAAGCATGTGAAACCAGTGGTAGTAAGCGCGGGCGAATTCCATGTACGGCTGCGTCATGCTCCGGCCCTCGTACATGTCCAGCGTGGGCGCGATGTCGATGACGCAAAGCCTTTTCACACGCGACGCGTGGTCCAGCGCGAGCCGGTGAGCCACGCGCCCGCCACGGTCGTGACCGCACAGGTCAAACTGGTCTTTCCCCAAGGCATCCATCACCGCCACCATGTCGTGAGCCATGTTGCGTTTGCTGTAGTTGCTGTGATCCGGCAAGCCCGGAGTTTTGGAGGAGTCGCCGTAGCCGCGCAAGTCAGGCAGGACCAGAAAATAATGCGGGCTCAAGTGCTGCACCACCCGATGCCACATCACATGCGATTGTGGAAAGCCATGCAACAGCAGCAGAGCCGGGCGAGGCGTATCGCCCGCCGTCACTGAAGAAAAACGGGCATGGATGGAGGCGCCATTCACTTCGAAACTGCGCGATTCAAAACCGTCAAACCAAGTCATTCTTTAACTCCTGTTGGGGGTATCGGATAAACGGTATTTTTGCAGATTGGCCGCAGCGGTGCATTTACCTTACGGCCTCACAACAGTGTGCGTTCAAAGCGGTCCTCGAGTCCACCTAAAATAGACCGCACAGGGAGAACGTATGACGCCAGAGCAAAAAGCCAGAGTCAGCATCGATGCGTTACTGCAGCAAGCTGGCTGGCACGTCTGCGATATGGCGCATGCCAACATCCATGCCGCGCGGGGTGTGGCGCTGCGTGAATTTCCCCTTAACGCCGGTTACGGCTTTGCCGACTACCTGCTGTATATCGACGGTAAAGCCGCTGGCGTGATCGAGGCCAAGAAGGAAGGCAGCACCCTCACCGGCGTCGAGGTGCAGTCGGCCCGCTACGCCCAGGGCCTGCCGAGCGTGCTGCCCGCCTGGCGTCGGCCCTTGCCGTTCAGCTACGAATCCACCGGCATCGAAACCCACTTCACCCAGGGGCTGGACCCGCAACCCCGCGCCCGCAGCGTCTTTGCCTTTCACCGGCCCGAAACGCTGGCCGCGTGGTTGAAAGATCTGCCCGGAAAAATTGGGGAGAAGGGCTGGGAATCGTCTGCTGCTGTACACACCGGCCCCACCAGCCCTGGCACCGCCAGCGAAACCAGTCCTGGCTTTGCGGTACCTGCCGCGTCTGCAGCAAGCGCTGGCACCTTTCTAGCCCGCCTGCAAACCATGCCACCGTTGATAGAAGACGGCCTGTGGCCCGCCCAGAAAATCGCCATCCGCAATCTGGAGGCCTCGCTCAAAGCCAACAAACCCCGTGCCCTGATCCAGATGGCCACCGGCAGCGGCAAGACCTTTACCAGCATCAGCTTTATCTACCGCCTCATCAAGTTCGCCGGGGCCAAGCGCGTGCTGTTTCTGGTCGACCGGGGCAACCTTGGGCGGCAGACCAAGAAGGAGTTTGACCAATACACCTCACCGTATAACAACTACAAGTTTGGCGAGGAATACATTGTTCAGCACCTCACCAGCAACCAGCTCGACACAACAGCCCGCGTCACCATCTGCACCATTCAGCGCCTGTTCAGCATGCTTAAAGGCCGAGAACTGGCGCCCGAAGACGACGAGCAGAGCGTCGATGGTCTTGGCAAGCTGTTCGCCAAACCCGAACCCATTGGCTACAACCCCAGCTTCCCGATTGAAACCTTTGACATCATCGTCACCGACGAAGCGCACCGCAGTATTTACAACCTGTGGCGTCAGGTGCTGGAATACTTTGACGCCTACCTCATCGGCCTGACCGCCACGCCATCCAAGCAGACCTTCGGCTTTTTCAACCAAAACCTGGTCATGGAATACGGCCACCAGCAGGCCGTGGCCGATGGCGTCAATGTCAACTACGACGTGTACCGCATCCGCACCCAGGTGAGCGAACACGGCAGTCAGGTCGAGGCCGGTTACTCCGTCGGCTACCGCGACCGCCTGACCGCAAAACCCGCTGGCAAGAGCTGGACGAAGACATGGCCTACGACGCCGACGCGCTGGACCGCGCCGTGCAAACCCCGGATCAGATCCGCACCATAGCCCGCACCTTCCGCGACAAGCTCTTCACCGAGATATTCCCCGGCCGTACCGAGGTGCCCAAGACCATCGTGTTTGCCAAGGACGACAACCACGCCGAGAAGATTGTCGAAATCCTGCGCGAAGAGTTTGCCAAGGGCAACGACTTTGCCCAAAAGATCACCTACCGCACCACCGGCGAAAAGCCCGAGAACCTGATCAACGCCTTTCGCAACAGCTACTTTCCGCGCATCGCCGTCACCGTGGACATGATCGCCACCGGCACCGACATCAAGCCGGTCGAAATTGTGATGTTCATGCGCTCGGTCAAAAGCCGCAACTTCTTCGAGCAGATGAAAGGCCGTGGCGTGCGCATCATCGCGCCCACCGACTTGCAGGCCGTGACGCCCGACGCCAAAGCCAAAGACCACTTCGTCATCGTCGATTGCGTTGGCGTATGCGAGCAAGACAAAACCGACTCCGCCCCCATGGACCAGAAAAAGTCCGTGCCTTTCGACAAACTGCTGCAAGCCGTGGCGTTGGGCAATGTGGAACCCGAAGTGCTGTCCAGCGTCGCCGCCCGCCTGGCCCGGCTCGACCGCGAACTGACCGAGCCCGACCGACTCAAGATCATGCAAGCCAGCGGCGGCTATTCCCTGAAAGACCTGGCGCGCGGCATTGTGGACGCGCTCGACCCCGACCTGGCCGCCGATCACCCGGAGCGGGTCGAAGAGCGCTTGACCAACGCCACCAAACCCCTGTGCGACCCGGCGCTGCGGAACCTTTTGATCGACTTGAAAAAGAAGGCCGAGCAAATCATCGACACCGTCACGCAAGATATGTTGATTGAGGCCAACTTTAGCGAAGCCGCCCGTGACCGGGCCCAAGGCACGGTTGACTCCTTTGAGCGCTTTATCGCCGATCACAAAGACGAAATCACCGCCCTGCAAATTCTTTATAGTCGCCCGCAGCGTTCCCCTGAACCCCTGACGTTTGAAGCGCTCAAGACTTTGGCCGACGCCCTGCAAGCCCCGCCGCACCTGTGGACCGAGGGCCAGCTCTGGCAAGCCTACGTCGCGCTGGACAAAACGAAAGTCAAAGGCGACAACCGCCGCCGCATCCTGACCGACCTGGTCAGCCTGGTGCGCTTCGCCATGCACCAGGACAATGAGCTGGTTCCATTCCCCGAGCGCGTCAATGCCAACTTCAAAGCCTGGTTGGCGCAAAGCGGCACCTCCTTCACCCCCGAACAACTGCACTGGCTAGAAATGATCCGTGATCACATCGCCGCAAACCTTGGCATCGAACCCGACGACTTTGACTACTCCCCGTTTGCGCAGGAGGGCGGCATCGGCAAGGTGCATCAGTTGTTTGGCGCGGAATTGCCGAAGGTGCTTGAGGCGATGAATCGGGAGTTGGCGGCGTGAGTGCAAAGCAACGGATTTTCATTAGCTCGGTACAAAAAGAGCTGGCATTGGAGCGACGGGCAGTCAAAGACTTCATTCACGCCGACCCGCTGTTGTCTCGGTTTTTTGAGGTTTTCCTGTTTGAAGACCTGCCCGCTGCAGACCTGCGTGCTGACGCGGTGTACTTGAGCGAAGTAGACCGTTGCACGCTCTACCTGGCCTTGTTTGGCAATGACTACGGATTCGAAGACGCCCAAGGCATCTCGCCAACTGAACGCGAATTTGACCGTGCCACGACCTTGGGCAAACCCCGCCTGATCTATGTCCGTGGTGGTGATGACAGCGCGCGCCACCTCAAAATGCGTGCGCTGGTGCGCAAGGCGGGCGACCAGCTGATTCGCCGCCGCTTTGGCGATATTCCAGAACTGATTGCCGCCATCCATGCCAGCCTGGTGGATCACCTGGTTGATCAGGCGCCGGATTTTGTGCTGTCCAAAATTGCCAGATCCGTGGGCACCCGCGCAGCAGGCGCACAGGCCCCGGTTGACTATGAGCTGCCGCGCGAAGCTGTGGCCGAAGCCATCGTCAACGCCGTAGCGCACCGGGACTACACCTCCAACGCCTCGGTGCAGGTCATGCTGTTTGCAGATCGGCTCGAAATCTGGAACCCCGGCGAGTTGCCTCCGCAACTGACCGTGGACAACCTGCGCCGCCCGCATGCATCCATTCCCCGCAGCCCGCGCATTGCCGAGCCGCTGTTTTTGGCCCGCTACATTGAAAAGGCAGGCACCGGCACGCTGGACATGATCAACCTGTGTGCCCAGGCAGGCTTGCCTGCGCCGGAGTTTCGGCAAGACGGTGGGCAATTCATCCAGACTTTGTGGCGGCCCAAGGGCACGACAGGTGGTGCCGAAGTGACCACCGCAGGGACCAAGCCAGGGACCAAGTTGGGACCAAGTGGGGACCAAGTCGAAATCCTCGCAAAAGCCAGCACTGGCGCGGCCTTAACCGATTTGATGGCCGTGGTCAATCGGACCAACCGGACCAAGTTCAGGGACCAAGTCATCCAGCCATTGATGGACCAAGGCCTGTTGGAAATGACGCATCCAGACTCCCCCCGTAGCCCCCAACAAAAATACCGCCTCACCGCGCAAGGCCAAGCGTGGCTGGCCAATCAGACTGAAAAGAAAAAATGAACATGCGCGAATACACAGCAGGCTACCTCTTTCTCTTCGCCCAGAAAGGCGGCATGGCCCGAGTGGTCCGACTGGTTGGCGCGGAATTGACTAAGGTGCTTGAGGCGATGAACCGGGAGTTGGCGGCGTGAGTGTTGTACCTGATGATGTGATCGCCGCCGCGCACATCGTGCCTCTGTCCCAAGCAGTGGAGGTCAATCCCAAGCTTGACCGCAGTTCACTGAATGATGACTTGGACGTGTCATTCGTTCCGATGGCTGCGGTCGAAGCGCTGTCTGGCGGCATTGATGTATCGACCATTCGCAAATACGCGGATGTCAAAAAAGGTTACACACATTTCCGTGACGGCGACATCCTGTTTGCCAAGGTCACCCCGTGCATGGAAAACGGCAAGATGGCCATTGCCCGCATGCTGGTAAACAGCGTTGGCTTTGGCTCGACTGAGTTTCACGTTCTTCGCCCGCGTTCTGGCGTTGACGCACGGTACATCTACTACTTCGTGTCCAGCCAGACATTCCGCAAAGAAGCGTCCGGCCACATGACCGGAGCTGTTGGACTTCGTCGAGTGCCAAGCGCGTTCCTCGAAGACCAACGGATCCCATTGCCAGACATTGAGCAACAGCGTGAAATCGTCGCCGAACTCGAAAAGCAGTTCTCCCGCCTCGACGAAGCCGTCGCCAACCTGAAACGCGTCAAGGCCAACCTCAAACGCTACAAAGCCTCCGTCCTCAAAGACGCCGTGGAAGGCCGCCTCGTCCCCACAGAAGCCGAACTAGCCCACCGGGAAGGGCGCAGCTTTGAGGCTGGTAGGCAGCTTCTGCAGCGGATTCTTGAGGCGCGGCGTAAAGAGTGGAAAGGGAAGGGCCAGTACAAGGAGCTCGCGCCATTACACACTGAAAATCTGGGCGACTTGCCAAGTGGATGGGTTTGGGCAGCAGTAGAGATGCTCTGCGAGCAGATCGTAGATTGCCCCCACAGTACTGCTCGGTTTCAAGATGATGGTTTCCCATGTATTGACACCACATGGATGACAGCGGAGGGGCTTGTTAAGGAACGAGCACGGTATGTTGATCAGGCTACTTTTCAGGATCGAATTTCTCGCCTTGCGCCACGCGCCGGTGACATCGTGTTTGCCCGCGAGGGAACAATTGGCACCGCAATCATGATTCCAGACCAAATGACCCCCTGCCTTGGTCAGCGTGTGATGCTGTTGCGCTCATCTGCTGGCTTTTCAAGTGGCCTACTCATGCACACGCTGCATTCTGAAGTTGTGAAGTCGCAATACCGCGCCCAAGCTCTTGGGAGCACGGTGGCGCACATCAATGTCGGCGACGTTAAGCGATTCGCCATTCCCGTGCCGCCTTTGAAAGAGCAGCACCGTATCCTTGCTGAAGTTGACCGACGCCTGTCCCTTATTCGCGGCGTTGAGGTGGAAGTCGACAGCAATTTGACGCGTGCCAAGAGTCTTCGGCAGACGGTTTTGATGAAATGTTTTTCTTATTGAACTGCGAACCAAAAGGATGAAATAGGTATGACAAATGTTGATTTAACCGGAAACAACGGGGCGATAAGTCCCAGAGAGTTAGTTGCCTTCGCATTTGTCGAAGAAGCCTATTCAAAGACAGGTGACTTAGTGGCCGGGCTGGTGCCATTGTTCGTTCCTATTCTCGCGAAACGCGCAAACAGGCGCTTTGACCCAGCGGAGTTTTCGAGCGCGGTTGAGAAAGCCTATGACATCCCAATGAGTCCGCTTGTTGCGGCTGGCCTAGCAGAGAAGCTCGCGGAGTTTAGATTGTTGCGAATCGACCCAGGTGAGCCACATACATATCGGGTTGAACCCTCCCCACATGTGGAAACTCCATTGAATGACTCTGGAATAAATCAGCTGCTGGCATCGTTTAGCCAATTTGCATCAGAGTCGCTAAAGAAAATTGACATACATGTACCCGATGATTCTTTGCAAAATGCCTTTTTGAAGAGACTAACAAGCGTTGATTTTTTGAGCTTCGTGGATCGACGCGAGAAAAACTACTACAAAGGAAAGAAGCTTGTTCTCAATGATGTTGTAGATGATGAACAGGATGCAGTTCACCTGGATCAAGCTCTTGATGTACTGTCTGCAGCCTTTGCACTTCAGACGATTGAGCAAGGTGGATCTGGCGCCGACCTAATAACGCGGCTCACGGGTGGTGCGCTTATTGCTGAGGTGGTGCTCACGTTGCAGGTGCCAAGTTCTTCGGCTGCCTTAAACAACATTTCGATGTCGTTCGACGGCCCCCTGATCCTTGACTTCTTAGACCTCAGTACTCCTGAATTGCACGATTTCTCTAAAGACCTGTTCGCATTGATCGAAAAGGCCGGAATACGGAAGGTCGTCTTTGCTCATGTTGTTGCGGAAATGAAGGGCACGCTTCGCGGTCCGTTGGAGGCAATGCAAAGAGGTGAAACACCTTTCGGCCCACTAGGCAACAGAATTCGCAGTGACTCTAGTCACGCGGGCTATGCACGTGCGACTCTCGACAATTTGGAGTCGCAGCTAGTCACAATGGGTTTCGAAATCCTGGATGCAAATACCTGCGCCATTGAAGACTTGTTTGTTTTTTGTGACCTTGCGACTGAAGAAGGATTGCGGAATACGATTGGACCACTCCATACTAATCTTGAACGACGGATACGAGACGCGCGATCAATCGCGACTGTGCTTCGTTTGCGTGGAGCTATACAGCATGCGAAGTCAATTGCTGACGCGAAATGGCTGTTCGTTACGCGCAATGATGTTGTTGCTTCCAAGTCCAGCAGTTTTGTCGTCTACAAGAACCTGCTGAAAAGAGACGATGTTCCCGCTGCCTTGACCGATCGGCGATTGGCGGGGTATCTGTGGTTTGCGGTTGGAGGCAATCTCGGCAATCTTTCGCGGAAGAAGTTAATTGCGAACTGCTCCTACGTGATGAATCCGCAAACTGATTTGGTAAGTAAGGTGAGGCAGTACCTCACGGAGCTTGATCCAAAAAAAGCGGAGATTTTCATGGCGTTGATGCGTGATCAACGCGCCCAACGCTGTTTGGTGCAGTCCACTATGGCCTTTCCGAGTTTGATCAGGTTGGATAACGTGGATGATCTACTTGAAGTTGTTCGGTTGAGTACGGCGGAAGAGGTTCGGACCATAGCCGAACAGCGGGAGGCGGCATTGACGCGGGAGCATAGTGAAGCGCTTGCGGTGGCGACTAAACGCCATGCGGATGAAGAGTTTGAACGGCAAAGTCAAATATTGCGACTTGAAGAAGCCCATGCGCACCAGAGACAAGCGGCTGAGAAAGCGGTTACGTTACGTGATGGGCAGATTGGTGACCTCGCTAATCGATTGAGTGAAATTGAGGTCGCTGCTAACGCTAATATTGATTTGCGTATGGAAAAGGCCCTGCGCAGCGCTGAAAACGCGACGCAACTGCTTAAATGGGCACTCTTCATCACGTATCTGATCGCTGTGGGGACGGCATATTGGTACGCTCCTACGGATAAGACTCCCTCTTTCTTTTTCGTAACTTTGTTGTTAGCCGCCATAGGTTATTGGATGATCCCTGCGTACATATTTGACACGTTGAGGCGGCCCCTATGGCTGTGGAAATTTCACGGCAGATGTGAAGAACTCCAAGTCTCGCAACATTTGTCCAAATTCCAGATTGATGATT
>NZ_JABBPC010000018.1 GCF_012927485.1 Polaromonas sp. | reverse complement strand
GCCCCGGGTGCCGATGATGCTGTTGATCGTGATGATGGACTGGTTGCCCGTAATCGCATTATGACCCCCGTGAAAGATCGCAATTCGAGCGCCCATTTCCCAGCGCACTTCATCGGTCGCGTAGTGCGACACCGCCTCTTCAAGGCTGATCCACGATTGTGGCAATCCTTGGGCTGAGAGCTTTAAGACCTTCAAGACGAACCTCCATGAACATGGAAACACAGAATCAGACTGCCCACCAAACAATATACAGTGAAATCAGCAAAGCGCCATGACAAATCAGGGCAAATTCGCGATTAACCGGCTTCAAGCCCCACACAAGCGAGACCCGTCGCTATAAAAACGATAATTAGGCCTATGAAAGTTTTTCGCGGCTACCTTCATCCTCAACTGGCGCCGAATTGCGCGCTGACCATTGGCAATTTTGATGGCGTGCACCGCGGGCATCAGGCCATGCTGGCGCTGCTAAGAAGCGAGGCGCAGCACCGTGGCGTGCCCAGTTGCGTGATGACCTTTGAACCGCATCCGCGTGACTACTTCGCGGCCGTCGCCCGCAAACCCGAACTGGCACCGGCGCGCATTGCCACGCTGCGCGACAAGCTGACCGAGTTGGCGCGGTGCGGCATCGACCAGTGCGTGGTCCTGACCTTCAATGCGCAGTTGGCAGCGGTACCGCCCGAGGCCTTTATTCGGGACGTTCTGGTGCGCGGCCTGAAGGCCAAGTACGTGCTGGTGGGCGATGATTTCCGTTTTGGTGCGAAGCGCGCAGGCGATTACGCGATGCTGGATGCGGTAGGCGAACGCCAGAATTTTGATGTTGCCCGCATGAACAGCTACGAAGTGCACGGCACCCGTGTCTCCAGTTCTACGGTGCGCGAAGCCTTGGCGCAAGGCGACATGGAACGGATGGGGGGCCTGCTGGGTCGGCCCTACAGCATCTCCGGCCATGTGGTCCACGGTCGAAAATTGGGTCGCGATCTGGGTTTTCGGACTCTCAATTTGCGGTTTTCTCACTGGAATCCGGCGGCCAGCGGGATTTTTGCCGTGCAGGTGCATGGCCTGTCCACACACTCGCTTCCCGGGGTGGCCAATCTGGGAATTCGGCCCTCGCTCGACCCGGACGACGTCAACGGTGGGCGCGTGTTGCTCGAGACTCATTGCCTTGAATGGCCCGCCAGCCTGGGCCCGGAAGGGGCGTACGGTAAAATTATTCGGGTGGAACTGCTACACAAATTGCACGACGAACTGAAATACGACGGTTTAAACAGCCTGAAAACGGGCATTACCAAGGACTGCGACGACGCACGGGCTTTTTTTGCCCAGGCTCCGCAGACCGTGCAGGCCCCCCTGCACGCAGAGACCAGCCGTCAAACCACCCGGGACCGAATTTAGAAGATCTGGCCAACTGGCGTCAGTCCTCGCTCAACCCCCTTGGTGAACGATTTCATTCCCTCCAAATTTTTTTTTGGCTTCGCTTCTTCGAGGCCTCCAACACAAGCGTCCCCTCAAAGCATCTCATGTCTGACCATAAAACCGACTACCGTAGCACCCTGAACCTGCCGGATACCCCCTTTCCCATGCGCGGCGACCTGCCCAAACGAGAGGCGGGCTGGGTCAAGGAGTGGGAGGACAAGGGCCTCTACAAAAAACTGCGCGACGCGCGAAGCGGCGCGGTGAAGTTTGTACTGCACGATGGACCGCCTTACGCCAATGGCAAGATCCACATCGGCCACGCCGTTAACAAAATCCTGAAAGACATGGTCGTCAAGGCGCGCCAACTCAAAGGACTGGATGCTGTCTATGTGCCGGGCTGGGACTGCCATGGCCTGCCGATTGAAAACGCCATTGAGAAACTGCACGGACGCAGCCTGCCGCGCGATGAAGTGCAGGCTAAAAGTCGTGCCTTTGCCACCGAGCAAATCGCCGGTCAAATGGCCGACTTCAAACGCCTGGGAGTCCTGGGCGAATGGGACAATCCATATCGCACCATGGATTTCGGCAATGAAGCCAACGAAATCCGCGCGCTCAAACGCATCATGGAACGCGGCTTTGTGTACCGCGGCCTCAAGCCCGTGTATTGGTGTTTCGATTGCGGTTCATCGCTGGCCGAGTTTGAAATCGAATACGCTGACAAAAAATCGCAAACGCTGGACGTCGGCTTCAAATGTGCCGAACCCGAAAAACTGGCGGCCGCCTTTGGCTTAAGCAGCCTCGGCAAAGACGCCTTCGCGGTCATCTGGACCACCACCGCGTGGACCATTCCAGCCAATCAGGCGCTTAACCTCAACCCCGAACTTGAGTACGCGCTGGTGGACACGGAACGCGGCCTGCTGGTGCTCGCGGCCGTACTGGTCGACAAGTGCCTGGAGCGCTACCAGCTCACGGGCTCGGTGCTGGCGACCACACCAGGTAAAAACTTGGCGCTAGTTAATTTCATGCACCCGCTCTATGACGTGGATGCCGGTTACCGGCGCTTGAGCCCGGTGTTTCTAGCCGACTACGCCACTGCTGAAGACGGCACGGGCCTGGTGCATTCTTCGCCGGCCTATGGGGTGGAAGACTTTAACTCCTGTGTAGCCCATGGCATGGCCTATGACGACATCCTGAATCCGGTGCAGGGAAATGGTCGATATGTCGACGACTTGCCTCTCTTTGGTGGGCTCAATATCTGGAAAGCTGCGCCACTCGTTATTGAGACGCTGCGACAGCACGGGCGGCTGTTTGCGACCGAAAACATCGTTCACAGTTACCCGCATTGCTGGCGTCATAAGACACCGGTGATTTACCGCGCAGCGGCCCAGTGGTTCATCCGCATGGACGAAGAAACCTCCGGGACTCAGGGCGTATTTCCTAAAACCAAGGCCACCAAGACGCTGCGCCGATTGGCTTTGGACGCCATCGAAGAAACCCGCTTTTATCCCCAGAATGGAAAGACTCGGCTGCAAGGCATGATCGCCGGCCGGCCCGACTGGTGCATCAGCCGGCAGCGCAACTGGGGCGTGCCACTGCCCTTTTTTATTCACAACGCTAGCGGCGAATTGCACCCGCGCACCATGGAAATCATGGATCAGGCGGCCAACATGGTGGAGCTCGGCGGGGTTGAGGCCTGGAGCAAGGCGAGTGCCGAATCGTTGATTGGTGCCGACGCCCCGGATTACATCAAGAGCACCGATATTCTCGACGTGTGGTTTGATTCAGGCACCACGCACGACCATGTGCTGAGGCACAGTCATGCGGCGCAATCGACCTGGCCGGCGGATCTGTATCTGGAAGGCCATGACCAGCATCGCGGCTGGTTTCACTCGTCTTTGCTGACGGCCTGTGCAATGTATGACCGTGCGCCCTACAAGGGCCTGCTGACCCATGGTTTCACCGTGGACGGCAAGGGCCGCAAGATGAGCAAGAGCGAGGGTAACGTGGTGGCGCCGCAGGAAGTCAGTGACAAACTCGGGGCCGAAATCATCCGCCTTTGGTGCGCCTCGACCGATTATTCGGGCGACTTGGGCATCGACGACAAAATCCTGGCCCGTGTGGTGGACGCCTACCGCCGCATTCGCAACACGCTTCGCTTTTTGATGGCCAACGTGAGCGACTTCGACCCCGTAAAAGACGCCGTGCCGTTTGACGACCTGCTGGAGATTGACCGCTACGCCCTGAGTCGTGCAGCGCAGTTGCAGGGCGACATCCTCGCGCACTATGAGGTGTACGAGTTCCATCCGGTGGTTTCCAAGCTGCAGATCTATTGCAGCGAAGACCTCGGTGCCTTCTATCTCGATATCCTGAAAGACCGGCTCTACACCACCGGTGCCAAGTCACTGGCACGCCGCAGCGCTCAAACGGCCCTGTGGCAAATCACCCATGCCATGCTGCGCTGGATGGCGCCGTTTTTGAGCTTCACGGCGGAAGAGGCCTGGAAAATTTTCGGCCATTCCGAATCCATCTTTCTAGAAACCTATGCCGAGCTTCCGCTCCCCAACGAAGCGTTGCTGGCCAAGTGGTCGCGCATCCGCGAAATCCGCGATGTTGTCAATAAAGACATCGAAGCCCTGCGTGCTGATGGCAAGGTAGGCTCGTCCTTGCAGGCTAACGTGACGTTGACCGTGCCGCCCGAAGACTACGCCTTGCTGTCCACTCTGGGCGACGATCTGAAATTTGTTTTCATCACCTCCGCTATTGACTTAATAGCTGGCAGTGCTTTGCAGTCAAGCGTGGGTGCCAGCCTTTCCGCCAAATGCGAGCGTTGCTGGCATTACCGCGAAGAGGTGGGTAGTGACCCTGCGCACCCCACGATTTGTAGCCGCTGCAGCAGTAATTTGTATGGCGCGGGTGAAAACAGGAAATTTGCATAATGGCCAAAACGACCTTCAAAAAAAATTCGAACAGCATGCTGCCCTGGCTGGGTCTGGCGTTGATCCTGTTGATTGCAGACCAGTTCACAAAAGTGTTGATACTGGGCTACTACCAATTGGGCGACGCGACCTACGTGACAAGTTTCTTCAACGTCGTGCGGTTCCACAACGTCGGGGCTGCCTTTTCATTCCTGGCGTCGGCGTCGGGTTGGCAGCGCTGGTTCTTTACCGCCATCGGGGTGGCGGCGGCTCTCTTCATCGTGTGGATGCTCAAGTCCCATGCCGGTCAAAAACTATTTTCATTTGCAATGGCTTGCATTCTGGCCGGAGCAGTGGGCAACGTGGTTGACCGCATTCTGCACAGCTACGTCGTCGACTTTCTCGATTTCCACTATGCCAACTGGCATTTCCCGGCTTTCAATCTGGCTGACAGCGCCATCACCCTCGGGGCGATTTGCCTGGTCCTGGACGAGTTGCGTCGCGTCCGAAGGGCAAAGTAGCGACAGGGCCGCACCCTCACGTCTTGACGACCGAAAACTCTCCGTCGGTCTTCAAGACTTCAGGCCCTTTTTAGCAACCCGTCCAGTTGACGGTCCCAATTGGTATTGGGCAAAGCCCTGGCCAGCTGCGAATCGCTCAAGGCAAAGGTGCCGCGCAACACTTGGGCCAACACAGCGCGGTAGTCGTGATGGGCGGGCAGATCGCGGTTCTCATTGAGATTGGCGCGGCTCAGACCTGTCCACTGACCATGCCATCGGCCGCCGGCGACCCGGTTACCAATGAGCCATAAAGCGTTGCCAAATCCATGGTCGGTGCCACGCGTGCCGTTTTCGGAAGCAGTCCGACCGAATTCGCTCATCACCACAATCACGTCGCCGGGCTCGGAAAAGTCCTGACGCAATTGAGCGATACCGCGCGCTAGATTGCCCAGATTGTTGGCCAATTGCCCGGCCATCGCCCCCTGATTGGCGTGCGTATCCCAGCCGCCCGCCGACAAAAATCCAAGGCGCAAACCACGGTCGTTTCGCATCAAGGTGCCGAGGTGTTGCGCATCGAGTTGAAGACCCACCGGGTCAGCCGCACCATTGCTGGCAGCCAGCATTTGCGCTGATTGAGCTTGTGCATTAGCCGGCGTTCCGTCGCGGTCGAGACGGCTGTCCGCCATGCGCTTGCCTTCACGGGCAGCCAGTTCGCGTCGTCCGTAGTCAGCAGATTTTTCGATACTGAGTTCTTGAGCGCTCTGCATCCGGCTGCCTGCGCCTTGACGAAAGGCTTCGCTCACCGGATCATTGCCGGCATACAAGTCCAGCAGGGCTTGGCGAGTTTTGTCGTTGGCCAACACACCCGTACGCTCTGCCGCCTGACCCCGCGGAATAAGCTTCACCGGCGCTGGTCCTCCGAGGATTGCAGGATTGGCTTCACCCACACCCAGTGCGGCCGGGCTGGGTGGATTGCCTGCCACGGGGACGCGCAGCCCCGCTAGGTTGTTCAGCCAACCGGGCGCGCTGCTGCTCTTGCCCGTTTGCGCAATTTCCATCTGATACTGCGCATCAAAGTGCGACCGGTTGGGTGATGGAAGGCCAGCGGCCGGAACAAAACTGAACACGCCCTGTCGCCACAACGGCAGCAACGGGCTTAGGGCAGGATGTAGGGCAAAGGTGTTGTCTAGGCGGATGGACGTCTGGTCGCTACCGTCAGGCGCTGCGATGGCAATATTAGGGCGGTTGGCGTAATAGTCGCGGTCGGCGTAAGGCGCAAATGCCGACAGACCGTCATACGCGCCGCGCAAAAAAACGACGACCAGTCGCCCGCTGTCCAGTGCAGATCTGGCAGCAACACCGGGTGGCAATGCCTGAGCCCAGACCCGGTGGTTGACTGCTGAAAGGGACAGTGCAGACAAAGCGCCTAAACCCAACACACTACGGCGGCGCATCAGAGAGAGACGAGGTAGATTTGGAGGCGTGATTAAATTCATAGCGGTACCTTGGTGCGGATTTACTTGCGCATGAAATCAGGGCTGGCCAGCATCAGACCGGTGCGCAGCTGAGCCGGTTCCCGGGCGATGCGCTGTTGGGTTGCGCCACTTAAAAAAGCGTTTAGGTACGCGGGCTCGGACATCCGCTGAGCCATGCCCAATGCATAGTCTGCCCGGCGGGTCAATGCCTCCGGGGCGAGCCAGGTGGTGGCATCAGTTGGGTAGCCGTCGGGCGTTTGCCACCCGTTCATGGGCTGGCCCGCTTGCGCCAAAAAGCCTAGGCTCTGCACGACATCACGGCGATCTTTCACACCGCCGGCTGCCGTAAGTACAGAGCAGGCATAGTCCAGCGGCGTTTTAAATAGCCGGCTATCCGCCGCCCAGAATTCGGGAGACTCGACCAACTTACGCATCACGGCGCGAATGTCGCCCCGGCTCGACAAAAAGGTCTTGCTCAATCGATCCACGAGTGCGGGCGAAGGTTTGTCTGCTACAAAAAAGCTGGCTAGGCGCAAAGACACTCGGTGGGCTGTAGCCGGTTGACGCGCCAAAAACCGGAGCGCCTCCTCGCCTTCCAGGATGCCTTGATTAGCATAGGAATGACCCAGCAAGGTCTTGCTGTCCTTGTCGTGCAAGCGCTCGGCAAAACGAAAGCCCTCGCCCCCTTTCAGGTTCACTGTCCATCCTGTGAGAATACGAGCCAGCTCATGCACATCGTTTTGCGTGTAGCCACCGTTGACCCCCAAAGTGTGCAGCTCCATCACCTCACGGGCATAATTTTCATTTAGCCCACGGTTATTGCTTTGCGCCTGGTCCAGATAAAAAAGCATGGCCGGGTGCTGGGCGCTGGCCAGCAACAAGTCTTCAAACCGGCCGAGCGCATGGGCACGAATCGCGTTGATCGCATAGTGACCTACAAACGGGCGCACCGCGCCTTTGCCGACGAACACGTTGAGATGGTTGGACCAAAACTCGGTCATGCGAGCCAGCAATGGGTTTTCCAGGGCCGGGTCACTGCAGGCCATCAGTCGCCATGCGGCAGCGCTTTGCGCCATCTCGCGGCTGAAATTCTCGTGGCCCGCTACTTCGGGGGGTGTAGGTGGCGCGCCCGCCGGTAAGGGCTTGGCTTGCTCGCGCATTATCTTGCGCGCTTCACGCTCCGTTTGAAAGTCATGAACAATGTCGTTCAGCGGCTCGTTAATGCGTGCCACTTCGGCGGGCAGGTTGGGCGGGCGCTGGCTGGCGGCATAAGCGGCGTCAATTTGCTCCAGCGCCCAGGCGCGAGGCGCGGCCTCCGCCGCTTGTGCAGATGCTGCGGTAGGTGCATAACCCAAGCGCGAGCTGGCACGCCAGGCCGCAGCGACATTGGCCTCGGGAAAAGCGGCTTCGGGTTGCGCTTGCACCGCAGAGCTGGCGAAACTGGCAAGCATGAGGGCTAACAAGCCGTTCACGGTGAACGCTCTTGGCATGGGCATCTCCTGTTGCCTCTTTTAACGCAGAGCCCGCGCACAGCGTTGAATGCTGCGCTGAGCTTTACACAGGTTTACCCAGGACTGCCAAGTGCTGCCCAGCGGCCTCCGCGCTGCCTCCGGTTCGATTTGCTGTTAGCAGAACGGATGAAGCGCGGGGAACGTTGCGGTCCTCCCGCCTTACAACGTGAGAATGCTGCAACCCGTGGTTTTACGGGCTTCCAGGGCGCGGTGGGCTTCGGCCACATCGGCCAGCGGAAAGCGCTGACCAATGCGAATGGCGACCTTGCCGCTTAGGACTATGTCAAACAACTCATCCGCCATTTCTTGTGTGGATTCTCGCGTGGTCATATGGTTGAACAGCGTCTGGCGCGTCACGTAGAGTGAACCTTTAAGACCCAAAATACTGGGTGAAAATGGCGCGACCGGGCCAGAAGCATTGCCGAAACTCACCATCAGGCCGAGCGGGCGCAGGCAGTCAAGCGAACGGTCAAAGGTGTCCTTGCCCACCGAGTCGTAGACCACCTTCACACCTTGGCCGCCCGTCATTTCCTTGACGCGCGCTACAAAATCTTCTTTGGCATAGTTAATGACAAAGGCCGCACCGTGCGCCTTGGCCAAGGCACATTTTTCATCGGAGCCGGCGGTGCCAATCAACTGAAGTCCCATTGCCTTGGCCCACTGGCAGGCAATCAAGCCAACGCCGCCAGCGGCCGCGTGAAACAGCACAAAGTCACCTGCTTTCAGCCCCCCTTGCGGCTGCGTGCGGTGCAGCAGGTACTGTGCGGTGAGCCCCTTCAACATCATGGCGGCGCCAGTCTCAAAGCTGATGGCGTCTGGAAGTTTGCACATGCACTTGGCGGGCATCACGCGCACTTCGCAGTAACTGCCCGGAGGCTGGCTGGCATATGCGGCGCGATCGCCTACCTTAAGGTGCGTCACCGCCTGCCCGACCGCGTCGACCACGCCCGACGCTTCCATGCCCAACTGCAATGGCATGGTCATCGGGTACAGGCCGCTGCGCTGGTAGACATCAATAAAATTCAGGCCGATAGCCTTATGGCGGATGCGGATCTCGCCCGGTCCGGGCTCGCCCACTTGTACCTCGACGAGCTTGAGTTCTTCGGGGCCGCCATGCTGGTCGATGCGCACGGCTTTGGAGGTAATGGAAGTCATGAGGAAGGCTCCTTGCGGTCGGTGAGTTATAGGTAAATCCGTAAATCCGTGGAAGTGCCCAGAAAAAAACGGTTGGCCGTCATGGTGCCACGAATCAACATCCGCCGCTCCGGTCTGGGCTTGGTAAAGTTCCGGCAATGAATCAACGCCTGACACCTTCTACTGCCCTGCTCTTGGTTATTCCTCCGTTACTGTGGGCCGGCAACGCAGTTGTGGGTCGTCTTGTGACTGGTTTGATTCCGCCCATGACGCTTAATTTTCTACGTTGGGCGCTGGCCTTTGTAATCCTTGTGCCGTTGGCCCACCGCGTATTGCGGCGTGACAGCGCCCTCTGGCCCAACTGGAAGCGCTTTGCGCTGCTGGGCTTTCTAGGCGTGGGCTGCTACAACGCTTTGCAATACCTGGCGCTCAGAACCTCCACGCCGCTCAATGTGACACTGGTCGCGGCCAGTGTTCCGATCTGGATGCTCGCGGTCGGAGGGCTCTGTTTCGGACAGCGCGTTTCGCGCCAACAGATTGCAGGCGCGTTGCTGTCGATTGCCGGTGTGCTGGTGGTGCTGTCGCGCGGCCAGTGGGCTTTGTTGAGAGAAGTCCGGCTGGTGCCAGGAGACCTTTATGTGTTGCTGGCGACCCTGGCGTGGGCTTTTTACAGCTGGCTGCTGGTGCAACCCAAAGAGCCACCAGAAATCCGCCAAGACTGGGCTGCTTTTTTGATGGCACAAATTATCTTCGGCTTGGGCTGGTCTGGCCTATTCGCGGCCAGTGAATGGGCGCTTACGGACCCGCACATTGCCTGGGGCTGGCCACTAGCCGCGGCCCTGCTGTATATCGCCGTCGGACCTGCCGTCATTGCTTACCGCTTTTGGGGCGTGGGCGTGCAGCGTGTCGGTCCCGCCATCGCCGGCTTTTTCTCTAACCTCACGCCTTTGTTTGCCGCCCTGCTGTCAGCGGCTTTTTTGGGCGACCTGCCGCAGCTTTACCACGCCTTTGCGTTTGTGCTGATTGTGGGCGGGATTGTGGTGTCGTCGCGCCGCTAGACCGAGTCATCCAGAGCAAAGTGCCGCCTGAATTCCGAACAAAACTCGCTCGACCCGGTGATGGCAACAGTTACGGTGTGCCGCGGCCTGCCCGCTGGCCCCACCTGCACTGACAACTGGCGCGTGGCCTCGTCGTACTGAATCGTTTCAGGGGTGGTGAATTCCTGCATGCCTTGCAGGTCATAGTCCCAATCGCCGCCCTCTTCCAGGGGGCCGCGTTGGCGCAAAGTCGCGTAACACCATCCCAACACGCGCGCTATCTCCGCCTGTACGGCAAGCACCTGATGCGACCAAGTGGAAGCCATTGCTTCGAGCGTACCGACCCCTTCGGTGTCTTCGGCATAGTCAAAATTCAAGTAGTTCAGAGACATGGAACGTGATGCCTTCTTCCTGTTAATTTAGCAAAAGCTATAAAAGCTTGTTTTTTCACAAACTTAAAATTCAATTTGATAAAAACATAACTATTGGTAATAAATGTTATTATTAAGTAACAGATATTAACTTTTAAACAGAGAGTCTATGCACCAAGACAATTGCGGCTCTTTGCCAGGGGGCCCAGCCTCCCCACAAGTCTTGGCACAGCATCGCCAATGGCTCAACTTAGCGTCGATCGTGCTGTCGGGCCTATCACTGTGTGCATGCAGTCCATCTGTACCCGCACCCGTCAACCCTTCCCTGCCGGACAGCATCCCGCGAACACCCATGAATTCGATTTACGGTCCACCTTTGCGCGTCATTGTGAAATTCAGGCAGACAGTGCCTTACCGTGAGGCTGCTTTCCTGCAGGGTATTTCCCAACAGATCCACGCGCGCCTCGCATACATCAGCAGCGTATCCCTCGATACCCATGTGTACCAGATCGAGCCCCAACTCGGCCAGGACCAATCTGACACCCTCCAGAGCCTGTCTGCCATCCCGTCGGTGTTGTGGGTCGAAGCAGACGCCCTAGTACGACCTTACTGAATCTGCGCATACAGGACGGCCCCGAAGAGCCCATGCGGAGCATAAGGCATGCAATGAATTTTAAGCACGCCATTATTTCTAGCGATCCCCTAACTAAAAACATGAAATGAAAATGAAAATAAAACCCAAACATTTTGGCGTTACGGCCATCGTGCTGACGATCGCGACGGTCAGTGCGGTGTCCACAGCCCAGCTGCAGCCACAACTGAAAGATCTTCAAAAGGCACAAGCTACAGCCTTCGCCGGACCGCTTCAAACAGAGCGCCGGTTTGACCGCCTGATTGTCAAGTTCAAGGACGAAGCCACCACGCGCGCGGGCGTATTTGACTTCCATGCAGCCAGGAGTCAAGTGGCCACGCTGGGTGACAGCGCTGCCTTGAAATCGGCCAGCATCAGCGCGGCCGGCTTGTCTTACCTCAAATCAGTGACGTCTCAGACGCATGTGGTTGTCACAGGCCAAAAACTGAGCCGCGCAGAATTATTTGCGGTGGCCAAGCAGATAGAAACGGATCCCCGTGTTGCGTATGCGGAGATCGACGAGCTAGTTCACACGCAGTCCACGCCTAACGACCCGTTTTATTCGGGCCAGCAGTGGCATTACCAGTCACCGACCAGCTACCCCGGAGGTGCCAACCTGCCCGCCGCTTGGGACAGTTCCACGGGTTCCGGCGTTGTGGTGGCCGTGATCGACACTGGCTACCGACCCCACGCGGATCTGGCGGGCAACCTATTGCCCGGCTATAACTTCGTTCCTTACCTACGCGCCGGTGACCCTGCGATCGGTCCTGATGCGTCGGATCCAGGAGACTGGACAGCCTTGGCCCAGTGTTTAGACCCGACTCCCAGTAGCAGCAGCTGGCACGGCACTCATGTAGCCGGTACCATCGCTGCGGTCACCAACAACGGCGTGGGCGTGGCTGGCGTGGCATTCGGCGCGAAGGTCTTGCCTGTGCGGGTGCTCGGGGCCTGTGGGGGCAATGCGTCTGACATTGCTGCCGGCATGCAATGGGCGGCAGGGCTGAACGTTCCCGGCGTACCGACAAACCCCAATAAAGCGAAAGTGCTAAATCTGAGCTTGGGTGGCTCCGGCAAATGCCTTCAGGTGTTTCAGGATGCCGTCAATGCCGTACGCGCTGCAGGCAGCGTCGTGGTGGCCGCTACCGGCAATGATCCTGCACTTCCCGTCGGCCAACCTGCTAATTGCACCGGCGTAATCGCGGTGACTGCCCACACCAAATTGGGAGACCACGCCAGCTACGCCAGTATTGGCCCCGGTACGGTGATAAGCGGTCCGGGCGGTGGGCCGGGGGTTTCCAGTCTTGCGGGTGACGGCGGCTTAGTGTATTCCACCATGAATGCGGGCACCCGCAGCCCTGGTGCAGACAGTTACACAGGGTACATGGGAACCAGCATGGCCACGCCGCACGTGGCGGGCGTTGCCGCCCTGCTGGCGAGCCTGCAACCGGCGATCACACCGGACGCACTGAGCTCGATATTGACCAGTTCGGCCCGTCGTCCCCCGTCAGGCACGTACTGCGCGACACGCACTGACTGCGGCGCTGGTTTGGTCGATGCCAAAGCGGCGATCGATCGCCTCAATTCGTTGGCGCCTACCGTAGCCGCTTCAGCCGGCCTAGTCGGTGTCCGAACCACCGGATCGACCATCACTTTCACGGCCACGGCCACGGCCGGAATCGGTGCTAACACAGCGTTCAGCTACCAATGGACGCAAGTTGCGGGTCCCCTTGTAACCCTGGTCGGCGCCGCAACCGCAACCCCATCCTTTGTGGCGCCTTCACCTGGCGGCAGCTACACGTTCAAAGTGAAAGTTACTGACGGCACGGGCTTGGGCTTGAGTGCCTCCAACCAGGTAACCGTCGCGTCCGACACGGCGCCGATTCTTACGCCGATTCCTGCGCAGACCGTGGTCGAGGGCGGCAGCCTGAGTTTTACGGCGCTGGCCACCGATGCGGAAAATAACCCTGTCGTCTTTGTCGCAAGTGGCCTGCCTGCGGGTGCAAGCATGGATCCAGCCACCGGCGTCTTCACATGGACCGCGGCCGGCCCCGCCAAAACCTATACGTTCATCATCACGCCCAACGACGGCCTTTTAAGCGGAAGCGCGCAGACGGTTTCGATTGCTGTCACGGCGGCGCCAGTCGCCAGTGGCAGTGGTGGCGGTGGATCGATCGATTGGCTTGACTTATTGGCCCTATTGTCAATGGCGGCTCTCGGCCTGTTCTTTGGTCGGCGTCAAGGCAAGCGAGGCCAGAACCAATAGCACCAGGCTCATTCCACCCAGCGCCCCTGCGACGTGGGCCGGGTGGTAAACGGGAAAGCCCCACCCACCCAGTGGTGCTTTCCCGGCGCTGCCAGCCTGCAGCCAAAGCTTCAAGGCCATGCCACCCAGCACGGTAATGGCAACAAGGCAGGACCCGCGCGATGGTGTCACCAAGGCGGCACAGTCATTAACGTTCACAGGCCGGCCCGGTGCACGGGTTGGCCATGCCAGGCTCACGGCATTGCCGGCCAATAGCCCGTGTAGCGCCCCCGAAGCCCCGGCGTAGAAATTACAACTTGGATCAAGTGCTACGACGATCGCCACTCCGACGTAGCCACCCACCAGCGCCAGCATTTGGAACGGCCAACGAATCCAATAGCCACTCATGAGAATGATGACCAAAAAGGCAAAGGCATTGCCCACCGCATGCCAGTTGCTCAAGTGCACCCATTGCGAGGTCCATATCTGCCAGACCGCTCCCTGCTCATAACGAGGCCTGGAGAACCGTAGCCACTCGGACGCCCCCGGCCACAGTTGAAGCCCTAGCGTCATCAGCACGAAAAAGGCCGCCACACAAACCAGTCCCACTGGCCATCCGGTCCGCCTGCTTGCGGGAGAAAGTTCTGTTGGAGCGTTGGCCGTCACGTGCGAAAAACTTAATGCGTCCAGGGATTGGTCTCGCCATCAGCCAGCCTATTTTGGCCCGTCATATAGCGGGCATGGACACTCCGCGAGACAGCACAAATGGCATCGAATTCTTCCAGTGCGCCAAACCGCTGGGCCGGAAAGTTTCTGCGGCGTGCCGCCAGAAGGGTCGCTGGCGACTGTCCGGTTTTTGCGACCGCACCGCTCAGAGTGCTGTCCAGGCAGTCGGTATCGAAAGTACTACGGAACGCGGTGCCGCGGGAAACCGCGTGAGAAGCGAGCTGACTGCACGCCGCGATGAGCAAATTAACGCCTTTGCGCAGCAAGGCCTGCACGCTGCCAAGGTCTCCTCCTTTGCCGCCGCGGTAGGCGAGCGCCCGTTTGTCTTCCCTGCCCAACTTCATATCGATTCCTTCACAAGAGTCATCACAACACGACGTGCGCGAACTTTCTTAGCGGCCCGCCCGGGTAAAGACAAAAATCCCGGCAATCACCAGTACGGTGCCAGCGGCTACCCAAGCGGTAAAAGGTTCGCCCAAAATCACCACTCCCATCAAAATGGTGGACAGCGGGCCGACCATGCCGGTCTGCGCCGCCATGCTGGCACCGATGCGCTCGATTGCCATCATCACCATCAACACGGGGACGGCTGTGCACAGAATCGCGTTGAGAACGGACAGCCAGATGACTTCGGGTGCCACAACCGCCGCGCTCAAGGGGCGCAGCACGACAAACTGCAGCAGGCAGAGCAGACAAGCTACCGTCGTCGCCAGCCCCACCAGCCGGAGAGAGCCCAACCGCCTAACCATCTCGCCGCTGTAAACCAGATAAATGGCATAACTGATGGCGCTTAAAAAGACCAGCAGCGCGCCCAAAGCGGCCGAGGTGGCAGCGCCGCCTTGAAGGGTGATCTCGTGGCCGAACACCAGCACCACTCCGCAGTAGCTGATCGCCATGCCGATGATCTGTGGCCCTGTAATCCGCCGTTTGTACAGCACCAGACCCATCAGCAAAACCAGCGTGGGATTGAGGTAGAGAATCAGCCGCTCCAGCGAGGCGCTGATATAGGCCAACCCGCCAAAGTCAAGAAAGCTTGCCAGGTAGTAGCCGGTAAACCCGAGCCAAAATACACCCAGCCAGTCTTTGCGCACAAGGGGCGCTTTGCCCCGGCTGGCCCACCAGGCCATGACCGCAAAAATAGGCAGGGCAAACAACATGCGGTACATGATCAGCGTGACGGCATCGACCCCATGGCGGTAAGCCAGCTTGACGATGATTGCCTTGCCACTGAATGCGATTGCGCCGAAGGTAGCAAGCAGCAAGCCAGGCGCTAGGCTTTTAGTCGCCAACAATTCGTTTTCATCATCCACTAAAGGCTTATTTTTATCGGCTGGTTGGTTCAAAATAGGTTCTTAAAAACTCACGGCTTGGCCGTAGACGTTGTAGTGCCAGCGCGGGGCGTTGCAGGCCACTTGTGGACTTTGCCGGTGCTCGGGCACGCGCACCAGCAGGTGAATGATCAATAGGTCGCCAGTCGTACAGCCTCAGTTTTCGACGAAAGCGTCTTCACGTTTGTTTTTGATAGAAGGCAGCAACACCATGACCAGCAACAGAGCCCCCGCCGCCAACAATGCGCCCGAGACCGGACGCATTAAAAACACGCTCCAGTCGCCGTCCGACAGCAGCAGTGCCTGGCGGAGATTTTCCTCCATCATGGGGCCAAGAATAAAACCCAGCAGCAATGGCGCAGGCTGGGCGCCCAGCTTGGAAAATAGGTAGCCCATAAAACCAAACAGACCCACCATCCAGACGTCGAATGTGTTGTGGGTGGTGGCGTAAACGCCGATCGCACAAAACAGCACAATCGCCGGGAACAGGTAGCGGTAGGGCACAGCCAGCAGCTTGATCCAGACGCCGACCAGCGGCAGATTCAAGATGATGAGCATCACGTTGCCGATCCACATGGAGGCAATCAGGCCCCAAAAAAGTTCAGGGTGACTGCTGATGACCTGGGGGCCAGGTTGTATCTTGTGAATCGTCATGGCACCCACCAAAAGGGCCATGACGGCGTTGGGCGGAATGCCCAGTGCGAGCATTGGGAGGAACGAGGTTTGGGCACCGGCATTATTGGCAGACTCCGGCGCAGCCACGCCGCGGATGTTCCCTTGGCCGAAAGGGACTTCGCCCGGTTTAATCCGAATCGTCTTTTCTAGTGAGTACGCGGCAAACGAGGCCAGCAAGGCGCCACCGCCCGGAAGAATACCCAATGCGGAACCCAGGAAGGTGCCGCGCAGCACTGCGGGCGTCATGTCTTTGAAATCCTGCTTGGTCGGCCACAGTCCCGTCACCTTCCCGGTGAACACTTCCCGTTGATCCTCCCGGCGCGCCAGATTGGCAATGATTTCACCGTAGCCGAACACACCCATGGCAATCACCACAAAGCCAATACCCAAACTTAGTTCTGGAATGTCGAAGCCGAAGCGCGTGACCCCCGAATGACCCTCCGTTCCGACCAGACCCAGCAGCAGGCCGAGCACGACCATCGCAATCGCCTTGAGCAGTGAGCCGGAGGCCAGCACCACGGCCCCGATCAAGCCGAGGACTATCAACGAAAAATATTCGGTCGGGCCAAGCTTCAAAGCAAATTCGGTGAACTGCAGCGCCAACCCAGCCAAAATCAGCGTGCCGACGGACCCCGCAAAAAACGAGCCGAGACCCGCCGCGGAAAGGGCCGGGCCGGCTCGCCCTTTTGTGGCCATTTGATACCCGTCGATACACGTAACGACTGATGAAGACTCCCCGGGTAAGTTCACCAAAATGGCCGTGGTGGAACCGCCGTACTGGGCACCGTAATAAATGGCGGCCAGCAGGATCAGCGCGGATACGGCGGGTAGAGAATAGGTCGCGGGCAGCAACAGCGCGATGGTGGCCACTGGCCCAATGCCGGGCAACACTCCGATCAGCGTCCCCAGCAGGCAGCCGATAAGCGCGCACATCAGGTTAAGCGGCGTGAACGCCACGCCAAAGCCTGAAGACAAGTGTGAAATCAGTTCCATTTTTTTCTTCTTATCCGATGAAGAACGCGGGCCACACGGCGAACGGGAGCTGGAGCACCAGCACAAACGCGACGTAACTACCCACAGCCAATACCGTGGCCAGAATGAAAGTCTGTTTTATCTTCCAGCCGGCTTGCGCCATGCTGGCAACAAAGGTCAGGGCGTAAATGGCAGCGATCAGGCCCATTGCCGGTAAGCCGATCAAAGGAAAACCACCAAGCAGGACGCCGAAAATCAGGTTGGCGGCGACGATGAAAACCAGGGGCTTCCAGGCCCACTTGCCCATTTTGTCGCCGCCTTCGGTTTCAACGACCAGCGCTGTAAAAGTGATCACCGCTCCCAAAAGAGTCATCAGAAGGCCCAGCCAGAGCGGAAAATAGCCGGGGCCCATGTGGACGCCTTCGCCAACGTCATACGTCGTCGCGCCCCATGCGAACGCCGCGCCGATGCCCATGAACAGGACCCCGGAAAAAAAGTTTTTTTGACTCTTGATGTGCACGGTTTGTCTCCTCTGTGTGAAGAATTAATCGTTGAATTGTCCAGTCAAACACCTCAACGAGGCGGGTGTCCTACCCTGATGCCCGGGCCGACCCGTGAAGTGCTTAGAGCCCCAAGCGCGACCAGAGGGTCGAACGGCTGACACGGTTCAGGACAGCGGCGGCGTAGACGCCAGGATTTCTTCGATGGTCGTCAGGCCCTCGGCCACTTTCAGCGCACCGCCCAGCCGCAGCGGGCGCATTCCTTCCGTGATGGCTTGCCGCCGCAGCGCGTCCATATTAGGCTCTTTTGAAACCTTTTCCTTGAAGCTTTCGGTCACCGTCAACAACTCATACAAACCCATCCTGCCTCTGAATCCGGTCATGCGGCAATCGACACACCCGACCGGTTTATAAGGCTGGTAGCCGCCGCTGATTTGCCAGGGTTTAACCAACTCTGCAAGGGTTTCGCGGGAAGTCGTGTTATCCGGTTTCCGGCAGTTGCTGCAAAGCGTGCGCACCAGCCGTTGGGCGAGCACGCCCAGCAATGTGGCGTTAATCAGATACGACGGCACCCCCAGCTCCATCAGGCGGGAAACGGCTGAAGGCGCATCGTTCGTGTGCAGCGTGCTGAAGACCAGGTGGCCTGTCAGCGCGGCCTGCACGGCCATCTCCGCCGTTTGCAGATCGCGAATCTCGCCCACCATGATGATGTCCGGATCTTGACGCATCAGGGCGCGCAGGCCTTCGGGAAAACCAAAATCCAGATGCGACTGAACCTGGGTCTGGTTGAACGCCGGCTCGATCATCTCGATCGGGTCTTCAATCGTGTTGATGTTCACCTCTTCGGTGGCGAGCCGCTTGAGGGTGGAATAGAGCGTGGTGGTTTTGCCGGAGCCGGTCGGACCCGTCACCAGCACGATGCCGTAAGGTCGCTTGACCAACTGTTCCCAGCGCTCGGCATCATGCTGCGAAAAACCCAGCGCATCCAGATTTTTGACGGTGGTGTCGGGGTCAAAAATACGCATGACCAATTTTTCGCCAAACGCCGTGGGCAAGGTCGACAATCGCATTTCCACCTCGTCACCGCCGGGATTGCGTGTCTTGATGCGACCGTCCTGCGGGCGACGTTTCTCAACCACATCCATACGGCCCAGCAGCTTGATGCGCGCCGTCATGGCATTGTGGACACCCATGGGCAGTTGATACACCGGATGCAAGACCCCGTCGATGCGAAAACGAATCACGCCTTGCTCGCGCCGCGGCTCCAGGTGAATATCGCTGGCGCGCTGGTCAAAAGCGTATTGCCAGAGCCAATCCACCACCTGCACCACACCCTGGTCGTTTGCATCGAGCTGCTTGTTGCTCTTGTTGAGTTCAACCAGTTGCTCAAAGCTGGCAGAACCTGAACCTCCGCCGGCCTTGAGGGCCGCCTTGACCGACTTCGCCAGCGCAAAAAACTCGACCGTGAACTTGGTGATGTCCTGCGGATTGGCCACCACCAGACGTACGTTGCGTTTGGACTGGCGCTCCACCTCGGCCACCCAGTCGGTCACGAAAGGCTCCGACGTGGCGATCACCACCTCGTACGGCGTCACCTGGACCGGCAATACCTTGTGCCGCTCCGCATACAGGGCGGACATGGTGTCCGCCACCTTACCCACATCCACCTTGAGTGGGTCAATCCTCAAATAGTTGAGGCCTGCCCGGCCTGCCAGCCACTGCGCAATGGTTTCAATATCCAGCGGTTTGCCATCTGCCAGCCGTGTAATGCCAACACTGGCCAGGCGGATCATTGGATGCTGGGCGCTTTGCACTTGGGCACAGCGCGTAATGGTGCGATGCGCTTCGGCGCTACTAATGACGCCGTCTTCACTGAGCCATTCCACCAGCTTGCGCCAGTCCAGTGGCCCCGCATGGATTTTTTTAGGCTTGGGATTAGCTTGGGGATGGGGGGGCAAGACTGCGCTCATAGAAGGCACTGTACCCCATGCCCACTGTTAACCTTTTAGCCAGTTTCACGCTACGGGTTTGAAAAGCCGCAACCATTTTTTGGCCGGCAAGTCCCAGCGCGATTCAATAACGCCGGCCCGCAGCAAGAGGTCAGCGCGCTCCGGGCGGGTGGGCTCGCGCTGCGCCATCACTACCGTGTTGCCTTCACGCGTCGGCCGGAAGGCCCAAACCGATTCCGGACCAAAGGCCTCGGCCATTTTCGTAAGCGACTCGACATAGCTGGAATCGCGGCCAAACAGGTTCACGGTCATGATCCCGTCATCCGTCAGCAAACCCCGGCAGTAGGCATAAAAATCTGCATCGTCCAGCACCGGTGCGGCGGCCTCGTGGTCGTACAAATCGACGTGTAAAAGATCGACGCTGCCCTGGTGCTCGGCTTTCTGAATCTCTGTGGCGGCATCGGCTTCAATCACCTTGAGCCGAAGGTCGTCGTGCGGCAATTTGAACCAGAGCCGGCAGGCCGTGATGACCTGCGGGTTGATCTCAATTGCAGTGGTTTTCATGCGCAGCTTTTTGTAGCAAAACTTCGTCAGTGCCGCCGACCCCAGGCCCAATTGCATGGCATGTTTTTTGGCCACGGCCGACGCATCGGTGAAGAGCAACCCCACCATCATGCGCTGCACATATTCCAGTTCAATGTCATAGGGTGCATCGCGCAGCATGGAGCCCTGCACCCATTCGGTGCCGAGGTGCAGAAAACGAACATCGCCGTAGTCCGAAAAATTGACTTCCGGAAGGTCTGCGGTAGCTTTCGCGTTATCTTTTCGTGACATTAAATCAATCTATGTTTTTCAAAAATCTCACGCCAGGCGGCAAGTTTTCGCTCAAACGACCACGACGCATTCGCCGGGCTGGTGGAAGGTAATCTGTACACGGGCAAACCGAGCAAACCGGTGTGGCGTGAATGTTTGAAACTCTCGCCTCCATTGTGGGCAATCGCCTCCAGAGCAGGGCAACGCAGCATCACTGCCGCAAAATCGTTTGCAATCGGGTTGCGAATGCGGGTGTCCAGGCTGCCTTCGCGTTCGCACGCCGCATAGACGTCCCATAGCCCCAACTGCTTTGACAATAACCACTCGCTACGAATTTTATAGCTATCTGCGTCGGTTCCAATTGGGCCATCAGGCCAAATGGTTTGCAAAATCTGCCAAAAGTGATTCCGCGGATGGCCGTAGTACTGCTGCGCCGCCAGTGAGGCCACGCCCGGAAAACTCCCCAGAATTAAAAGTCGCGCGCGGTGGGAGACCAGCGGCGGCAAGCCGGTCAGCACGAAACCAACGCCCTCAATTTGGGCAACGCCTGTAGCGCATTGGCGGTGGTTGCCACGGCCAGCGCTTCCGGCGACAGACCCCGAAGGCCGGCTAGCTGTTTGGCTATACGCGGCAACTCGCCTGGCTCATTGCGGCCCTGGGGCTGGCCAGAGGCACGGCGTGCTGCGGTGGTGTATAGCCACTGCGGCGGAATGTCGGGCGAGTCGGTTTCCATTACCAGCGCGTCCAGCGGCAACTCGGCGGCCAGGCGCCTGAGCTGCCGGGCTGGATCAAACGTCACAGCACCGCCAAAGCCCAGCTTGAATCCCAGGTTGATGAACGCCATCGCCTGCTGCTCGCTGCCATTGAAGGCGTGGGCAATGCCGGTCCAGCCATTGCCTTCCGACTTTTTCGGCACCAGCTCACGCAAATGCTTGAGTAACCTGTCGGCCGAACGCCGCACATGCAGAATAACCGGCAGGCCGTGCTTGCGGGCCAGTTTGAGTTGCTCACGGTAAAAGTACTCCTGGCGCTCACGCATCGGGCTTTGTTTCAGCGCAGGCACGAAATAATCAAGACCGATTTCACCAACCGCGACCAAACGGGGGTCCAACCTTCTGCGTGTGAGTTCGTCATCCAGCGTTTGCAGATCGGTGTCCAGCGCTTCGGGCACCAACAGCGGGTGGATGCCCAGGGCATAGCTGAATGCATATTCATGCGCCAGCAAGCGCACCGCGTCGAAGTTGACCACGCCCACAGCGGGCAGTGTGCAATGGGCCACCCCGTTGGCAACAGCCCGCGCATGCACCGCGGCTATGTCGGCGGAAAATTCGCGGGCGTCGAGGTGGCAATGCGTGTCAATCCAGAGGGTCATGCAAAAGAAGAATGAGAGAAAAAGACCGGACGCTCTTCCGGGAAGATGATGTTGACACAAAAATGAAATAAGGACACGCTATGATTTTTGCCGGAAATAGGGGGACCCTACTGAGCCTTCTTTTTTCCGCTCGCTCGCCTGTTAACCATCACCCCGTCAACCAGGAAACCACCATGAAACTATCGCGCCTGATTTCCCACATTATTGGAGCGGGTCTCGTTGCTTCCAGCTTGGCCAGCCCGCTTTGGGCCCAGGACCAAAAGCTGCGGCTAATTACCTGGGCCGACTATGTGCCAGCTGAGGTCGTGACGCAGTTTAAAAAGGAAACCGGGATCGACGTGGAGGTCACGCTGTCGAACAACGAGGAAATGATCTCCAAGTTGCGCGCCACGGGCGGCGCGGGTTTTGATTTGGCGCAACCCTCGCAAGACCGAATCTCTGGTCCTCAGCAAGAGTTTGGCATTTACAAACCCATGGACATGAGCAAAATCAAGTCCGAGTTGTTTATTCCGTCCATGCTCGAAGCCACCAAAAAGAACACCACGCTGGCAGGCAAGGTCTATGGTCTGCCGCACATCTGGGGCACGGATGGGCTGGTGGTCAACACCAAGCTTGCGAAAATGAACGACTATCCCGATTTGTGCAAGGCCGACGTCAAAGGCAAGACCGCTGTTCGCCTGAAGCGGCCGACCCTGCTGGCGTTTGCATTTGCAGCTGGCAAGGATCCGTTCGCACTGTATAACGATCCCAAAGCCTACGCCGCGCTGATGGAAGACGTGGGCAAAACCATGATGGCCTGTAAGAGCAACATCAAGTTTTACTGGGACAACAAGGACCAGTTACTCAACAGCATGCGTGCTGGCGAAGTCGTCGGCGCCATGATGTGGGACACGGGCGGCTGGAAACTCAACAGCGAAAAACCTGAGATTCAGTTCATTGCGCCCAAATCAGGGGCACTCGGCTGGATCGACACCTTTGCGATTCCTGCCAAAGGCCGTAATGACGCTGCCGCCTACGCCTGGATCAATTTCAACATGCGCCCTGAAATTGCGGCCAAGGTGGCTCGTTCTGCTGGCAACTTCACTGCCGCAAAAGGTGCGGACCAGCTGATGGACCCCAAGCTCAAAGCCCAGTTTGCCGCCAGCTTTCCTGAGGCCGCGCTGAAGAATGTCAAATGGTATCCCGCGGTTCCGGCCGGCATCGAAGAGATCGAAGGCCGTGTGCTGGACCGCATAAAAGCGGCTCCATAACAGCGGCCCGCGACGCAACCGGTGGACATAGACCTTCAAGCCGAACATCTCGGTAAACATTACGGCGGACAGCTCGCGGTAAAGGACTTGTCCTTTACTGTCGAGCGGGGCAGCTTCTTTTCCATCCTCGGGCCTTCCGGCTGCGGCAAAACCACCTTGCTGCGCATGATCGCCGGCTTTCTTACTCCCGACACGGGCCAGATCCACATTGGAGGCAAGCCGATGAACGGCGTGCCGCCCAATCGGCGGCCCGTCAACATGGTGTTTCAGCATTTGGCGCTGTTTCCCATGATGTCGGTGGGCGAAAACGTCGGCTACGGCCTGGCAAGGCGCGATCTGGCGCGCGCAGAAATCGCCCGACGCGTGGGCGCCATGCTGGAACGCGTGAGCCTTCCAGGCATGCAGAGCAAACGGGTCGACCAGCTCTCGGGCGGGCAAAGGCAGCGCGTGGCCATCGCCCGGAGTCTGGTGCTGGAGCCCACCTTGCTGCTCCTTGACGAACCGTTGGGGGCGCTGGACCTTAAACTTCGCGAGCACATGAAGGTCGAGCTCAAACAACTGCAGGCCGCCTTTGGCACCACGTTCGTCTACATCACGCACGATCAGTCAGAAGCACTGGTGCTGTCCGACCATGTCGCGGTCATGAACGCGGGCAGCTTTGAGCAAGTAGGCACACCCCAGCAGCTTTACTATGAACCGCAAACGCCGTTTGTGGCGGGTTTTGTGGGCGCCAACAACCGCGTCTTGGGCCATGCTACCCATGTCGAGGCCTCGGGAGGGTCGGGCCTGGTGGCTTTCACGACCGATCAAGGTTTGGCCATGCGCGCCCGCGCAGTGGGCAAGGTGAGCGCTGGGCAGGCCGTTGAGGCCTTCGTGCGTCCGGAAGCGGTCAGCCTTGCGCGCAACCCGGGTGAATTGCCTGCAGGCCACGCCAGCCATTCCGGCAACGTCGAAAGCCTGCTGTTTGACGGCGCCAACTCTGCCGCACTGCTGCGCGAGACCAGCACCCGCACCGAGTTTCGAATTGCCCTGCCACAGACTGGTCGTTTTGCGGACCTTCGGGTTGGGGAAACCGTCGCCTTTAGCTTTGATCCGCAGCACGCCGTGTGCTTTGCCGTGGCCGGCGGCGCTACTTCGGGGGCTCATGCGAACTGAATACGCTTCTACGGGTACGGGCGCTGCCGCGGCTGTGAGCCAGGGCAAGCTGATGCTCTTTTTGCTGCTGGCGCCCGCACTGATCTGGCTGGTGGGCCTGATTGTGCTGCCGCATCTTGACTTGGCGGTGCTGTCCCTGCGGGTTCGCGTTGGTCCTCGGCAATACGAGCCCAGCCTGGCGCAGTACCGCACATTCATTGAGGAGCCTTTGTATTGGCACACCTTCGTGCGAACTGCCCTGATGTCCATCCTGGCCACCCTGATCACGCTGCTGCTGGCCTTTCCGGTGGCCTGGATCATTGCGAAGCTGGTACGCGGTCGCACAAAGTCCCTGCTGCTGGTGATGTGCCTGATTCCTTTTTGGGTAAGCGAAACCGTGCGCACGCTGGGATGGATGATTTTGTTGCGCGAATCGGGCGTGCTGCCCGCCGTACTGGTGCAACTGGGTCTTACGGAGGCGCCGGTAGAAATGCTCTATCGGGACGCGACCATTTTGGTCGGCCTGGTTTACACCTCGATGTTGTTCATGGTGGTGCCGCTCATCAGCGCGCTGGAAAGCCTTGACGACACCTTGATTGAAGCCGCCTACGACTTGGGAGGGAACGGCCCCTCCATCCTTCGCCAGATCGTGATTCCGCACGCGGCACCGGGCATTCTGGCGGGCTGCATCGTGGTCTTTATGCTGACCTTGGGAAATTACCTGACACCCACCCTGCTTGGCGGCAAAAACTCGCTCTGGTTTACCGAGCAGATCTACACCCAGTTCATTACCCGCTTTAATTGGGAGCAGGGAGCGGCCTTCGGCTTTTTGCTGCTGGGACTGTCAACCGCTATCGTCTGGCTGGGTCTGAAGCTCACGGGCCAGAAATTCGGCGAAGTGATGAGTCGATCATGATTGCCTCCTTGCCCCGTCCCGCCTGGCTGCGTGCGAGCACCTTGGCTTATGGGTTTCTTTTTTTCGCTTTTTTGTTTTTGCCGCTGCTGGTGGTGGCGGTGTTTGCGTTCAACGACGCGCCCTACCCTGCCCCGCCATGGCGCGGTTTTACCCTCGACTGGTTTTTTGGCAACCGCGCGGGGCGCACCGGCCTGTTTGCCGATGCACCCTTGATGGCAAGCCTCTGGACCAGCGTGGTGGTGGCCTGTTGGGTGACGTTGCTGGCAGTTTTTGTCGGCACGACCAATGCTTTTTTGATTGAGCGCAGCCGGTTTCCGGGCAAACAGCTTTTGTCGCTACTGATGTTGGCTCCGCTGGTGATACCGGGCGTGATTCTGGGTATCTCGATACTCGCCTTTGCGAGCCGGATGGCACAATTTGCGGACGATATGTGGGGTCTGGAGCTTGATTTCCTGCGCCCTGGATTGCCCTTGGTGGTGCTCGGCCAGTTTTCCTACATCGTGTCGATTGCCACGCTGATCATTGCGGCGCGCCTCAAACGTTTCGACATTACCCTGGAAGACGCTGCCTACAACCTCGGCGCGTCGCGCACTGCTGTGTTTGCCACCATCACGCTACCGGCACTTAAACCGGCATTGGCGGGTGCTGCAGTCATTTCGTTTTTAATGTCTTTTGAGAATTTCAATACCACCCTGATGCTGGTGGGCTCGGACGCGCCGCTCACGGTCATGATGTACGGCCGGATGCGCGAGGGGGCCACGCCGGTCCTGAATGCAGTCAGCCTGTTTCTGATGCTGGCCTCTGCGGCACTGGCGCTCAGCTTGCTGCGAAAACCCGTCCGTCGCGAGGCGACCTGAAACACCCATCGGTTGGCGAAAATTTACCGCTCCACGGTATCCCTTCACGCTAAAAACTCGTCTGTGACGAGGGTCCCTCGCGGATCGATGAAGGACGTGCAGCAATTCAAAAATCGTGCTACGGTGTAGCTAATGATTTAGTGCGTTGCGACCAGGTTTTAATGCTTACCACTTAGGTGAACGGATGCGAAGGCCTGCCCTTTACAGTAGCTCCAGCCGTACCAACCACGCCCGCAGTGGGAGCAACCCTTCGGGCGCGGCCGACGCCGAAACACAGTCCCCGCTGGCAAACGATTCGCGTCCTTCCTATTCTTCCCGGCTTATAAAACAACTGGCTGCCAAGCAGTTGTATCTGCTTTGGTCGGTGGTGGGCTTGATGGCGCTGTTACTGGCACTGAGTTTTTCCTTCCCGTTGCGCTCGACGGTCCGTCAGTTGACGCAGGAAGATATCAACGCAGCCGTATTGAAGACGCTGGACACCACCACCCTACCGTCACCAGCGGCAAAAGCCTACGAAGCCATCAGCCCGTCGGTAGTGCGCGTCGTGGGTATGGGTCAAGAAAAGGGTGATCAAACCTCTGCCGAGCGCAGTGTGGGAACCGGCGTGGTGATTGTGGACAAGGGCGTCATTCTGACCAATCTGCATGTGGTGCAGGGTGCCAAAATAATTAAAGTTACCTTTGCAGACGGCCTGGAATCCATCGCCTCTCTGACGGGCGTGCAGCCGGAAAACGACCTCGCCGTTTTACAGGCGCACACCATTCCCGACGATCTTCCGGCGGCAACCCTCCGTTCAACCGCCGATTTGGCGCCCGGCGATCAGGTGATGGTTGTGGGCTATCCCTTTGGCATCGGCCCCTCGGCGTCTAGCGGAGTCATATCGGGGCTCCAGCGCACCTTCCGGTCACCCGGCGGCAAACAGCAGCTGAGCAACCTGATCCAATTTGATGCGGCCGCCAACCCCGGCAATTCAGGTGGCCCGCTGGTCACCATGGACGGTGAAGTGATCGGTATCGTGACCGCCATTTACAACCCTAACCAGCAGCGCACATTTATCGGCATTGGCTTTGCCGTGCCGATTGAAAATGCGGCCTCGGCCGCCGGCCTGTCTCCCTTCTGAAGGACTCGAATGGAATCGCCCCCCCTGAATCAATTCGGCGCTCACTTGCACCCCCACCCTGAAACGGCGCGGTTGATGGAGCAGATTCTTTACGAGGTGAAACGGGTGGTGGTCGGGCAGGACCGTTTTCTGGAGCGCGTCATGGTCGCCATCCTGGCCCAAGGACATCTGCTGGTGGAGGGCGTCCCCGGCCTGGCCAAAACCTTGACGGTAAAAACGCTCGCCAACACGATACGCGGCGAGTTCAAGCGGATTCAGTTCACACCGGATCTGGTGCCGGCCGACCTGGTGGGCACCCGTATCTACAACCAGAAAACCGGCGAGTTCAGCACCGCTCTCGGGCCTGTTTTCACCAACTTGCTTCTGGCCGACGAGATCAACCGGGCGCCTGCCAAAGTGCAAAGTGCGCTGCTGGAGGTGATGCAGGAACGCCAGGTCACGATTGCCGGCATGACGCATAAAGTACCCACGCCTTTTTTAGTGATGGCCACACAAAATCCGATTGAGACCGAGGGAACTTATCCGTTGCCCGAAGCGCAGGTGGACCGGTTCATGATGAATGTGCTGGTGGACTACCCCACCGAAGAAGAAGAGTTCGTCATCGTGCAGCGCGTTACCGGGCCTGCCGTCACGGTATCCGCCGTGGCCACGACCGATCAACTGGCCGCCTTGCAGGCCGAATGTCGCTGTATCTATGTCGACCCATCGCTGGTTCAATATGCGGTCCGGCTGGTCTCTGCCACCCGAAATCCCACAAAACACGGGCTGAAAGATCTAGCCCGCTTCATCACCTTTGGTGCCAGCCCACGCGCCACCATCAACCTGACAGAAGGCGCCCGGGCGCTGGCCATGTTGCGAGGCCGGACTTACGCCCTGCCCGAAGACATGACCGACCTCGTACCCGACGTGCTGCGACACCGGTTGGTGCTGTCCTATGAAGCGCTGTCCGAAGGACTCACTGCCGATGGCCTGATAGAGAAAATAATGGCCAAAATTTCAACGCCTGCGAAACCTCTCGAGCATGAAAAACTCGCCGCCTGACCTACCCGGGAATAAATTTTCAGCCGCCAGTGCAGAACAATTACTGCGTCGGCTGGAATGGACGGTGTTACGCCGCCTCGACGGCCTGCTGCAGGGCGATTACCGCACATTGCTCCGGGGAACGGGAATGGACCTGGCGGATCTGCGCGAGTACCAGTATCACGACGATATCCGCCACATTGACTGGAACGTGACCGCCCGGCTGCAGCAGCCGCACGTGCGTGTTTTCACCGAAGACCGCGAAATGAGTGCCTGGTTTTTACTCGACCTGAGCCCGTCGGTGGACTTCGGCTCTGGCGAACAGCACAAGCGGGATGTGTCGACTGAATTTGTAGCCGTGCTGGCGCGATTACTGACTCGCCGCGGTAATCGCATCGGCGCCATACTTTATGGCACCGGCGTTGATACGGTGATTCCGGCGCGGGGTGGTCGCCATCACGTCCTGCACTTGCTGCATACCCTGCAGAGGCGGCCGCCAGCGGCTGATGCCAGCGCGAACAGCGGCACGACGCGTCTGCATGAGCTGCTGCAGTCTGCTGCTAGGCTGGTGCGTCGGCGCTCCACGCTGTTTGTAGTGTCTGATTTCATCAGCGAACCAGGCTGGGAAAAGGCTTTAGGCTTGCTCGCCCAGCGACACGAAGTGATTGCGGTGCGCCTGCTGGACCCGCTGGAGTTGGAGTTGCCCGATCTGGGCCTGATTCCGATCCGAGATGCGGAAACCGGCGAGCAATTGTTGGTCGATACCCACGATGCCGGCTTTCGCAGGCGCTTTGTGCAGATTGCTGCGCAGCGCGAAGCCGAGCTAAGGCAGGCACTGGCGCGCGCCAGTGTCGATACGCTTGAGCTTTCAACCGATGACAAGCTGGTGGATGCCCTCATGCGTTTCACTGAGCTACGCAAACGCCGCAGTCGTTCTTTGGGTGCCCATGCTGCCGGCAAGCTGCCCGCTCACCTGAAGTACGCCACCTGAAAGGAGCCAAGAAGTTTTATGACTTTTCTTTGGCCCCAATTTCTCTGGTTGCTGTTGACCATCCCGGTACTGATCGCGGTGTATGTCTGGCTCCTTGGGCGCAAGAAAAAAATGGCCCTTCAATATGCCAGCCTGTCCATCGTGCGTGAAGCCATGGGGAAAAGCCAAAGCATTCGCCGCCATATTCCACCGCTGCTGTTTTTGCTGTCCTTCGCCGCCATGCTGGTAGCGTCTTCACGCCCGTTTGCTGTTGTCACGCTGCCGTCGGAACGCCAAACCATCATGCTGGCCATGGACGTGTCAGGCAGCATGCGCGCTACCGATGTACTGCCCAATCGCTTGGTGGCTTCGCAAAACGCAGCCAAGGCCTTTCTGGCTGATCTGCCGCGCACTGTCCGGGTAGGAATTGTCGCGTTTGCAGGCACCGCCGCAGTGGTACAGCCGCCGACCCTGAGCCGTGAAGATCTGACTGCGGCCATCGACAAGTTTCAGCTTCAGCGCGGCACTGCGATTGGCAACGGCATCATGGTGTCACTGGCCGAACTATTCCCGGACGCGGGGATCGATCTTGCCTCCCTGCAGTTTGGTCGCGAGCGTCCGCGCGGCACCGCGCTCGACCAGGCCTTTAATCAGGGAATGGACGGCAAGGTCCCCAGGAAAGACTTCGCCCCGGTTGCGCCCGGCTCCTATACCTCGGCTGCTATTATTTTGTTGACTGACGGTCAGCGCACGACCGGCGTAGATTCGCTCGACGCGGCCAAGGAAGCCGCAGACCGCGGAGTGCGCGTGTACACCGTCGGCGTGGGTACTGTAGAAGGCGAAACCATTGGCTTTGAAGGCTGGTCCATGCGCGTCAAACTCGACGAGGAGACCTTAAGAGGCATCGCCCGCGCAACGCAAGCGGAATACTTTTATGCGGGTACCGCAGGAAACCTCAAAAAGGTCTATGAAACCCTCAGTTCCCGGCTAGCCGTCGAGAAAAAAGAAACCGAAATTTCGGGACTTCTCGCCTTAACGGCAGCGGCGCTGGCCTTACTCTCTGCCGCTTTGTCGTTGCTGTGGTTTAACCGCATTCTGTGAAGCGGGCCAGCTGGCCATCTCGCTAAATTACGCTCAGGCCCAGCGGCGGCTAACCGAATCCGGAACACTTTCCCGCGACCAACCCCTTGTTGTTCTGTTGCCAAGCGTAGCCAACGACAAAGACGCGCGATGATTACATCTGCAAGACAAGCGTGGAATTCGATTCGTCCTGGCAGCCGACGCTAGCTACAATCAACCCCATGGGCAGAAGCCCTAGAGTTCTTCGTCATTCCGTTCCTTGGCGATCTCGAAGTTGGGCGCTGGCGTTTATCTGCATCACCAAAACAACCACTACAAAAGGCGGGAAAGTCAGGTTTCTCGTGCCCGCGGGTTCGAGGAACCAGTCAAGAACCTTTTATTTCTAACGCACTTCTTGAAGGACAACCGCATGAAACACGCAGGCAATCTCACAGGATTGATAGGCTGGCGCGGCATGGTCGGTTCGGTGCTGATCGACCGCATGCAGGCTGAAGGTGACTTCGAGCTGATCGAGCCTGTTTTCTTCTCTACTTCGAATGCCGGCGGCAAAGCGCCAGCCCAGGCAAAAAACGAAATTACCCTCAAGGATGCGTTCGACATTGAGTCGCTCAAAAAGTGCGACATCATCATCACCGCGCAGGGTGGCGACTACACGTCGGAAGTTTTCCCGAAGCTGCGCGCTGCGGGCTGGAAAGGCCACTGGATTGATGCGGCCTCCACCCTGCGAATGAACGATGACGCCGTCATCGTTCTGGACCCGGTCAACCTGCCCGTCATCAAGAATGCACTGGCCAAGGGTGGCAACAACTGGATCGGCGGCAATTGCACGGTCAGCTGCATGCTGATGGGCGTGGGGGCCTTGTACAAAGCCGGTCTCGTGGAATGGATGACCAGCATGACCTACCAAGCGGCGTCGGGGGGTGGCGCGCAGCACATGCGAGAACTGTTGACCCAGTTCGGCACGCTGAACAGCGAAGTCAAGACCCTGCTGGACGATCCGAAATCCGCCATTCTGGAAATTGATCGCCGCATTCTGGCCAAACAACAGTCCCTAAGCGCGCTTGAAACCATCAACTTCGGCGCACCGCTTGGCGGCAGCCTGATTCCCTGGATAGACAAGGATCTGGGTGACGGCATGAGCAAGGAAGAATGGAAAGCCGGCGCCGAGACCAACAAGATCTTGGGCCAAGGTGCGAGCTTCGGCACGGCGGAAACCCCGGTAGACGGCTTTTGCGTTCGCATAGGCGCCATGCGGTGCCACAGTCAGGCGCTGACCTTCAAGCTCAAAAAAAATGTGCCCCTGGCCGACATCGAAGCCATGATCGCGGCTGACAATGACTGGGTCAGCGTGGTCGCCAACACGCGCGACGCCTCCCTCAAGGACCTGACACCCGTCGCAGTGACCGGTACTCTGAAAATTCCAGTCGGACGCCTGCGAAAGCTTGCCATGGGACCGGATTACTTGGGAGCGTTCACCGTCGGCGATCAGCTGTTATGGGGCGCCGCTGAGCCGCTGCGCCGCATGTTGCGGATACTTCTCCAAGCCTGAAAGATGTAATAAATCGCAACCGTCGACACCCCTAAGCTTTTGGCACAAAATTGCCAAAAACGTTGCCATCAGGCAACATCTAAAACTTGTAAGCGGATGCTAACTAGCTGCGTCAAAACTTAAGTGGGGTCTTAGCTTGTCAGCCTAATGCGCTGATGTTAAGGTTGTTTTTCCAAAATTTGCTTCAAGGTTTTTGTGCGCTTAAGTAGAAAAAAGTTACATATAGACCGGGCACCCGAGGCTCAACACTCCATGAATCATCGCGGTCGCTGGCATATCGGTGCCTTGGCAGGCGCCATTGCGCTGCTGGGCAGCCTGGCAAGTCTGGAGGCCCATGCTTTGGCGTTGGGGCGAATCACCGTCCTATCGGCGCTGGGCGAGCCCCTTCGCGCAGAAATCGACATCGCCGACATCAATGCCGAAGAAGCAGCCAGCCTAAAGGCGGGGGTTGCACCGGCCGAGAGATTCAAGGCGGCAGGGCTTGAGTTCACCTCGGTGATCGCAGGCCTCGAAGTCAATCTGCAACGCCGCGCGAACGGCAGTTCTTACCTGCGCTTAACGACCAATCGCCCGGTAACCGAGCCTTTTTTGGACCTGATTCTCGAAGCCAACTGGTCCTCCGGGCGGATTACCCGCGACTATTCCATGCTGTTTGACCCGCCCAACCTGCGGTCCGCTAACGCAGGCGAGGCGATAGCGCCCACCGCCCCAATCCTTTCTAGACCGGCGACTCCGAACGCCGCGCCGCCTAGGAACGGAATGGCTTCTAACCCCTATCCCCCATCAAGTCCGCCGGTAGCGCGGCCGGCACCGATTGTCAAAGTGCCTGCGGCCAGAGCCAGTCCCGCCGAAAAAACGCCTACCGGTGACAAACAGGTTACGGTCAAAACCGGGGACACCGCAGGAAAAATTGCAGCCCAGAACAAGCTGGCCGGCGTGTCGCTAGACCAGATGCTGGTGGCCTTACTCAGAAGCAATCCGGACGCCTTCATCGGCGGCAACGCCAACCGGATCAAGTCGGGCGCTGTATTAGACATTCCCAACGCAGAAGCAGCCAGCGCGATTTCCGCAGGCGAAGCCACCCAGACCATCATTGCCCAAAGCAGGGATTTCAATGCCTTCCGCCGTAAGCTTGCAGAGGGCGCACCCACGACACAAGTCACCAGCGCTGATCGTCAGACCGGGGGCAAGGTACAAGCCAAAATTGAAGACCGTGCGTCCGCAAGCGCAGCACCCGATAAGCTGACACTCTCCCAAGGGGCGGTGCAAGGCAAGGCGGCGGCAGAAGACAAAATCGCCAGGGACAGACAAGTCAAAGACGCCTCGACTCGCATGGCAGAATTGTCTAAAAATATCAGCGATCTCAAAAAACTCGGCGCTGCTCCTGCGCCCGACCCAACCTCAGCGCCAGCGACCAACGCCGCCACCGCGCCAAACTTGGCAGTGCCCGCACCTTCACTGATTGCCACGCCTATACCGGCCCCTGCCGCGGTGGCCAGTGCAGCGCCTTCCGATGCCGCCTCCGTCGGTTTGGCGTCCAGGGCCAGCGCCGAAGTAGCGCCGGCCGTCGTGGCTGCCAAGAAGCCTCTGGTTATCACCCCAATACTGCAACCTGAGCCTGGCCTGATTGATGAATTGCTTCAAAGCCCGCTGCTTCTTGCGGGTGCCGGAGTGCTACTGGCGCTGCTGGCTGGTTTAGGTTTTTACCGCTATCGCCAGCGCAACCGCGGCGCCCAGGTGGACAGTTCCTTCCTGGAAAGCCGACTGCAACCTGACTCCTTCTTCGGCGCCAGTGGCGGTCAGCGCATCGACACCAACGAAGCCAACATCACGGGTTCATCGATGGTGTACTCGCCGAGCGTACTGGATGCAGCGGGCGATGTCGACCCGGTGGCCGAAGCCGACGTGTATCTGGCTTATGGGCGCGACCTGCAAGCAGAGGAAATTCTCAAAGAAGCCCTGCGCACCAGCCCGCTGCGCGTAGCCATCCATGCCAAGCTGCTGGAAATTTACGCGAAGCGCCGCGACAGCAAAGCTTTTGACGCCGTCGCCCGGGAAGCTTTCAACCTCACTGGCGGGCACGGCCCCGAATGGGCGTACATCATTGAAATGGGCCGCGAGCTCAATCCCACCAACCCGATGTACTCTCCCGGCGGACAGCCCGTTGGAGGAAAGCATGCCGATGGGGCGGCCAAATCCGACCCATCTGGGACCGGGGTCCGGGCCGCGTCCAAAGGTCAGCCTATACCAGCGGCCTCGTTGGCGTCTAGTGTGGATATCGACCTCGATCTGGATTTCTCGTCGGGTGACGGACCCAACGCAACCACTTTCCAATCTACCGTTCCGGCTACCTCGTCAATTATTCCGACGGAAGCCTTTGTGCCCACTGTAGCGATGATGGCAAGCCCAACATCAAGCGATCTAGACACGGATTTCAGTAGTACGACGTTGACCTCGCCTGAGGCCTCTGCTCCCGCACTGGCGTCCAAACCTGGTGAAGCATTCCTTCCGGAAATCGCTTTCCCGTCCGACGCGCCGAGCTTGACGCCCGAATCGCGTATCACGCCTAAACCGGCCCTGCCGACCCAGGCGGCTGCAGGGCCAGCGCCAACCAATAGCGGCATGATGGAATTTGACTTGGGGTCGTTGTCACTAGACCTGAACGGGCCGACGATTGAGAGCCCCGCGCGTGCCGGCACAGTCAAATCCGATGACCCGCTCGAAACAAAATTCTTGCTGGCTGAAGAATTTCGGACTTTGGGTGACACTGAGGGCGCCAGAGCGCTGGTCGAAGAAGTGGTCTCCGGAGCCAGCGGGCCGTTAAAAGTCAAAGCGCAGGCGTTTCTCAACGCCTTGTCGTAAACGGGGCCTGAGCGCCTTGCAGTCATCAGTGTGGTGCTTCCCATGAGGATTGCGCTTGGTCTGAGTTACAGCGGCAGCACTTACGAGGGCTGGCAAAGTCAGCGCTCGGGCAATACTGTTCAGGACAAACTGGAACTGGCTTTGGCTGGGTTTGCTGTCCAGGCAGTGCGTGTCATGTGCGCCGGACGCACGGACGCAGGCGTTCACGCCCTGATGCAGGTGGTGCATTTCGACACCGCCGTGCAGAGAGAACCCTCCTCCTGGGTGCGCGGTACCAACACCTTTCTCCCCCCCGACATTGCGGTGCAATGGGCGCAGCAAGTCCCCAACGATTTCCACTCTCGCGGCAGCGCCATCGCGCGCCGATACGCCTACGTTGTACTGGAGTCGCCAGTGCGCCCAAGCGTGGAAGCGAGACGCGTTGGCTGGGTGTACCGCCCTTTAAATGGTGCCGCTATGCGGCAGGCCCTGACGCATTTGGTGGGCGAGCATGATTTCAGCTCGTTCCGGGCCGCGCAGTGCCAGGCCAAGTCACCCGTCAAAACCATCAGCCGGATTGAGATTTCTCAGCGCGCAGGCTACTGGCGCTTTGATTTTGAGGCCAATGCTTTTTTGCACCATATGATCCGCAACATCATGGGGTGTTTGATGGCAATAGGCCAGGGCAGCTATCCGCCGGATTGGCTCGCAGACGTGGTCGCAGCACGCAATCGCAATGCGGCCGCCCCCACCTTCTCACCCGACGGCCTGTATTTTCTGGGTCCAGTTTACGAAGACCACTACGACCTGCCGACGCGCACTGCAGCCTATGATTGGCTCCCATGACTACGGCCAACAACCCTTTTCACTCCGACCTGAGCGCCGCTGAGTCGCGCCAAGATCAGGTGACCCCGTTGCAAGGCAGCGTCCTGCACCAAGTGAACAGCGTGAAGACTTTAAGAACACGCGTCAAAATCTGCGGCCTCACCCGCGAGGAAGACGTGGATGCGGCAGTGGCAGCGGGTGCCGATGCGGTTGGGTTTGTACTGTATGAACCCAGTCCGCGCTATGTCTCGGCGAAACGTGCCGCCGAGCTGGCACGTCGGCTACCGCCATTTGTCACCCCGGTATTTCTATTTGTCAATGCGCACGCTACAAAAATAATAGCTGCTTGCGCTGATCTTCCTTTGGCTTTGGTTCAATTTCATGGCGACGAGTCACCAGAAGATTGCCTTCAGGTAGGCCGGCCTTTCATACGAGCCGCACGCATTCCACTGGACGAAAACCCCAACGCAAGCGGGTTCCGGTTTGATCTCGTAAGATATGCATTAGACTTCAAAGCTGCCCAAGCCATTCTTTTAGACACTCATGTCGAGGGTTATGGCGGCAGCGGAAAAACATTCAATTGGTCACTGCTTCCTCCAAACGTCAATGCTCACCTCGTTTTGTCTGGTGGGTTGACGCCTGCAAATGTGACCGATGGCATTTTACAAGTCAGGCCGCGCTGTAAAACGCTGGCTGTTGATGTGAGCTCAGGCGTCGAGATTTCGAAAGGAATCAAGAGCGCCGACAAAATCAATCAATTTGTCGCAGCCGTTCGCGCTGCCGACGAACAACTTGTGAATAACCATGTACGACTATCACCAACCTGACCTTGCCGGGCACTTCGGAATTTACGGCGGCAGTTTCGTTTCCGAAACACTGACCCATGCCATCAATAAGCTAAAAGAGGCTTACGAAAAATACCATAACGATCCGGAATTTCTGGCCGAATTTCACTATGAACTGAAGCATTTTGTGGGTCGTCCTTCCCCCATTTACCACGCAGCACGCATGAGCCGGGAGCAAGGCGGTGCGCAAATTTACCTCAAACGCGAAGACCTCAACCACACCGGCGCGCACAAGATCAACAACACCATCGGGCAGGCGATGCTGGCCCGCCGCATGGGCAAGCCACGCATCATCGCCGAAACGGGCGCGGGACAGCACGGGGTCGCCACAGCCACCATTTGCGCGCGCTACGGACTTGAATGTGTGGTTTATATGGGCAGCGAAGACGTCAAGCGCCAGAGTCCCAATGTCTATCGTATGAATCTTCTCGGCGCCACCGTGGTGCCCGTGGAAAGCGGTAGCAAAACGCTCAAAGACGCCTTGAATGAAGCCATGCGCGACTGGGTCGCCAACGTGGACGACACCTTTTATATCATCGGTACTGTCGCCGGCCCCCACCCCTATCCGATGATGGTCCGCGATTTTCAGAGTGTGATTGGCACCGAGTGCCTCACGCAGATGCCGGAGATGAACGCCGGAAAACAACCCGATGCAGTGGTTGCCTGCGTGGGCGGGGGCAGCAATGCCATGGGTATTTTTCATCCTTATATCGGCTATGAAAAAACCCGACTGATCGGCGTGGAAGCGGCGGGCGAAGGGCTTGACAGCGGCAAGCACTCGGCATCGCTTCAGCGCGGTTTGCCGGGCGTGTTGCATGGCAATCGCACCTATGTTTTGCAGAATGAAGACGGTCAGGTCACAGAAACCCACAGTATCAGCGCCGGACTGGACTACCCCGGTGTGGGACCCGAGCACGCTTTCCTGAAAGACATCGGGCGGGCTGAATACGTTGGCATTACCGATATCGAAGCACTGGAAGCTTTCCATTACCTGTGCCGTACCGAAGGCATTATTCCGGCGCTGGAGTCCGCCCACGCCATTGCCTATGCCATGAAGCTGGCCAAAACCATGCGCAGCGACGAAAGCATTCTGGTCAACCTGTCAGGTCGGGGTGACAAAGACATCGGCACTGTGGCAGACCTGTCTGGCGCGGATTTCTATGACCGACCTTCCATGCGCGGCTTGGCCGTGAAAGGTGCCAAGCACAACGGGATACCTTCATGAGCCGTATCGCCGCGACCTTCGCCAGCTTGAAAAGTAGAGGCCGCAAGGCGCTCATTCCGTACGTTACCGCAGGCTTTCCGTTTGCTGACATTACCCCGGAGTTGATGCACGGGATGGTGGCCGGAGGCGCCGACGTGATCGAGCTGGGCGTGCCTTTTTCCGACCCGAGCGCCGACGGACCGGTGATCCAGAAAGCCGGAGACAAAGCACTCGCCTTCGGTGTCGGACTGGATCAGGTTATCGAGATGGTGCGAGTCTTCCGTACGAAAGACAATAAAACCCCCGTGGTGCTGATGGGCTACGCCAATCCGGTCGAGCGCTACGACATCAAACACGGCGCGGGCCAATCCGAAAGCGCTTTCATCCGGGACGCCGCCCAAGCCGGAGTCGATGGCGTGTTGATCGTTGACTACCCGCCTGAAGAGTGTGTGGAATTTGCCCGCAAGCTGCGTGACCACGGCATGGATCTGATCTTTTTACTGGCACCCACAAGTACTGACGCGCGCATGGCGCAAGTGGCAGAAGTGGCCAGCGGCTATGTGTATTACGTTTCTTTAAAAGGCGTAACAGGAGCGGGTACGCTGGATGTACATGCCGTGGAAACCATGCTTCCGCGCATTCGCCGACACGTCAGCATACCTGTGGGCGTGGGATTTGGCATTCGAGACGCCGCGACCGCTAAAGCCATCAGCAAAGTCGCTGACGCAGTGGTCATTGGCAGCAAGATCATTCAGTTGATCGAGAAACAGCCTCGGGAAAAAGTCGCGGCGGTTGCGCGCGACTTTTTAAAGGAAATTCGAATGGCTTTGGACTGATTTTTAGTGCGCCAAAGCCAGCGCATAATTGTGCTTTTCTGCTGCGAACGATGGCAGCAAAAGCGGCTTCGCTAGCGCGTATCCCCACAAGGACCACCTCCATGTCTTGGTTAGAAAAACTCCTTCCGCCAAAAATCAATCCCACCAACCCGACCGAGCGCCGCAGTGTGCCTGAAGGTTTGTGGATCAAGTGTCCGAGTTGCGAGGCCGTGCTGTACAAGACCGATCTGGAAAAAAACCAGAACGTCTGCCCGCAGTGCAGCCACCACCACCGTATCGGCGCACGAGCCCGGTTGGACGCCTTCCTCGACGCCGAAGGCCGCTACGAACTAGGGCAGGAAGTGCTCCCGGTGGATGCCCTTAAGTTCAAGGACAGCCGAAAATACCCCGAGCGCCTCAAGGAGGCCATGGAGAACACTGGCGAAACCGATGCGCTGGTCGTGATGGGCGGTGCTGTACACAGCATTGCCGTCGTGGTCGCCTGTTTTGAATTTGACTTCATGGGTGGCAGCATGGGGAGCGTGGTGGGCGAGCGCTTTGTCAGGGGTGTGCATGCAGCCATCGAGCAAAAGGTACCGTTTATCTGCTTCACAGCCACCGGGGGCGCGCGTATGCAAGAGGGTATCTTGAGCCTGATGCAGATGGCCAAAACCAATGCGGCGCTAACTCGCTTGGCCAAAAAAGATCTGCCTTACATCAGCGTGCTGACCGATCCGACCATGGGGGGCGTCAGTGCCGGTTTTGCGTTTGTAGGTGACATCGTGATCGCCGAGCCCAAGGCCCTGATAGGCTTCGCTGGCCCGCGCGTCATTGAATCCACTGTGCGGGTGACCCTCCCCGAGGGGTTTCAGCGCGCAGAATTCCTTCAAACGACAGGCGCCATTGATTTCATTTGTGATCGCCGGGAACTGCGCAAGACGGTGGCCAACTCGCTGGCCATGCTGCTCAAACAACCGGCAGACGCAGTGAGCTAAAAGAAAGTATCGTCGCTGCTCTTCTGCCGATCGGATAGTCCCTTTGGGCCTAGCGTGTTTGAGTGCAGAAGAGAAGTAACTCCAAGGGAGCGTGGGATGATATGGGTGATCACAATTTGAAGCACGACGCCATGTCCGACGACCTGACACTGATCTCCCTCCCGCTGTTTCCGCTAGACACCGTTCTGTATCCTGGCGGTTTGCTACCGCTGCGAATTTTTGAAGTCCGCTACCTCGACATGATCGGCAAATGCCATAAGGCCGGAGCGCCTTTTGGTATCGTCTCGCTCACTGAGGGTTCGGAGGTACGCCGACCCAACCATACGGCGCCCAACCGCGCCGCAGGTGATTTTGCGCCCGAGGCCTTCAGCAACGTGGGCACCCTGGCAACGATCACCGATTTTTCGATATCCCAGCCTGGCCTGATGGTGATCAACTGCGTGGGGACTCACCGGTTTGAAATTTTCAGACGGGAAAAACTCAAACATGGTCTTTGGATCGCCGATGTCACCCGGCTGATGGACGATCAGTCCGTCCGGATTCCCGACGATTTGCAGAGTACCGCCTCGGCACTTGCCAAATTGATCGCTAGCCTGAAAGAGCGTGGCGTTCCCGCTGCCCAAATGCCGCTATTGCCGCCGTACACGCTGGATGACTGCGGCTGGGTCGCCAATCGCTGGTGTGAATTGCTGCCGATGCCGCTAGAGCTACGACAAAGGCTAATGATGCTGGATAACCCGTTGCTAAGACTCGAGCTGGTCGGCGATATTTTGGAACGAACCGGTATTTCGTTCTGAATTTTGGGCGAATGTTTGCGCCGTATGGCCGAGTAAATACGCCGTCCTGAGCACGCTGCGGAAAAAACAGCCGCTGAAAAACTTAAAATTAGAGGTTCTGCGTTTTTCAGCCCCCTTTTTGCAGAGGGCGCATCGCCCTCTTTCTCGACCTCTTTCCGGAATACCGACCTTATGTCCACCCCACTAAACGCCCTCCCAGCAGCCAGCGCTGCCCCCGCTCCACAGGATGAAAACCGGTTGATCATCGAACGCCGCGAAAAGCTCAAACTACTCCGCCAAAACGAGGCCGACGGTAAAGGCGTCGCTTTCCCCAACGACGTCAAGCCTGAACACCGGGCCGAAGCGCTATTCGCGCAATATGACAGCAAAAGCAAGGACGAACTGGAGTCGCTGGCGGTCAAGGTTCACGTCGCGGGGCGGATGATGCTCAAGCGCGTGATGGGAAAAGCCAGCTTTGCAACTTTGCAAGACGCCTCGTTTGGCCCGTCCGGCGGACGGATTCAGGTTTACATCAACAATGACGGGGTAGGCGAAGACGTTCACGCAGCCTTCAAGCACTGGGACTTGGGCGACATCGTGTCGGCGGCGGGCACGCTGTTCAAAACCAAAACGGGCGAGCTGTCCATTCACGCCGACAGGATTCGGCTGGTGACCAAAAGCCTTCGGCCCCTGCCCGACAAATTTCATGGCATGGCGGATCAGGAAGTCAAATACCGTCAGCGCTATGTAGACCTCATCATGGACGAAGCAGCACGCAAGCGTTTTATGGCACGCAGCAAGGCTGTGAGCGGAATTCGTGAGTTCATGGTCGCCCATGATTTTCTTGAAGTGGAAACCCCCATGCTCCACCCGATTCCGGGCGGTGCCAATGCCAAACCATTCAAAACCCACCACAACGCGCTGGACCAGGAAATGTTCTTGCGCATCGCGCCCGAACTCTACCTCAAGCGTCTGATCGTGGGCGGCTTTGAACGGGTATTTGAAATCAACCGCAGCTACCGCAACGAGGGCATCAGCGTTCGCCACAACCCGGAGTTCACCATGATGGAGTTCTACGCGGCATGGTGGAACTACGCCGATTTGATGACATTTACCGAAGCACTGGTTCGGGACGCGGCACAAAAGGTGGTTGGATCATTGCAAATGACCTATGGCGGCAAAGCGGTTGACTTGAGTCAGCCCTTTGAGCGCATCACCATCCGCGAGGCCATCCTCAAACATACCGAAGCCGGAGACCATGTGGACGACGCGGGATGGCTGATCGACGCGTTGAAAAAGCTGGGTTTGACCGAAGCGAAAAACCGCCTGCAGGCTCGTTCCCTTGCAAGTTTGCAAGTGCTGTATTTTGAAGAAACCGTTGAAGAAAAACTCTGGCAACCTACCTTTATCTGCGAACACCCAGTTGAAATTTCGCCACTCGCCCGCGCCAGCGACACCAATCCTGGCGTGACCGAACGCTTTGAGCTTTACATCACCGGCCGCGAATTCGGCAATGGGTTCAGCGAGCTGAACGACGCCGAAGAACAAGCCGCACGCTTCAATGCTCAGGTGGCGGCCAAGGACGGCGGTGATGACGAAGCCATGTTCTACGACCACGACTTCATCCGTGCGCTGGAGTACGGTATGCCGCCAACCGGGGGCTGCGGGATAGGCATAGACCGCCTGATGATGTTGCTGACTGACAGCCCCAGCATCCGGGATGTGATTCTGTTTCCGGCACTCCGGCGCGAAGTTTGAGAAGCTTCTTGGTCATTTACTCCCTTAGCGCGGTCGCTAAAGCCACATGAGCTATTCATTTGATAGCTAAACTGATGCCTTTTTCAATGAAATACCTTGCCGGGTATCCCGAAAATCTCCAGACACAGGTGCAACAGCTGCTGGCGCAGGGGCGGCTGGGCAATATGCTGCTCAATAAATACCGTCATGCCCACGGGGTACGAACCGATAAGGCTTTGTACGATTACGTCATGGCGCTGAAAGGCGATTTCCTACGCAACGCCGAGCCGCTCTCCAAAGTGACGTTTGACAGCAAGCTCCACGTCATTTCTCACGCGCTGGGGACGCACACGACCGTGTCTCGCGTTCAGGGTCACAAGCTCAAGGCCAAGCGGGAGATTCGCGTGGCGACGCTGTTCAAGGAAGTACCGGTGGAATTCCTGCGGATGATTACAGTGCACGAACTGGCTCATATCAAGGAAAAGGGGCACGACAAAGCGTTTTACCAGCTCTGCACTCACATGGAGCCACGCTACCATCAGTATGAATTCGACCTGCGGGTTTACCTGACTCACATCGACGCCGCCGGCAAACTGGCTTGGCCTGCCAATGCCTCTTCGGGCTGATCAGCGCGATTCAGGAATGCGGCGGTTACGGTAGAAGGCCAAGCGCATGCATGTATGCGGGCTGAACCATCAGGGCATCCCAAGCGAGCGCCCTGCTTTGCGGTAACAATGCCCGCCGGCGCAGTTCGCTAGCCTCCATAGCCTCCCATTGGCCCTTTAGAAGAGCCTCGGCCAAGCCTTCGAGTATTTCGTCTAACGGTTTGCCTTCACCCACCGATTGATTGCACAGCACTACCATGTCGCAGCCAGCATTGAGCGCAGTGACTGCCGCCTGGGTGTAACTCACATCGTGACCGTCTATCATGCGCGCACCCGCCATGCTCAGGTCATCGCTAAAAATCGCGCCACCAAAGCCGAGCTGACTGCGCAGAATAAAGTTAAGCCACTTGCTCGAAAATCCGGCAGGTCGCGGATCCACTTTGGGATAAATAACATGCGCGGGCATCACGCCGGTGAGCGTCGTGTTAAGCCATTCATAAGGCGCGGCGTCATCTGCCAGAATCGCCTTTAGGCTGCGTTTATCAATCGGAATGTCGGTGTGCGAATCCGCTTTCACAAAACCATGACCGGGAAAGTGTTTGCCACAATTGGACATGCCGCTTTGCAGCATCCCATGCATCAAACTTTTGGCCAGCAAACTGACCACCCGCGGATCACGCCCAAAGGCGCGGTCGCCGATGACGCCGCTTTCCCCATAGTCCAAATCGAGCACCGGCGTGAAGCTCAAATCCACACCGCAGGCCCGCAGCTCAGCCCCCAGCACGTAGCCACTGGCAGTGGCCGCATTGGTGGCCGCGAGCTGATCTTTTATCCAGCAATCGCCCAACGCGCGCATCGGCGGCAAATGGGTAAAACCATCGGTACGAAAGCGCTGTACGCGGCCGCCTTCGTGGTCAACACAGATTAGCAGCTCTTCGCGCACGCTTTTGATTTCAGCGCAGAGGTCAACGAGCTGCTGGCGGTCTTTCCAGTTGCGGCCAAACAATATGACGCCGCCGGTGAGCGGATGCTTGAGTCGACGGCGATCGGCTTTGCTAAGCGACAGGCCGGCAATGTCAATGATGAGAGGGGCGTGTTCAGAAACGAGTGAAGTCATGGTTTACAGAGTGGGAGTCTTAGCCTGGAAACCGGCCGCGTTCTACCACCACAAAACTGGCGGCGTAATCGGTTTCGTCGGTCACGGTGACAAAGGCAGTGAGATGGCGCGCCTCAAACCAGGCCTTCAACGTGCCGTGCAACACTATCTCGGGCCGTCCGGCTGCCGCATTGGCAATTTCGCAGTGGCGCCAAGTCATGGGAAGACGCATTCCCAGGCCAATGGCTTTGCTGAAGGCTTCCTTCGCGGAAAAGCGCGTAGCAAGGTAACTGACGCCCCGGTCCGGCCAGCGCGTACCACGGGCCTTCCAAGTGTCGAGTTCGCCATCGCTGAGGATCTTGCGGGCAAACCGCTCGCCATGGCGTTCAAAACTCGCTCGAATACGGCGCACATCGCAAATGTCAGTCCCAATGCCGTAGATCATCGGGCAACTGAGACGGGGGTAGCAGGAAGAACCTTAATAAAAGCCTCGTCAATGCATCGCAGGTAATCTTTGACCGCAGCACTGTAACCCAGCTCCAGCGCATCGGCGATCAGCGCGTGACCGATGGATACCTCCCTCACGCCAGGCATTGCCCGCAGGAAGGCCGTAAGGTTGTCACGGTTTAAGTCATGACCGGCATTCACCCCTAAATTCATAACTGCTGCGGCTTTTCCGGCAAGGACGAAACGGCTTAAAACACCTTTTTTTTCGGCCGCTGACCCGGGATGCGCGTAGGAAGCGGTATAGAACTCAACCCGGTCGGCGCCCACAGCTTTTGCTGCGGCCATTGCTTCAGAGACTGGATCCATGAAAAGGCTCACCCGCACTCCCCGCGCGTGCGCCTGCTCAATAAGGGGTTTGAGACGCTCTGCGTCGTCTGGAAAGTTCCAGCCATGGTCACTGGTGAACTGATCCTCGCTATCCGGCACAAAGGTGCATTGATGCAGCGGCAAGCCTCGGGCTGATAGGTCCCGCACAAAGTGCATCAGATTCTGGAACGGATTACCTTCAATATTGAATTCGCAGTGAGGCCAGTCTTTCATCAGCGCGGCGATTTCGTACACATCGGCGGGACGAATATGACGCTCGTCGGGTCGCGGATGCACCGTAATACCGTGCGCGCCGGCCTGCAGACACAACTCGGCGGCTCGCGTGACGCTCGGGATGTCGAGGTGCCGCGTATTGCGAAGCAATGCTACTTTATTCACGTTGACCGACAGGACCGTCTTGTGATTGACCTCGGGAGCAGCCTTAGGCGCGGATGGAGAAAAGGTTGTCATGGCGATATTGATTGTTAGAGAGCTTGCAGATCCATCATCATTTGCCGAGTTTTTAAAACCTTCACACCGCAATGGTAGTGCAGCAACGCGCGAAGCTGGATTTTAAGTTCACCAAGGCTGGGAATACAGGCTCGAACAGTGTCGGAAAACGGGGCGTCATTGTCCAGCGCCCGCTGAAGTGACTCCCATTGCTCCCCCGGCAGGCTGGCACGGTCGTCGTCGTGCGCCTGTCTAAGACCAGCCTCCGGCACCAATACATAGCGGGTGTGGCTTTCTAGACGGCCCAGCGTCGCGGTTTCAGCATCCAGCATGGGCAAGAGGCCGATGTCGCGCAGCAAGCGCAGTTCAAACGCCCGCAGCGCCAGCTGCAGCGTGTCGATGCTCTGACTGGCAAGCAGTTGGACCGTGGCGGAATAGCTGTCGAAAAGGGCTGGATGCGGGTCATCGCGGGCCAGCAGGCGCATCAGCAATTCATTGACATAGTAGCCCGACAACAGGGCGTCGCCCGTAGGCATGACATGGCCACCTTGCCATTCAGCACTTTTGAGGGTGCGGATTTCAGCATCCCCGCCAAAAGCAACATGCAGAGGCTGCAGGGGCAGCAAAATCGGACGGAAACGGGAGCTGGGCTTTTTTGCGCCTCGTGCAACCAGCGCCAGCCGCCCGTACTGGCGGGTGAAAACCTCCAGGATCAGGCTGGACTCGCTCCAGTCGTAGCGGTGCAACACATAAGCGGGCTCGTCACTGATGCGTTTAACCGCCACAGCCTAAGTCCTCATGCAACCGCTTCAACATACCGAGTGATGGCGACTCTAGCGGGCGGTAGCAGCGCACACGCGGTCGGGAATGCCTCAGAACGCCGCGCCGGCCCCTTCCAAGAAGGTTCAAAACCTTTTGGGAGCAGCGCCCGGCACAAAGTGAAAAACAGGGTGTCCAACAAGTTACTCATAGCCAAAAGTTTTAACCCGAGCCTCATCATCAGCCCAGCCCGAGCGAACCTTCACCCATATCTCAAGAAACACCTTGCCCCCCGTCAGCGCTTCCAACTCGTGCCGGGCTTCGGTTCCGATACGTTTCAGTTTCTCGCCTTTTTCGCCAATGATCATGCCCTTGTGACCGTCGCGTTCAACCACGATGGTCGCAGCGATCTTGCGCAGATTACCCTCTTCCTGATACTGGTCAATCAACACGGTCGAGGTGTAAGGTAACTCGTCGCCCGTAAGACGAAACAGTTTTTCGCGAATGATCTCGGCGGCCATAAAGCGGTCGCTGCGATCGGTCAGTTCGTCTGCGCCGTACATCCACGGTTGTAGCGGAAGATATTTTTCGCAAATACCGAACAAGCGCTCGACATCCTTGCTACTGTTGGCCGACATGGGCACAAACTCTGCGAAGTTGTGGCGCTCCTGCATCTCCTTAAGCCATGGAGCAATTTCAGCGCGGCGATGAATCAGGTCAAACTTATTAGCCAACAAAATTGCGGGTGTTTTTTCGGGCAACAAAGACAGCACCCTGGCATCGGCCTGGTTGAACTGGCCCGCTTCCACAACAAACACGATCAAATCCACATCGTTGACGGCTCCGACGACCGTGCGATTCAACGAACGGTTCAAAGCGTTGGCATGCCGGGTCTGAAATCCCGGCGTGTCCACAAATACAAACTGGGTTGCGTTGACGGTGCGCATGCCTGTGATGCGATGCCGTGTGGTCTGAGCCTTGCGCGATGTAATGCTGATTTTCTGGCCCACCAGCGCATTCAGCAAGGTTGATTTACCCACATTGGGTTTGCCGACAATGGCAATCAGGCCGCACCGCTGATCGCCGACGGGTGGAATGTCGACGGTGGAAAGGAGATCGGCGGCAGGCACCGCCGCGCCCCGGGACAACAACGCGTTAGCCAGCATGGCTCCGAGCGCATCTTGACCAGGCCCTGGTTCAAGGGACTTCACCCCCGGCGCATTGATCGGCGCTTTTGCGGCCGCTTTTATTGGTTTTTTAGGTTCTTTTTTACCTGTACTCATAATCTTTAAAGGTGTTGGGCTAAAGTTTTTATAGCGCTGAGTCAGGAATCCAGCGTTTTGACAAACATCAGCATGGCCGTTGCGGCCGCCTGCTCGCCGACTCGGCGAGAGCCGCCGATGCCGCGCTCAGCCCGACCATATTCGGTTATCTCACACTCCACCTCGAATGTCTGCTTGTGCGCAGCCCCCATGGTGCCTACCACGCGGTAAATCGGCAACTTCATTTTGCGGCCTTGCAACCACTCCTGTAATTCGGTCTTCGGGTCTTTGCCGATGGCCTGCATCTGGGGGTTGATTTCGACATCCTTGAATAGGCGCCGCACCAACTGGTCGGCCTTGTCGAAGCCCGCATCCAGGTACACCGCGCCAATCACCGCTTCCAAGGCATCGGCTAATATGGACGGCCGATTCTGTCCACCAGATTTGGCTTCCCCTTCGCCCAGCCGCAACCGGTCCGGCAGACCGAGCACCAAAGCCAGTTTGTGAAGGGTGTCCTGCTTGACAAGGTTGGCACGTACCCGCGACAAATCGCCCTCGGGGACCTCGCTGAGCTGTTCGTACAACAGGGCGGCCACGGCCAAATTCAGGACGGAATCACCTAAAAACTCGATTCGTTCGTTGTTGTCGGCTGAAAAACTGCGATGCGTCAGCGCCTGTGCGAGCAGCTTGGGATTGGAAAAATCGTGCTGAAGGCACTTTTGCAGGGCAAGCAAGTCGGCGCTTGAGGTGGCAGTGGCTCGCACTTACTTCGATCGACTGTTGTACTTAAGCAGCAGGTACGCAGGGCCAGCCAAGTGAATTTCTCTGGTGTACGCAAAACCGACAACGGTCTTATCGCCTTCCTTGGTCACTTCCAAATCTTTTCCCGAAATTGATTTAATGTCATCAACCGCTGCGGCCTTGTCGAAAATAGCTCTTATTTCTGCGACTGTGCCGCCCTCGGTGGCTTTGCTGGCCGCCTTGGTAATGGCCTGGAATTCAATCAGCGTTGGCACAACCTGGACAATCAAGACGCTAGCGACCGCCAAAACGCCCCCCACAAACAAGAGGCCGATGAAGGAAATTCCATGCTGCTGATATTTCATTTTTTTCTCCTGCGTTGACTAGAAAGCCATGTGAGTCCTATTAAACAGTTAGCTGAGCACTCCCTAGTGCCTGCCCCAAGGTCGAAATTACTGGAAAGCACCAATACGTTTCAGGTTGCCGAAATTCATCCATACAAAAAAGGCCTTACCCACAATGTTCTTCTCTGGGACAAAACCCCAATAGCGGGAATCCAGTGAATTATCGCGGTTGTCCCCCATCATGAAATAGTGCCCTTCCGGCACCTTGCACACGACGCCCTCGCTGCTGTAACGGCAATTTTCTTTGAAGGGAAAGTCATCAGCACCCGGGATGAAAGCCGGACGATCTTCGTCGTTGAGCAGTCGGTATTTCCGGTCGCCATTGACCTCCTGAAACTGCTTTGCGTAGCGCAGCGCATCCTCATCAAAAAAATCGGGCAAGGGTGTCTTGACCAAAGGTTTCCCATTGATGGTGAGCTTCTTGTTAAGGTAAGCCACCTCGTCGCCAGGGATGCCGACAACGCGTTTGATGTAATCCAGGCTAGGTTTGGGTGGATAGCGGAATACCATCACATCACCGCGCTCCGGGCTGTGGTTGTCAAATATCTTGGTGTTAATGACCGGCAGGCGCACACCATAGTGAAATTTATTAACCAAAATCAGGTCGTTGACGAGCAAGGTCGGGATCATGGAACCAGACGGAATCTTGAAAGGCTCAAACAGAAAAGAACGCAGCAGAAACACCACGACAATCACCGGAAACAAGCCAGCGGTCCAGTCCAGCCACCACGGCTGCATGATGAGGCGAGCTTTGACTTCCTTGGTGTTGTCGTCGACTTGGCTAATGCCCATTTTGGTTAGTTCAGCCTGGCGACTCAAAGCGCTCACTTCGAGCGCTACAACGGCTTGTCGCCGCTGTGGCAGAAAATAAAATCGCTCGGCAAGCCAGTAGATGCCAGTGACCACCGTGGCCAAAAACAGCAGCAGAGAAAAATTGCCCTCTACAGCACCCAAATACCAGGCCGCGCCGTAACCCACAAACGCCGCCAGCACCACCGCCGTGATTGAACTCATTACGCTGCGCATTAATCTTCTACCTGCAATATGGCGAGGAACGCCTCTTGAGGTACCTCCACAGAACCGATTTGTTTCATGCGTTTTTTTCCTGCTTTTTGTTTTTCAAGGAGTTTGCGCTTACGTGAAATATCGCCGCCGTAGCACTTGGCGATCACGTTCTTGCGCAGCGCCTTAATTGTCTCACGCGCAATAATGTTGGCCCCGATGGCTGCCTGGATCGCCACGTCGAATTGCTGTCGAGAAATAATTTCACGCATTTTGGCCACTACGGCTCGCCCCCGATAGGCCGACTGACTGCGGTGAACGATGATGGACAGCGCGTCTACTTTCTCGCCATTGAGCAAAATATCGACTTTCACCACATCGGAGGCCCTGAATTCCTTGAACTCATAATCCATCGATGCGTAGCCGCGAGAGACGGATTTCAGCTTGTCAAAGAAGTCCAGCACGATTTCGCCCAGAGGCATCTCGTACGTCAGCATGACCTGCTTGCCGTGGTAGGCCATGTTCAACTGAACGCCGCGCTTGAGATTGGCCAGCGTCATGACGGCGCCTACACAATCTTGCGGCATATAAAGATGCACTGTGACGATGGGTTCGCGAATCTCACTGACTCTTCCGGCGTCGGGGATTTTCGACGGATTCTCGACCCGCATGATTTCGCCATCGGCCTTGACCACTTCGTACACCACACTAGGCGCCGTCGTGATCAGATCCTGATCGAACTCCCGCTCCAACCGCTCCTGGACAATTTCCATGTGAAGCAGGCCCAGAAATCCGCAACGAAATCCAAAGCCAAGGGCTTGACTGACTTCAGGCTCGTAATGCAGCGATGCATCGTTGAGCTTGAGCTTTTCCAGCGCGTCTCGCAGCGACTCGTACTCGCTAGCCTCGCTCGGATAGAGGCCGGCGAACACTTGAGGCTGGATTTCCTTGAAGCCAGGCAACGGCTCGGTGGCCGTGAAAGCAGCGCCACCCGTACCGGGCTTGATCATGGTCAGGGTATCGCCGACCCGCGCCGCCTGAAGTTCCTTGATGCCTGCGATCACAAAGCCCACTTCTCCGGCTTCGAGTGACTGACGCTCCTCGGTGTGGGGGGTGAAGACGCCCAACTGATCTGCGTTGTAGGTGGCTTCACTGGCCATGAGCTTGATCCGATCACCCTTGGCCAAGCGCCCATCCACCACACGTACCAGCATGACCACGCCCACGTAGGCGTCGTACCAGCTGTCAATAATCATCGCGCGCAGGGCGCCGTTCGGGTTGCCTTTGGGGGGTGGGATCCGAGCAATCACAGCTTCCAGAATTTCGTCAATACCCATGCCGGTCTTGGCACTGCACGGAATCGCGTCGGTCGCATCAATACCGATCACGTCTTCGATTTCCTGCCTGGCGTTGTCTGGGTCGGCCTGCGGCAAATCCATTTTATTCAACACGGGTACAACCTCCACACCCAACTCCAATGCCGTGTAGCAGTTGGCAACAGTCTGTGCCTCGACACCTTGGCTGGCATCCACCACCAACAACGCACCTTCACAGGCAGACAACGAGCGACTGACCTCGTAAGAAAAGTCGACATGTCCCGGGGTGTCGATCAGATTGAGGTGATAAATCTGACCATCGAGTGCCTTGTATTTCAACGCGGCGGTCTGCGCCTTGATAGTTATCCCACGCTCTTTTTCGATATCCATCGAATCAAGCACCTGAGCACTCATCTCGCGATCTTGCAGGCCACCACAACGCTGGATGATCCTGTCTGCAAGCGTGGATTTGCCATGATCAATGTGTGCAATGATCGAAAAATTTCTGATGTGATTCATCAACGAGAACGCCTAAGTACTTGAAAGTATTGCGAAGAGATTAAAGACTATTCGCAAAAGACCATAAAAAAGGGCGCGTCAAGTAGCGACGCGCCCTGAACCAACAATCTATGGCAACTGCGATAGTTGGAAGTTCATTGTAGGCAAAAAGCCTTTAGCGAACAGCCCCAAAACAGCCATATTTTTGTCGTTGCAAGCTAGCAACAGGAAACTTATGCACAACTTATTCACAATTTTATGTTGATGACCTCTGGACAACATGTGGATGACCTGTGGATCAGCCCGGGATAGCTCCAATAAACTTGAACCCATTTGTTCCCGGTTTCTTTATATCTAAAAAATGCAGAAGTCTTGCAGAATTATATAGAAATCGATCCATGACGAAGCCTTAAATAGGTGGCTACAAACAAATTTATGAATTTCTCTCTCAATAAAAAGTTGTTTTAAGCCTAGAAAAGTGTTGGCTCGCTCAGAAAAACCCCTTGCTAAAAAAATACGGGGTTTTGCGGGAATTAAAAACTTAGCTAATTGGTTTGGCTTCCAACCAGAGAAACCGTGCCCTTCAATGTGCAGGTCGGATCAGCGCATACTGCGCCCACTCGCCGCGCCGAAACAACACGTTGACCGCCTTCGATTTGTCGATCCTCGCCAGCGCAGCGTCGAACTCTTTGACACTCTTGATTTCAGAATTTGCAATCGCCACGATCACATCGCCTTCCCGAAGCCCGGCCCGGGCAGCTGCGCCGTCAGCGGTTTCCACTTTCACGCCGCCCTTGATCTTGAGCTCTTTTTTCTGCGAATCAGGTAGCTCGCTCAGAACCATACCCAGCACTTTCGCGGGGCCAGCCGATGGCGGTTTGGGCTCTGGCCCCGAAGTTTTCTGAACTGGTTTTTCGGATTCCATTTCGCCGATGATGACGGCCAAATCTTTGGTCGATCCGCGTCTGAATACAGTCACCACCGCTTTGACACCCGGCTTCACATTGCCGACCATACGCGGGAGATCACCGGCTTTCTCAATCGGCTTGCCGTCAAACTTAATGATAATGTCGCCAGCTTCTATGCCCGCTTTTTCCGCAGGTGCGCCGCTCTCCACGCCTCTCACAAGCGCGCCCTGGGTCTTGCCAAGCCCTATAGATTCGGCCACCTCTTTGGTTACCTGGTCAATCTGAACGCCGATGCGCCCGCGCGTTACTTTGCCGCTAACGCGCAACTGGTCAGCCACGCGGGTCGCCTCGTCAATGGGGATGGCAAAGGATATGCCCTGAAAGCCGCCTGAACGTGAATAGATCTGGCTGTTAATGCCCACGACCTCTCCGCGCATATTGATCAAAGGTCCACCCGAGTTCCCGGGGTTGATCGCCACATCGGTCTGGATGAAGGGTAGGTAGTCGCCGGTATCGCGCTGCTTTGCGCTGACAATCCCCGCAGTAACCGTGTTTTCAAGGCCAAACGGTGAGCCGATAGCCATGACCCATTCGCCCACCTTAAGGCGGTTTATATCGCCAATTTTCACGGCCGCTAGTCCATTAGCCTCAATCTTCACCACGGCAACATCGCTGCGTTTGTCAACGCCAATGATTCTGGCTTTGAATTCACGCTTGTCGGTCAGCGTGACGACCACCTCATCCGCGCCTTCAACCACATGCGCATTGGTCATGACGAAGCCGTCCGCCGTCAGGATGAACCCAGAACCCACGCCACGGGGCTGATCCTCGTCGGGCAACTGCGGCTGGTTGCGATCAGGATGTGGTGTTCGGGGCATGTTGGGCGGCACGGGAATGCCGAAACGCCGGAAGAATTCGAGCATTTGCTCATCGGCACCTCCTCCGGCAGAGGTCTTGACTTTTTCAAGGGTACGGATGTTAACCACCGAGGGGCCAACTTGCTCAACCAGATCGGTGAAGTCGGGCAAGGTGCGCGTTTGCGCCCACACGGGTGTGACAGGCAGCGCGGCGGTCGCGGCAACAACGGTCAATAAACCCGCCGCGAGATAGGAACGCAGGGATTTTAAATTCGATTCATGCATCATCAACCTCGTCATAAGTATTGGTAGTCAGGCAAAAAAAGTTATCGTTACATCAAGTCAGGCAGTTGGGGGTCAGCAGCAAGAAAAACAATCCGCCCATAGGCGCAACGTTTTTCGGAAATTCTTGCTGGAGCGCCCCGTCTTACTTCTTATGCTCCAGCCCACTGGCGAAGAGCCGTAAAGTTGTAATGGGCGCTTCTCCCATGATGGTTATCCAGTACCCATCCATGCGCTTAGTTATCGTCTGGGTAGCGCCCAATGACAACGTGGATTCCTTACCATGACGCTGCGGATCAAAGGGCTCCACAAAGATGGAAACAGAGGCAAGGCCATCGGAAAAAACCCACTGTAGAGGTTCATCGCCCACAGTCGAGACAGGCGGACGCTTATAGCAACTCATCGGTTTAAAGCCGGCCACGGGCGCCTTCAAAACCCAGCCTTCGACACTTGCCGTCGTCTTCACCAAGACGGCTTTTTCAACATGGTAGCCCTCTACTTTGCCCATCATCCGAATGAGTTTATCCATCTTGACGGGCGCATCGAGTTGCAGCTCTGAAAACCCGGCCTGCTCAAGCACCTTGCCATCGATGTCCAGTGTCTGCAGTTTTACCACCAAGCCTTTCTTCTGCTCGGTCCAGACACGGTAGCCAAATCGCATGTTGTCCTTGGGAACGAGCATGATGATGTCAGACTTGACCCCCGCCACCCGCTCGACGCCGTCCGACCGAATCTTGTAAAAGTCGGCGATGTGGCTATCGGCCGACTGAAGAAACTCGGGAAACATGTCTGACGACTCCCGTTTTTCACTGCGAACCACCTTCTGGTCGGGCATAAAGGTGATCACCTGATCGTTGTGCCGGAAAATAGACCGCGGGGCACCCGTAAGCGTTTCAATCCGTTCCATCTGTTGGTTGCCTTCGCAGACATGCCAGATTTTCGCACTTGACATCACGCCGCCTGACGACACGACAAAGGTTCCGATATAGGCCCGTTTTCTTGAAGCATCGTGCATGCGCATCAACCAGTCATTGACGCTCTTGGACTCTGCCGCTAAAGCCGGTGCGTTGGAACTGGCTCCCAGGCTTATCGCCTCCCGTCCTGCGCTACCGCCCGAGGGCGCTATTTTTCCCTGAGTCGTTTCGGCTGGAAATTGGGCCACCGATGAAGGTGCCTGAGCTGCTACATAATTCATAGCAAAGAGCACAAATCCTGCAATGGTCAGAAAACAAAAAGACTTAAATTTCATGGATTTTTGCGAACATTACCGGAACTCAACGTGGAGTCAGCGCCCCGTGTTTTGCGACGTTTCAAAAGTAGCATTTCGCAAAAAGCCTGAGGGCTCCTGCAAGGCGGACATACCGCTCAACTGCTTGTGCGCAGCCAGCAACTCATAAAGCCGGGCGTCGCCCGCCATCGGGCCCCGTGGTGAATCCACAACCAATTGGTGGGGCCCTGAAATCTGGGCGAGTTGCTGCGGAGCAGAGACCGTAGTCAGAAAGCTGGATACGTCCCAAGCAAGTGCCGAGACGGCCGCCAAAGAAGCAAAACCAGCCACCAGCTTCCAACGGAAATTACCATCGTTGGACGCCGGGCCGCGGCGATGGGTAACTTCCTCGGCGGCTGGTCCCTCGGTCGGCAGTACAGAACCGAATTCAAGAGAACGAAGCTCCACCCCATCCAGGGATAGCTGTGCCAAACGCTGGCTGATCCGACTAACAAAAACCAGGTCCCCACCTAACACCAACGAGGCGGGAGATCGCAGTACATCACCGATCAAGTGGTAGGTGTTCCAGCAGGCCAGTGCAGACTCATCCTGCTGGCAGGTCTGCAAAGCCGCTACAAAGTCCTTACCGGCCAATTGGCCATCCGCCAAGACCGACATTAGTTCGCTGGTTTGCATAGACGGTTTCACCATGTTCGTGGGCAGCGAGTCTGCCCGTTTTTTTTGATCGCTCAAGACTTACAGGGACGCATTTCTGACTCTTTGATCCGCACGTTTCACCAGCGCTTGCCCGACTGGTTTTCCAGCAAGGGCTTAACTTTCTCCGAAATAGCTTCGCGGGCCCTAAAAATGCGTGATCGAACCGTACCAATGGGGCAATTCATGGCCTCCGATATCTCTTCGTAGCTCAACCCTTCTATTTCGCGCAAGGAGATTGCTTGGCGGAGCTCTTCCGGTAACGCGTCCATCGCCGCATTAATAATTTCCGCTATTTCCTTGCTTGCCAGCACGGCATCTGGCGTTTCGGAACTAATTAGTTCGTTTTCCAACGGGGAAGTTTCATCGTCGTCCCCAGATTTGAAGGAATTTTCCGAAACGGTCGGATTCCGCTTGAGGTCCATCAAGGCCTTTTTGGCGGTGTTGACCGCGATCCGGTACAGCCAAGTGTAGAACTGGGCCTCGCCCCTGAACTGCGCCAATGCACAGTAAGCCCGGATAAACGTCTCCTGGGCAATATCTTCCACAAGATCCACATCGCGGACCATGCGCCCTATCAAACGCTGAATGCGCCGCTGGTATTTGATGACCAGCAGTTCAAATGCCTTTTGATCGCCCGCTACCGCGCGCTCCACCAGCAGGGCGTCGCTATCGACCGCACGCTCGGCTTGCAAGGGTGGGATATCGGCACTCATGACTTTATTTGCGTGACATCGACAGGCGGCACAGGACTCGATACTGCCACAGCCAACTGCGGCTCTGCCTGCAGCAAATTACGCGGCAGTGAAGTGGCCGACGACTTCTGCGGAGAATATACCGCCCGGCGCAAATCCAGCCAGCGCTCTGGCGATGCCCGTCTCTCCACCCAGAGCCAAAGCTTGGCGCCCGCATGGTTTTCGAGCCGGAGCAGCAGCAGTTGCTGGAAATCAGCAATCACTGAGAGTTCTTGCTCCGCGATTCCTGTCTGGTAACTCAAACTTTCCCAGCGCCAGACTTCCCCATCCCATGCCAACTGACCAGCGGGTGCACTATTCCAGCCAGCTCGCGCTGCCACGCCTGCACCTACAACGGCGGCTACAGCCAGATCCATCCGCCAATCCAGTTGCCGGGTGACGTAAAACCAGAGCAGCAGCGACAGCAGGCCTGCGACCCAAAACCCGAGCAAGAACCAACCCTGAAAATGCGAACGCCCCAGCGGGTAGACAACCGGCGGGGCGTTGTGTGTGCTCAAGGCGATTGGTGGTTCGACGGATGTTTAACGAAACTAAATCTGATTGCGTCACGCGCGCTTGAATACCAGCGTGCCATTAGTGCCTCCAAATCCGAAATTGTTTTTGACCGCAATCTCGATTTTGGCATCTCGCGCTGTGTTGGCGCAGTAATCCAGATCGCATTCGGGATCCTGATTAAAGATGTTGATGGTGGGCGGTATTTTTTGATGATGCAATGCGAGCACCGTGAACACCGACTCGATGCCGCCAGCGCCGCCCAGCAAGTGGCCGGTCATGGATTTGGTCGAGCTGACCACCATGTTTTTGGCATGGCTGCCGAAGGCCGCTTTAATGGCATTCGTTTCGTTCAGGTCACCTAACGGCGTGGAAGTGCCATGCGCATTGAGATACTGAATCTGATCGGCATTAACGCCGGCATTTTTCAACGCCATGACCATCGAACGGCGGGGACCGTCGACATCGGGTGCGGTCATGTGATAGGCGTCGGCGCTCATACCAAAACCACTGACTTCGGCATAGATCTTGGCGCCACGCGCTTTTGCGTGTTCATATTCCTCGAGCACCACGACGCCACTGCCCTCTCCCAGCACAAAGCCATCGCGGTCTTTATCCCAAGGACGGGAAGCCGTTTTCGGGTCTTCATTGCGGGTTGAAAGTGCGCGAGCCGCTGCAAAGCCGCCAACGCCAAGAGGCGAGACTGTCGCTTCAGCACCGCCGGCCACCATCGCGTCGCAGTCCCCATACTCAATCATGCGTGCGGATAAGCCGATTGCATGAAGGCCGGTAGTGCAAGCCGTTACGACTGCGATGTTGGGACCCTTGAAGCCAAACTTGATCGACACGTGACCGGAGATCATGTTGATGATCGTTGCAGGTACAAAAAATGGTGAAATTCGGCGTGGACCACGATTCACCAATTCGGAATGCATCTGCTCGATCATCGGCAAACCGCCAATACCCGAACCAATATTGCAACCGATACGGGTCGCCTGCTCATCGCCCAGTGCTTCGCCCGTGGGCAGACCGCTGTCAGCCACCGCCTGAAAGGCCGCGGCAAGCCCGAGATGAATGAAACGGTCCATGTGCCGAGCTTCTTTTTCGGGGATGTAATCCGCAATATTGAAACCCTTGACCTCCCCGGCGAATTTACAGGCAAGATTGCTTGCATCAAATTGCGTAATTAAGTCAATACCGGGCGTCCCGGCAAGCAAATTAGCCCAGGAATCGGCCACGGTATTCCCTACCGGGGTGACACAACCCAGACCTGTCACGACGACACGACGACGGCTCATTCAGTATTCCTGGAAAAAAGCCTGAAAAGACCGTGATTGGCTTTTCAGGTTTGATGACGGCAAAGGCCCTAAAGTCTTAGGCCTTTTGATGGGTGTTCGCGTAGTCAATCGCGTTCTGGACAGTTGTGATTTTCTCGGCGTCTTCGTCGGGAATCTCAATGCCAAACTCGTCTTCCAGAGCCATGACCAGTTCAACGGTGTCAAGGGAGTCAGCGCCCAGATCGGCCACAAAGGCCTTTTCACTGGTGACTTGACCTTCTTCCACGCCGAGTTGTTCGGCAATGATTTTCTTAACACGTGCTTCGATATCGCTCATAGTTCCCTCTGAGGGTTGTAAATTAATTCGTTATTTTACCGCGTTAGCGGCGTTTCCCTCGGCGCCGGGCCGGACGAATAAAAACCGGCTCCGATTTCTTTTTTTTCAATATCAACCCGCCGTTTTCATACCCTAGGCAAGGTCACACTAGCCCATCACTGACTGGAGACTACATGTACATGCCGCCATTCACATGAATTTCCTGGCCGGTGATGTAGCAAGCTTGCGGACTGGCGACGAATGCCACCACATGAGCAATATCTTGGGGCTTTCCAAGATGGCCCAATGGAATTCGTCCCAAAAGTGCTTTTTGCTGTTCCTCTGGCAAGCTAGCCGTCATGTCAGTCTCAATAAAGCCTGGCGCCACGCAATTTACCGTAATGTTACGGGGACCCAATTCGCGCGCCAGTGCACGCGTCATGCCTGCCACGCCGGCCTTGGCTGCGGCGTAATTGGCTTGACCGGCATTGCCTGACGCCCCTACCACCGACGTAATGCTGATGATGCGGCCATAGCGCTGCTTCATCATAGTTCGCATCACCGCACGGCTCATGCGGAACACGGCTTTGAGATTGGTATCCAGTACCGCGTCCCAATCATCGTCCTTCAAGCGCATCGCCAGCATGTCGCGCGTGATGCCCGCATTGTTTACAAGCACCTGCAAGCCACCATGCTCTTTTACAATACTGTCTATAAGCGCCTCAGCAGCCGCCCCGTCGTTCACATTCAGGTTCTTGCCGATACAGCTTGGAAATGCAGCGAGCATGTTGCTGATCTTGGCAGCCCCTTCATCGCTCGTCGCCGTACCAACAACCTTCAGACCCTTTTCGGCTAATTCGAGCGCAATGGCGGCACCTATTCCGCGCGATGCACCGGTGACTAGCGCAACTTGACCGTCAAACTTCACGTCGTTCATGCCAGCATCTCCTTCACTGCAGCCAACGAAACTGGATCAAACAACGGCGCCCCCGTCAATTCTGAATCAATTCTTTTAACCATCCCGGCGAGCACTTTGCCCGGTCCGCATTCAACCAGGGTGGTCACCCCCTGCGCCTTGATGGCCCGGACGCATTCTACCCAGCGCACCGGGCGAAACGCCTGTGCATAAAGCGCTTCCCGAATGCGGTCAGCTTGTATCTCGACGGCGACTGCGATGTTGTTGATGACCGGAATTTGGGGCGCCGCAAAATCCACCGCGGCCAATCTTTCTTTAAGTTTTTCGGCAGCCGGCCTCATCAAGCTGGAATGGAAAGGCGCCGAGACCGGCAAAGGCAGGGCACGTTTGGCACCGTTGGCTTTGAGCACTTCGCAAGCTCTTTCCACGGCCGCTTTCGTGCCCGCAATGACTGTTTGCATAGGATCGTTGAAATTGACGGCTTCAACCACCTCAGAACTATCAGGCCCAAACGCCCGCACCGTCTCCGCGCATCCTTCAATGACCCTAACTGCCTCCATGCCCAGGATCGCGGCCATCGCGCCCACACCCACAGGAACGGCATCCTGCATCGCCTCCGCCCGAAAACGCACCAGCGGCGCGGCCTGCGACAAGGACAGTACGCCCGAAGCCACTAGGGCGGAATATTCGCCCAGAGAGTGGCCGGCCATCAAAGTCGGCGCTACGCCGGTTTCAGCTATCCACATTCGGTAAGCGGCCACACCCGCGACCAACATCACAGGCTGGGTGTTGGTGGTCAAGGCCAACGCTTCTTTCGGTCCTTCTTTAATCAACCTGCCAATATCCTGACCCAGGGCTTCAGAGGCTTCCGCCAGAGTTTGCGCGATAACAGGGTGGTCGCCCCAAGCATCCAGCATGCCCACCGACTGCGAGCCCTGCCCGGGAAACACAAAAGCGAACGGTTTCAAATAATTACTCCAGTTATTAACTTCTTCCAGCCCCGAGAGTATCGACGACCATTTTAAGAAAACGCGCCATAGCCATTCAATGCTGAAATAGATTTGCTTGCGGCGGGTCAGGGCGACGAGGGTACAGGACCCGAAGCTGGTCGCTTGGATCGTGCCAGCCATTGCACCACGCCCCACCTTATGCATTGAAAAAGCGCCGCAGTGGCCAACCAGGGATCCATCAGATAGTCCCACAGATTGGTGGACTCAAGGAGTCCAGCACTCCATGCGAGCAAGGCCAGGGCGACTAATACCGGCAAAAGCCGCAATCCTTTGGCCCAACAAAAAAGCGCTATCGTCAACAAAGCCAACCACATGCCGGGAGTGCCCCACCCGGCCCGATAGGCGTCCCAATCACCCCACCCCAGCGCCAGCGGATATAAAACCAAGGCTGCGCAAGCGACCACACCGCTCAGCGTCCTCCACTCCTGCTGACCCACTGCCCGAAGCCCAAAAAAGCGACGGGACAAGTCCAGAGCAGCGAGCGCCACTAACGTAACACTTAAGTCTGAACTGATGCCGCGCACATAAGCCAGGATCGGAAGGTGGTCAGCTCCCAAAGGGAACCACAAGACCACAAAAACCATTGCGGTGATCCACTTGGCAGGTCCGCTGACACGCGTCACTCCGGACCGCCCGTTCAGCCCGCGCAAGCACCCGGCGCATAGCACCAAATCGATGCCCAGCAAAGCAATCAGATCAGTGAGGGGCGGGAGCATCGAGGGGGCTGGCCAGGGCGGCGCGAACAGGTTGGAGGGACTGCAACGGATCAAACCGCACATGCTTGATGCGCGTACGGTGCCACGTATACACAAGGTGAATATAGCCGTCGCGGCTCTGCAATAAATAGGGGTATGAAAACTCCTCTGCGCAGTTCTGAGCGCCGCACAACTGGCGCTTGGCGCTGGCCACATAGGCTTGGTTCTGTTCTTCGCTCGCCCCTTCGCTCCTGAGTTCGTTAGCTAATAAACGTTCGTAATTGCCGATTGAGAGGTTTGTTTGGGGGCTGGTCGACGATTCCACGACCCATTCTGGAGCGCCCTCAAAATCACCCCCTGCGCTTGTCTGCAACAGCGCAAGAATCTCGCGGCTCCGGTGGGTCGGGTTTAAGGCCATCCACTGCGTTCCCGTACTGGTCACAACCCCAGCCAGCGCTGAATCGGGATTGGGCCACGTCGTTTCATGCGTTGTCTGCCAATTTTTGCCAGCATCGTTTGTGGCTGACGTCATCACGTTGCGGGCACTGCCCGAGCGCATATACACCTGCGCCTGTTCTGATCCTGACACCAGCATCACCGGTTGCAGGCTGGTCCGGCTGCCCGGGATGCGGATTTTATCGACCACCTGCCCCTGAGCGTTGATTTGCAAAATTTCGCCAAATTTCGTCACAAACTCGTGATATTCCGGCAGTCCAATAAAACCGTTTTGGTAAAAAATCGGCGCGCCTTTGACCAAGGTGCTGATATTGAGAAAGGGGGAGGTGACCAGTCGCCGGAGAACGCTCCAAGTGACGCCATCGTCCACGGAACGCGCCCAACTAATGGAACTGCCGGCCCATCCGCCCAAGGAAACATTGACCATCCACAACCAAAGTGATCCATCAGGTGCACGGGCGATTACCGGATTACCCAGTTTTTTGACATAGCGCCACAGGCCCTGTTGAACTTGCTGCCGGTTGAAGATCGTGCTTTCCCCACTCCAATGCTGGCTGGTGGCATCCATCACTGCGGTTTGAATGGTGACGTCGCCGGCACCCTCGCGAGACCCCGAGAACCAGACGGCCCGCAATTGGCCATCGTTCAACTCGACGATGGAGGCGGCATGCACCGCTTGGCCTGGTTTTGCTGAAACAAACTGCGCATCAAACCGGAACCTCCCATCCGGTGACAGATGTCGTGCTAGAGCGCTTTTAGCCGGCGCGGCTGTCGCGACGGCGCGCTGAGCGCCTGGCGGAAACGCAGACTGCTGAGGAACTGCTAAAAAGTTTCCAGCGGGATCACGATTAATAATTTTCCAGCCCGCAACGGCAAAAGCGCCCGCCAGCAACAGGGCTGTGAAACGGTCTGCCCAGATTGTTAAAACTGACGGTCTGAGAGCCAAGGGACCACCTGTCTGTCAGAAGCTGGACGGTGGATTAATGCCAGCATCTCAATAATTAAGAAGCACGGCACCCCACGTGAAGCCGCCGCCCACCCCTTCAAACAAAAGGGTGTCGCCTTTTTTGACCTTGCCGCTTCGCACCGACACATCCAGCGCCAACGGAATCGACGCCGCAGAAGTATTGCCGTGCTGATCGACCGTCACAATGACTTTCTCGAATGGCATTTTCAACTTCTTGGCTGTGCTTTGCATGATGCGGATGTTCGCTTGATGGGGAATCATCCAGTCCACATCGGCGTCAGTCAGATTCGCTTTCGCCAGTGTGGCGCGGGCCGTACTTTCCAAAAGGCCTACGGCCAGCTTGAACACGGCCTGCCCGTCCATTTTCAGTAGCGGGTCGCCCAACACCTGGCCACCCGATACATGGCCGGGGACACACAAAATACCGACGTGTTTGCCATCGGCGTGCAGATCGCTGGCGAGGATGCCGGGCGTGTCGGATGCCTCCAGCACCACGGCGCCCGCTCCATCGCCGAAGAGCACGCAGGTGGTCCGGTCTGAAAAATCGAGAATGCGCGAAAACACTTCCGCGCCTATGACCAAGGCTTTGGTCGCCGAACCGGTTTTGATGATGGCGTCAGCCACGGTTAACGCATAGATAAATCCGCTGCAAACGGCCTGGATATCAAAAGCCGGACATCCGCTAATACCCAGCTTGTTCTGCAGGATGCAGGCCACTGATGGAAACACCATATCCGGCGTTGAGGTGGCAACGATGATGAGATCAATGTCGGACGCTTGCAAACCCGCGGCTTCAAGTGCCTTTTTGGCGGCTTCAAAAGCAAGGTCACTGCTGGAAACATCTGGGGCGGCGAAGTGGCGGGCCCGAATCCCGGTACGCTCCACAATCCATTGGTCGGACGTTTCAACACCTTTGACCGCCAGTTCGGCAGCAAGTTCGGCGTTGGTCAGTCGGCGGGGTGGCAAATAACTACCCGTGCCGGTAATGCGTGAATAACGAGTCATGGATTAATGTGCCGGTGTCGAAACTGGAGAATCGACGGGTATTGAAGAAACCGGAAGCGCCATCTTGGTTGACAGCGCTATTTGCGCCGCACCCAGCAACGGCGCGGCATGGGCGATACGCTCGCGAACCCTCTCAAGCAAGTTATTCCGAGCCGCATCATAAGCCCGATTGAGCGCCCGCTCAAAAGCAAAGGCGTCCGCCGAGCCATGGCTTTTGAATACCAACCCCTTCAAGCCGAGTAACGCGGCGCCGTTGTAGTGGCGATGGTCAAATCTATTTTTAAATGCAATTAACACCGGATAAGCAACGATAGCCGCAATCTTCGTCAACATATTGCGCGAAAATTCTGCCTTGATAAAGTCACTAATCATATTGGCCAGCCCTTCGCTGGTTTTGAGCGCCACATTACCAACAAAGCCATCGCAGACCACAATATCGGTCGTGCCCTTGAAAATATCGTTTCCTTCAACATTTCCATAGAAATTTATATCGCCAGAATCAGAGGCGGATCGCAACAGTTTTCCCGCCTTTTTGATGGTTTCGCCGCCTTTTATGGCCTCTTCACCAATATTCAGCAGCCCGACACTGGGCGCGGGGTTGTCGGTAATGGCAGCGACCAGTGCAGACCCCATCACCGCAAACTGAAGCAAATGGTCTTCGGTACAGTCCACATTGGCACCCAGATCGAGCACTGTTGTGGCCCCACCCGCCGCGTTGGGCAACTGTGAGGCAATTGCCGGACGATCGATACCGTCCATCGTTTTAAGTACATAGCGAGCGATTGCCATCAAAGCGCCCGTATTGCCGCCAGACACTGCAGCCTGGGCAATACCGTTTTGAACTTGATTAATGGTCACCCGCATGGATGAATTCTTCTTGCGCCGTAAGGCTATCTCTATCGGATCATCCATGGTGACGACCTCGCTGGCATCAACTATTTTGCAACGTTCATGTGAACGTAGCCGGGCATATAGCGGATGCGCAGCCATAAGCTCTGGTTTACCCACCAGCACCAAAGCCGCCTCGGGGTGGCCGTCCAGAAAGGCCAGACTTGCCGGTAAAGTGACGGAGGGGCCGACGTCGCCCCCCATGGCATCTACAGCGATCCTAATCATGAGCAAACCCGCGCAGTCAAGAATTTGACTTTAAAAAGAGAAAGGCCCGCAGTATAAGTGCGGGCCAGTACTTAAAGCGTGAAATTACGCTTCGCTTTTGGATTTCAGCACCTTGCGGCCACGGTAAAAACCCGTTGGGCTGATATGGTGGCGCAAATGGGTTTCACCGGTGGTTGATTCCACAGCGATACCTGGCACGGTCAGTGCATTGTGCGAGCGGTGCATCCCGCGCTTCGAAGGTGACTTTTTGTTTTGCTGGACGGCCATAATCCGCTCCTGAGGGGGTGTAGGGGTTGGTAAATTACGCACAACGGATAGCGGGACCGTATGAGGCCGTGTCACTACGTCGGTACGCGAAGCTTTTGATTATAGCTCGATACAGGGTGACTTACTTCCGTTTTCTAGGCGTCCAGACAATCGCTGCATTCGAGACTCTTAATTTAACACCCCGCAACTAATTTTTTTTCTTGAGTTGCGCCAGCACGGCAAAAGGATTCACTTTCACACCAGTGTCACCTGCAATGTCAGCCTCGCCAGCCTGCAACGCAGAAGCGACTGGGCAGCTGTCATGCATAGGTACCAGTGGCAGGGCCATCAACAACTCATCTTCCAGGACAGCCAGCAGATCAAATTGAGGGGTCATCACCAGCAGGTCTTCTTCGGACTGGTCGTCTTCCGCCATGGCGATGTCTTCGCTGGCCACGAAACGGTACCACTGATTGACTTCTGCGGGCGTGAAAACAACACCCATACAACGCTGACAAGTCAACGGGATCAAGGCTTTGGCCTGAAGATGCAACCACACCTCGTCATCAGCGCCGTCGTGGGGACGCAATTCACCGCGAGCCTGCCACTGAACGGCCGAATCGGGTTGTAGCCCTTGCGTTTCTTGTGCAAGGCGCTCCAAATTTTGCAGCAAAGTGGTTTCGATCAGCGGCACGCCGTCTTGAGCGAGCCCCTGCATGTTGAGCCGGTTGGCTTGATGAGATCTGGACATCCTTGCAGTGTAAGAGAATCGAGGCATGAATCCTGACACCTTATTGGTAAACGTATCGCCAAGAACCCGCCCACTTATTCTGGGGTCAACCTCGCGCTATCGCCACGAACTGCTGCAGCGACTCGGAGTACCGTTTACCGTGGTCGCCCCCGAGGTGAACGAGACCCCGTTACCCGGCGAAACCCCCCGGCTGCTCGCCACGCGTCTGGCACTGAGCAAGGCGCGGGCGGTTGCTCACTCCGCCCCGCATGCGGTGGTTATTGGAGCCGACCAAGTGGCAGACCTGAACGGTCTGTCGCTGGGCAAACCGGGTACCCATGAACGGGCAGTCGCCCAATTGCGCAGGATGCGGGGGCAAACCGTGGTTTTTCAAACCGCAGTAGCCGTGGTGTGCCTGGAAAGCGGTTTTGAGGAGAGCAGTCTGGCCGCAGTCAAAGTGAGGTTTCGCGATCTGACTGATGACGAGATTGAAAACTACCTGCGTGCAGAGCAACCCTATGACTGCGCAGGCAGCGCCAAAAGCGAGGGTTTGGGAATTGCACTGCTGGAATCGATTGACAGCGATGACCCTACAGCACTGGTCGGGCTACCGCTGATTCGTACCTGCAGAATGATTCGGGCAGCCGGCGTGGCCGTTCTAGCCAACCGCGAGGTCCAATCATGAATGAAGCGTCAAATGCGGTGCTTGGCAAGCTCTACCTGGTACCCGCCCCGCTTGATTTTGGCTGCAAGGTTCAAGCGCCTCTGCAGGATGTGATGCCTTTGCGCACGTTGCAGATCGCCGCCCAGTTGCCCTGCTGGATTTGCGAGAACGCCAAAAGTACGCGTGCTTATTTGAAGCGCATAAACGAGCTCCAGCCCTTGGCGCACACACTGCAAACGTTGCAAATTCAAGAGTTGCCGCGCGAAGTTCATAAAAAGGGGGACCACACCGGCAACTTCGACGCGCGACCGTTGCTCGTGGCTGCGGTAGAAGGCCGCGACATGGGTCTGGTTAGCGAAGCGGGTATGCCTGCCATTGCCGACCCGGGCTCGTCGGTAGTGCGCGCAGCCCATGACCTCGGTCTGCAGGTGGTGCCACTGACAGGTCCTATGTCGCTGATGCTGGCGTTGGCCGCGAGCGGTCTCAACGGCCAGAGCTTCGCGTTTGTCGGCTATCTGCCGCAAGACCCCGCCGGACGGACACAGCGCCTCCGTGAGTTGGAGTCGCTGGTCCTCAAAACCGGTCAGACACAGCTCTTTATTGAAACGCCCTACCGCAATGCCGCCCTTTTCCAGTCGCTGCTGCAAACGCTGCAGGGAACTACCCGGCTGGCACTAAGTTGCGGTCTGACGATGGACACGGGGTGGTCGCGCAGCGCACAGGTGAGTGCTTGGAAACAGGGTAAACCGGTCGCAGCGCTGGACTTACCCACGGTTTTTTCCATAGGCCGCTGACGAGCATCCAGCCGCAGTCGAAGTCAAAAAGTCGGCAAAAAACTCCCGCCACACTTTTTTGCGACTGCTTAAAGCGGCGTGGAGAGCCGCCCACCCAAGCGCTTATCGAATCGCAGGGATCGCCTTGAAAGCCTTCACGGCACCTTCCCCCATGGCGGCACCAAACTTTTTGGCCAGCCGCTCCGCCACGTTTTCGCGACGCGTGTAATCGATGATTTCCTCGGCCTTGACCACTTCGCGCGCGACGTAGTCCAAGTTGCCTAGTTGGTCGGCCAAGCCCAGCTCCACCGCCTGCTGACCACTCCAGAAGAGGCCACTGAACATCTCCGGCGTTTCCTTCAAGCGCTTGCCACGCCCGGCTTTGACCACTGCGATGAACTGCTGGTGAATCTGGTCCAGCATGCTCTGCGCGAAGGCGCGCTGCTTCTCGCTTTGCGGGCTGAAGGGGTCAAGAAAGCCCTTGTTTTCACCGGCGGTCAGCAACCGACGCTCCACGCCCAGCTTTTCCATCAAACCCGTAAATCCAAAACCATCCATCAACACGCCAATGCTGCCAACGATACTCGCCTTGTCTACATAAATTTTGTCAGCTGACACGGCGATGTAGTACGCAGCTGAAGCGCAGGTTTCTTCCACCACGGCGTAAACCGGTTTTTTATATTTCGCCTTGAGGCGCAAGATTTCGTCATTCATCATGCCGGCCTGCACCGGGCTACCGCCAGGCGAGTTGATCAGCAGCACAATAGCCTTGGCACCCTCGTCTTCAAACGCAGCACGCAGCGCCGCATTCACAAACTCGGCACTGGCGTCAGCGCCGGCAGCGATTTCACCTTTGATCTCCACCACCGCCGTATGCGGGGTGGTCGCGTCACTGACCGGCGCACCGCGGTGCAATCCAATCCACACCAGGACTACAAAGAACGCCAGCCAAGAGAGGCGAACAAATGTTTTCCAGCGACGCGAGGCTTTCTGTTCGCTGAGCGATGCAAACGCCAGCTTCTCTAGCGCCGCCCGCTCCCAACCCGGAGCGGCCGACGGGTCAATTCCATCCGATTTTTGAGAACGGGAGACAGGCTGATTTGGATGGCCTGGATCGTGTGGCGGATCAAAAGAAGGGTCGGTGTTGCCGGGGCGGTTTGAATCGTTCATAGTCGCTAGTTTAGAGAAGTATTAGAACTGTACTGGCTTGAGGTTGTAAGCGGAATGCCAATAAACAATTCCGCAACTTTCTGAAAGCATTATTTTGACCAGTCCGCCATGGCACGGGCCACCTGCGCATTGGCCGGTCTCGGGCTGGTACACCGCGCCATGGCTGGCGCACAACAGCCACTGGCCACTGTCGTCAAAAACCCGGTTAGGCTGCCAGTCCAACTCCATCGCCACATGCGTGCAGCGGTTCAAGTAAGCATGGGGCAAACCTTCATAACGGATTGCAAAGGCCCGACAGGTCTCGCCGGCATAGTTGAGATCAAACGGCACTGCCTGGCCGCCCTCCAGCAGATCACTGGAATTGCAAAGGGGCAACAACTGGTTCATCGGTGGATTAAAAGTCAGGTAAGGCGCTGCGCGCTAACCGTGGGCGAGAAGCCAGTCGTGCAGACCCTGCACCGAGTGCGCGACATGGCGCGGGCCAAAGGCCACAAAAGCGTCCGGCTGATGCGCACCGTAGCTCACCCCGACGCTGGCGCAGGCCGCATTGAGGGCCATCTGAAGATCGTGCGTGGTGTCTCCCACCATCAAGACCCGTTCGGGCGGAACATCAAGCTGCGCCATCAGCTCGTGAAGCATGCGCGGATCCGGCTTTCCGGCCGTCTCATCGGCGGTGCGGGAGGCGTCAAAAACACCCTTGAGTTCAACGCTTTGAAGCGCTTCGTCCAGCCCAAGCCTTGATTTTCCGGTCGCCACAGCCAACAGATGGCCGCGCGCCCTTAGCCCATCAAGCAAAGGCAAAACGCCCTCGAAGAGGCTCAGGTCGTTGGCGTGAGCGGCATAGTGGTGACGATAGCGCAGGCCCAGTTCCGGATATTTTTCGGGCGGTACATCGGGCGCGGCATGGGCCAATGCCTGCATCAGACCCAGGCCGATCACGTAGCCTGCCGCCTCGTCGTTAGGGACCGTACCACCCACGTCACGCACCGCAGCCTGGATGCAGCGCGCGATAATTTTGGTGGAATCGTACAGCGTACCGTCCCAGTCGAATGCAATCAGGTCGAAATTTCTAAGTTTCATCCCGGTATTGTCGCTGGCCCGGCCAAACGCTGCCGGGCGCAGTCGTCGCGATTTCTCAGTCCTTCACAGGTCGAGCGGGTAAAAACTGCTGCAGCTCTTCGGGCAATCTCGCCTCCAGATGAATGGCTTTTCGCGTCTTGGGATGACTGAATTTCAGACTCGCGGCATGCAAAAACATACGTTTCAACGAGGGCCCACCAGCGCCGGATTTTTGTAGCGCCCGATTCAGTTCAAAGTCGCCGTATTTATCGTCTCCGGCAATCGGATGTCCTTCGCTGGCCAAGTGCACTCGAATCTGGTGCGTGCGGCCGGTCTTGATGGTCACTTCCAGCAATGTAAATGGCGTCGATGGTGCGGCAGGATTGGCCGCAATGGCAGCCTTCACCTTGATCAAGGTGACCGACCTCATCCCGTCGGGATGATCGCTGGCGACCACCTTCACGCGACGCTCGCCGTCAGGCAGCAGGTATTTGTGCAGCGCCTGGTCGATGACACGGTGATTGGCCGGCCAATTGCCACTCACCAGCGCCAGATAAACCTTATCGGTTTCGCGCTCCCTGAACTGCTCTTGCAGTAATTTTAGGGCCATACGTCGTTTGGCAATCAGCAAAATGCCGCTGGTGTCGCGATCCAGCCGGTGCACCAGCTCCAAAAAATCAGCCTCGGGCCGCGCCATGCGCAGTTGCTCTATCACTCCAAAGCTCACGCCGCTGCCGCCGTGCACCGCAACACCCGCCGGTTTGTCAATGGCCAGCAGAAAGTCGTCTTCGAAAAGAACCGGAAATTCACGCGAGGGCGCATAACCGCCGACGGTGGAACTGGCACCGTGCCGGGCCACCTCTTCGGCCATAGCCTGGGCTTTTTGTTCAGCCCGCTCCGAGGTCCGAACAGGCGGTAGGCGCACGATATCCCCTGTTTTCAGACGGGTGTCAGCCTGCGCTCTGCCCTTGTTGATCCGCACTTCGCCACTGCGGATGATGCGGTAAACATGGGTTTTAGGCACGCCCTTGAGCTGGCGAATCAGAAAATTGTCGAGCCGTTGCCCCGCGTAATCCTCGTCCACCGTCACCAAGGTCGCCTGTGGAGCGGCCTTCGCTACGTCAACAGGAATTTCAAGATCGGGCTTGGCTTGGCGTTGGGGCATGGCGGTCTGGAAGGGCGCTTTAACCGTTCGTTTTACCTTGCTTGAAGCTGCCCCTATAATGTGTTTCACTAGCGATAAGCTGTAAGTAGTTGATTTGCTTGGAGTTTAATCCACGCCAATCCCAAGCCCCTAAAAAGGCCACAAACAGCCTCGCTGGAAGGTCGATGCCAATGCTGACAATGGCGCGCAAGCGACGGGTGCCAGACACCTCGCGGCGAGCATATTGCACGGCAGACGAGTCGACGTTTTGCGAATACAACTACGGAATACCATGTGTGCAGCCCAAGTCCCTCACGAAGGGCTGCATGCGGATCCAGCTGAGTTCAAGTCCTTCAACGGGTAGCCTTCTGATGACAACACTGGTCAGTCTGATTTTCATATGCCACCGGCGCCTTTTGGCCCTCGGTTTGGGCAGAAATCAGCTTGTAGATCTTGTACAGAAGGCATATGAAGCTATCTTCTTGGTAGCAATTATCTGTCGGACCCCTGCTCACTCCATCCACGCGCCAACGCCCAGACCACTTAGCTGACTGATTTTTCAGTTGGCCTCGGTGCTGTCAAAAGCTCTCCGGCAATTCCCCACGTTCGCACTGCGTCCACTCTGGCATCGTTGGTTCATTTTGGGCATGCGATGCTTCGAAACGTCCAAGAGACGGGTCGAACCATCAGAATGAAGAACGATAAAGGAAAAGCACCATGAAACGGATGCTGGTAAATGCCACACAGGCCGAAGAACGCCGGCTGGCGATTGTTGACGGACAAAAACTCCTCGACTACGAAATTGAAATTGAAGGGCGTGAGCAACGCAAAGGCAATATTTACAAGGCCGTCGTTACCCGCGTCGAACCTTCGCTGGAAGCCTGTTTTGTCGATTACGGCGAAGACCGCCATGGTTTTCTGCCCTTCAAGGAAATTTCCAAACAATACTTTGCGCAAGGCGTACCGGTCAGCCAGGCGCGCATCAGCGATGTGATCAAAGAAGGTCAGGAACTGCTGGTACAGGTCGAAAAAGAAGAGCGCGGAAATAAAGGCGCGGCCCTGACGACCTTTGTGTCTCTGGCCGGTCGATATGTAGTGCTGATGCCCAACAACCCCCGTGGCGGCGGTGTGTCGCGCCGCATCGAAGGCGAGGACCGCGCGGAGCTCAAGGAAGCTCTTGACCAACTCGAATACCCGGGCGGCATGAGCATCATCGCGCGCACCGCCGGCATTGGCCGAAGCGCACCCGAATTGCAGTGGGACCTGAACTACCTGCTAAAGCTCTGGACCGCGATTGACGGCGCGGGCAAAGGCGGTAAAGGCGCATTCCTGATTTACCAGGAATCCAGCCTGGTCATCCGCGCGATCCGCGATTACTTCAACAGCGACATCGGCGATATCCTGTTTGACACCGACGATGTGTACGAACAAGCGCGCCAGTTTATGGCCCATGTGATGCCTGAGCACGAGCACCGCGTGAAGCGCTACCGGGACGACGCGCCACTGTTTAGCCGCTTCCAGATCGAGCACCAGATTGAGTCGGCCTACGCACGTACCGTGCAACTGCCTTCCGGCGGAGCAATTGTGATTGACCACACCGAAGCGCTCGTATCGGTCGACGTCAACTCGGCCCGCGCGATCAAAGGCGGCGACATCGAGGAAACGGCCACTCGCACCAACCTGGAAGCCGCCGATGAAGTGGCTCGCCAGATGCGTCTTCGCGATTTGGGTGGCCTGATCGTGATCGACTTTATTGACATGGAAGAGTCGCGCAACCGCCGCGATGTTGAAAACCGCTTGCGCGACGCCCTGCGGCAAGACCGGGCACGCGTACAGTTCGGCACCATCAGTAAATTCGGTCTGATGGAAATGAGCCGCCAGCGCCTGCGCCCGGCACTGAATGAAGGCGCTTCGATCCCCTGCCCACGTTGCGGCGGCTCCGGCCATATCCGCGACACTGAAAGCTCCGCGCTGCAGATTCTTCGCATCATTCAGGAAGAATCCTTGAAGGACAGTACCGCTTCCGTGCTGTGCCAGGTGCCTGTCGACGTGGCGTCATTTCTGCTGAACGAAAAGCGATCTGAAATCGCCAAGATCGAGCTCAAACAACGCATCAACGTCTTGCTGGTGCCCAACAAGACCCTGGAAACGCCCAACTACCGCCTTGAGCGACTGAAGCACGATGACCCGCGCCTGGACAATATTGAAGCCAGCTACAAGCTGGCCGAAGAAATTGAGGATCCGACGACGGTGACGCGCCGCAGCCAGGAAAAGCACAACAAGCAGGAACCGATCATCAAGGGCGTGTTGCCCGACGCACCCGCCCCTGCAGCTCAGCCTAGGCCGCAGGCGCAGCCCGTTGCTGCACCCCGAGCAGTTCCACGCCCCGAGACCCCCTCATCCGCTCGTACACCGGCAGCTGCTGAAAAAGGAATGTTCAGCTGGTTGAAGAGCCTGTTTAGCGGTACGGAAACACCCGCTGTGGCACCGGCGGTCAAGGAAGTCCCAACCAGCGAGCGCGGCGAAGGACGACGTGACGCCCGCCCCGACGGACGCCCTGATGGACGCAGCGAGCGGCCGGAGCGCGGCGAGCGTTCAGAGCGCGGTGGCCGGGATGGACGTCGCGGCGGCCGTGGCCGCGGTGATGGGCGGCCTGAAAACCGGGTTGAAGGCAGCGCCGAAGGTCGCAGCGAAAATCGCAACGACGGCCGAACTGGCGAACGCCGTGAGCGCAATCCCGAAGGACGTGTCGAAGGAGGCCGCCCGGATCGCCAGGAACGTCCGGTTAGCGAAAATCGCCAGGAAGGCCGCAACGACGAACAACCTCGCAACGACGGCCGTGAAGGGCGTGAACGGGGTGACCGCAATCGCCGTGAGCGGGGTGACCGCATCCCGCGCGATGCCGTCGAGCAGGATCTCGCGCTGGCCAACCAGGCCGCGATGGCAGCAGCCGCAAGTGGCGAAGCGACTGGACAGCGCCAGGACCGACCCACCCAGAGAGCCGCTCAGGAAATGGGCCGTGACGGCGAACGCCAGCAAGATGGGCGCGGCGATGGCCGACGTGAACGCGGTGGCGAGCGCAACGGACGACGCAACGATCAGCGCAACGATCGCACGGATGGCAATACACCGCCCGTCGCAAGCACTCGCACTGACAGCTTTGATGCCGCTCACCCTGCAGTCGTAGCGGTTTTGGATGAGGCCGGCAATCCGGTTGTCCCCGCTTCATCCAGGGACCTGCAAGGTCGCACCGAAGGACAGGAAGAGAGTCCAGACCGCCAGCCTCGCGAACGTCGCAGCCGCGACCGCTATGGCCGCGACCGCCGCGAACGGGGCGAGCGCATCGAAACGCCGGCTGACGGCTCCGGTGCTTCCGCTAATTCGGAAGCCTTGGAGTCGAATCCGGCTAAAGCTCCTCAGGAGAGGGCTCCATCTGCTACTGAATCAATAGCAACTGCAGCGCCACCAGCATACGCAACATCACTGCCCGCCGCTGCGCCGGCGCCTGCTCCAACGCAAGCGGCGACTTCCGTATCGACGGTCATTGCACTGCCCAAGGTTCAATCCTACGACCTGTCCTTGCAGGATTTAGCGCAGGTTGCCCAGGGTTCAGGTCTCCAGTGGATCAATTCTGACGCGACCAAGATTGCCGAGGCGAAAGCCGCCATGGCCGCGGAAGTCAAGCCTGTTCAGGTGCCACGCCTTCGCGCTCCACGGGTGGTATCGGACGAAGCTCCGCTGGTGCTGGTTGAAACCAAGCGTGATTTGAGCACCATGCCGCTGCCGTTTGAAAAATTGGCAGATTGATTCCCGGAAAGAAGTAGCGTCCTCCGTAAAAAAAGGCCTTTGCAGGCCTTTTTTTGTGGCCATGGCCGATTTCGCGCGCCGACGTCCTTTGTTCCCGAGTGAGGCATAGCCAGCGCCTGCAAAGAACCCTGTAGGAATGGGAGGTGAAAGGGAAAACCAAGCCTACCGACGTAACTTTTGGTCGGGAATTTGAAGTTGTTTAAGCCCGTGCTGAGACTAAAGGCGCACTGCGGTCATACCTGCGCGGCCTGCTTGTACGCTTGCGCGGCGGCCGCTTCATCCTCGCGCTGCTCGGCCAAGGCCGCCAGGGCTCGCCAAGCATTGCGGCGTAGCGTTGTATCCTGCAAAGCCGGTGCGGCTTGCGACAGGAGCTGGCGGGCTTTGCCCCACAACTGACGACTCAGACAGGCCATGCCGGCCAGATACTGGAGGTTGGCATCACGCGGACGGTTGAGCTGAGCCGTTTCAATTCGGGCCAGCCAGGCGGCATCCAAGGAATCGAGGCTGGCCTCCAGCACGGTGATCAGCTTGATGCCCAAGTTATCGCCCAAGCTATAACCAGGCTGCATTGTCTGGTCCCAAACCTTCAGCAACCACGAACGGGCGAGCTCGGCATCGCCGTGAAGCGCCATCAGGCGCGATGCCGCATGCACCACCAGCTCGGGCATGGCGCGTTCATTTTCGTCCAGCGAGCGCCAAGCCTGCTGCAGTTGCGCCGGGTCATGCGCCTCATTGAGCAACTCCAGCACCAAGCCGCGCACAATGCTCTGCGCAGCGGTCTGAGAAAAGGCGCGGTGCTTCGCCAGCAGGCGTGCGGTTTCCAGCGCCTGGGCGGTTTGCCGGGCCTGCTGAGCGGCGCGTAGCTTCATGCGCAGCGCGAGCGTGCGCCGCGCAGCGCCTTGCGGCAATTGGGCCAGCCAATCGAGTGCCGCACCCGCGTCCCGATCATCCAGCGCCCAGCGCGCCGCGCGAAACTGTACGCCCTCACGCGCCTCCTGCGCATTCCGCTGGGCCGAACTCTGAAGCGCCAATTGCAGGTGCTGGTCCCGCAGCGCCTTGTTTTGCAGCGATTGCGCGCTTTGAGCCGCCAGCAGGTGCGCCAGCGAACGCAATTGGCTGGCGCGGCTCTCACTATGACCGGTTGCAAGACCAGATTGATCGGCGGACACCCCGAGACTTTTTTCCTGAGCCAGCGCGTTTTGGGCCGACTTGGCTGAACGGATGTAACGCCCGGCCAGCAAGTGCGCCAGCGCGTCCATGAGCGCACCGTACATGGCGCGCTCTTTTTGTTGGGCGCGCCAGCGCTGGGCTTCTGCCGGCAAGGAGAATACGGCCGAAATAGCGCGCAAGGCCAGGTACATCAGCAGGAACAGCCCCGCCAGCAGCAGCACCATCAGGTTGAACGAAATATCGACCCGGTGGGGTGGCCAGAAGATGCTGACCACGGCCTGGTTGTTGCCCGCAAACAGGGCCACCGCGACCGCCACGCCAAACAAGGCCAGAAACCAAAGAGCAGCACGCATGGTCAGCCTCTGCCCTTTAGCGGCCTGCAGCCGCGGTGGTCAGCGCGGCCATGGTTTCGTCCAGACGCGGCAACTCACTGGTTTTCAGCTGGCTCTGCACTTGGGCGAGCAACTGAACCGCCAACTGGGTTTTGCGCGAAGTCGGATCAAAGTATTTATCCAACCAGGCGTTGGCTCGGGCCAAATCGGCGCGCGCGACTTCGGTCTGGCGCGACAACAAGCCCAGGCGCGCATTGAGCAGCCTCAGCTTGAGGTTTTCACGCAGAAAAAAGGACTGGTCAGGTGCCAGCAAGGCGGCCTCGGGCTGGTCGATGCGACTTACCCGGAGCAGCCCGCGAGCCTCCTCCCAAACGCTGTCCAGCGTGCGCTGCGACCAGGCAGCGAACACCTGTTTGTCAAACACCAGCAGCGAGGTCTTGCCGGAGCCGGGGACCGAGGCCCTTGGTGCGGGCACGGTCGAAGCGGACGAGCCAGCGCTGCGGGCCGCGCTACCCGTCACCATTGCGTTGGCCACGGGGAGTTCGTCAGTCAGGCGTGCCAGCTCGTCAAGTTTGATCAGCAACATGGGCACATCGGTAAGGCTGGCCGATTTGATGCGATCCATGTCCCGCGCCATCGCGCGCTGCAAGGGGTTCAGCCGGGGCTGAGCGGCGCGTGACAGGCGCTGGTCGGCCGATTTAAGTGCGGCGAGCAAAGGCTCCGCGCTGCCGGTAAGCTGCGCCTGCTGCTGCGCTAGCCGCAGCGCCGACTCTACATCCACCACCAGATTTTCATCCCGGGATCGGGACAGGCTTTGCATCAACTCTTCGAGCTGGGTGCGCTGCAGGCTGACTTCGCTGATGCGGGATTCCTGCATCGCCAAACGCGTCGACAGTTCACGCGTACTGTCCTGGGCTTGGCGGGCCAGAGTTCGCGCTTCAATCGCCTGGGCGCCCGAATCCGCGCTGCGGCGGGCGAGTTCCTCCTGGATAGTGCCGAGTTTTTGCCACAGCAAACCACTGAACAGTAAACTTGCGGCAGCCACCGCAGCCATTAAAAGCGCCCATTTTCGGGGCAGCCGCCAAGTGTCTGGCACCACGGCTTCGCCGTCAGGTGCAAGTGGTTCGGGCTGTGCGGGCTGGAGGTCACTCATGGATAAGTCGATTCTATCGATCGAAGCGTGTCCCTGATGTCCTTCAGTGCCGGGCGTGACTCCACAGCAACACCCCAGCCAGCGGCCCGCACGGCCTCAAGAATACGCGGGTGCGTTGCCACAGCACGCGCACAACGCCAGTCCATGGCGGACAGTGCTGGCAGTCTGGTCAAATTCGCGACCGCTTCCGAGCTACTAAAAAGCCACACCGATCCATCCGTGCTGGACGCCTGCGCGCGCCGGATCTGCGCATCGGTCAGCTGGGGGGCGCGGCGCTGGTACACCCCCACAAAATCAACCTGCGCACCGACAGACTGCCACTGACGGGTGATCCAGTCGCGCCCCGGTGATGCGCCGTCACCGCCCTCAGAAACCCCCGCAGATGCAAGGCTTTCCCCGCGCACCACCAGCACTCGCCGCCCCCGCCAGTCTCGCTGGCCAACGACGCTCCACAAGGCTTCAGAGTCAAATTGACGGGCATCCGCAGCCGGCGCATCAATTTGCTCGATAGGAATGCCGGCGGCCAACAGCGCCGTCACGGTGCCTGGGCCGGGGGCCATACAACGCAGGCCACTGACGACTGGACTCCCGGTGTTTGCTACCTTATCCATCGCTGGTTGTGACCAAGAAAAAAAGCTTAACGCCTCTTTTCCCTTAAAAAAGTACTCCACCGCATTGCCACTGACAAACAAACAAGCGGCGTATTGGTCCCGTGTTTTCCAGGCTTGCTCCAGTGCCTCCAGATTGGCGGCGGCAGAGGCCGCGACAATTTCGATCAGGGGCAAGGCTTCGGCCTGTACGCCGCTTTGTTGTAGCTGCTGGACCCAGTGCTGAGCCTCACGCGCCGGCCGCGTCACGATGACGCGGGCAGCGTTCACACCGGCCCCAGACATCACAGGACGGCGGGGTTGCTGGCCCAGACCGCGCCGCCCGCGCGCAACTGCGCAGCGACCTCCTCGCCTAAGGCCTCCGCCTCTTCAAAGTTGCGAACCATTGCAGTTTTTTGGGCCCGGACGAGGGGGACTGGCAAACCACTCGACGACTCGATACCCCCAGATGAAACCGGAACGCTTGTCGGGTCCCCCCAAGCCGCTTCCAGTCGCATGGCGCAGCTGCCGTCTGCGCTTCCCGGACTGGGAACCGGAGCGGCAACGAAGGCCGCCAAAGGCATGGAGCAACTGCCGCCCATGGCGCGCGAAACGGTTCGTTCCGCCGTGACCGCCAGCCAGGTAGGCTGATGCGCCAAGGCTGCCAGCGCCTCCATCAAGTCGCCGCGCTCGGTCCGAACTTCAATCCCCAAAGCGCCCTGCCCGGCTGCGGGCAGCATGTCAGCGGGCGCAAAAGTACTGCGAATGCGCGCCTCCAGGCCCAGCCGTTTGAGCCCGGCAGCGGCGAGCACAATCGCGTTGTACTGGCCTTCATCGAGTTTGCGCAGGCGTGTGTCGAGGTTGCCGCGTAACGGTTCTATTTTTAGGTCTGGTCGCAAAGCCCTGAGCAGCACCAGTCGGCGCAAGCTGGAAGTACCCACCACCGCGCCCTGCGGCAAATCGGACAAGCACGCAAACTGGTTCGACACAAAGGCGTCGCGCGGGTCTTCGCGCGCCAACACACATGCCAGCGCGAATCCTTCCGGCAAATCCATCGGTACATCCTTCAAGGAATGCACCGCGAGGTCGGCCCGGCCTTCGCTGAGCGCGACTTCGAGTTCCTTGACGAACAAGCCCTTGCCGCCCACTTTGCTTAAAGACCGGTCCTGAATCTGATCGCCCTGGGTCGTCATTCCCAGCAGATCCACCTGCCAGCCCAGACGCGATTCAAGCAAAGCCTTGACATACTCCGCCTGCCAAAGCGCGAGACGACTTTCGCGCGTCGCGATCACCACTCTTTTCACAACTTTCTTGACGGTTTGAAACTCTGGAGACACTCGTAGCCCATCTGTAATCTTGAAAGAAGGTGAATGCTAGCATGCGAGCTTCAGAAACAGAGGGTAAAGATGGTCAATTCCGTGCGTGCAAAAGCAATCAGGGAAGACGTTGCGGAGGACGCCAGAGACAAGGCGCCCAGCCGAGCCAGAGACAACGAGCGTCCTTTGGTGGAGGACATTCGGCTGTTGGGCCGGATTCTCGGCGATGTGATTCGCGACCATGTTGGCGTGCCCGCCTACGAACTGATCGAACAGGTGCGCAAGCTTTCCGTAGCCTTTCGCCGCGATGCCGACCATGAGGCCGATAAGGCGCTTAAAAAACTACTCAAAGGTTTGTCGGGAGATCAAACCGTTAGCGTCATCCGCGCGTTCACCTACTTCAGCCATCTGGCCAACCTGGCCGAAGACCGGCACCATATTCGCCGCCGGGCGATCCACGAGCGCGCGGGCGACACCCAGGAGGGGAGCATAGAAGTGGCACTGGCCCGTTTGCGCTGGGCGGGAATCGCCCCCGCGACCATAGCCGACACCCTGGCCCACAGCTTTGTCTCGCCGGTGCTCACCGCCCACCCGACCGAAGTGCAACGAAAAAGCATTTTGGATGCCGAACGCGCGATTGCGCAGCTGCTGACTGCGCGCGATGAAATCAAGGCGCTCGCGCACGCTGTAAATGCCGCCAAAGATGCGCTGACTCCGCGCGAACTGGCGGCCAACGAAGCCCAACTGCGGGCCCGCGTGATGCAGCTGTGGCAAACGCGCCTGCTGCGCTTTTCCAAGCTCACGGTAGCCGACGAAATCGAAAACGCACTGAGCTACTACGAGGCCACTTTTCTGCGCGAGATCCCCAAAATCTACGCCAACCTTGAGCGCGAATTAAGCAACCTCCCCGTACACAGCTTTTTGCGCATGGGTCAGTGGATAGGCGGAGACCGCGATGGCAATCCGAATGTCAGCGCCGAAACACTCAACTATGCGCTGGGTCGGCAGGCCGAAGTGGCGCTGCGCCACTACCTGACCGAGGTGCATTTTCTGGGCAGTGAGCTGTCACTATCGGCGATGCTGGTGGATTTCAGCGCCGGGATGCGCGCCCTGGCCGAAAGTTCACCCGACACCAGCGCGCACCGCAAGGACGAACCCTACCGTCGTGCCCTGACCGGGATTTACGCCAGGTTGGCGGCTACGCTGAAGGATCTGACGGGAGGCGATGCTGCCCGTCATGCGGTGGCGCCGCAAAACGCTTACGCCCTGGCTGAAGATTTTCTGGCCGACCTTCGCACCATTGAGGACTCACTGCGAAGCCACCATGGCGAAGCGCTGAGCGCCGGGCGCCTGCACCCGCTTATCCGCGCGGTGGAAGTGTTTGGTTTCCACCTGGCCACCGTGGACCTGCGTCAGAGTTCCGACAAGCACGAAGAAGTCGTCGCCGAGCTGCTGGCCGTGGCGCGCATCGAGGCCCAATACGGCAAGCTGGACGAGACCGCGAAACGCGCGCTGCTGATGCGACTGCTTAACGACGCACGGCCTCTGCGCGTGGTGGGCGCCCCCTACTCGGCGCACACTCAAAGTGAGCTGGCCATCTTTGAAGCTGCCAGTACGGCGCGGGCGCGTTTCGGCAAGGAATCCATCCGCCACTACATCATCAGCCACACCGAAACGGTGAGCGACCTGCTCGAAGTGTTGCTGCTGCAAAAAGAAGTGGGGCTGATGCACGGCACGCTGGACAACCAGGCGACCTGCGACCTGATTGTGGTGCCGTTGTTTGAAACCATTGAAGACCTGCGCAATGCGGCACCCATCATGCGGGCGTTTTACGCGCTGCCCGGCGTGGCACCGATGGTGCAGCGCAGCTGTCCTGATCAGTACAGTGAGCAGGACATCATGCTCGGCTATTCCGACAGCAACAAGGACGGCGGAATTTTTACCAGCAACTGGGAGTTGTACCGCGCCGAAATCGCCTTGGTGGAACTGTTCGACCAGTTAGCCCGCTCCCACGGCATCCAGTTAAGGATGTTCCATGGGCGCGGCGGCACGGTGGGCCGCGGCGGTGGCCCCAGCTACCAGGCCATCCTGGCGCAGCCTCCCGGCACCGTACGCGGACAGATTCGCCTGACGGAACAAGGCGAAGTGATTGGCTCCAAATACGCCAATCCCGAAATTGGCCGCCGCAATCTGGAAACCCTGGTCGCCGCCACATTAGAAGCCACCCTGCTTCAACCGACCAAACCCGCAACCAAGGTGTTTCTGGAGACCGCCGACCAGTTGTCGCAAGCCAGCATGGCGGCCTACCGCGCGCTGGTGTACGAAACCCCCGGCTTTACGGAATATTTTTTTAGCGCTACTCCCATCCGCGAGATTGCCGAACTCAACATCGGCTCGCGCCCGGCTTCACGCAAAGCCTCGCAGAAAATTGAAGACCTGCGCGCCATCCCCTGGGGCTTCAGCTGGGGCCAATGCCGTCTGACCTTACCCGGCTGGTTGGGCTTTGGCTCTGCAATTGAGCAATTTTTGCAGCAAGGCGGTTCGCCCGCGAGTCGCAAAGAAGCGCTCGGCTTGCTGCAAAAAATGTACCGGCAATGGCCCTTTTTTCGCACCCTGCTGAGCAACATGGACATGGTGCTGGCCAAAAGCGATCTGGCGCTGGCTTCGCGCTATGCCGAGTTGGTAAGCGATACCAAACTGCGTAAAAAGATTTTTACTGCGATTGAGGCGGAGTGGCACCGTACCGCAGAAGCCCTGACTCTGATCACTGGGAAAAAGCAGCGGCTAGCCGGTAACACCTCACTGCAGCGCTCCATCCGCCACCGTTTTCCTTACATCGATCCTTTGCACCATTTGCAAGTCGAGCTGGTGCGTCGTTACCGTGCAGGCCAGGCCGACCAGAGAGTACAAACGGGCATTCATATTTCGATCAACGGGATCGCAGCCGGGCTGCGAAATACCGGCTGACGCCTTACTGTCGGTCCGGTCCTACAGCCGGGGCGGACGCGTCTGATGGCGTTCAACGTTTTCGGCTCCTAGGATAGATAATGCGCCCCACAAACCTGCCACTGGTTCGCGGTTCAGGCGGCACCCCTCAGGAGACCGACAATCATGATCCCGTCCAATACACCAGCAACAAGTCGCTTTGCAATTGCCAATGAATTCGTCTCTAGTGACTTTATCGCCCTGGCTTCGCACATGAATGACTGCGAGCGATCGCGCGGACGTCTTTTCTTCCTGCGCGCCGCGGTGGAGTCACTTCATGCCCTCGTGTCGCCGCGAATCGTGACCACGGGAGCGTTGTTCGTCATCTGCGGCCTGGTCCTACTGGCCTTGGCCTGAGCGGACTGACGGGTGGACGCGTCCGTCCTTGACCGGCTCGAAGCACTAACCCCACACGCCCGCAAAACTCTTCTGTCGCGCCTGGGCGAAGCGGAACCGCCGATTCGGGCTGAACTGTTCGGTATCCAGCGCTTTGAGGAGCACGGGCGCAGTCTGGCGCAGGCTCAGGTGGTTGAAGCCGATGGCAACTCGCGCCACCACCTCTCCTTTTTCCCACGCGTTGAGGAAAACCTCGCCGCCCTGCGCGAGGCCTACGATTATGTAGCGCTCACTTCGCGCAGCGGCCATTACGTCACGCCGGCCGCCGAGTGGCTGCTGGACAATTTTCCGCTGGTCGAAGCCCAGTTGCAGCAGATCCGGGAAGGCGTACCGCGTCGCTATTACGCCAGCCTGCCCAAACTGGCGGCTGCGCCTTTACAGGGACTACCTCGCGTCTATGGCATCGCGTGGGCCTACGTCGCGCACACGGACAGCGTCCTGAACCCGGATGTCTTCACGGCATTTCTCAACGCTTACCAGCAACACAGCGAACTGCGCCTGAACGAACTATGGGCCTTGCCGACAACGCTGCGCGTGGTACTGCTTGAGAACCTGCGCCGAATGGCCGACGAGATTGCCCAAGGCAAGGTCGCGCGCGAAGTAGCTCATGCCGTTTGGGATTGTTCCGCCCAGCTGGATGATGCCGCCCTTGACTCGCTTGATGCGCTGATGAAGCAGCGCGGCCTGCAGCGCAACTACCTGACGCAGCTGTGGCAACGCATGCCCACGGAGCGGCTCGACAGTTCGCCCGCGCTGGTGCTGTGGACTGAGCGGCACTGCCCCAACGGGCACGCGTTGATGGCTGAAAGTCAGACCGCGCAAGTGGCGGCCAACCTGACCGTCGGCAACATCATCACCACCTTGCGCCTGATCGGCCAGATCGATTGGGCGGATCTCATCGAGCCGGTGAGCTGTTCGTTGCGGTTGCTGAGGCGGCTGCCCAGCTTCGCGCTGGAAAGCGAACTCACACGCCAGCAAATCACTCAGGCGATGGAGCGGCTGGCGCGGCAGAGTCGCAAATCCGAGTGCGAAGTGGCTGAGGCCGTCGTCGCTGCGGCGCAGGCGGTCCCTTTCGCTATGCCCGCAGCCGCCGCGGAGCGCACTGCCGGCTTTCACCTGATCGTTTCCGGCCGGCCTCGGTTGGAAGCGGTGCTTGGCATGCCCGGGCGCGGTGTCGCGACAGGCCCGCTACCCCGCGACTGGCGACTGGGTCTCTACATCGGTGCCATCGTGCTGGGTACCGCAGTCCTTTTGTTCGCAGCCGCACAACGCATGGGCGTCATTGCCTGGCAAGGGTGGATCGCACTATTTCTGTTGGCATGGCCAGCGTCTGAAGCCGCCGCCGCCTTCGTACATCGATTGATCGCAGAATCACTAAAGATGCATTTCCTGCCGAGGCTGGACTTCGCTAGTGGCATCCCGCCAGAACACCGGGTGCTGGTGGTGGTGCCCACCTTGCTCACCTCGGCAGCTGCCACGCGGGAACTGGCGCAGCGGCTTGAAATGCATTGGCTGGCCAACCGCGAGCAGGAAGCGCAGTTTGCGCTGCTTACGGACTGGGACGATGCGCCCAGCGCCAGTGTGCCCGGCGACGTCACGCTGATCCAGGACGCGCTGGCACACATAGCGGTGCTGAACGCACGGTATTTGGCACCTGAAGGTCACCCACCGCGCTTTCTGCTGATTCACCGACCGCGCAGCTGGTGCGAGACGCAGCAGCGCTGGCTAGGCTGGGAGCGCAAGCGTGGAAAGCTGGAACAATTACTGCGCACGCTGGTTACGGGCAGCATGGCAGGTTTCGCGCCGATGGCACCAGGCCTCAGGCTGGCAGACGGCATCCGCTACGTGGTCACCCTGGACAGCGACACCGGCCTGCCACCCGGTGCGCTGAGCGAGCTCGTATCCGTCGCGGCCCACCCGCTGAACGCGCCCCGGATCGATACCGACTCACGCCGCGTGGTCGGCGGTTACGGCATTCTTCAGCCGCGCATTGTCACGCCCCTGCCGGGTGCTGCAGAACGCACCCCCTACCATCAACTGTTTGCCGGCCAATGTGGCATCGACCCCTACAACAGCGGGGTCTCGGATGTCTACCAGGACCTGTTCGGCACCGGCAGCTTTAGCGGCAAAGGGCTGATTCACGTTGAGGCAGTTCACGCGGTGCTCGACGCGCGCCTGCCGGAAGAATCCGTACTTAGCCACGACCTGCTGGAAGGCAGCATCGCGCGCTGTGGCTTTGTCAGCGACGTGATCTTGATTGAAGATCATCCGCACCATGCCGGCGTGGCTGCGTCACGCTTGCACCGCTGGACCCGCGGCGATTGGCAGCTGCTGCCCCTCATGTGGCACGCCAGGCATTACGGGGTGGACGCGCTGGGCCTGTGGAAGATGGCCGACAACTTGCGCCGCTCACTGGTGGTGCCCGCCACGTTCGGCCTGCTCGTTTGGGTCGTCTTTACAGGGGCGATGCCGCTGTCCACGGCCCTGCTTGCAACCTTCGCCGCCCTGCTGGCCGGACCCCTGCTCGGGGCGCTGGCCGGACTGGTGCCCACACGCCGGGGCATTGCCTGGCGCCACTTCTTTCACGTGGGTCGCAACGAACTGCTGCGCACCTTTGTCAGCGCGCTCTGGCAGTTCAGCCAAATCCCCGCGCAGGCGACTATTCTGCTGGACGCGGCTTTTCGTTCGCTCTGGCGCATGGCGGTGAGTCGAACGATGCTTCTCGAATGGACCACCGCCGCGCAGGCCCGGGCCTCGTCCCGCAACGAATTGGCGGTGTTCGTGCGGCAGCATGCCGCGGCTTCGTTGATTTGCGCCGCGCTTGTAATGGCCGCGCCGGCGGGGGTGCATCCGCTGGCCGGAATTGCGCTGTTCATGCTGTGGGCCTTATCACCATTGCCGGCCTGGTGGGCCAGCGTGCCCAGCTTACGCAGCGCCGCACAAAATCTGCAAAGCAAGGACCGGCTTTACCTGCAGGCTTTGGCGCGCGACACCTGGCGCTATTTTGAGCGCTGCGTCGGCCCCGAAGACAACCACCTGCCACCAGACAACCTGCAACTGGTGCCGGAGCCCACGCTGGCACACCGTACCTCCCCTACCAACGTCGGTTTATACCTGCTGGCAGTCTGCTGCGCGCGTGAGTTTGGCTGGATTAGCACGGGCGAGCTTATCCATCGGCTGGAATCCTCTCTCGACACCATTGAACGGCTCCCGAAGCACGAAGGTCACCTGCTGAATTGGTACGACACGCGCACGCTTGAAATTCTTCAGCCGAGCTACGTGTCAGCGGTCGACAGCGGCAACCTTGCAGGCCTCTTGCTGGCGGTCGCGCAGGCCTGCATCGACCTGGGACAGGGGGCTACCGACGGCAAGCCAGCGCAGGCCGCCTTGCTACGCCTGTCGCAGCGCTGCCAGTCTTTGTACTCCGCGATGGACTTTCGCGGTCTGTACGACAGCAAACGTCACCTTTTCCACATCGGTCTGCGGGTGCAGGAGCAAGTGCTCGACGCGAGCTACTACGACCTGCTGGCCTCTGAATCGCGATTGACCAGCTTTCTGGCCATCGCCAAGGGCGACGTGCCGCGGCGCCACTGGGCCGCCCTTGGTCGGCCCTTCCTGTCGGTCGGCGTGGTACCGGGGCTGAAGTCGTGGTCCGGATCCATGTTCGAATACCTGATGCCGTCGCTGCTGATGCATGAGCCCGAGCACGGCCTGCTGAACACGGCAGCGTCTGCGGCGGTGTCCGAGCAGCGGGCGTTCGGCGCGGCGCAGCAGTTGCCTTGGGGCGTTTCCGAGTCGGCCTATTTCGCGCAGGACCATTCGCTGGCTTTTCAGTATTCGCCGTTTGGCGTACCCCGCCTGGCCTTGCGGCGCACACCACCCACCGACCGCGTGGTCGCGCCCTATGCGACCCTTTTGGCCACTGCACTCGAACCGCGTGAAGCCGTACTCAATCTCCAGCAGTTGGAGCGGCTGGGTGCGCGCGGCGAACTGGGTCTGTTCGAGTCACTCGACTTCACCGTCTCGCGCCAATCCGACGATCAGGCTTTCAGCGTCGTGGAGGCCTACATGGCGCACCATCAGGGCATGGCGCTGGCGGCTTTGTGCAATGTGCTGTGCGGCGATGCGCCACGGCGCTGGTTTTCTGCCGACCCGCAGGTGGCCGCGCACGAGGCGCTGCTGCATGAGCGTACTCCGCGCCAGATCGTCGAGAGCGCGGAGCCGCGCTTGCCGCCGGAGCCGGGTGGCTACGTGCCGGAGCCGGTGTTCCAGTCGCGCGACGTCAATCCCCTTAACCCGGGCTGGCAACCTACTCATCTTTTGTCCAACGGCCGTTACAGCGTCGCGCTGCGCGCCAACGGCGCTGGCGTCAGCCGCTGGAGCGGCCGCAACGTCACGCGCTGGCGCGACGACCTGTTGCGAGACGGCTACGGCAGCTTCTTTTACCTGCGCCAGAGCGGGCGACCCGACGTGACCTCGCTCACCAGCATGCCAGCGCCTGGCCCCGGCTGGCGCTACCAGGCGCGGTTCATGGCCGACCGGGTCCAATTTGATGCTCAGGACGACGATCTGAGCGCCACCATCACCGTGCTCGTGAGCCCTGAGGATGACACCGAACTGCGCACGGTGACTCTGCACAATTCAGGCCGCACCGAACAAACCCTGGAATTGCTTTCGTGCTTCGAGGCCGTGCTGGCCGACCCGCGCGCCGATGAAGCGCACCCCGCTTTCTCCAATCTATTCGTGCAGACCCGCTGGGAGCCGTCATGGCGCACGCTGATGCTGACGCGCCAGCCTCGGCTGCACGGGGACCCCAAAATGGCCGTGGCGCACTTCCTGGCCGAGGCAGAGGCCGACCTGATTTCGGTGGACTGCATCGTCGACCGCCGGGTATTCGCTGGCCGTAACTACCCCGCGCACCAGCCGGCCCTGATGCCGCAACCCAAGAGCGCGGAGGGCAACCCGATCAACGGTCTCGACCCGGTGGCCAGCCTGCGCGTGAAGCTGCGACTGGCACCCGGGGCCATGGCAAAGTTGAGCTTCGCCACCGCCGCTGCGGAAACCGAAGACGAGCTGGCAGCGCGCATCGACAAGTACCTGCAGCCGATGCATGTGGAGCGGGCGACCCGCATGGCCGCCACGCTGGCGCAGGTGCGCTTGCGCGACCTGGCATTGACCCCCGAGGAAAATCTGGCGTTGCAGGACCTGACCACCGCGCTGATGTACAGCATGCCCCGGCCAGGGGCTGAACGCCTGCCGCTGGACCAACGCCAACTCTGGCGCTTCGGCCTCTCGGGTGACAAGCCGATCGTGCTGGTACACATTCATTCGCCCAGCGGAATACCGTTGGTACATTCGCTATTGAGGGCGCAACCCTGGTGGGCTTTTGGCGGGCTGGCGGTGGATGTGGTGGTTCTTAACAGTGAACCCAACTCTTACCTGATGCCGCTGCAGCGCGATATTCTGGCGCTGCGCGATCGGTTGATAGAGGACGTGCAACACAGCTTTCCGCGCAATGACGCGGCGGCCTCCTCCGCCGGTTTTTATCTGCTGCGCGAGCAGGAAACGGCGACCACCGAAAAAACCGCGCTGGCCGGGCTGGCGCGTGTCGTGCTCACGGCCGATGGCCGACCCCTGGAAATGCAGGTGGCGGCGCTGCACGAGAGTTGGCTTCCGCAACGCAATCGCGCCATTCCCCGGAAACTACTTTCCGGCGCGGTGCCGCCGGCCACGATGGCGACCGATATGGCACCCAGAGGCCGCTTCGACCCGGCCAACGGCGAATTCTCTTTCGAGTTGCAAGTCGGCCAGCGAACGCCCAAGCCCTGGGTCAACGTGATTGCCAATCCGAGCTTCGGCTTCCAGGTGTCCGAAACCGGCAGTGGCTACACCTGGGCAACCAACAGTCGAATGCACCAGATCACGCCGTGGTCTAACGATCCGGTCAGCGACCCCGCCTTTGAGCATTGGCTGCTGCAGGACGTGGACAGCGGCCAGGTCTTTCCATTGGCGCCGTCCTTGTTCGCTGCACCGGAAAGCCGCTGGCGCGTGCGCCATGGTCAAGGTTATTCAGTGTTTGAAGGACTGCAAGGGGGCCTGCGACTGGAGACGACTTTTTACGCCGACCTCAACGAGGCGGTAAAAGTCGTGCAGGTGCAGGTCCGGCTTGAAGGCACTGGCCGGCGCCGATTGCGCGCCATCGGCATGGTGGAATGGCAGCTGGGCGCATCGCGCGGCGCGCGCCGGACGCTCCAGACCTGGAACAGCCCAACGCAGGCGGCCGTGTTGGCGCAGCAACGCGAGAGCCAGGACGGCTTTGGCGGCTCCACGGCGTTCCTTGCTCTTCAGCAGGATTTCGGTGCAGCGGCCGACATTCAATGGACCTGCGACCGAGGCGAATTCTTCGACGCCTTGGGACGCCTGGTGCTTCCCGCCACATTGGGGCGTCGTTATGGCGGCGCACTGGATCCCTGCGCCGCGCTCACAGGCGAATTCGACCTCGTCAGCGGCCATGCGGCGGAATTCAGTTTCATCCTGGGCCATGCCGGCAATGCCACGGCTGCGGAGCAAATGGTTCTGGAATGGACCCGGCGCGATCCCCACAAAGCCCTGACCGAGGTGAAGAACTGGTGGTCGCAACTGCTCGGCAAGGTGCAGGTGCGAACGCCCGACCCCCTGTTCGACGCCTTGGTCAACCGATGGCTGCTTTACCAGACGGTGGTGTGCCGCCTCTGGTCCAAGGCCGGTTTCTACCAAGCCGGCGGCGCTTTCGGTTTTCGGGACCAGTTGCAGGACGCGATGGCCTTGGCGTTGGCCGATCCAGCGCGCCTGCGCGAGCAAATCATGCTGAATGCATCGCGCCAATTCCCCGAAGGAGACGTTCAGCACTGGTGGCACGCCCCCAGCGGGGAAGGCGTGCGCACGCATTTTTCCGACGACTTACTCTGGCTGCCTTACGCCTGCGCGCACTATATCCAGGTGACTGACGATGTCGCCTTGCTCAATGAAACCGTCCCTTTCATCGACGGCCCGCAGATTCCCGGGGGCGCCGAGGACGCTTACTATGCACCGCAAGTCAGTGCGCAGTCTGCCACTGTTTACGAGCACTGCGCCCGCGCCATCGACCACAGCCTGGCGGTGGGCGCGCACGGCTTGCCCCTGATGGGCACCGGCGACTGGAACGATGGCATGAACCGGGTGGGCCATGAGGGCCGCGGAGAATCAATTTGGCTAGGCTGGTTTTTGTGCAGCGTGGTCGAGATCTTCCAGCCCTTGGCCAAAAGGCGCGGCGACGATACGCGTGCGGCGCGCTGGATCGAGGCGCGCAGCGGCTGGATCGCCGCGCTCCATGATGCAGGCTGGGACGGCGCCTGGTTTCGCCGCGCCTTTTTCGACAACGGCGCACCGCTGGGCTCGGCCGCCAACAGCGAATGCCGCATCGACCTCATCGCGCAGGCTTGGGCGGTGCTGTCAGGCGCCTCCACGCCAGCGTTCACGATCCCCGCCATGCACGAACTCAAGCGCCAGCTGATCGATGAACAGGCCGGTTTGCTGCGGCTGCTGGATCCGCCATTGAGAAACTCCGAGAACAACCCCGGCTACATCCAGGCTTACCCACCGGGCGTGCGCGAAAACGGGGGCCAGTATTCGCACGCGGGTGTCTGGGCGCTGATGGCCCAGGCCCTCAGCGGAGATACCGAAGGGGCGTGGCAAAGTTTTCAAGACCTTAGCCCGGCGCACCGAAGTCAGCATGCCCAACGTGGCCCGGCCTACGAACTTGAGCCTTACGTAATGGCCGGCGACGTTTACAGCGCCGCCCCCTACATCGGCCGGGGTGGCTGGAGCTGGTACACCGGCTCGGCCGCGTGGCTTTATCGGGCCGCGCTAGAAACGCTGCTGGGCCTGGCCGTGCGACCCGGGCGGTTGTCCTTGTCGCCGCGCTTGCCGGCGCATTGGCCCGCCGTGGAAATTCGCTTGCAGCTACAGGGGCGCGACATCACGGTGCACTGGCAGCGCGACGCCGAGGCTGAACCGTCGCTGGTGGCCGATCAACTGGTGGCGTGGGGCGAATGGGTTGAGCTCGATGCCCTGCCTGCGCGAGCCGTGTTGCTTGTGCGAGGCGAAGCGGTACCCACCCCACAACCGGACTATGCGTTTCCCAGCCGATCAGGGTGACACCGATCGCCCGGACCGCCCTAAAACCAATCGCTACCGGCGAGCGTGGCGTCCCTGGGGAAACGCCAGCCCCTATGACCCCAGAAATTCGCCAATCGATTTCAAGTCATCCACCCGGTCGCAAATGGACTTGACGATCATCAGGATGGGTATGCCCAGCAACAGGCCCCACACCCCCCACAACCAGCCCCAGGCGAGCAGCCCCACAAACACCGCCACCGGGCTCATGCTGCTGGTTCGACTGGTCAGCCAGGGCGCCAGCAGGTTACCGATGAGGGTGTGAATGACCAGCGAGGCGCCGCCCACCACCAAGGCCATGTTGAGCGAACCGAACTGCAAAAAGCCAACCAGCGCCGAGGTCGCCGCCATGATCATCGAGCCTGCATAGGGCACTAAATTCAATACCGCTGCGACAACACCCCACACCGCAGCATTGTCGAGTCCTATCGCCAGCAAGGTTAGCCAGGTCAGAACGCCCACCAATGCACTGATCAGCAGCTGCATCTGCAGATAGCGTTGAATTTGCCCCGTGATTTCTTGCAATGCCTGAAGTGTGATTTTTTTCTTGCTGAGAGTGGGGCCGGCCAGCTTGATCAGCTTGCGACGGAAGGTGTCGCCGGAGAGCATCAGAAAATAGGTCAGGAAGACGACTACCGCGGCCTGGCCTATCAGGGCGATCAGACCGACAGTACCCGACCATAGATAGTCCTTGATGTTGAAGTGAGAGGGCTCGACGACCACCCGCATGGTGCCGCGTGCGAGGCCGGCCGCCACATTGCTTTCTTGGGCCGCCTGCTCCAGTTGAGCGGCGGCTTTCTGTACGGTTTCCAGCGTATTGTTCGATTTCCCGCCGTGGGTTTTCACGGCCTGTCTGAGCTTTTGCGCGGCGACCGGCAGGGCTTCCACGAGTCGCACCGTTTGATCGGCAAGCGAATAAGCAGCGAATCCGATGGCGCAAATAATCGTCAGCAGCAGCACCGCGGCGCTCAACCAGCGCGGCACGCGCCGGACCTCGATCCAGTTAACGAGCGGCGAAAGCGCGTAGCTGAACAACACACTGAGCATCACCGGGATAAAGACCGCCTTGGCCCAGTGAAGCACGAAAAGACTCGCCAGGGCGGCCAGCACCACCAGCGACAAATTACGGATGTCTACCGGCATGTGAAGGAGCACTCGCTCCGGGTCGGGCACGGCCACCGCGCGAGCGTCAGCATCAGCGAGTGGCGTGTCCACAGCGTGTTCTTCAGTCATGTTGTTGCTCCATAAAGCCGCCCTTGTTGTGCCTTGATTCAACACGACTCGGCAGCAAAACGCTGTAGGACGCTTGCGCCGGAAAAGAGCGTGCGCGTAACTGATGGAGGCCTGAGGCCCGGGCCGCGCACCCGCATCACCCCGCCATGACTTCCCGCACTGCGCTGAGCTGTCGGCGTGAAACCACCAGCAGGTCATCAATGCCATTGAGCCGCACCGCCCAGCCTTCGCCCTCCTCGGGATCGAAATGCCTTTCGAGCGCCCGCACGGCACGCCGTGCAATCAGTGCATTGCGGTGTATCCGCATGAACTGCGCGGCGTGGCGTTCTTCCAGCTCGCTCAACGAGCCGTCCAGAATATAGCTGCGGCTGGCGGTTCGCACGGTGATGTATTTAAGTTCAGCCTTGAAGTACAGCACCTCGGCCAGCGGTACGCGTTCGGTCCTGCCCCGATCCTGGATGATCAGTACTTGATCAGGAGAATCAGGTAGAAGAACCCGTTCCAATTGAGTTTGGCGCTCCGCTTTTAAGAGTGCTTGCTGCAAACGATCCAGCCGCACCGGCTTGGTTAAGTAGTCCACCGCCTCGACCTCGAAGGCCTCCACGGCATGTTCGGAATGCGCCGTAACAAACACGATAGCGGGCGGCTTGGGCAAAGCGGCAAGGGTTCGGGCCAGCTTAATGCCGTCTACCCCCGGCATGCGAATGTCCAACAACACCACATCGAAGTGCTCGCGCTGCAGGGCGGTCATGGCCTGCACCGCATCCGCCGCTTCGGCACCCACCACGGCAGCGGGCGCCACGCAATCCCCCAACAAGGTGCGAAGGCGCAAACGGGCCAGCGCCTCGTCGTCCACCACCAATACTTTCAGGCTCATAGGGGAATCTCCAGCCTGACTTGAAATACGCCATCCTTGAACCTGATCCTGAAGCGGGACTGAACATCATGCAGCAGGGCCAGGCGTTCCCGCACATTCGCCAGTGCCAGCCCCTGACCCCGCACGCCCACCCCGGCGGGCGTTGAATTAGTCACCTTGATGACGACGGTGCTTCCGCGCTTGAGCGTGGATATCTTGATCTTCGCGCCGCTGGGGCTGGGCTCTACCCCGTGAATAACCGCGTTCTCCACCAATGGCTGCAGCAGCAGTGGCGGCAGTTTGGCCAGGTCCGCGCCGGCATCCAGACTCCACTCCACCTGCAAGCGCTCCCCAAAGCGAATTTGCTCAATTTCCAGGTAACGCCGGGCCAGCGCAATTTCTTGCCCCAGCGTGACCGTCTCCGCCGGGTCGGCCAGTACGTTGCGAAACAGCTCGCTCAGGTTTTCCAGCACAGCCTCGGCTTTGGCCGGCTCGGCACGCACCAAGGCGATAGCGCTGTTGAGGGTATTGAATAAAAAATGCGGCCGAATACGGGACTGCAATTGGGCCAGTCGAGCCGCCGCAGTCGCCGGTGCGCGGGCCTTCGCGCGCCAGAAAAGGCCCGCCAGCACCATCGCAGAGAGCAAAGCACCTGCAGCGCCACTGCCCCACCATGGGGGCGGTTTCAACAACCCCATAGCCGTCAGCAAGCCGCAGCCATATAGCCCCGCCGCCAACCCCAGCACTACACCCGCCGTCCATTGGAGTGCAGCGTTCAACCTGCACAGGCGTACTTTGAATGCGCAGATAGCGACCAGCCACGCCAACGTGGCAGGCAGCGCCCCTGCGGTCAGCAGCGCAAACCGCAGCAGCCAGTCAACCGCTTGACCCTCCCCAAACAGGGACCCCACCGCCACCACCGCTTCCACAAACAACACCACACGCAACACCAACCCCACGTGACAGGCGTCAAACAAGGTCGCACTCTCCGGCAGGCGCGGCATCATGTCCTCGTCTTTCATACTGAGGGTTCCCCGTAGCGTGGACTCGTCAAAGGTCTTTGGATTAGGAGACGGTGTCATCAGTTCTTTTACTATTGTTGGCGACATTGAAGCCTCTCGGCCAAACCGACCGGGTTTTCCAAGGAAGTTTTCGGCACAGATAAAATCTCAGGCATGAGTATTGCACCGGCCATGGTCTTCCCGCCACAGGTTGAACCACTATTTAAACCGAACCCAGAATAGCGCAGCTGGACGCTTAGTCTGCAGCCCGCACCGCCCGACCCGTGACCGCCCAAAGAAAGCCCGACGTGAATCAATTCGACAAAAAATCCCAAGCCTGGTCCGCCCTCTTTTCCGAGCCCATGAGCGACCTGGTGAAGCGCTACACGGCGAGCGTGTTTTTTGACAAGCGTCTTTGGCAAGCCGACATCGCTGGCTCGCTGGCTCACGCCGACATGCTCGCGGCGCAAAAAATCATCGCGCCAGCCGACCACGCATCAATCCAGAAAGGCCTGGCGCAGATCACCACTGAGATCGCGTCAGGCGCTTTTGAATGGAAGCTGGATCTTGAAGACGTGCACCTCAACATCGAAGCCCGTCTGACGCAAATCGTCGGTGACGCGGGCAAACGCCTGCACACCGGTCGCAGCCGCAACGACCAGGTCGCCACCGATGTGCGCCTTTGGCTGCGCGGCGAGATTGACCTGATCAGTGGCTTGCTGACTGATTTTCAAAAGGCGTTGGTCGATATGGCCGAAAAAAATGTAGCGGTCATCCTGCCCGGCTTCACCCATTTGCAGGTGGCGCAACCGGTCAGCTTTGGCCATCACCTGCTCGCCTACGTGGAAATGTTCAGCCGCGACGCTGAGCGCATGCTGGAGGTGCGCAAACGGGTTAATCGTCTCCCCTTGGGCGCGGCGGCATTAGCCGGAACCAGCTACCCGCTGGACCGCGAGCGCGTCGCCCGCACGCTGGGCATGGTCGATGACCAAGGCCAGGCTCAAGTTTGCCAAAACAGCCTGGACGCCGTCAGTGACCGCGACTTTGCGATTGAATTCACCGCCGCCGCTTCCTTGGCCATGGTGCACATCAGCCGCCTGAGCGAAGAGCTGGTGCTGTGGATGAGCCAGAGCTTTGGTTTCATCGACATTGCCGACCGATTCTGCACCGGCTCGTCCATCATGCCGCAGAAAAAGAACCCCGACGTGCCCGAACTCGCGCGCGGAAAGACCGGCCGCGTCGTCGGTCATTTGATGGCGCTGATCACCCTGATGAAGGGCCAGCCGCTGGCCTACAACAAGGACAACCAGGAAGACAAGGAGCCTCTGTTCGACACCGTGGACACGCTGAAGGACACCTTGCGCATCTTCGCTGAAATGGTGGGCGGCATCACCGTCAAGCCCGAGGCGATGGAACGCGCCGCCCTGAAAGGGTATGCCACCGCCACCGACCTGGCCGACTACTTGGTGAAAAAGGGCCTGCCTTTTCGCGACGCCCATGAAACCGTGGCGCATGCCGTGAAGGCCGCGATTTCACACAGCGTGGACCTGTCTGAACTACCCCTCGAAGTGCTGCAGCAGTTCAACCCGAAAATTGAGAAAGACGTTTACGGGGTGCTCAGTCTGCGCGGCTCGCTCAATGCCCGCAATATTTTGGGCGGTACCGCCCCGCTGCAGGTGCAGGCGCAGATCGCACGACATCAGGTGCGACTGGCGCAAAGCTGACTCCGCGGAGAGCGACATTCCGGCGCTGCCCTTTAAGATTCGTCTAAGCACCAGACTGCACACTGGGCGGCTGCAAGGAATCCACAATGCGTTTACTTCTGGTTGAAGACGACACCATGATTGGAGAGACGGTACTGCACGTGCTGCGCGCAGAACACTATGCCGTGGATTGGGTCAAGGACGGCAACATGGCGGACGAGGCCCTGCGGAGCGCGCAGTACGACCTGGTCTTATTGGACCTCGGTCTGCCGCGGCGCGACGGCCTGGACGTTCTGCGGGCACTTCGCGCCAGGCGCAGCACCGTTCCAGTGCTGGTCGCCACGGCGCGAGACGCCGTAGGTGACCGAATTGCCGGCCTTGATGCCGGGGCCGACGATTATGTGGTTAAACCTTACGACACCGACGAACTGCTGGCTCGTATACGGGCGTTGATACGCCGCAGTGCCGGTCGGGGCGAACCGGTGTTTGAACACAAGGGTGTCAGCCTGAACCCCGCGACCCGCGAAGCGACCGTGCAGGGCCAACCGGTGTCCCTGTCTGCGCGGGAATGGGCGGTGCTGGAACCGCTATTGGCCCGGCCCGGCGTGGTGCTGTCGCGCGCACAGCTTGAAGAAAAGCTTTTCAGCTGGAAGGACGAGATCAGCAGCAACGCGGTCGAAGTCTACATTCACGGCGTGCGTAAAAAACTTGGCAATGAGGTCATACAGACCGTGCGGGGCCTGGGCTATCTGGTGCCCAAGCAATGAACCGAATGACATCGAAAACATCGCACTCGCTCAGAGGGCGGCTGCTTTGGTTTGTGCTGGTGGCAATTTTGCTAGCCGCCGTATTGCAGGCCATCACCGCCTACCGGGGTGCGCTGCAACAGGCCGACGCTTTATTCGACGACCATCTGCAGCAAATGGCCCGCTCGTTGCAGGGTGGTGTGCCGCCGGGATTTCCTTTGGCAGAAAGCGGCGTTAACGATAATTTTGATCTTTACGTCCAGATATGGGGACCGGACGGCACCCAGCTATTCCGTTCCACCCATTCCGTACTGCCTCCCCGCGCGGTCTTGGGATTTTCCGATGTCGAGGCCGATGGCAACCATTACCGCGTCTATTCGCTGCAAACCGCCGCGCAAACCGTTCAGATCGCGCAGGACCTGGGCGCGCGCACGGCGCGGGCCCGATCGCTAGCCCTCAAGGCTGTTCTGCCCTTCGCTTTTCTGACGCCCTTGCTGATGCTGGCCGTTTGGTGGGTGATCACCCGGTCCTTGGCCCCGATAGAACGCGCACGCCGTGAGGTCGCCAGCCGCGCCGCCGACGATTTTTCACCCCTGTCCGACGAGGGGCTTCCAGATGAAGTGCGCCCCCTGGTGGACGAGCTCAACTTGCTGTTCGGACGAGTGCGCAGCGCCTTCGATGCACAGACCAGCTTCGTGGCCGATGCAGCGCATGAGTTGCGCTCGCCACTGACGGCATTAAAGCTTCAGGCCCAAGCCCTGCGTCGCACTGAGGAAGATCCCGCCAGCCGTGAAGCCGGCATCGCCCGTTTGAACGGTGGCATAGACCGCGCCATCCGGCTCGTGGAACAGCTTCTTTTACTGGCCCGGGAAGAGGCTGGTACGGGGCAAGCCGGTGGTGAGCCGGTTGACCTGCAAGAAGTGGTGAAACTGGCGGTGGCGGACGTTCTGCCGCAGGCCGGGAACAAACATATTGACTTGGGTTTGACAGACAACCAGAGGGGGCAGACCGCTATCGAGATAAAAGGTCAACGCGAGGCCTTGCGCATTTTGCTGCGTAATTTGCTCGATAACGCGATCAAATACACGCCCACATCCGGCCAAGTGGATGTCTCCCTTCAGGTCCAGGAGGCACAAGCGGTACTGAACATCGAAGACAGCGGACCCGGCATCCAGCCGGAAGACCTCCCACGCGTCTTCGACCGCTTCTTTCGCGCCAGTGATGTACCCGCCGAAACCGGCAGTGGCCTGGGGCTGGCGATTGTCAAAGTCATCGCCCAGCGGCATGGCGCAACAATCGCGTTGGACCGCTCAACCCGGCTGGGCGGATTGAAAGTCGAGCTGCGTTTTCCGGCTATTCCAGCCACTACGACGCCAATACCTAGCCGCGTTGACGCGTGAACTTCAGCCGCTGCGCATTCGGCTCTTCACGCACGCCAAGTTTAAGTTTCGGCTAAGGCAGCCTCCTCATACTTTGGACATCAGCACCCGCTGCGTGCCTTTAACTCAAGGAATTTATTCATGAAATCCGCTGCATTGAGAAATACCCGGCTGGTCGTCGCGCTGCTGACTGCTGGCGCCATTGGGGGCGCAGGGGTTGGCGCCTTCAACGCAATAAATTCAACCGCCACGGCAGCCCCACCCGCCGCCATGGTCGCCAGTGGCATCCCTGCCACCCCTATGGCACTTCCGGATTTTTCCCAGATCACTGAACGCTACGGCCCGGCAGTCGTCAACATCAGCGTGACCGGCACCACCAAGGTGGCGGATGACTCGCCGGTAGCGCGGGGTGATGGAGAGGGGATGCCCAACGACCCATTTTTCGAATTTTTCCGGCGCTTTCAGCAGCACCAGCATCCGGGCGGAGGACCCGGCGAACAAGGCGGGCAGGAGTCAACACCGACCCACGTCCAGGGTTCCGGCTTTATCGTCAGTAGCGACGGCATTATCCTGACCAATGCCCACGTGGTCCGCGATGCCAAGGAAGTCACGGTCAAATTGACAGATCGGCGTGAGTTCCGCGCCAAGGTACTCGGTGCCGACCCCAAAACCGACATCGCCGTGCTGAGAATTGACGCCAAAAATCTACCGGTGGTCGCTCTGGGGAAAACCAGTGATCTCAAGGTTGGCGAGTGGGTGCTCGCGATAGGCTCTCCCTTCGGTTTTGAAAACACCGTCACTGCCGGCGTCGTCAGCGCCAAAGGTCGGTCGTTGCCCGACGACAGCGCCGTTCCGTTTATTCAGACCGATGTGCCCATCAATCCCGGCAACTCCGGTGGACCGCTGTTCAATACGCGCGGTGAGGTGGTGGGCATCAACTCGCAAATCTACAGCCGGAGCGGTGGTTACCAAGGCCTGTCGTTTGCCATTCCGATTGACGTCGCCGCAAAGATCAAGAACCAGATTGTGGCCACCGGAAAAGTCGAGCATGCGCGCCTGGGGGTGGCGGTGCAGGAAGTTAACCAGGCCTTTGCAGACTCCTTCAAGCTGGACAAGCCGGAAGGCGCCCTGGTGTCGACAGTGGAAAAAGGCAGCCCCGCCGAAAAGGCCGGCTTGCAGTCGGGCGACGTGATCCGAAAGGTCAATGGGCAGCCTATCGTGTCTTCAGGCGACCTGCCAGCGCTGATAGGTTTGGCGACCCCTGGCGACACCGTCAAGCTGGACATCTGGCGCCAGGGCTCATCGAAAGAACTCACTGCACGCCTTGCCAATGCCGACGATAAATCAGTCCAGGTGGCCAGCAAAAAAGACGCGCCCAACCAAGGCAAGCTAGGCCTGGCACTGCGTCCATTGCAACCCGATGAGAAACAGGAGGCGGGTATCGACAGCGGTTTACTGGTTCAGCAGGCCACAGGGCCAGCGGCGCTGGCGGGCGTGCAATCTGGCGACGTGCTGATCTCCATCAATGGCGTGCCGATGAAAAACCTCGATCAGGTTCGAGCGGCGGTCGCCAAATCGGACAAGTCGGTGGCCCTGCTGATCCAACGAGGCGACAGCAAGATTTTTGTTCCGGTGAATCTCGGCTGAGCGGCTGCCCCGCTGAAGGGCAACGGGAAAAAGGCGGGCTTGAACCCGCCTTTTTTATTGCCGTGTCAGGCGATAAACGCAGTCAACGGGCGGGCGCCTTGACGGCGTTTTGCGGTGCGTCATCCTGCCTTGTTGAAATAAATTGTCCAGGTCAAAAATTTATTCAATCGCCCTCGCTCTCAAACCGGTAGCATCAATGTTTTGAAATTTGGCGCTTCAGGAGACCAGACATGACCGTGATTACCAACATCGAAGACCTGCGCGTGCTGGCGCAAAAACGCGTTCCCCGTATGTTTTACGACTATGCCGATTCGGGCTCGTGGACCGAAAGCACCTATCGCGCCAACGAAGCCGATTTCCAGACCATCAAGCTACGACAACGCGTGGCCGTCAACATGGAAAACCGAAGCACTGCGTCCACGATGATCGGCCAGAAGGTGGCCATGCCGGTGGCCATTGCGCCCACGGGCCTGACGGGCATGCAGCACGCTGACGGTGAAATCCTGGCGGCGCAGGCGGCCAAAAAGTTCGGCATCCCCTTCACCCTGTCTACCATGAGCATTTGCTCCATCGAAGACGTCGCTCAAAGCACGGATGGCCATCCGTTCTGGTTCCAGTTGTACGTCATGAAAGACCGCGACTACATTGAACGCCTGATTGATCGCGCTAAAGCCGCGAACTGTTCGGCCTTGGTGGTCACGCTGGACCTGCAAATTATTGGGCAGCGCCACAAGGATTTGAAGAACGGCCTGTCGGCCCCGCCCAAGCTGACCCTTGCAAACCTGATCAACATCGCCAGCAAGCCCCGCTGGGCACTGGGCATGTTGGGAACCAAGCACCGGCAGTTCGGCAATATCGTGGGTCACGTCAAGGGTGTGGAAAACATGGGGAGCCTGTCCGAATGGACCGCCAAGCAGTTCGACCCGGCACTCAACTGGGGCGATGTGGAGTGGATCAAAAAACGTTGGGGCGGCAAAATCATTCTCAAAGGCATTCAGGATGTGGAGGATGCCAGGCTCGCCGTCAATTCCGGTGCCGATGCGCTGATCGTCAGCAATCACGGCGGCCGCCAGCTTGACGGCGCCCAAAGCAGCATTCACGCCTTGCCCGCCATCGTCGATGCCGTGGGTAGCCAGATCGAGGTGCACATGGACGGCGGTATTCGCTCCGGTCAGGATGTTCTTAAAGCCCGCGCTCTGGGCGCCCAGGGAACCTATATCGGCCGCGCCTTTCTCTATGGCTTGGGTGCCATGGGTGAGGCTGGCGTCACCAAAGCGCTAAAGATCATCCGCAACGAACTGGACCTGACGATGGCATTTTGCGGAAAGACCGACATCGAGACGGTCGACCAAAGCATCCTGCTTCCGGGAACGTTTTGACCGACGAGAGACGGGACCTCGACAATCAAGCCATCCCGCCCGCCGTGGTCATCGCACGCAACGTAGCGTAGCGTAGCGTACTAACTTTGGATGAAATCGAGCAGGTCTTTGGTAAACCGCTCTTTTTCAGTTGCGAACAATCCGTGTGGCGCACCCCCATATTCGATCAGTGTGGAGCCCGGGATGCCTTTGGCTGCAGCCCGGCCAGCGGCGTCGATCGGAACCGTCTTGTCCCCCGTGCCGTGAATAATTAAGGTCGGAACTTTAAACGATGCCAGGTCACCGCGGAAATCTGTGGACGCGAAGGCTTTTGCGCATGCCAGGGTTGGTTTCAAACCGGCCTGCATCGCAACGCTGCGCGACCACTGAAGAACTTCCTCACTAACTGTATGGGAAAGCATGCTGGAACCATAGAAATCCTTGAAGAACCCGCCAAAAAACTTCGCACGGTCTTCTTTCATGGCCTGGGCCATGGTGTCGAAAACAGATTGGTCCGTGCCTTCCGGGTTGTCGTTTGTTTTGAGCATGAAAGGGACAACCGAAGAGACTAGAACGGCTTTCGTGACCGACTTGCCGCCATGGCGGGACATGTAGCGCGCAACTTCTCCGCCGCCCATGGAAAACCCCACCAGGGTTGCATCCGTCGCGCCAGTTTGTTCGATTACCGCCGCCAGGTCATCGGAAAGCGTGTCGTAGTCATAGCCGCTCCAGGGCTGCGAAGAACGGCCGAAACCGCGCCGGTCGTAGGCAATGGCGCGGCAACCAGCATCCGCGATCGCCATGGCCTGATCATCCCAGCTATCGGAGGACAGCGGCCAGCCATGAAGCAGAATGACCGGACGGCCGCTGCCCCAATCTTTAACGTACAGCTTGGTTTTATCGGCAGTGGCGATGTAATTCATGAGAGGCTTTCCTTGGAATGACTAAAAAACATTATTCTTTGACACCTTCCCGCGCTGGCCTGTCGGTGGAAAGCGAGGGACACTGTAGGTTCCCGCCTATGGTCGCCCACTCTCAATCTTTCTACTTTTTAAGCTTCCTCCGATACCCTCGGTTCGTGGAACGGGATAACTATTTTCCCGCCCTTATTGCGGCGTATTGAATAATCGAGGGCTCGGTTTTCACGACGTCGAATTTAATTGGCTTACTTTTGCTTCATTGATCCGGTTACCGCGACCTTGCCCTTCAACACCTTGCCCAAAATTCGCCGCATCGCCCACCTCGACATGGACGCTTTTTTTGCGTCGGTTGAGCTGCTGCGCTATCCGCAACTGAAGGGCTTGCCGGTGGTGATTGGCGGTGGGCGGCGCACAGTGGATGAGGCCCTGCTGGCAACCCAGGGCGAGCGAGCGCTTCGGTTTATTTCAGTGGAAGATTTTCCGCTGCTCAAAGACTATGTGGGACGCGGCGTGATTACCACGGCAACCTACGCGGCGCGGACATTTGGCGTGGGTTCGGCGATGGGCATGATGAAGGCCGCCAAGCTGTGCCCGCAAGCGATTGTGTTGCCGGTTGATTTTGAAGAGATCCGCAAATACTCCCGGTTGTTCAAAGGGACGAT
>NZ_JABBPC010000008.1 GCF_012927485.1 Polaromonas sp. | reverse complement strand
AGCGCCGCTTCGATGTCCTTGGTCAAGTTGGCCGGCTTGTCGAGTGGCGCGTAACGCCTGATGACTTGGCCGTCTCTGCCAATCAAAAACTTGGTGAAGTTCCATTTGATGGCTTTGCTGCCCAGCAAGCCAGGCGCTTCGGTGGTCAGCCACTTGTACAGCGGATGCGCGGCGGGACCATTCACGTCGATCTTGGACATCATGGGAAAACTTACGCCGTAATTGACTTGGCAAAATTCGGCAATTTCGCCATCGCTACCCGGGTCCTGAGCACCAAACTGGTTGCACGGAAAGCCGAGTACCGCCAAGCCTCGGCCGGCGAAGGTGGTGTGCAGCGCTTCGAGACCGCCAAACTGCGGGGTGAACCCGCAGTGGCTGGCCGTGTTAACGATCAGCATCACCTGTCCTTTGAATTCAGACAGAGAAATATCTTTGCCGCTGATTTGACGGGCCTCAAAATCGTAAACCGTGTGGCTTGACATGCGCATGAACAGGGCTCCTCGTGTGAATCGTTACCGGGCCGGGTCACGGCGATTTTGCGCCACTTTCTTCGTTGGCGGAGGGCGCCACGGCCGCCAGCACTGCCGCCAACACAATCAGGCTGCCGCCAAGCAGGATGCGCGGGCTGAATTGAGCGGCCCCCAGGGCGGCCGCTGACCCGCTCGCAAACAGGATTTCAGTCAACATCACGATGGCCGTCGTGCCGGCGGCCAGTCGAGCAGCGCCATACTGCAGCGCCGCATTACTGGCCATAAATGCCAGGCTGAGTCCGAATAGCAGCGGAATGCCGGCCGCCAGCAGGGCCGGGGCCGGTACTGTCTGCTGCCACATTCCTAGCAGTGCGACCGCTGTAGCCAACAGGCCACTGCCCCCAAATATCGCCAGCATGCGCGAACTGCTGGGGGTGTGGCTGTATTTGCGCAGTAGCGCATTGGTCACCGCAAAGCTGAAGCCACCCATGATCGCGAGCCAGTCTGCGCTACCCTGCGGAACCGGCCAGGGTGAATCCGGCTGCTTCAGCACGACCAGCACGCCGAGCATGGCTAAAAGAAGCCGCAGCAGCGACCCCCACGTTGGTTTTTCGCCCAGCAAGGCCCACGCAACCAACACCGACCATGCGGGCATGAGGTAAAACAGCAACACCACGCGCACCACGTCGCCTACCGTCACCGCCCAGTTGAAACCGACATTGGTAAAGCCGGACGCGGCGGCCAGAAACCATAACTGCGGATGCGCCGCAAAGCTGCGCCAAGCCTTGACGGGCAGCATCAATAAGGCCGCAGCAACCATCAGGTAAACCAGTGCGGTAGCCCACAGCGGATGCAGGCCATAGCCTTGCAACTGACGAAACGGCCACCAGGAGACGCCCCAGACGAAGGCGTTGACCACCAAGGCGCCGGCAGCCAGTTTGGCCGTGCGCCGCTCGGCGAAGCGGGTAGTGTCTAACCGCATCAGTGCGGTTTATCGCTTCGGGCGAGGCTCAGCAGATGGTCAAGCTGCTCTTTGTATTTGATGCAGTTGACTTTGTGCCAGCGCTGAATCAGCCACATGAAACTTGCCACCAGAAAGCCAAAAGCGGTAATCGCACCAAAGGCCGACAAACCCAGGCCAGTGGAGAGGCTGTAAAGCGCGCCCAAGCTCAAAATACAGGCTTGTTCATTAAAGTTTTGCACCGCAATCGAGCGCCCCGCGCCCATAAGATTGTGTCCGCGGTGCTGCAGCAGCGCATTCATGGGAACCACCAGAAATCCGCCCAGGCCTCCCAGCAGAATCAGGAAGGGCGCAGCCACCCAGACATTGCCGATGTAATTCATAAGGATGACCAGCACGCCCATGGCGATGCCCAATGGCATGACCTTTGTCGCCTGATCCAGACGCATGCGCATCGAAGCCAGGACGGCCCCTATGGCGGTACCAATCGCCACGACGCCTACCAGCGACGAGGCCTGGGTGGTGCTGTAGCCCAGGGCCGCCGCACTCCAAGCCAAAACGATGTAGCGCAGGTTGCCTGAAACGCCCCAGAACAGCGTGGTCGTGGCCAGTGAGATTTGCCCGAGCTTGTCGCGCCACAGCGCCGAGTTGCAGTTCCAGAAATCAGGCAGCAGCTCCAGCTTGTTGCGCGGCATGGGCCGCATTTCAACCCCGGTGGCAGGGATGCGTATGTTGAACCACGCGGCAATGATGTACAGCAGGATGAGTACCGAAATGGCCGCTTGAGGTGGCGTTTCGACGCCGGTGTCGATAATGGGAAAGTCAAACGACAGCAGCAGGCTGGAAACCGTGTGGCCGACCAGTTGACCACCCAGCAACACGCCAAGAATGATGGAGGTAATCGTCAGTCCCTCAATCCAGCCGTTGGCCTTGACCAGCTGTGAGGCCGGCAAGAGTTCGGTCAGGATGCCGTATTTGGCAGGCGAATAGGCGGCGGCACCCAGCCCGACAATGGCGTATGCAAGCAAGGGGTGCGAGCCAAACAGCATCATCAAACAACCGACAACCTTGATGGCATTACTGACAAACATCACCCGACCTTTGGGCCGGGCATCGGCGTAAGCCCCCACAAAAGGCGCTATCACCACGTAAAACAGCGCAAACATCGGAACCAACGCCGCTGGCTGCCACTTCGGCGCGCCATTGGTTTTGAGTAGTTCGACGGCAGCTACAAATAGCGCGTTATCAGCCAGCGAGCTGAAAAACTGGGCTGCCATGATGGTGTAAAAACCGCGCTTCATTAAACTGTATTGATCACCACACGAAATACATCAGCTGATCTGATGCTGCAAGATAAGGGTGAATGTCTCCAAACGATCCCGGTTTATAGCACGCAGCTCAGTGTCAGAATCCCTACAGGCCTTTACACGCATTGCGCTTAGCTGACCCGCCGCCATAGATCAACTCCAACATTTTGCCATGCCACGTCCCATTCTCGTCACCATTCACACCGCAGCGCTGAGCCATAACCTCGAACGAGCCCGCGCCGCCGCGCCCGACGCACGGGTCTGGGCGGTCGTGAAGGCGAACGCTTACGGCCATGGTATCGAGCGGGTATTTGATGCCCTGCGCAGCGCTGATGGCTTTGCGGTACTGGATCTGGCGGAGGCGCAACGCCTGCGAGCACTCGACTGGCGTGGCCCCATCCTGCTGCTTGAAGGCTGCTTTGAGGCGCGCGACCTTGAATTGTGCTCCCGCCTTGGCCTCTGGCATGCGATCCATTGCAATGAGCAGATCAACATGCTCGCCGCCCACAAGACCCAGCTACCGCACCGGGTATTTCTCAAAATGAACGCCGGCATGAACCGGCTGGGTTTCACACCAGAACGTTACCGCGCCGCCTGGACACGACTAAACGCCTTACCCCAGGTGGACGAGATTTCGCTGATGATGCATTTTTCAGACGCCGACAGTCCCAAGGGCATCAGCGCACAGCTCAAGGCTTTTGAGTCCGTGACCCACGACCTTCCCGGCGAGCGCACCTTGAGCAACAGCGCCGCCACGCTGCGCCATAGCGCCGCTTTGGCCGGCTGCTCTGACTGGGTCAGGCCAGGCATCGTGCTGTATGGAAGCGCTCCCGACTTCCCGGAGCACAGCGCCACCGACTGGGGCCTGATGCCCACGATGACGCTGACGTCCCGAATCATCGGAATGCAAAATCTAGCGACCGGGGACAGCGTCGGCTATGGCTCCAGTTTCATCGCCGACAGGCCGTTGCGCATCGGTGTCGTCGCCTGCGGTTATGCCGACGGCTACCCCCGGCATTGCGGCACCGGAACCCCGGTATTGGTAAACGGAGTACGTACCCGCCTGGTCGCTCGCGTCAGCATGGACATGATCACGGTCGACCTGACCCCGGTGCCCGATGCGGCGATGGGGACTGAGGTGACGCTGTGGGGGCGGTCTTCGGAGGGCACTGTCCTGGCGATCGACGAGGTGGCGCAGGCTGCGGGCACGGTGGGGTATGAATTGATGTGCGCGGTGGCGCAGCGCGTGCCGGTTGCTGTCGAATAGGTCTGCAAGCGCTATAGCTTCCCGAGGGTCAAGCCGCTGTGGTCTTTCAAGGTAATGCCCGTCTGACCCACCCGCCGACCTTCTGCCACCAGCCATGCCAGTCGGCGAGCCGCCGTTTCGAAATCCTGACCGGCGGGTCGGATGTTCGAGATGCAGTTGCGCTGGGCGTCGCTGCAACCCACGCGCGGGGTATGGGTCAGATAAATGCCCACGCTGTCTGGGGCGCTCAAGCCGGGTCGCTCTCCGATCAGGATGGCAACCATGCCGGCACCGAGAATTTCGCCGACCTCGTCAGCGACTGCGACCCGGGCGTGGCGCACCACCACCAAAGGCCCGAGCTGCAATGGCGGATCTAGTGCAGCGCGAATGGCGTTTAAAAGAGCCACGCCGTGCTGCTGAATACCGAGCGATGAAAGCCCGTCCCCCAACACCAGAACCAAGTCTGGGGCGGAACACCGCAACGCGCCCAGGCGCATCGCGCTTTCAGGGCGCAAGCGACGACCTTTGTCGGGGCGCAGCAAATACTCGGACCGATCCCGCGCCTGACTTTCCAGGAATACGACATCGTTCCAGGCGTGAGTCACCAGTTCATCGTTCAGTGCTTCGGTATTTAGCGGCACTTGGATGGCGTCGCGCGCTTGCGCGTGCGCTATCGTAAGGCGCAGCACCTCGTACGTGGGCAAACTGACCCCAGTGCGCCCCAGCGCAATCCGGGCAGGCGTGTGGCGGCGCAGGTGCAGCCACGGGTCAGGCAGCACCGGAGCGGTCCGTGCGTTGACCTCTTCCGCCGTGTCAGACCGGGACACGCGCGGGGTTGCCGAAGCGTTGGGCAGTTTCATGGTGGCTTTGGTTCTGGCTCTGGTGGCATGTCGTGGATTTGCGGCGCTTGCAAGGTTTTCACCAGCGGATGGTGCAACTGCGGTGGACTCAGCCGGCCTTGCGGGTCGGTCACGCCCATGCGCTGAAGCCAGACCTCGAACTCGGGCGCACGCTTTAATCCCAGCAGTTCGCGCAGCACCAGCGCATCGTGAAATGACGTGCTTTGGTAATTCAGCATGACATCATCGCCCCCGGGCACGCCCATCATGAAATTCAGCCCTGCGTTCGCCAGCAGCACCATCAGGTTATCCATGTCGTCCTGGTCCGCTTCGGCATGGCTGGTGTAACAAATATCACAACCCATTGGCAAGCCCATCAGCTTGCCGCAAAAATGATCTTCCAGCCCGGCCCGAATGATCTGCTTGCCGTCATACAGGTATTCAGGTCCGATAAAGCCCACCACGGTGTTGACCAGCAACGGGCGGTAACGGCGTGCGACCGCGTAGGCACGGGCCTCGCAAGTTTGCTGGTCCACGCCGTGATGCGCATTGGCGGACAGCGCGCTGCCCTGTCCGGTTTCAAAGTACATCACGTTGTTGCCGGCCGTTCCGCGCTGCAGCGACTGCGCCATGGCGTGAGCCTCGTCCAGCAGTGCCAGACTGACGCCAAAAGACTGATTGGTCGACTCCGTGCCGCCGAGCGACTGGAACACCAGATCAACCGGTGCGCCTTGCTGCATCGCTTGCATGGTGTTGGTGACGTGAGTCAACACGCAAGCCTGCGTGGGCACCTCACCGCGCGCAAGCACGTCGTCGAGCAGGTGGATGAGACGGATCAAGTCGGGCATGCTGTCCGAGGCCGGATTGACCCCCACCACCGCATCGCCCGCGCCATACATCAGCCCGTCTACCAGCGAGGCGACGATGCCGGCTGGGTCGTCGGTGGGGTGATTCGGTTGAAGACGCACGGACAAATGCCCGCGCAGGCCCTGGGTGTTGCGAAAGCGCGTGACCACCTCGCAGCGACTGGCCGCGAGAATCAGGTCCTGATTGCGCATCACCTTGCTGACTGCCGCGGCCATTTCAGGCGTGATACCCGGTGCCCGACGCCTTAGCGCGTCAGGTGTGGCTCGCTCAGACAGCAGCCAGTCGCGAAAACCGCCCACTGTGAGCGACGCGACAGGCAGAAAAGCGCTGGCATCGTGGGTGTCGATGATCAGCCGAGTCACCTCGTCGTCTTCATAAGGAACCACGGCCTGGTTCAAAAAGACAGACAGGGGCAGGTCAGCCAGCGCGCATCTGGCCGCCACCCGTTCCTCCGCGCTGTCGGCGGCGAGTCCTGCCAGACAATCCCCCGAGCGCAGTGGCGTGGCTTTGGCCATGACCTCGCGGAGGCTGCCGAAGCGGTAAACCCGCTGCCCAATCGTGGTGCGAAAACTCACGTTTGATGTCTCCTATTGCAGGTGAGGTGAGCGAAGCGCATGGAGCGACTCTTGCTATCGAGTCTGATTCTCCGCCAACTGCGCATAGCTTGTCATCACGTTGGCAGCAGGCGAGAACCTAAGCCAGCGCGAACCGGGCCGGCGCCCTACAAATTCATGCGGCTCCCCGGCGCCGCTATATTTGACCTATGGCCAAAGAAAAAACGATTTACACCTGCAACGAATGTGGCGGCATCAGCCCGAAATGGTTGGGCAAATGTCCGCATTGCGACGCCTGGAACACGCTGATCGAATCCGTCGCCGAAAGTAGCGCCGGGAAGCACCGTTACAGCCCGCAGTTCCACTCGCTGGCCAAGGCCTCGGATGTGATCGCGCTGGCGGACATTGACGCCACCGACATGGCGCGAACACCCACCGGCCATGACGAACTGGACCGCGTGCTGGGCGGTGGCATTGTGGAAGGCGGTGTCGTGCTCATCGGCGGTGACCCCGGCATCGGCAAATCCACTTTGCTCCTGCAGGCGCTGGATTCGCTGCAACGGGCGGGCCTGACTACGCTGTACGTCACGGGCGAAGAGAGCGGCGCCCAAGTGGCGCTGCGTGCCCGGCGGCTGGGGCTCGATGGTTCCCAGGTCAAGGTAATGGCTGAAATCCAACTGGACAAAATCCTCGCCACACTGGACGCGACCCAACCGGCGATTGCGGTGATCGATTCCATCCAGACGGTGTATTCAGACCAGCTCACCTCGGCCCCCGGTTCGGTGGCGCAGGTGCGCGAGTGCGCGGCGCACCTGACGCGCGCGGCCAAATCCAGCGGGGTTTGCATCGTGCTGGTCGGTCACGTGACCAAGGAAGGCGCGCTGGCTGGCCCGCGCGTTCTGGAGCACATGGTCGACACCGTGTTGTACTTTGAAGGTGACACGCATTCGAGTTTCCGCCTGGTGCGGGCCATCAAAAACCGCTTTGGCGCGGTCAACGAAATCGGCGTCTTCGCCATGACCGAAAAGGGCCTCAAAGGCGTGAGCAACCCGAGTGCGATTTTTTTGAGCCAGCACAGCGAACCAGTGCCCGGCAGCTGCGTCATGGTCACGCTGGAAGGCACGCGGCCCATGCTGGTTGAAATTCAGGCCCTTGTGGACGGTGGCGGCCCCAGCCCGCGCCGCCTGTCGGTGGGGCTGGATCGCGACCGCCTGGCCATGCTGTTGGCCGTGCTGCACCGCCACGCCGGGGTAGCCTGCATGGATCAGGATGTGTTTGTGAACGCTGTCGGCGGGGTTCGTATCAGCGAACCGGCGGCCGATCTGGCGGTCATGCTGGCCATCACCTCCAGCCTGCGCGGCAAGCCCTTGCCGAAGGGTTTCATCGCATTTGGCGAAGTGGGGCTGGCAGGCGAAGTCCGGCCCGCGCCGCGCGGCCAGGAGCGCTTGAGGGAAGCCGCCAAGCTTGGCTTTAGCGTGGCAGTGGTGCCCAAAGCCAATGCCCCAAAGAAACCGATTGAAGGACTGACTATCCATGCGGTAGAGCGCATCGAGGAGGCCATGGAGGTAGTGCGCGGCCTGAGTTGAACCGATGACTCGGCCTGCGATCCAAAATGCACCATGAAACTCGCCGTCATTTCTGACATCCACGGCAATCTGCTGGCGCTGCAGGCGGTGCTGGCGGACATCACTCGCCAGGGTGTTGACCAAACGGTGAATCTTGGCGATCTCTTGAGTGGTCCGCTGCAGCCTGCCGAAACGGCGGACTTGCTGATGACGCAGAATTTCCCGACGATTCGGGGCAATCACGAGCGGCAACTGCTGGCCTTGCTGGACCGGCCTTCGGGACAAATTGACCCGATCACGAGTGACGGATTTGCCGCTACCCAACTATCACCGGTGCATGCCGCATGGTTGGAGCGGCTCCCTGTCTCGCTGGCGCTCAACGACGAGATCTGGCTTTGTCACGGCACCCCTGCCAGCGATCTGCAGTACTGGCTCGAATCGGTGGTGCCCGGTTTTGAACGCGGGGAAGGCCGGGGCGTACGACCTGCTAGCCCCAGCGAGGTGGCCGAGCGGCTCGGCAAGGAAAAACATGCCGTGGTGCTGTGTGGCCATACCCATGTGCCGCGCCAAGTGCGATGCAGCGGGGTACTGATCGTCAACCCCGGCAGCGTGGGCCTTCCCGCGTATGAAGACGACCGTCCTTACCGGCATGTCATAGAAAACGGCACTCCGGATGCGCGCTATGCGGTGCTGGAAAAAACCCGTCAGGGCTGGCAGGTCGATCTGCGGACCGTGCCTTATGACCATTTGGCACAAGCCCAGCTGGCGGCCCGCAACCAGCGTGCTGACTGGGCGCATGCGCTGGCGAGCGGGTTTGTAAAATGCTCGGCATAACTTAAACGCTATAAAGATGAGAGCGGCGTATGCACGTACAGCGACCACTAGAGCGCGAATTACAACAAGCTTTTCGGATTTTTATTTCTTCACAAAGACCGTGGCGACGCAGACAGCGAAAATACGACCATGAACTTCCAGAAAATTCTCGTTCCTGCGGCTGGCGTGGGGGCGGTAGCATGGGCTTATCAACTTTATGGCCGGACCGGCGTCGCGGCAGTCGCTGCTGCTGGAGTGATGTGGCTGCTGCTGCACTTCACCCGCATGATGCAGGTTCTCAAACGCGCCGCCAACCGGCCGATCGGCTATGTCGACAGCGCCGTCATGCTCAACGCCAAACTCAAGCCCGGCATGACGCTGCTGCAGGTTGTGGCGATGACGCGAGCCCTCGGTGAGCGGCAATCCGGGAAAGAAGCTCAACCCGAAGTGTTTGGCTGGTCCGATGACACGCAGTCTCAAGTCACCTGTACTTTCGTCTGTGGCAAGCTGGCCGAGCATGCGCTATTCAGGCCTGAGGCGACCGATTCGCACGCCAAGCCGGCCTGGACGCCTTCTGCCCCGTAAAATCAGTCATTCGGATCTGCCAACCCGCCGCCGACTACCGCCGGATGACTGCTTGCGATCTCCCAACCCTATTTCACTCCCTCACCACAGGATCAGCACCATGTCCCCAGTAGCACCTTCCATGGACGACCGCGACGGCAAAATTTGGATGGACGGCCAGATGGTCGACTGGCGCGACGCCAAGATCCACGTGTTGAGCCACACGCTACATTACGGCTGCGGCGCTTTTGAGGGTGTGCGCGCCTACAAAACAGCCGACGGTACGGCCATTTTCCGGCTTGAGGAACACACCGAGCGGCTGTTCAACAGCGCCAAGATCCTGCGCATGAAGATTCCGTTCACGCCGCAGGAAGTTATGGCTGCGCAGATCGCGGTGGTGCGCGAAAACCACCTCGAGAGCGGCTATATTCGCCCGCTGATTTGGATCGGCTCGGAAAAACTCGGTGTCAGCCCAAAAGGCAACAAAATTCACCTGATGGTCGCGGCCTGGTCCTGGGGCGCGTACCTGGGCGAAGAAGGCATGAAGCGCGGCATTCGCGTCAAAACGAGCAGCTTCACGCGACACCACGTCAACATCACCATGATCCACGCCAAAGCGGTCAGCAATTACACCAATTCGATTTTGGCCAATATGGAAGCGACCGACGAAGGCTATGACGAGGCGTTGCTGTTGGACCCGCAAGGGTTTGCCTCTGAAGGCGCCGGTGAAAACCTGTTTATTGTGCGCAAAGGCGTGGTCTACACACCGGATTCCAGCGCCGGTGCGCTCAACGGCATTACCCGAAACACCGTCTTTGCCATCTGCAAGGACTTGGGCTTGGAAATTAAGGAAAAGCCTATTACCCGCGATGAAATTTATATTTCCGATGAAGCATTTTTCTCGGGCACGGCCGCTGAAATCACACCGATTCGCGAGTTGGACCGGATTGAAATTGGCAGCGGCTCACGCGGGCCCATCACCGAAAAAATACAGGGCGCTTTCTTCGACATCGTGAACGGAAAAAATCCGCGTTACGCCTCATGGCTGAGCAAAGTTTAAACAAGGTTGAAGGAAATCCGACTATGAGCAAATCATTCCTTGTTGAGCTGCTGGCGGCCGACCTTAACGACCAGGGGGGCGTGTACTGCCCGAATCCCAAAGCCGACATGGCGCTGTGGAACAGCCACCCGCGGGTCTACCTGGATGTGGCACGCACGGGCGAGGCCAAGTGCGCTTACTGCGGTACCGTTTACAAGCTTAAAGACGGTGAACATTTTGGCGGGCATCACTGATAACTCCCTCGTCATCGCGCCGCAGTGGATCGGCGACGCGGTGATGACCGAGCCCCTGCTGCGCCGGCTGCACGCTCGCGGCGAACGCATCACGGTGGGCGCTTTGCCATGGGTAGCGCCGGTGTACCGCGCCATGCCGCAAGTGGCGGACGTCATCGAATTCCCGTTCGCACATGGTGGCCTGCAGTTAAAGGCGCGACGCGCCATTGCGCAGCGCATCGAAGGCCAGTTCGACAACGCCTACGTCTGCCCGAATTCGCTGAAGAGCGCGTTGCTGCCGTTTTTGGCCAGTATTCCAAAGCGGATCGGTTATCTTGGGGAAGCGCGGGTGGGGTTACTCACGCATCGGCTTAAAAACCCCAAAAACAAACCTCCGATGGTGGCGTTTTATTCAGCCCTCAGCGGCGAAGGAAATCTCGAACAAGACCGGCCGCAATTGCTCATGAAGCCGGCGGACATTGAGCAAACGCTGCGTGAACTGGGCTTGCAGCGCGGTGGTTATGTTGTCTTTGCGCCGGGCGCCGAGTACGGGCCGGCCAAGCGCTGGCCCGCCCGACATTTTTCAGCGCTGGCAGTGACCCTGGATTTGCCGGTGGTGTTGCTTGGATCCGCCAAGGAGGCGGCTTTGTGTGATGAGATTGCGGCGCCCGTCAACGCGGTGCGGGAAGGGTGCTGCCTCAACTTTGCCGGAAAAACCTCTTTGCTTCAGGCGCTGTGCCTGATTGCCGCCAGCCAAAGCACCATCAGCAATGACTCTGGTCTGATGCATGTGGCCGCCGCGCTGGGCGTGCCGCAGGTGGCTATTTTTGGCTCGTCAAGTCCTCTGCATACGCCGCCGTTGAGCGATCGGGCCAGCGTACTGTGGTTGAAGACGGACCCAGCCTATCAGCCTCCGCTGGACTGCGCACCTTGCTTTGAGCGCGAATGTCCCCTCGGCCATACCCGGTGCCTGAATGACCTCAGTCCAGCGCAGGTATTGCAGGCAACGCGGGCGCTTCAAGGCGCCCTGCCCGAGGTCTATTTACATCCGCCAGTTGCCAAAACAGCCGAAAAAAAGGCTACCTCGCAGTAGCCTTGTAAAGTTCTCTTGAAACAGAGAACGTTAATGGGAAATCCCACAAATTACTTTAACGCGTCGCCGACGTGTTTAGTTTTTTCCAACCCCTTCCCCTCGAGCTCCAGCTTGTTGTGACAGCAACGAACGAACTATGCCGTACCGGCTCGCTTCTGCCTATCCCCCAAACAGAGGATAGCGGCGAGTTTTTTTGAGTTAAACAAGCTGCGGCTTGATTTATCTCACGCCTCCTGATCCGCCAGTGGCAACTCGACAATGAACGAAGCGCCGCCGCCGGGCCGGGCCTCGCAGCGAACAGTGCCTTTGTGGCGCAGGCTAATGGACTTGACCAGTGCTAGCCCCAAACCCACGCCACCTTCACGCTCGCTGGCGCCTGGCAAGCGATAAAAGGGTTCAAAAATCCGTTCCCGCTGTTCGACCGGCACGCCCGGACCCCGGTCATGGACCTTGATCACGGCGAGCTGCTGGCGTCCGACACGAATTTGCGCCAATTCCAGGCTGATATCACCGTTGCTGTAGCGCCTGGCGTTCTCCAGCAAATTGCGAATGAGCCTGCGCAGCAACCGCGGGGAACCCTGCACCATGAGACTGTGCCCTGATCTGGCAATTCCCATTCCTGTTTGCAATTCCGCTTGGAGTTCAGCCTTTAATTCCGCATTCACGCGGGAGCATTCCTCCGCGGCCAGACCCGTCAAGTCGAGTGTTTCAAACGGCTCGGCATCAGCCTGCCGGGTGTCTAGCCGACTGGCTAGCAGGATTTCATCAATCAACTGGTCCAGTTCATTGATGCTGCGCGAAATTTCCCGGCGCTGGGGTGACGCGGCGGCGGGGTCCATCAGTTCCAGTCCCATGCGGATGCGCGCTAGCGGCGAGCGCAGCTCGTGCGAGGCATTGGCCAGCAGTGACCGGTGAGAATCCATCAGGGTTTCGATTCGCTCGGCCGCATGGTTGAAGCGCCCGGCCAGAAACGCCACCTCGTCGTGTCCGCCCGCAGTGATACGCGCCGAAAGATCGCCCGCACCCCAGCGCTCCACGCCGCGCTGCAACGCCTCAAGCCGTAACGTCAAGCGGCGAATGACCGGGTAGGCCCCTAGCGCCACGGCGAGCCCGACAAGCACCAGCATAGAGCCGAAACCAAAAGGAGGGCGGTTCCACGGGTTGCCAGGGGGACGCTTGGGCCGCGGCAGCAGCAGGTTCAGGATCTGGCCGTCTCTTGTAACCACATCAAATTCCAGGTCTTCGCCGAGCTTGCGGTCCGGTTTGGTTTGGGCCGTGCCAATGATTTCGCCTGCGGTGTTGTGTACCAGAACTTCTCGTATGGGCAGCTGAGGCAGATCGGCGGTCAGCCGCCACGCGCCACCCACCAGAAAAGTCAGGACCACAACGGTCGCCACCACCGCGAGCCAGATTCGCACATACAGATGCGAGGTAAAACGGGTCCACATAGGCGCACTCAATCAGATTCAGTTCAGTCTTGTTGCTTGGCAAACACGTAGCCGACTCCGCGCACCGTCAAAATACGTTTCGGATCTTTAGCTTCTACCTCAATGGCGCTGCGGATACGACCCATGTGCACGTCAATGGAGCGGTCGAACGCTTCGAGCTCGCGGCCGCGCACGGCTTCCATGATCTGATCACGACTGAGCACGCGGCCGGCCCGTTCAGCCAAAGCCACCAGCAAGTCGAACTGGTAAGACGTCAGCTCACAGGGGTTGCCGGAGACCGACACCGTGCGCGCGTCGCGGTCGATTTCGAGCGAGCCGAAGCGCATCACTTTGTGGTCGCTTCCCGCTGTGGCGCCCCCATTAACCTCGCCACCGCGACGCAGCACCGCACGAATCCGTGCCAACAGTTCACGCGGCTCGAAAGGTTTCGGCAAATAGTCGTCCGCGCCAATTTCCAGCCCCACAATGCGGTCCATCGGGTCACCTTTTGCAGTCAGCATCAGCACGGCGGTGTGCGACGACTCGCTTCCTTGGCCCTTGATGCGGCGGCACACCTCCAGGCCATCCATGTCGGGCAGCATCAAATCGAGAATCACCAGATCAGCGGGACTGGCCTGCAAAGCAGCGAGGCCGCTGGCGCCATCGGGGGCATGCGAAAAACCGTAACCTGATTGGCGCAAATATTCACCCACCATGGCCGCGAGGCGAGTGTCGTCTTCAATCATTAAAAGCTGTTGGGTCATGGGCCGGTCCTCGGTTGCAATACGGGGTGCGTTTGAATCAATCGCCCTTGCGATGATGATGCTAGCAACGTAACAATAGCGCTTGAAGAGATCGTAAAGTTGCAGTAAACCGCACTGCATTGGTCGGCCACTGCCTGGTACGAGTGTCCGCTCAAGTCTTTCTAAAATGCTATTTAACTGATAGCTCTTGATGCCCGAATCTATTCGAGATCAGGAGCTTTTTTCTTTGAAGCAAACCAGACCAGCAGCAGCACGGGCAAACCCAATAAAGCAGTTGCGGTAAAGAAATTACTGTAACCAAAAGCATCGACATATTTGCCTGAATAGCCCGCTAGCGACTTCGGCAACAGCAGCATCATGGAGCTAAAAAGGGCGTATTGGGTGGCTGAATATTTGATGTTGGTCAAACTGGAAAGGTAGGCAATAAAAGCGGCAGAAGCGATGCCGCTGGAGAGATTGTCAGCAGAAATCACCACAATCAGCGCGTTCACATCGTGTCCGCGTGTTCCCAGCCAGGCAAACAGCACATTGCTTCCCGCGCTCAGCGCGGCACCCAGCATCAGCACCTTCATCACGCCAAAGCGCATGGCCAGTCCGCCGCCCAAAAAGGCGCCTACCAGCGTCATGATGACGCCGTAGATTTTGGTCACGGTCGCGACTTCTGACTTGGTGTAGCCCATATCCACATAAAACGGATTCGCCATGATGCCCATGACAACGTCGCTGATCCGGTAAAGCGCGATCAAGGCCAGGATCAAAAGCGCCTGCTTGCCGTAACGACCCAGAAAATCAGCAAACGGATCGATCAGCGCCCCTTTAAGCCAGTCGGCGGCATTTTTGCTCGGCGGCAATTCACGGCGCGCGGGTTCCGGCGAAAAAAGCACTGTCACCATCCCGAGCAGCATGGAGGCCGCCATCACCAGATAGGCAGCCTGCCAAGCGCTGTGCTGATAGCCTGACACATTGGGCGCCACGAGGGGGCTCTCGGCGGCGGCGGCAATCCACAGGGCGCCTGCGCCAGCCCAGATCATCGCGATGCGGTACCCCGTTTGGTAGGCGGCGGCGAGTGCGGCCTGGCGCCGCATGTCGGCCGATTCAATCCGGTAGGCGTCGAGCGCAATGTCCTGAGTGGCCGAGCCGAACGCCACCGCCAGCGCGCACCACACCATCGGCTGCAACGCCAGTTTGGGGTCGGTGAGCGCCATGGCGACCAAAGACATTCCGATGATCGTTTGGGACAGCAGCAACCAGCTACGCCGACGTCCGAGCAGGCGAGTGAGCAGCGGAATGGGCATTCGGTCCACCAGCGGGGCCCAAGCCCACTTGAAGCCGTAAGCCAGGCCAACCCAGCTCAGGTAGCCAATCGTGGTGCGGTCAATGCCCGCCTCGCGCAGCCAGAAACTCAGCGTGCCAAACACCAGCAACAACGGCAGTCCCGCCGAAAACCCCAGCAACAACATGCGAAGCGTGGCGGCTTCGGCATAAACACGCCAAACGTCTCGCCAGGCAGGTTTCTGGCTGTCGGCCTTGCCAGTCTTGGAAGCGCTGGGGGCGCCGGGGGCGCTGGGGGCACCGGCAGGATCGGGAAGAATCAATTCAGACGGGCTGGTTTTTTCTGACATGGGCATTTCAATTTGTGACTATTATTGACGCATGTGCTTTTTGTGCGAGGCTAAACATTCCGCTTGGTCGAGCCGCCGAGCATTCCTCTTGGCATCTGCCGGCACGGCGGCTACCGCCGTTGCTCTTCCTTTGCAGGCACAAGTTGACGTCGGCAGGCCCTCAGAGCTGCGCAATCTGGTACCAGCCGAAGAACTGGAAGATGCCGCTACGCAGGAATATTCCAAGCTGCTGGAGCAGGCTCAAAGCCAGGGTGCCCTCGCGCCCTCAAGCAATCCGCAGTTGCAGCGGCTGCGTCGTATTGCAGCGCGTCTGGTGCCCCAAGCGGCCCAATGGAATGAGCGCTCGCGGGACTGGCACTGGGAAGTCAACCTGATCGGCAGCAAGCAGATCAACGCATTTTGCATGCCGGGCGGCAAGATAGCCTTCTATACCGGTATTTTGAGCCAGCTCAAGCTTAACGACGACGAGGCGGCCATGATCATGGGCCATGAAATGGCGCATGCGTTGCGCGAACATGCGCGCGCCCGCATCGCCAAAAGTCAGGGCACCGGTACCCTGCTGTCGCTGGGCGTACAACTGCTTGGTTTGGGCCAACTAGGCGACGTGGCGGCCAATATCGGCACGCAATTACTCACGCTGCGCTTTAGCCGAGAAGATGAAACCGATGCCGATCTGGTGGGGCTTGAATTGGCCGCGCGCGGCGGCTATAACCCGCAAGCTGCGGTTAGCCTGTGGGAAAAGATGGCGCAAGCGGGCGGGGGCGCAGGCGGACCCAGCTTTCTGTCCACCCATCCCTCCGGTCCGGATCGAATCCAGCGGCTTCAGGCTAATGTGCCGAAAGTCCAAGGCCTGTACCAGCGCGCGCGCGGTTAAAACCCAGGCTGCGCGGGGACCTTACCCCCAGGAAACTTCGCAACTCGATGCCTGGCATTCGGCCTCCGCAGCACCTGCTGACGATGAAACATCACCATGAATCCGTTCCGGAGTGCCTCCCCGCTTTAAAATTCAATGAACGGAGCGGCCAGAGTTGGCGCGCGGAATCACTTCAGCCCGATTCATCCGGCAATATCGAAATGTAGGGGGTCTGGTAGCTAACCCTGTGACAATACAGGTCTCATGCCCTCCCCTGATACGCCCCCGCAAACCATGCAGTCTTCAAAAAATCATCCCCATCGAATCAGTCTGGTCGCAGGCGTGCTGCTGATTATCGTGGCCTTGCTGGTGGGCACTACCGTCTTTTTTGTCATGTTGCGATACGCTGAATCGCTTTTGAGTAACGGCCTGCAGTCGTCGCTTCAGAGTCGCGTACAACTGACCCTCACTGAACTTGGCGCAGGTTTTGATAGAACGCGGCTTATAGCGACGCGTCCTTTGCTGATGGATCAGATCCAACAGGTGAATACGGGTGCGGATCAAGGCGCTGTCACTGCAGAGCTTGAAAGGATAGCGCCCTCCTTTCTCCTGGCTGGGTTCACGGCCATAGCGCTGTTTGACAAGAACGGACGCGAGTTGGCGCATGCGGGGACCTTTACGCAGCAGGCGGAGCTGGCCATACCGCTTAACTTTCCTGGGCGCGTGCAATTACTGTGGAACAAGCATTTTTTGTTGCGCGTCGAAGTCGATATGAAGCAGCAGGGAGGCGTGGTTGGCAAGGTCATGACAGAGACCTTATTGCCGGCCACCATGGGGGCATTAAACGATGCCAAGCATCTGGGCAAAACAGGAGAACTTGGTCTGTGTGCGCCCTTCGGCCTCAAGTTGCAGTGTTTTCCAACAACGCTCCATTCGCAGGTGATGACGTTATCCAACCGCTCTGCGAAAGGCGATCTGCTGCCCATCGCACATGCCCTGTCAGGTGAAACAGGGTTTGCCACCGCGAGTGATTATCGCGACCAGAAGGTTGCGGCGGCTTACGCCCCAGTGGGCAATCTCGGGCTGGGAATGGTGCTGAAAATAGACAGTGCAGAACTCTATGCACCGGTATGGCGAGAGCTGCGGTATCTGATTCCGCTGCTGTTCGGCCTGCTCGTCATCGCACTGCTGATGTTGCGCTGGCAACTCATTCCGCTGGTGCGCAGGCTGGTTCGCTCGGAAGCAGAAGCCCGCAAGATGAATGCGAGTTTGCGAGACAGCGAGCGTAACCTGCGGGGACTGCTGAACAATGTGGATGAAGGCATCGTGAGCACCTCCAAAGTCGGCATTATTGAGCTCTTCAACCCGGCTGCGGAGCGCCTGTTCGACTACCGCGGTGACGAAGTTATCGGCAAGAACGTGTCCATGCTTATGCCGACGCCTTTTCGCGGGGAGCACGATGGCCACCTGGCGCGCTATCTCCATACGGATCATTCGCACATGCTGGGCGTCAGCCGCGAACAGACCGCGCAGCGCAAGGACGGAACCATTTTTCCGATCGAAATCCGGGTTTCGGAGTTTTACTTGGAGGGTCGTCGTAAGTTCATCAGCATCATTCGCGACATTACCGAACGTAAAAAGATTGAGCAAATGAAGAGCGAATTTGTTTCCGTGGTGAGCCACGAACTGCGCACGCCCCTGACTTCCATTCGCGGTGCCTTGGGCTTGGTAAACGGCGGGTTGGCGGGCGAGTTGTCGGACAAAGCCAAAGGCCTGGTCCGCATCGCGTACCTCAACAGCGAGCGTCTGTCCACACTGGTCAAGGATCTACTGGACATTGAAAAAATTACCTCGGACAAAATGGAATATGACTTAAAACCCCACCCACTGAAGGCGCTGATTGAACAGGCCATCGACGCGATCAGACCTTATGGGGAACAGTACTCCGTAGGCTTTAATTTTATGACTATGGCGCCGCAGGCCATGGTTCGTATCGACGCCGATCGGTTCGCGCAGGTGTTGTCAAATCTCTTATCCAATGCAATAGAGTTTTCGCCACCTGTAGGCGTTGTGAACATCAAGGTATCCAGCGCTGACGGATGGATTACGACTTCAGTATCCGATCAAGGTCCAGGCATACCCGCCGAGTTTCAGAGCCGGATTTTTCAGCGGTTTTCTCACGAAGACTCTTTTGATAACCAGAGAAAAGGCGGTACCGGTCTGGGGTTGAGCATTAGCAAAGCTTTGGTGGAAAAAATGGGTGGACGCATTTGGTTCGACGCCAGCCAAGGTACCGGGGCTACGTTTTATGTGGCCTTTCAAGTGTGGCCTGCGCCAGTATGACCTCGCGGTCATGCTGAAAACGCGGCCCGTCAAAAGCTATCCGGGTTGAAAAATCTGACAGTCTCAATTCCCGGTTGCAGTCGCCCGCGTGAGTGAAGCAAAGCCTGCGTAAATTAACTTGACTCCTATACACAAAGCGAATGACGAAATGCTCGAATCAGACCGCCCGATAGATTCAGAAAATATGCCAAGCTCGGAGCAAAGTCCACCGCCGTCTTTTTGGGTGCGGGTAGGTGCAACGATCTGCAAAGAGTATGCGGTATGGACAGTGCTGCTGGTTGGCTTGCTCGCGACTTTTTTAGCCGCAAAAAGACCCGAAGAAGCACTCTTCGGAATGCTACTGAGTGTGATGTTCTCGACGTTCATCTGGATGTTTTCCACTCAACGCCGGCGCGCGCTCGCGCTGGCCGGCCACATGACCAAAGTACTCAGCAGGGAGTTCGCTGAGCATCGGCAAACCGAGGCGGAACTGCTCAGGTTCAAGAATGTTCTGGACAATACGCTGGACATGATTTTCATGGCGGAGCCAGACACTCTTCGCTTTGTGTACTTGAACCAGGGGGCAGCCCTGAACCTGGGTTATAGCCAGCAAGAGCTTCTCGGAATGACGCCCTGCCAGATCGCCCCCTTCATGCCCGAGTCCACCTTTCGACAACTCATCGCGCCGCTGGTGTCGGGTGACCAGTCATCGCTTCGCTTTGAAACCGTGCATCGGCGTAAGGACGGCACCGATTTCCCGGTCTCTATTTTTCTGCAACTGGTGCTGCAAAGCGACGGAGGCGGCCGATTTTTCGCGATCGTGCGTGATATCACCCAGGACAAGGCGGCCGAGATGTTTGTGCTGGCGCAGGAGCAGGTACTGGAATTGATCGCCGGTGGCGCGCCGCTGCGGCAATCGCTTGAGGCGGTAGTACAGCTGGTAGAAAAGAGTTCACCCATTAGTCTGTGTTCGATCCTGCTGGTAGAGGGCCAACAACTGCATCACGGCGCCGCACCAAACTTACCGGACAGCTTTACTCAAGCCATTGAAGGTTTGCAAATCGGTGAGGGCGTGGGCGCCTGTGGCACCGCCGCATTTCGCAAAGAGACCGTCGTGGTTGAAGACACCGGGCGCGATCCGCTGATGCAGGATTACCGCGAACTGCTGTGGGCCCACGAGTTGCACGCTTGCTGGTCGACTCCTGTGATGTCGACTGCGGGCGATGTGCTGGCGACCTTCGCGATATACCGTCGCGCGCCAGGCAAGCCTGAGGCTAAAGATCTGGAGTTGATTGCCGCCGCCACTCGACTGGCCCGCATTGCGCTAGAACATGCGCGTGCTGAGGCGGAACTTCTTCGGTTCAAGAATGTTCTGGACAACACGCTGGACATGATTTTCATGTTCGACCCAGAAACCCTTCGCTTTGTGTACCTGAATCAGGGGGCGGTACTGGGTATGGGCTATCGCCGGGATGAGCTTCTCGGGATGATGCCGTGCCAAATCAATCCGCTTTTACCCGAGGCCAAATTTAGGCAATTTATCGCCCCTCTCCTTTCCGGTGAACAAGCCTCACTGCGCTATGACTCGGTGCATCGGCGTAAAGACGGTACCGATTTCCCGGTCGCTGTTTTCCTGCAACTGGTGGTACAGAGTGACGCCAGCCGGCTGTTCGTCGCGACCGTGCGCGACATCACCGACAGGGAACTGATCACCAAAGCACTGCATGCAAGTGAATTGCAGTTGCGCGAAATGACCGACACCGTGCCGGCCATGATCGCCTACCTGGATACTGAACAACGATTCTGCTTTCACAACAAAGCCTACGAAGAGGTCTTTGACTTGAGCTCCGGGCAGATCACAGGCCACCTGCTGGCGGATGTGCTCGGTCCAAAGGACTATGAGCGGGCGCAGACCAAAGTCGACGAAGTATTGCATGGATACCCCGCCCAATACGAGCGCATACAAATCACGCCTCAGGGCGATCTCAGAAACTATGCCATGCAATATTTCCCGCGCTATGGTGAAGGCGTGGACGAAGGCAAAGTCGTGGGGTTCTACTCGCTCGGCACGGACATCACCGAGCTCAAGCGCATTGACCGCATGAAAACTGAATTTGTTTCGACGGTTAGCCACGAGTTGCGCACACCGTTGACCTCGATCCGCGGTTCGCTGGGACTGATCGCTGGCGGCGTCGCCGGCGAATTGCCCGAAGCCGTGAAGAACCTGGTAGACATTGCCAAGAACAACTGCGAACGCCTGATCCGGTTGATCAACGAACTTCTGGACAGCGAAAAAATCGAGTCGGGCAAGATGCGCCTGGACCTGCAGGTTGTCGATATCAAGCAACTGGTCGAGCAAGCGCTGGTCTCCAACCAGGGCTTTGCAACCCAATACCGCGTCAAGTTGGTGCTGCAAGCGCCCGATGAGCTGCTGCAGGTGCGGATTGACCGCGACCGTATGACCCAGGTGCTGACCAATCTACTCTCCAATGCGGTGAAGTTTTCGCCCCCGCAGGAGGCGGTAGAGGTGCGCGTGACGCGTGTGGCGAAAGGCGTGCGGATAGAAATAGCGGACCATGGCCCTGGTATTCCCGAAGAATTTCGCAACCGAATATTCCAGAAGTTTTCGCAAGCGGATTCGTCCGACACCCGGCAGAAAGGTGGAACCGGTCTGGGGCTCAACATTTCCAAGGCCCTCATCGAGAAAATGGGGGGTCATATTGGCTTTAGCAGCGAGGCCGGTGCCGGAACCACGTTCTTCCTCGAGGTGCCCGAATGGCAGACCTTGGCGCCTTTGCGGCAGCCGCTCAGGACCGAAGTAGCTTTCGTCAAACCACGCATACTGGTCTGCGAGGACGATCCAGCCATTGCAGAGCTCATCAGCATCATGCTGAGAAAAGCCGGTTTTGAGGTTGATACGGCGCATAGCGCGGAGCAAGCGCTGGTTTGCCTCGCCCACACTCGCTACGATGCGATGACGGTAGACTTGAAACTGCCGGGCCAAACCGGCATGGATTTCATCAATGTGTTGCGCAGCGACGAAAAAACGCGCGACCTGCCTGTGGTGGTGATCTCCGTCATGGCCGAGGAAGGGCAGCTGCAGTTCAAGCGCAAACCGCTCACAGTCTCCGACTGGCTTAAAAAACCGATCAATGAAAAGCAGCTAATTCTCAGCGTGCGACGGGCCATCGCAGGTTTGCCAAGTGGCAACCCGCGCATCCTGCATGTCGAAGACGATATCGATATCCAGTCCATCGTCGCGGCGATCGTCCGGGATTTCGCAAACGTCGAATTTGCAGCCACACTGGAGCAAGCCCGAACCCGACTGCGCGAACACCAGTTTGACTTGGTGCTGCTAGACCTCGGACTGGGCAAAGATTCGGGTTGGGACCTGTTTGAGGATATCGATGCACTCAATCCACGGCCACCGGTGATCGTGTTCTCGGCCAGCGATGATGACCCGGACGATGGGAAACAGACCGAAGCGGTGCTTCTGAAAACCCATACCTCCAACGCGGAGCTGTTTGATACCATTCGACGCGTTCTCCAGATTTCCGGAGCCTCCGGGCCAGCCGTTCCCAATCCCTGACCTGACCCATGCCCGTACCTCTGAACCGCATTCTTTATGTTGAAGATGAACCTGACATCCGCGTTGTGGCGAAGATGGCCCTGGAAGCCGTGGGAGGGTTCACTGTGAGCGCCTGCGCCTCCGGACTGGAAGCACTGATCGCCGCGCCGGACGCGCGGGCTGACCTGTTGCTGCTGGACGTCATGATGCCTGGCATGGACGGCATCAGCACACTCAAGGCACTGCGAGAAATCCCCTCCACAGCCCACACTCCAGTCATCTTCATGACCGCCAAAGTACAGGTCGCGGAGGTGGAGGTGTACAAGAAGCTGGGGGCGCTGGAAGTGATTTCCAAACCTTTCGACCCGATGGAGCTTTCCGCCCAAATCGCGCGTATCTGGGCCTCTCAGAGTTGAGGCTGGCCGCTCTTTTAAAAACTAGAAGGACACGCCCACGCTGCAGAAGGAACCGAAACATTCATGGTGCAAACTCGTAGTCCACGGTCATGGGCGCATGGTCTGAAAAACGCTGCTCTTTATAAATGTGTTCACTCCGCGCTAACGCCGCAAAGGCCGGCGTAGCCAGGTGATAGTCCAGCCGCCATCCGACATTTTTTGCATACGCCTGGCCGCGGTTGCTCCACCAGGTATAGGCAGCGTCCGTCGTCGTGGGCTGCAGTTTGCGATACACATCCACCATGCCACCGCCTCGAAGCGAACGGTCTGCGCGCTGAGTCAATTCGTCGGCCGCTTCGTTCATCAATTCGGAATCTCGCAGCAATTCGGTCATCCAGGCCCGCTCTTCAGGTAAAAAGCCGCTGTTTTTCTGGTTGCTCTTGAAGTTCTTCAAATCGATTTCCTGGTGCGCGATATTGATGTCGCCACAGAGCACAAAGTCGCGAGTTTGTTTCAGGGCCGCCAGGTGCGGATAGAGCTCGGACAAAAAGCGAAACTTGGCGGCTTGCCGTTCTTCGCCCGACGAACCGCTGGGGAAGTAGCCGCTGATGATCGAAAGCTTGGGGCTTTGCCTGCGGCCAGGGCGGTCAAAGCGCAACTCCACGTAGCGGCCTTCAGTGTCGAATTCAGGAGAGCCATAGCCGACCATCACATCACTGGGCTCATGGCGCGTATAGATACCCACGCCGGAATAGCCCTTTTTCTCAGCAAACTGGAAATAGCCTTTCAGGCCGGCGATTTGCTCAAAGCGGTTGCTTATGTCAAAGGCTTGCGCCTTCAGTTCCTGCACGCAAATACAATCCGGCATGGACTGGGCAACCCAGTCCTGCAAGCCTTTGCTGGCGGCGGAACGAATACCGTTGAGATTGAGACTGGTTAATTTGAACAAAAGGCTTCCAATGACTACGGCAGGACAAATGGGCGACCGGGTTCCGGCGACTTCTGGAGGCACAGCGCTGGCGCAGGAATTCGTGCAGTTCGCCGTTGAATCGGGCGTGTTGCGCTTTGGTGAATTCAAAACCAAGGCCGGGCGCATCAGCCCCTATTTTTTTAACGCCGGATTATTTGACGACGGTGCGAAACTGGGGCGGCTAGCGCAATTTTATGCGCGCCAGCTACTGGCCGAAGAGGAACGCAGCGGGCTGGAGTTTGACATGATTTTTGGTCCCGCATACAAAGGCATTCCCCTGGCGGCGACGGTGGCCGTTGAGTTGGCGCGGCTGGGCCGCAATCTGCCATTTGCCTACAACCGCAAGGAAGCCAAAGACCACGGCGAGGGCGGCACGCTCGTCGGTGCGCCCGTTAAGGGTCGAGTGCTGATCGTGGATGACGTGATGTCCGCTGGTACAGCAGTGCGCGAATCTATAGCCATCATCCAGGCCGCTGGCGCACTACCCCATGCCCTGGTGATCGCACTGGACCGACAGGAAAAAGCGACCGAGAATGGGGTCGACGTGAATTACAGCGCTGTGCACTATGTGACGACGCAACTGGGCTTGCAAGTTTGTTCCATTGCGCGCCTGACTGACTTGCTGCAGTATTTGGCGCTGCAAGGCGGTGCACCGGGAGAAGCGGCTTCCGGCGCGCTTTCCGCAAAAACGCACTACCAGTCAGTGCTGGCTTACCGACAACGCTACGGCGTGGATTGAGGAATCAAGTTGTTTTATAAATCATCGCTGGCGGCCGGTCTGGTAGGAGTGGCATGCTTGTGCGCCGATGCCGCGGCCCAGAACATTTACACCTGTGTGGACGGGAAAGGCCGCAAGATCACGGCCGACCGACCGATTGCCGAGTGTCTGGACCGCCCACAGCAGGAACTGACCAGCTCGGGCTACGTGAAGCGTCAGGTCAACCCGGCTCTCACGGGGCAGGAACGGGTCGCTCAAGAAGAAAGAGACAAACTGGCAGCCGAGGAGCGCGCGCGCGTTGCTGAAGACAAGCGCCGCGACCGCGCGCTGCTGCTGCGCTATAGCAGCCGCACGGTGCACGACCAGGAGCGCGGCACGGCGCTCGCCCAGATTGATGAGGTCACAAAGGCTGCGGCCACCAAAGCGGCGGAACTGACCGAACAACGCAAGGCCATGAATAGTGAATTCGAGTTTTACGTCAAAGATCCGGGCAAGGCCCCGTTTTCACTTAAACGCAGGTTGCAAGAGAACGACGCCAGCATGCTGATGCAAAAGAAGTTCATTGCGGACCAGGAGCTGGAAAAGAAACGGGTTAACCTGCGTTTTGACCAAGAGCTGCTCAAACTCAATCAACTCTGGGCGTTGACAGGTGGGGTGCCAGCCAACGCCGCCGTCATGCCCGCAAAAGTCACTGCTGGAAATTGATTTTGCAGGTCACTCTGACGAGGCCCCGGAATACGATGTCTATCGCTATATTTTCAATGCCAAATTAGAGGCCGGCCCGACCCTTCGGTCGATCCGCAGCTTGTCGCCCGTCAAGCCAGCTTTTTCTTCAGCAGGTCGTTGACCTGCGCCGGATTAGCCCGGCCTTTGGTCGCCTTCATCGCTTGGCCGACGAGTGCGTTAAAGGCCTTGCTATTGCCAGCACGGACTTCTTCAACGTTTTTGGAGTTAGCCGCCAGCACCTCGTCAATTATTTTTTCGAGCTCGTCGGCGCCATTCATTTGATTGAGGCCTTTCGCCTCGATCAGCGCGTCAACGTCTTTCCCCTCGCCGGTCCACAAAGCCTCAAACACTTGTTTAGCCGCATTATTGGAGATCGTGTTATCGGCAATCCGGCCGATCAGAACGGCCAGTTGGTGGGCACTGATGCCTGACACTTCAATGGACTTTTCTTCGGCATTGAGCCGGCGCGACAGCTCGCCCATCACCCAGTTGCTGGCCAGCTTGGGTTGCTTGCTCGCTAGCGCGACGGCCTCGAAGTACGCTGCGATGGGCTTGCTTTGCGTGAGTTGCCCGGCATCGTAGGTCGGTAATCCGTAATCGGCCACGAACCGCTGAGCCATCACACGCGGCAGCTCCGTCATTTCCGAGCGGACGCGCTCCACCCAATCCCGTCCGATCATCAGTGGCGGCAAATCCGGATCGGGAAAGTAGCGGTAATCCGCCGCATCTTCCTTGCTTCGCATGGCACGGGTTTCGCCAGTATCTGCGTTAAACAGCACCGTGGCCTGCTGAATCGCGTGGCCATCCTCAAGCTGCCCAATCTGCCAGCGTATCTCGTAATCCATCGCTTGCTGCATGAATTTGAAACTATTGAGGTTTTTGATTTCGCGGCGGGTGCCCAATGGCGCGCCCGGTTTGCGCACCGACACGTTGGCGTCGCAGCGGAAACTGCCTTCCTGCATGTTGCCGTCGCAAATGCCGATCCAGGTCACGATTTTGTGCAGCTCCCTGGCGTAGGCCACGGCTTCGGCGCTGGAACGCATGTCGGGTTCAGTCACGATTTCCAATAGCGGCGTACCGGCGCGGTTAAGGTCGATGCCGCTGAGTCCGATGAAGTCTTCGTGCAATGATTTGCCGGCATCTTCTTCCAAGTGGGCACGCACCAGGCGAACAGATTTTTTCTCGTCACCAAGAAAAAACTCCACTCTGCCGCCTTGCACCACCGGAATCTCGAACTGGCTGATCTGGTAGCCCTTGGGCAGGTCGGGATAAAAGTAGTTTTTGCGAGCAAAGACGCTTTGCTCCGCAATATGCGCGTTCACGGCCAGTCCGAACTCGATGGCGCGTTGAACCGCGCCTTTGTTCATCACCGGCAGGGCACCGGGCAGGGCGAAGTCCACCGCAGAGGCTTGCGTGTTGGGCGCCGCACCAAAGGCCGTGGAAGCACGGCTGAAAATTTTCGATTGCGTGGTCAGCTGGGTGTGGGTTTCGAATCCGATGACGACTTCGTAGCCCTGCACCAGCAGCGATTTAGCGTCATTGCTCATGTCATAGCTCCCGGCGTTCTTTCGTGCCAATCCGTCGCCAGCTGGAACTGGTGCGCAGTGCCCAGCAGTTGCGCTTCTTTAAAGTAGTTGCCAATCAATTGCAGGCCGACCGGCATGCCGTACGCACCGAAACCTGCCGGAACGCTCATGCCGGGCAGACCCGCAAGGCTAGAGGACAGTGTGTAGATGTCAGCCAAGTAGCTGGCCACCGGATCGTCCGATTTTTCACCGATCTTCCAGGCCACAGTAGGGGAGACAGGCCCTGCAATTACGTCGCATTGGGTAAACGCTTTTTGAAAGTCCTGGGCAATCAGGCGGCGGATTTTTTGTGCTTTTAGGTAATAGGCGTCGTAGTAGCCGTGGGAGAGCACGTAGGTGCCGATCATGATGCGGCGCGTGGCTTCGTCGCCAAAGCCTTCCGAGCGCGACTTTTTGTACATGTCGGTCAGGTCCGTGTAGTGCGCGGCGCGGTGGCCATAACGCACACCGTCGAAGCGGCTCAGATTACTACTGGCTTCGGCCGGTGCAATAACGTAGTAGACCGGAATCGACAGCTCGGTCAGCGGCAGGCTCACGTCGACCAGCGTGGCTCCCAGCTTTTCAAATTCGGCCAACGCGGCGCGAACGGCGGCGAGCACGTCGGGCGAACAGCCCGTTCCAAAAAACTGGGTAGGCAACCCTATTTTTAAACCTTTTAGGGGCGTAGCGTCTTTCTTTTGCTCACAAGCCGCTATTAGATTCATAGCGTAGTCGGTGGCCGGCAGGTCCAGCGATGTCGAGTCGCGGTCAAGGTCGGGGCCGGCCATGGCCGATAGCAAAAGCGCACAGTCCAGAGCGCTGTGTGCCATTGGACCGGCTTGATCCAGGCTGGAGGCGAAAGCCACCATGCCGTAGCGGGAGCAGCGGCCGTAGGTGGGCTTGATGCCGGTGATGCCCGTCAACGAGGCGGGTTGGCGAATCGATCCACCGGTGTCGGTACCGGTGGCAGCGGGCACCAGGCGTGCCGCCACGGCCGCAGCAGAGCCGCCAGAGGAGCCGCCAGGCACGCGGCAGGTATCCCAAGGGTTGTGCACGGGTTTGTAAGCGCTGTTGTCGCTACCGGAACCCATCGCAAATTCATCGCAATTGAGCTTGCCCAGCGTGACCATGCCGGCGCCCCCGGCTGCGACGCCAAGTTTGCTGACCACAGTCGCATCAAAGGGACTGCGGTAACCTTCCAGCATTTTCGAGCCGGCGGTGGTGGCGAAATCGCGCGTTACAAACACGTCCTTGTGGGCCAGCGGCACACCCAGCAAGGGCGACCGCTCTCCAGCGGCCAGCCGCGCATCAGCGGCACGGGCTTGCGCCAGCGACACCTCGGCGTTCGTGGCCAGAAAAGCGCCCAGGCTGTCGTACTGCTGAATCCGTGCAAGAAAATGCTGTGTCACTTCCACGCTGGAGACTTCGCGGGAAGCCAGCTTGGCGGCAAGTTGCGCTACGCCAAGATCATGCAGGTCGGCATGAGGAGTGTGGCGGATGTTCGAACTCATTCGATCACCTTGGGAACGAGAAACAGGCCGCGTTCCACTGCGGGGGCGCTGACCTGGCTGGCCTCGCGCTGGTTGGTTTCGCTCGCAATGTCGTCGCGCAAGCGCAGGGCGACTTCGCCGAGCACCGCAGCCGGGTGAGCCAGCGGCTCCACACCATCGGTGTTGACCGCTCCCATCTGCTGCACCAGGGTGAAAAAACCGTTCAGCTGTTGCAAGGTGTGCGCGGTTTCGTCGGGCCGCAACTCAAGTCGCGCTAGGTTGGCGACGCGTGCGATGTCTTGGGATGTCAATGCCATGGGTGGTAATGAATGATTTCAGGCGAAGGAGGACTGCAAGAAACTGGAACTGAAACGAGGCGTAAGGCTGAGAAAACGTTGCTTGCGGCGTTCTAGATTTGCGGGGGATGCGTTATTATCCTGCCTTTGGTGTGAAATCGGGACTGGTTGCACTCATTAGGCGGTTTATAAGTGCCAAAAACAGTCTTTCGAAAGACTGTCGCCTAACTTCCCTGAATCATTAACTAAATATATAAAGGCGATGCAGCAACGAAGATTGCTCATGCCCAACCGGATTTTTGCATATGTTTGAAGCATTCCGTCGGTACTTCTCCACCGACCTGGCGATCGACCTCGGCACCGCCAACACTTTAATTTACGTGCGGGACCGCGGCATTGTGCTGGATGAGCCTTCCGTAGTGGCGATTCGCCACGAAGGGGGCCCGCAAGGCAAAAAAAGTATCCAGGCCGTTGGCCGCGAAGCCAAAGCGATGTTGGGCAAGGTGCCCGGCAACATCGAAGCGATTCGCCCCATGAAAGACGGCGTGATCGCCGACTTCACTGTGACCGAGCAGATGCTCAAGCAGTTCATCAAGATGGTGCATCCGCGCAGCCTGTTCAAGCCCAGCCCCCGCATCATCATTTGCGTGCCTTGCGGTTCTACCCAGGTCGAGCGTCGGGCAATCCGTGAGAGCGCCTTGGGCGCCGGGGCGAGAGACGTGTACCTGATTGAGGAACCGATGGCGGCAGCCATCGGCGCGGGCCTGCCTGTTTCGGAGGCCAGCGGCTCCATGGTGGTCGATATCGGTGGCGGCACCACTGAGGTAGGCGTCATCTCGCTGGGCGGTATGGTTTACAAAGGCAGTGTGCGGGTGGGTGGCGATCGCTTCGACGAAGCCATCATCAACTACATCCGCCGCAACTATGGCATGCTGATTGGCGAGCCCACGGCTGAAGCCATCAAGAAGTGCATCGGTTCAGCCTTTCCGGGCTCAGAAGTCAAGGAAATGGAAGTCAAGGGCCGCAACCTGTCGGAAGGCGTGCCGCGAAGCTTCACCATTTCGAGCAACGAAATTCTCGAAGCCTTGACCGACCCGCTCAACAATATCGTCAGTGCGGTGAAGAACGCGCTTGAGCAGACGCCGCCCGAGTTGGGGGCCGACATTGCCGACCGCGGCATGATGCTGACCGGCGGCGGTGCCCTGCTGCGCGACCTGGACCGCTTGCTGGCCGAAGAAACCGGTCTACCAGTGCTGGTGGCCGAAGACCCGCTGACGTGCGTGGTGCGCGGCTGCGGCATTGCGCTGGAGCGCATGGACCGGATGGGTTCGATCTTCACCTCGGAATAGCAGCCCTCTCACTACGACCCTCACGCCGCCCTTCACACTGACCGCAGGAAGCGGGTACCGCTTGACCGCGAACCATGTCCTTAGGAACCCTCGATAAATCACCTCCGCCCTTTTTTAAACAGGGACCTACGGCGTTTTCAAAATGGGTGTTCTTTAGCGCACTGTCGCTGCTTCTGATGGTCGCCGACGCACGCTTTCAAATCACCCAGCCGGTTCGCGCGGTGCTGATCACGGCCTTGTACCCGGTGCAGTGGCTGGCTCTGCAACCGGTACATTTATTCAAAAGCGGTAACAACTACTTGACCAGTCTGACCCAGGCTAAATCCGACAGTGAAGACGCCGGCAAAAAATTGGCGCTGCAATCGTTGCGCGCCGGCCAGGTCGAGCAGCTGATTCTCGAAAACAACCGGTTGCGTAACTTGCTGGGATTGCGCAAACAGCTCGCTACGTCGGTCATGGCTGCCGAAGTGCTGTATGACGCGGCGGACCCTTACACGCGCAAAGTCATTATCGACAAAGGCTTGCTCCAGGGGGTGGATCTGGGTTCGCCGGTGCTGGACGAATCCGGTGTCCTGGGGCAGGTCACGCGCGTCTATCCGCTGGTCAGCGAAGTCACGCTGGTGGTGGACCGTGATCTGGCCATCCCCGTGCTCAATGTGCGGACCGGCGCGCGCAGTGTGGCCTATGGCGACCCCACCGCTTCCGGCAGCGGGCTGGAGTTGCGCTTCATGGGCAGCAATTCTGACTTGCAGCAGGGCGACTTGCTGACCACCAGCGGGGTCGATGGCGTCTACCCTCCGGGTTTGCCCGTGGCCAAGATCAGCCGGATTGAGCGGCGCGCTCAGTCGGCTTTCGCCAAAATTTACTGCACGCCGCAAGCGCTCGTCTCAGGCGCACTGCACGTCATGGTGGTTAAGCCTCTCACGAATCAGATACCGCCTCGGCCCGATAGCGCTGCGCCAGACGTTCCCGCCAAGAAAAGAGCTGCCAAATGATTATGCGAACCGGGCAGCAATTGCTGTTACCCGCCAATCCGGTCTTTATTTGGTTCAGCCTGATTGCAGCGATGCTACTGGACATGCTGCCGTTGGGGCGCGTGCCCTGGATGCCGGACTTTCTGGCGTTGGTGCTCGTTTTCTGGAATGTGCACCAACCACTGCGGGTGGGAATTGGCGTCGCCTTTATCTTCGGCCTGACCATGGATGTGCACCAGTCTTCCCTGCTCGGGCAGCATGCGCTGTCTTACACGGCGCTGAGCTTTTTCGCCTCTATTATTCATCGCCGACTGCTCTGGTTCTCGGTGCCATCGCAGGCACTGCAGGTGCTTCCAATTTTTGCAGCAGCGCACGGCGTGGAGCTCGTTATCCGCATGCTAGGCGGCGGGATTTTTCCGGGCTGGGTCCTGCTGGTGGCCCCGCTTGCGGAGTCTTTGTTGTGGCCGGTCGTCAGCGTGCTGCTGCTGGTGCCCCAGCGCCGCGCGCCCGACCCGGATGAGAATCGACCGTTGTGAATGTGGCCTCCGCGCTGTTCACTTCGCGCCGCCTGCTGCTGGCCGAGGGAGCGAGGCGATTTTTCTGCCTTGCACCTGCGTTTCGCGGCACTTATTAGCGGGCGCCCAGTCTCATGTCCATGACTGAACTTAGAAACGTTGAAGTTGACCTGTGCCGCTTCCGTTCACGTGTACTGGTGGCCAGTCTGGTGGTGCTCTTTGCTTTCGCGTTGCTGATCGCGCGGCTGGTGTTTCTGCAGGTGGTTCGCCACGAGGACTTGAACGAACAGGCAGAAAGCAACCGCACCGCCATCGTTCCTATTGTCCCCAACCGCGGCTTGATTCTGGACCGCAACGGCGTCGTACTGGCGTCCAACTACTCGGCTTATACGCTCGAGATTACACCGTCCAAGATCGACAATCTGGATGAAACCATCACGGCGCTGGGGAAGGTGGTGGACATCCAGTTGCGCGACAAGCGCCGCTTCAAACGCCTGCGCGATGAGTCGAAGAATTTTGAATCACTGCCCATACGCACCCGCCTGACCGACGAGGAAGTGGCACGGTTCGCGGCGCAGCGCTTTCGTTTTCCGGGTGTAGACATCAAGGCCCGGTTGTTCCGCAGCTACCCCCTTGGGGAGTTGGGCAGCCACGTAATTGGTTATATGGGGCGCATCAACCCGGCGGAGAAGGAGATCATCCAGGATAGTGACGATGAAGGTAATTACCGCGGCACCGACTACATTGGCAAGCTCGGCGTTGAGCAAAGTTTCGAACAGCAACTGCACGGCACCACGGGTGTCGAACAGGTCGAAACGTCCGCCGCCGGTCGGGCCGTGCGCAAGCTTGCCACCAATCCCGCCACGCCCGGCGATACCGTCATGCTGTCGCTGGACATCCGGCTGCAAAAATTAGTCGAAGACATGTTCGGGAACCGTCGAGGTGCGCTGGTGGCGTTGGATCCGAAGACCGGCGACGTGTTGGCGTTCGTGAGCAAGCCGACGTTCGATCCCAACCTTTTCGTTGACGGTATTGATACCGAAAGCTGGCAGGCCCTGAACGAGTCTATTGATAAGCCGTTGTTGAACCGTGCACTTCGCGGCACCTACCCGCCTGGCTCGACCTACAAGCCGTTCATGGCCATGGCAGCGCTGCAAACCGGCAAGCGTTCGCCAAGCTTTATCGTCAATGACAACGCTTCCTACACATTTGGAGGGCACACCTTCCGCAGCCACGGCGACATCGCGTTGGGCGCGGTGGATATGTACCGCGCCATCGTGAAATCCAGCAACGTGTACTTCTATTCATTGGCCAACGACCTTGGCGTCGACACGATCCATGACTTCATGAAGCCGCTGGGCTTTGGGCAGATCACTGGTATCGACATTAACGGCGAAGTGCGCGGAGTGCTGCCTAGCCAGGAATGGAAGCGCAATACCTATAAAAAGCCAGAGCAGAAAAAATGGTATCTGGGTGAGACCATTTCCTTGGGAATTGGACAGGGTTACAACACTTTCACCATGCTGCAGCTGGCGCAGGCCACCGCAATTCTGGCTAACAATGGCATCAAGCACAAGCCGCGGCTGGTGATCGGCACGCAAGACCCGTTGACGCACACGATGCACCCGCTGCCCGCAGAACCTCCCGTCGATTTAGGCTACAAGGCCGAAAACCTGGCCATTGTCCACAAAGCGTTGGTGGGCGTGACGCTGGAAGGCACTTCGGCCAGAGTGTTTGCCGGGGCGGGTTATCTGAGTGCCGGAAAAACCGGTACGGCACAGGCGGTGACGATCGGCCAGAAGGACAAATATAACGGTGCCAAGCTGGAGGAGCACCAGCGCGATCACGCGGTGTATATGGCATTTGCGCCGGCTGACAACCCCAAAATTGCGCTGGCGGTAATCGTTGAAAACGCCGGCTGGGGTGCGGGTGTGGCCGCGCCCATTGCCCGTCGGGTGTTCGACTATGTGCTGCTCGGCCAGTATCCCAGCGAGGAAGACATGGCAGCGGTGCAGAAAGGGTTGGCTGGCGCACCGATTGGCAAACCACGTTTGGCGGCTGACATGGCCGGGCTGCTTGTAACCGGGGTGGGCGGTGCAGCGCCTGTACCCCCGGCGGGGCTGCAGGCTGCAGCGGCGGCGGCAAAAGTGGCTAAGGCCGCCAAGAAAGCGACGGCGATTGCCGAAGCGGTCAGCAAATTCGTACCACCCGTCACGGCGCTCGACCCGAACGCGGACTAGATCGGGCGCAGGCCTTGGGGCTTTAACCATGGTCCTAGCGACGTCACGACTATTTCAGAAAAGCGTCAAACCCGGTTTTCAAAATTAGCGTGCTTACTACCCCGATAAACACCAGACGCACGAAGCCCGCGCCGTGTTTAAGCGCCAGCCGCGTGCCGAGCAAGCTGCCCGCCACATTCGCCACCGCCATGGTCAAGGCGAAATGCCACCAGATATGTCCGGTGTAGGCAAACAGCGCCAGCGCCGCCAGATTGGTGGCGGTATTGAGGAGCTTGGCGGAAGCTGAGGCGTTTAGAAAGTCGTAGCCTAGCCAGCGCACAAACAAAAAGACTAAAAAACTTCCAGTCCCCGGGCCGAAAAATCCATCGTAGAAACCCAGCAACAGAGCTATGCAACAGGCAACAGCCGTTTCGGCATGGCCCGTAAAACGAGGCGTATGGTGCCGACCCAGTTCTTTCTTGACCAAGGTGTAGATCAGCACCGCCAGCAACACGAAGGGCAGTGCCTTGCGTAAAAATCCTGCGGAAATGCTTGTGACTAACCAGGCACCAGCCAACGAAGCGACAAATCCCATTGCTGCCGCGGGTAGCAACGCTGCCCATCGCAAGTTCACGCGCCGGGCATACTGAGCGGTAGCCACAGCCGTGCCCCATACCGAGGCCCCCTTGTTCACGCCGAACAGCGTGGCCGGTTGCGTGGTGGGAAAAACGGCAAACAGGGTCGGCACCAGAATCAGGCCGCCGCCCCCGACGATCGAGTCCACAAACCCTGCCGCCAAGGAGGCGAACGAAACAATCAATAACTCCATTGCGCGAATTGTCCCATTGCACGGAAACTTCTAATTTTGACCCTCTTTTTAGCGCGCAACGAATGCGCGTCTGGGCTACGAGGCGATTTCGATCAATAAATCGGGCTTGAAACCCAGCTGTTATCTTTTGCGCGCGTAGCCGGCGTGTATTTGATTCCAGGTGTATGTCGGAGAGGAGCTGGATATTCGCCCCGTGATTGTGCGGGAGAACCCACCTGTCTTTCACGCAGGCGACTTGCTGAAAAATGGTGTTGGCCCAGCTGAACCGTTTTTTCGCACCTCAACGGTAGCTGCCGCGCGCTGGTTTTCCCAACTGTCGGCGCCGCTTGAATATTGACCCTCCTTAGCGTCAAGTTTGGCTACACAAAGATCCGGTCACTGGATTAGCCACGTTCTGGGCAATGACAGAGACAAGCTCGTGAATTTCCTGGAAGGTGAAGTGCTCGACCAGACGGCGTCCATAAGCGGCCGGTAGACGAACCAAGCAAGATTGGCCGTCAGGCAACGTCACGGTAATGCCCATCACATCCCGAGCCTCGTCGCCCTCTGCAGCGTTGACCATATCTCGTTGCAGTTCCATCAACACCTCGTTTTCTGCCTCTATGGCCGACTGGATGTCCTCTGACAGCCCATCAGGTAGTTCAACCACAAACCCCTCGATCTGGTCAGGCCGAACCTGGCTGGAAATTCCGTGATTGGTAACAAAGCCAATGAAACGGTCTCGGAGCGCTTCGTCGAAAAAAATGTATTCGCTGCTCATGTAAAACTCCAGGAGAGGGCAAGTCGCCACCGATAGCGGGGTATGCCGACGGTGACCGGCCAATGCGCGAATCAGCGCCTGCACCCAGAATGGTAGCAAACCGCTTCAAGGGGTAGTTGCTTTTTCAGCCGTATCGGTACCTTCCTTGGCTTTCCATTCAGCAAAGCCGCCTTACAAGATGCACACATTCTCATAGCCGGCTACCCGCAGCGCAAAGCCAGCTTGGGCTGACAACAATCCCGTGTTGCAATAAAGCAGCACTGGCTTGTCTTTTGGAATGCGAGTTCGCTCGGCTAGAGTGCGGCGCCATTCGATGTTGACGGCGCCGGGAATGTGTTCTTTGGTGAACTGATCCTTATCACGGGTGTCAATGATGAAGAATTTCTTCCAGTCACCCTTCGGTATTTGCTCCGGCAAGATGGTGGCGCCTCCATAGTCAACGAAATCCAGATAGGACTCCATCGCCTCTACGACGGCTTTTTCTTCAGCAACGGCAGGAAACGGCCTGACTTGCAAGGCAATAGCCAGCAGCGTGGCTGTGATCAGGGGTAGTCTCATGTTTTCCTCCAGTCATTAAATTCAGAACACAAGCACTTTGTCAGCCTCGACGGTCCAGTCGGCTAGCTGTGCCAGAGTGCCGCGCTGGGCCCCCTCCATGATCTCTTCAACCCGCAGACCACGTGCGTCCATACAGGTGCCGCACAGCAGCACTTCGCCCTTGCGCGCGACCTTGCCCAGCATCAGTTGCGCGTTGTAATAACCCTCCGGTACTTTCTGCCCATTTTTGGCACAGGTCACCGCATCGGCCATCAGGAACATCCGAACTTGCTGTCCTTCTTTGCCGGCTACCGCTGCCGCCAGACGAAGTGCGTTGTAAGCTCGCTCGTTGCCATAAGGGGCATCGTTGAGGATGAACAGGATCGATGGCATAAGTTTCTCCCTAAGTAATCAGTTTTTTGCAATCGGCAGACCTGCTGCCAGCCACTCGCTCACCCCATCGAATGTTTTTCGGGCATGGTAGCCACGGGCTTGCAGCAGCTTGACCGCCTCGTTAGACATCAGGCAAAACGGGCCGCGACAGTACGCGACGATCTCGACGTCGCGGGGCAACTCGGCCAAGCGATGGGCCAGCTCCGACAACGGCAATGAGCGCGCATGCGGCAGATGGGCCGTGTTGTATTCGTTCTCGGGGCGGACATCGAGCACGATGATCTCGCCGCGTTTGGCCTGAGCCATCAACTCTTTGCCTCCCACGCTGACCATGCGGTCCGGCTCCGCCATCATCTGCTGCAGCGCCATGCGCAGTTCGACCAGATGCTCCTCCGCCACCTGGCGAAGCGTGACGCCTAGCTGAGCAACATCGCTCCCGGTGAGGCTATAAAACATGCGTTTGCCATCGCGACGGGTTTGTACCAGGCGGGCCTCCTTCAATGCCTTCAGATGCGCACTGGCCAGCTTGTTATCGATGGCCACTTCAGCGGAAATCGTCTCCACTGCCTTCTCACCCTGAGCCAGCATTTCCAGGATCTCCAGCCGCTTCGGGCTGGAAAGCGCCTTCCCCACACGGGCGACCTGCTCGTACAAAAGGTCTTTGAGTGATCGATTGTTCATGATTAATATTCTAACATCCGTTAGAATGAATGATTAATAAACTAACGCAAATTTTTGCGATAGATAAGTGGAGACGACTATGCAATTTGAACAGTTTGTCCTTGCGCACGAGCCGGCAATCCGGCTGAGTCTCTTCTTTGGCGGTTTCGCCTTGATTGGCATTTGGGAGGCGTTGGCGCCTCAACGTGTGTTGACCCTGTCCAGATACTTGCGCTGGGGCAGCAACCTTGGTTTGGTAGTCCTCAATACGGTGCTACTGCGACTGCTTTGGCCCGCCGCGGCGGTGGGAGTGGCAGCCTATTGCGCGGCCAATGGCTGGGGTGTACTCAACCATTTTCAGGTGCCGTTTTGGCTCGCCGTGCCGCTAGCCGTCATCGCCATGGATTTTGTTATCTGGCTGCAACACGTCATGGTTCACGCCGTCCCTGCGCTGTGGCGGCTACACCGTGTGCACCACGCTGACCTGGACTACGACCTGACCACCGGGTCGCGCTTTCACCCTGTAGAGATCGTGCTGTCGATGCTGATTAAGTTTGCCACCATCACCGTCCTGGGTCCGCCTATCGTCGCGGTGGTAATCTTTGAGGTAGTGCTCAGCACGGCGGCTATGTTCAACCACGGCAACATCCGTCTGCCTGCAACCCTGGACCGCATGCTACGCTGGATCATCGTCACGCCCGACATGCACCGCGTGCACCATTCCATCGAGGATGACGAGACCAACTCCAACTTTGGATTCAACTTGTCTTGGTGGGATCGCCTGTTAGGCACCTATCGCGAGCAGCCCCGCGCCGGCCAACTGGGTATGACTTTTGGTATTCACGGTCATACCGATCCGCGTGAGGTAGCACGTCTGGATGGCGTGCTGATGATGCCGTTCAAGGGTGAAGTGCGGGACTACGCCATCAACCACCGGACTTGGTCTGATCACCACATTTCATAATCAACAGGACTTTATTTCGCTGGTTCCTGATTCTGGGACTTCTGGCCATCATCGGCTTGGCCATGGCGTGGCGCGACCGCTTGGACGTTGCCGGGCTGCAGACTTGGGTGAAAGGTGCTGGGCATCGCTGCATCGCTGGCATTGATCGTAATGGCCATCCAGTGGGAGTATGCGGGCCGGACCTATCCGGCCATCAATGACATAGGCACCGATACCCAGGATGCCTTTTTTTTTGGCCACTCCTGTCCCTACAGACTACCCCTGGGCGAAGGTTGCTACCCTGCAGCGCGAGGCCTATCCAGACCTGGCCTCATTGAAACTGGCTATTCCGCCAAACCAGGCGTTTGCGCAAGCGCTGGCATTGGCCAAAGACAATGGCTGGGAGATCGTGTCCAATGTGCCGGCAGAAGGTCGCATCGAGGCGACTACCAAAAGACTGCTTTACGGCTTTACCGGCGAGGTGGCCGCGCCTGTGAAACCTGCTGATGGCTGATCGAAGGTCGACGTAAGGTCACGTTCCCGTCTTGGGCACATTGACGCGGAGTGAACGCAAAACTCATTCGACGGATAAACGGATAGACATTTCGACCGCATGCGGCCGACTATCGCAGCGTTGATCTGTCATCGTTGCGCTTCAAAACCCTCACCCGACCCGCAGTAACGCCCTGCCTGTCAGGTTCACCACCAAAATGCGCTTTTCTAGAGAGCAATTTCCAGTGCGCCGGTTACGCCAGGCCAAGGCTTACCCCACGCGCCGGAAATCACGATCAGCCTCAGGCTCATTCCTGCTTGGAAATACGCGAGCTGTTCACACTCCCACCTTGTTGGACAAGGCTACGAATCGTCCCTTTGCACGGAGACTTCTAATTTTGACCCGATTTTTAGCGCCTAACGAATGCACGTCGGGGCTACGAGTCGATTTCGATCAATAAATCGGGTTTGAAACCCAGCTGTTCTGCTTTGCGCGCGTAGCCCAGCGGGTTGGCGACCACGCGGCAGCCGTGACTCACGTAGTCATTGAAGCAGTGCAGATGCCCGTGTAACCACAGCTCCGCCCGTGGCAATAGTTCGTCGATGGAATTGCAAAATCCAGCCGTGCCCGGCGTGAGACCATAGCGGGGGTCAGCACTCAGCAGGCTGGGCGCAAAGTGTGTCACCACCACGGTAGGCCCTTTAAACGTCACTGCCAGCGCCTGCCGCAACCAGGCCTGGCTCTTCAACCCTTCTTCGCGCACCTCCTCGGCCATCAGGGGCCGGCCTTCGCGAAGAGAGTGGTTCTTCCTTAAATAGAAATTGGCAGCACGAAATGCTTTTTCGCGCGCCGCCAGTTGCTCTCCGATAGTGACGTTTCCGGTCCGCGCGTGATCGACGCTTAACGCATCGAAGTCTGTCCACAGCGTACAGCCCACAAAGCGCACACCGTGTATCACCACCGTTTCGCGCTCCAACCAAACCAAGCCCAATCGGTCGCAAGTCTCACGCAGCCGCGCATGCGTATCGTCAAAGTCGAGCCCGTCGTACTCATGGTTGCCGGGCAAAAAAGCCACCGGTGTCGGCCAGCCTGCGCCACCTTGGCTAACCGGAAGGGGCGAAAATCGCGCCAGCCCAAAGTCGCTGATGTTCAAGCTGCCCAGCAGCGAACCGCTCTGGTAAGAACCGATGTCACCGGCCAATACCAACAGATCTGCGCCGGCTAGCGGCTGCGCTTTGAAATGGGGATTTGATTCGAGGTGTATGTCGGAGAGGAGCTGGATATTCACCCGGTGATTGTGCGGGAGAACCCATCCCTCCTTCACGCAGAGGACTTGCTGAAAAACGGTATCGGCCCAGTTAATCCGCTTTTTCGCACCTCGTTGGTAGCTGCCGCATGCTGGTTTTCCCAGCTACCGATGGCTGGTGATCGGTATCCGCGAATCACGCTTTAGGCGCTCGTTATTGAGCGCGATATGTTCCTCAATTCTGTTATCTATGCTTTTTATGCATGACAAACTGACGACCGAAGCTTGTAAAGACAAGGGAAAACCCTTATCTTTAACTCATCGGAATCTTTCCCTAGAGAGTTGGTCAATTTATATGAAAAACATTCTTTCCCACCTCGCCCGTTTACTCTCCTCATCGCAACCCACCCGCGCGACGCTTTCGAATGACGTGGCGCAAAAACTGATGGAGCGCGCCGAGGCTGATGCAGGCCGTAACCCGCATCAGGCCCAAGAACTGCGCAGTGCTGCCTGCGCCTACCTTAGCGTCGTTCGCTGAAGTTCCGTATTGACGGTGGACAAGCCAGCAGGTCAGTCCAGGCTTTGGACTGCGCCGGAGCTACCGGGCTTTACGGGCGCCGTCTTATGTTTTAGATCAGTACAAGGTCAATGAAGTTATACGGTGAACGCCTTTTCCGCCGCGCGGCCGATTATCTGCCGCAACCATTGATGCGAACTAAGCTGTTGCGAGCGGCGGTGCCACATTGCATCGACATGCACGGGGGATACATCAAAAGGCAGCGGACTGAGCACCAGTTGTTCAGCGATGCCGGTTACCCGCACAAAATGACGCGGCAACACGGTGAGCAGATTCGAGTTGGCAACGACCCGACCCGCAGTAAAAAACTGATTCACGGTCAAAACCACCCGGCGTTCGCGGCCCAGGGACGCCAACGTTTCGTCAATTAATCCGTAAGGTCGACCGGAAAAGCTCACCAGCATGTGGCGCGCTGCGCAATACTGGTTGAGCGACAAAGGGCCGGTCGCCAGAAGGTGGCCTGCGCGCATAACGCAAACATACTCTCCGTCGTATAGGCGCTCGTGGGAAAAAGCGACCGCCTCGCCAGTTTGCGCCCGCACCGTCAGATCGGCTGGCACGGACGGGAAATGTCCCACCGCCAGGTCAGCCACTTCATCGTTGAGCAGACCGCGCGGATCGCGCGTCGTCAGCGGCACCACGCGCATCGACACGCCAGGCGCCTCCTGCTCAAGAATGTCAATCAGCCCGGGCATCAGCTCGGCTGCGGTGGCATCGGCCATGGCCAGCACGAAGGTGGTGGTGGCCTGGCCCGGTACGAACGCGCCTGGTGCGATCGTCGCCTGCAACTGCTCCAGCGCATCACGCACGGCGGGCCAGATGGCAATAGCGCGAGCGGTAGGGGCCATGCCTTGGCCGCTGCGCTGCACCAATTCATCCCCCAGCGTTTCGCGCAGACGGCGCAGGGCATTGCTCACGGCAGGCTGGGTCAGCGACAGGTTGCGCGCCGCCCGGGTGAGACTCCGTTCGGCCATGACTTCGTCAAAAACGCGAAGCAGATTCAGGTCCAGAGTACGAAAGTTGGGGGAACTCAAGAACGGTCCTCAGGTTTTCGCTGTATGGCGCAATAAGTTATCACCAACTCAAATGAGTAGCATCACAAAGATAAAGTTGAATAACATTAGTATTAACCCTAATATGCCGATATCCGCTGTAGCTCTTTGGGAGTGGTTCAGCTAAATAACCGGAGTCTTTCATGACTGCTTTCGTCAACCTCAAATATTCTGCTCAGCACTTGGTCGATGGCCATGCCGAGTCGGCCTATGACACTGCGCGGAAGATGCGCCAAGGTTTCTTCGGCACCCGCGGTTTGGCTACTTTCCTGCTTTCGGCCATGGCCGCCGCCGTCATGGTGATTGCCTACCGCTTACTGGGCAGCGTGACGGAAGGCCATCTGGTCGTAATGTGGATGGCGCTATGGGCCGTGGCATTTACTGCCCTCGCGCTCTTTGCGGGCATGGCCACCAATGTAGCCGCGCGCTTGAAAGTCGGCCTGAGTGGCTGGTGGCGCAAAATGGCCGAAAAGCGCTCCGACCAGCGTCTGTGGGCTCTGGCCAAGAGCGACTCTCGCGTCATGAGCGACCTCCAAATGGCCATCCTGCGCGAGGAAGCCAAAGCCGAACTCGCATAAAGAAAATGCGGCCGTTGTGCCTGACAGGCTAGTTTTGGCCTGCGATGCGTCTAGGTTTTTGATGCCCGCCTACCGGATGCGTGGCGGTGCCTGCAACTGTTCGGGGGTGGTGAAGTAGGCGGCGGTGTCACCCTTGTGGGCGCGTGCCTGCGCCAACTCGTATCGAGCTACGGTGCGCAGGTGGACCTCATCGGGTCCGTCCATCAGATGCAGAGCGCGGCCCCAAGTCCAAAAATAAGCCAGCGGGGTATCGGGCGACAAGCCCATGGCGCCGAACGCTTGCATAGCGCGGTCCACCACGCGCGTCTGCAGGCGAGCCGCCACCACCTTGATCGCGGCCACCTGCGCGCGCAGCAGTGCCGGATCGACTCCCTGTTGATCGAGCGTCCAGGCGGCGCGCAGCACCAGCAGCCGCACTTGATCGATCTCGATGCGGGACTCGGCAATCCAGTCCTGCACGTTCGAAAAATCCGACAGATATTTTCCGAAGGCTTGCCGCTCGAGCGTGCGCTCGGTGGTCAGTTCCAGCGCGAGCTCGCATTGCCCAATAGCCCGCATGCAGTGATGAATGCGCCCCGGGCCTAAGCGGGCCTGCGCCATGGCAAAGCCTTCGCCCCAGAGTCCCAGCAAGTGGTCAGATGGCACGCGGACATCGCGCAGCAGAATTTCGCAATGCCCTTCTGGCGCGTGGTGGTGGACCACGGGAATATTGCGCACCACCTGCACGCCAGGCGTGTCCAGTGGCACCAGCACCATGCTGTGCTGATGGTGGGCGCGGCCTTGGGATCCCGCTTCAGCCTTCGCGTCGTCGACATCGCTGCCATTGCGGCACATGACGATCAGCAGCTTGCAGTGTGGGTGCGCGGCACCAGTGATGAACCATTTGCGGCCGTTGAGCACCAGTTTCCCGCCTTCTCGCCGTACCGCGGTCTGCAGGTTGGTGGGATCAGACGAGGCAACGTCGGGCTCTGACATGGCAAAGGCGGAACGGATGTGGCCTTCCAGCAGCGGCTGCAGCCACTGCGCGCGTTGTGAAGGTGTGCCGAAACGATGCAGTAGCTCCATGTTGCCGGTGTCGGGTGCACTGCAGTTAAACACTTCCGAAGCCCAGGGCAGGCGGCCCATGATTTCTGCCAGCGGGGCATAGTCAAGGTGGCCCAGGCGCGTGCCGGGCTCGTCCTCTTGCAAATCGGGCAGGAATAGATTCCACAACCCTTCTTCGCGCGCCAAGGCTTTGAGGTCTTCTAAAAAAGGCGGCGGGTAAACGCCCTCTTGCACCGACCGGTACCAGGCGGCGTTGTAAGGCAGCAGATAGCGCTGCATAAAAGCTTCAAGGCGCTGGCGCAAAGCCTGCGCTCTGGGGGAATGGGCAAAGTCCATGCCGTATTGTCCAAGCGTCAGGGCGCGCTGTCAGAACGCAGGCGACACGCGTCGGGCCGAGTGACTTGCATCCTCACTGATCACAGTCCCAATGACTGGAAGATGCCGTCGACACGTGCCTGAACGGCAGCGTCCATGACGATCGGGCGGCCCCACTCGCGCTGCGTTTCGCCTGGCCACTTGTTGGTGGCGTCGAGCCCCATCTTGCTGCCCAGTCCACTCACGGGCGAGGCGAAGTCCAGATAGTCGATAGGCGTGTTTTCGACCAGTAGAGTGTCGCGTGCCGGGTCCATGCGCGTCGTCAGCGCCCAGATCACCTCGCACCAGTCGCGCGCGTCCACATCCTCGTCCACGACAACGATGAACTTGGTGTACATGAACTGCCGCAGGTGGCTCCACACGCCCATCATGACGCGCCGTGCGTGGCCGGGGTAGGCCTTCTTGATCTGCACCACGGCCATGCGGTAGCTACAGCCTTCGGGCGGAAGGTAGAAATCGGTGATTTCGGGAAACTGGCGTTGCAGGAGCGGAATGAACAGTTCGTTTAAGGCCATACCGAGCACCGCCGGCTCGTCTGGGGGCTTACCGGTGTAGGTGGAGTGATAGATCGGGTCGCGGCGTAGCGTGATGCGGTCCACGGTGAACACCGGGAACCAGGCCTGTTCGTTGTAGTAGCCTGTGTGGTCGCCAAACGGGCCTTCGAGCGCATGCTCAAAACCGCTGGGGTGGTTGGGATCGGGGTAAATATGGCCTTCGAGCACGATTTCGGCCGTCGCTGGCACGCGAAGGCTGCTGCCCAAAGCGCGTACAACCTCCGTGCGGGCGCCGCGCAGCAAGCCGGCAAACTGGTATTCCGAGAGGCTGTCGGGCACCGGCGTGACGGCACCCAGGATAGTGGCCGGGTCCGCGCCCAGCGCCACTGCCACCGGATACGGCTGCCCTGGGTGCAGGGCGCAATGGTCGCGAAAATCAAGTGCGCCGCCGCGATGCGCGAGCCAACGCATGATGAGCTGGTTGCGCGACAGCACCTGCTGGCGATAGATGCCCAGGTTTTGGCGCGGTTTGTGCGGTCCTTGCGTGATGACCAAGCCCCAGGTAATTAAGGGCGCCACATCGTCGGGCCAGCAATGCTGCACCGGCAGCCGCGCCAAGTCCACATCAGCGCCTTCCCATACCACCTGCTGGCATGGGGCAGATCCCAGCTCCTTGGGCGCCATATGCCACAGGGTCTTGAGCAGACCTCCCAGACCCAACATGTCCTTGAATCCCTTGGGCGGCTCCGGTTCCTTGAGCGAGGCCAGCACCTCGCCGAACGGGCGCAGCGCGCGCAGGTCTGACACCCCCATGGCCAGCGCGACGCGCTCGGGAGTGCCAAACAGATTAGCCAGTACGGGCATCTGGTGCCCAGTGGGGTGCTCGAACAGCAGGGCCGGCCCGCCGACGCGCAAAACGCGGTCACACAACGCCGTCATCTCGAGATACGGCGATACCGGCGCAGCCACCCGGCGCAGGCCGCCGGTCTGTTCCAGCTGAGCCATGAAGTCACGCAGGTCACGATAGGGCATGTCAATCCGGGGGTGGATTACACGCTGCATCGGGCCTTGCAAGCCCTTCCCAGCGCGGCGCCAGGTTATGGGGCACCGCGAGCAGGTCTAGCGCGCGCGCCACGCTGTAGTCCACGATATCGCTCACGGACTGCGGGCGTAAATAGAATGCGGGAAGCGGCGGGCAGACGATAGCGCCCATCTCGGTCACGCTGATCATGTTGCGCAGATGAACCAGATGCAGCGGCGATTCCCGCACCATCAGGATCAGGCGCCGACGCTCCTTGAGCACCACGTCGGCTGCGCGGGTGATGAGGTTGTCCGACAGGCCGTGCGCCACCGCCGCCAGTGTGCGCATCGAGCAAGGCGCTATCACCATGCCGCTGCAAGGAAAGGAGCCACTGGCAATCGTGGCGCCCACGTTGCGCACATCGTGCACCTGATCGGCCAGGGCCTCGACAGCAGCGCGGCTGCTGCTCTGCTCCTGGTGGAGATTGCACCAGCCAGCATCCGACACCACCAAGTGGATCTCAATGCCCGGCAGGGTGCGCAATACCTCTAGCAGGCGCACACCGTATACCGCGCCGCTCGCACCCGAGATGGCGACGATGATACGGCGTGAGGGTGAACTATCAGCCATGGGCCTGCGCCGGTTCTGCAGCAGCCTTCGCCAGCGCTGCGGTCCGCAGATCAGCCTCGACGCGCTCAAGCACCCGTCGCGCTTGCTCTGCATCAAAGTCCTCATGTTGGCGTTTTTTCACACCGTATTGCTGCAGCTGGTAGTGGCGGTCGGCGGTGATGCCGTGACGCGCCAAACAGCTTTGTACGCAGACCAGCGAGCACCCGTCGAGCGCAACAATGGACCTGCCGGAGCGTGCAATCTTCAGTAGATAGGGCACGTCGCCGCCGACGCCGGCAATGCAGGACATTTCGGCGACACCGCGCCGGTCCAGTTGCAGCGCAACCTGGTTGGCCAGCTGCGCGGCGCTAGAGCAACCCGAACAGGAATACACCAGCGGAAGGCGTGTTTCAAAGGTGCTCATGCCTTCTCTCGGAAATCGCGCGGGGCCTCTCCGGCAGACCGCCAGAGGGTGAACCGGGCAAGCAGCTGCTTTGGCATCCAGTGCTGCAGATCGAGCACGGGAAGCTCCAAAGCGTCAAGCGCGTTCTTGACCACCAGGCCCAGTTCTGTGTCGCCCTCAATCGACAGCCGGCGGCTAAAGAACAGCGTATCCGGATCTTCCTGTCGCTGGGCGAGGCGCAGAAAATCATGGGCGCTGGCACTCAGGATCAGGTCGGTGGACTGTTGCTCGGGGCAGGCAGCGAAGCACTGACCCCTCCACGCAAAATCGAACGTCAGCCGCGCATCACGAACATGGATGCGCAGTTTTTTTTCCAACAGAAACTGGCGCACGTCGGCAGGAAGGTGGCGCGCCAAGCCTACATTGAGCGCACTCACAAGCAGCACCGAGCCCGGGTAGGCGGGCAGACGGGCCAGTAGCGATGCCGCGGCGACGGGAAGCACAAAAGAAGACGACGAGTTCATTGCAGTCCAGAAGGTGATACCGCGCAGCACTGCGCGGTAAAGAAATGAGAGGTGCAGTCCAGCACAAACAGGCGCCGCAGGCGATGGCAGACGGAGCTAAAAATCTCGCCGTAATACATGGCCTCAGACCGGTACGGTCTGCTCCATGCCAGGACGGCCGTGCCAGTAGCCGTTGCAGCCTTGGTCCGGCATCAGGGGTTGCGTGCGCGCCAACGCCTCCTTCGGCGACAGCGCCTGCGTGCGCGCTGCATCGAACACATCGATCACCTTCGCCATGTGGTGCGCCTGCGGACTTAGGCGAATCACCTCCACGCCCAGCGCGCGCATGTCGCCAAGCGTGTTCACCAGGTTGTAGACCCGCGCGGACTGCGTTTGCGTGCCGTTAAGCACCAGAAATTCTTCACGCTCGCGTGTCCTGAGCATCTGGCCATCAGGATGATCCATGCAACTGAAGCGGCAGTCATCTTTCGGTAAATTCCGATGCCTTGCGGTGAAACAGCGTGCCGAATAAGCCAGCGGCATGCGGCCGTATGCGAACACCTCGGTCTGCAGGCCGGTGGGACGCTCCTGCTGAAGCTGGGCCAGATCCTCCCGCTTCATCTCCAGCGGCATGACCCAGCGGCTCGCGCCTAAAGACGCCATCCACCGCAACGAGGCGAGGTTATAGAGGTTGAGGTGCGGCCCGGCCACGAACGGCCCCTTGCCCGCCAGACAGCGCACGGCGCCCATGTCGTTGGCTTCGACCAGAAAATCGCCGTTGTCCGTGATCTTGTGCATCGTACCCACGTCCGCGCCCGACTCCAGCAGCACCTGCGAGGAAAGCACCACCTCTTTGCCCGCATGACGCAAGCGAGCGGCGATCTCCAGCCAGTCGGCAAGGCGCAGTTCATGACGGCGCGAACACACAGTTTCGCCGAGGTACACCACGTCGATCGGCGCGGTGGCCATAGTGCTGTAGAAACTGAGAACGGTATCGCGCTGCCAGTAATACAGCAGTGGGCCCAAGGCAATTTTCATGGTGCGGATTTCCGGCTTCTCAAGCCCGTGGTACGTCGGTTCAAAGTATTATTTCCAGGGCCGGTGGTAGGCACCGAGCGTGTGCTGCTGGCCTTCGGCCACCTTGTCCAGACTGCTCATCCAGGTCGCTTTCGGCGAGTAGCGGTGCGGATTACCGACACAGTTGTCGATGGCTTCTCGCCAGACCCGGGTGACTTGCCCCACATAAGCGGGGCTGCGTTGGCGGCCCTCAATCTTGATGGCACGGACGCCAATCTTCATCAGTTGCGGCAACAACTCGAGCGTGTTCAGGCTGGTGGGTTCTTCGATGGCGTAATAGCTTTCTTCGCTGCCCACCTCGAAGCGCCCCTTGCACAGCGTGGGATAGCCGGCACTTTCGCCCTCGGCATAGCGGTCAATCAGCACGCCGTTCAGACGCGACTCCAACCCTTTAGGGGTTTCTTGCCAGCGTACTGCCTTGGCGGGCGAACATACGCCGTGCGTGTTCGGCGACTCGCCTGTGACGTACGACGACAGCGCGCAACGCCCCTCCACCATCACGCACAGGCTGCCAAAGCCGAACACCTCGATCTCGACCGGCGTCTTTTCAACCACCTGCTGCACCTGCGCCAGCGACAGCACGCGTGGCAGTACGGCACGCACCACGCCAAACTGTTCGCGGTAGAAATTAATGGCGTCATGGTTGGTGGCAGAGCCTTGAACCGACAAGTGAAGGCGTAATTGCGGATGCTGCAGGGCTGCATATTGCATCAGTCCCGGATCCGCCAAAATCACGGCATCCACGCCAAGATCGACGGCCTTGTCCAAAGCCGTTCGCCAGGGCTCTGGCTTCGACGCCTGGGGGTAGGTGTTGAGCGCCATGAAGACCTTGCAGTGGCGCTGGTGGGCGTAGCGAAGACCTGTGGCGATGGCGACCTCGTCAAAATTGAGACCGGCGAAATTGCGCGCGTTGGTGGCATCGCGCAGGCCCAAGTAGACGCAGCTGGCGCCATTGTCCACAGCGGCTTTCAGGGCTGGCAGGCTTCCGGCCGGGCACACCAGCTCCAACGGTCGGAGACCAGAAGTGGCGGGGTCGGAAGGCGCCACAGCCGAAGTAAGTGAAGTCGAGGATTCCATGCAGATAGGGTTCTGATGCCGACCCCAAAGCAGAGCCTTCGCATGGCATTGAAGGTTACGCCCGTCTTCTTCTGCTCCTTTTGATGTTTGTCAATCCGGCGCCACAATAGCAGACAGTTTTACTCAGGCTTGTCGTCGCCGATTCTTAAACCGGTTCGTATTTTTATGGGCGTAAAAAAAGCCACCCGGTCAGGTGGCTTTTTTGCGTACGGGCGGCTTGGCCGAGGCGTCACCTCAGCGCTTCCAGCGTGCCGGTCAGGCTGCCAGACGGCGCTCAATCGCGGTTTTGGTCTCCGCAAGCTCTTTTGGCAAATGATGCTCGAGTTGTTTAAATAGCGCCGTGTGCAGTTCCAACTCCTTGAGCCAGTCGGCTTTGTTCATGCTGGTGACGGTGTTGAACTGCTCAGCGCTGAAGTCGAGGCCGGTCCAGTTCAGGTCTTCATAACGGGGGCTGATGCCGGTGATGTTTTCTTGGCCCTTGGCCTTGCCTTCAATACGGCCAATTATCCACGCCAGCACGCGCATGTTTTCGCCGTAGCCAGGCCACGTGAACTTGCCGTCTGCGCCCTTGCGGAACCAGTTGGTGGTGTACATACGCGGCAGCGTAGCACCTGCCGCTGCCAGCTTTTTACCCATGTTCAGCCAATGCTGAAAGTAGTCGCTCATGTTGTAGCCGGTAAACGGTAGCATGGCGAACGGGTCGCGGCGCACCACGCCAGCCTGGCCGGTGGCGGCGGCGGTGGTCTCGGAGCCCATGGTTGCAGCCATGTACACGCCTTCCACCCAATTGCGGGCTTCGGTCACCAGTGGCACGGTGGTGGAACGGCGGCCACCGAAGATGAAGGCGTCGATCGGCACGCCTTTCGGGTCATCCCAGGCGCTGTCGAGCGCCGGGTTGTTGGTGGCAGCTACGGTAAAACGGGAATTGGGGTGGGCGGCTTTGGCGCCGGTTTCCTTGGCGATTTGCGGCGTCCAGTCCCGGCCTTGCCAGTCGATCAGGTGAGCAGGCAGTGCCTTGCCGGGCGCATCCCGCTCCATCCCTTCCCACCACACGTCGCCATCGTCAGTAAGCGCGACATTGGTAAAAATCGTGTCACGATCCAGGCTGCGCATGCAGTTTGGGTTGGTGAGCAGGTTGGTACCGGGTGCCACGCCAAAGTACCCCGCCTCGGGGTTGATGGCATAAAGCTTGCCGTCTGCAGCGGGTTTGATCCAGGCAATATCGTCGCCAATAGTGGTGACTTTCCAGCCTTCAAAACCCGCGGGCGGCACCAGCATCGAGAAGTTGGTCTTCCCGCAGGCAGACGGGAAAGCGGCCGCCACGTGGTATTTTTTGCCTTCGGGATTTGTGACGCCCAAAATCAGCATGTGCTCGGCCAGCCAGCCCTCGTCACGGCCCATGTTGGACGCAATGCGCAGCGCAAAACACTTTTTGCCCAATAGCGCGTTGCCGCCATAGCCAGAGCCGAAGGACCAGATCTCGCGGGTCTCGGGGTAATGCACGATGTATTTGGTCTTGTTACACGGCCATTTCACATCTTTCTGGCCTTCGGCCAACGGTACGCCCACCGTGTGCACGCAAGGTACAAAGTTGCCATCCGTGCCCAGCACCTCAAACACGGCTTTGCCCATCCGCGTCATTATTTTCATGTTGACGGCCACATAAGGGCTGTCTGTCAACTCCATGCCAATGTGCGCAATCGGCGAGCCCAACGGGCCCATGCTGAAAGGCACAACATACATGGTGCGCCCCTTCATGCAGCCATCAAACAAAGGCTGCAGCGTGGCGCGCATTTCGGCCGGAGCCATCCAGTTGTTGGTCGGGCCAGCGTTTTCTTTTTGGGCCGAGCAAATGTAGGTACTGTCTTCTACGCGCGCCACGTCGCTCGGGTCGCTCTGCGCCAGAAAGCTGTTGGGACGCTTGCTTTGATTGAGCTTTTTAAAGGTCCCTGTCTCCACCAGCTGCTGGCACAGGCGTTGGTATTCGGCGTCGCTGCCGTCGCACCAGTGCACCTCATCGGGTTTGCACAAAGCCACCATGTCGGCGACCCAGGCGATCAGTTTCGCATTCCGGACGTAGCTGGGCGTGTTGAGCTTCAGCCCTTGCATCACAAGTTGATTCATCGAAAAACTCCAAAGTTAAAAAGCGTTTTTTCGATAAACGTCTGGCGATGGGCAGTAGCATCGGCAACTGCCCATCCAGACGTTTGTCAAAATGACGCTCGACGACGCTTCAAATGAGGCCGTCACAGCCAGAAAGAAGCAGCGCGTACGATCAAAGAGTAACCAAGTTTCGGTCGGCGAGCGGAACCGCAGCTGAGGATGGGCTGCGGCGCAACCAGCAGAAAAGCAGTTTGTGTGTTGCTTTTCAGGGTCCACGGGTTGGTCAGAAGGGTCATTTTAAGAACTTCAGCCTGAGATACTTCGCCGTTACGTCCAAAAGATATGCAAAAGTTGCATGCTGTTATGTGCTAAAAATTAGGGAAAATTCATGTCGAATTTGCCAGGTAACACGCTTCACATTGACCCTCAGCATTGCTTGCAGTCCGCTATTTCCAAGCGACGCTGGATGTCGGCGGCGCTGCTAGCGGCGTTGGTGCTGCAGCAGCCCCTGCGAGCCCGGGCGCAATCTGTCATCCCTGTGCGGCTTGCCGCCGCGAGTGATCTAAAGTTCGCGCTTTCCCTGGTATTGGCGCAATTTCAAGCCGAAACCGGCCATCCGGTAGAAGCCAGCTTCGGTTCTTCGGGTAGCTTCGCCCGGCAGATTGAGCAAGGCCTGCCGGTGGATTTATTCCTGTCCGCCGATGAGGACTTTGTGTTCCAGCTGGCCAATGCAGGCTTGACCCGCGAGGTCGCCGGTGCGAGGGGCAAGACCTCTGACCGTGGTGCCTTGTACGCCGTGGGCCGCATCGCGCTGTACGTTCCCATTCATTCCACGTTGGTGCTGGATGTCGGACTCAACGGGCTGAAGGCCCAGTGGGGCCAGATCGACAAATTTGCCATCGGAAATCCCGAACATGCACCATATGGCCGCGCCGCACGTGAAGCGCTGCAAAAGCTAGGTCTGTGGGCGCAAGTTTTGCCCAAGCTGGTGATGGGGGAAAACATTAGCCAGGCGACCCAGTTCGTGGCGACAGGTGCCGCCCAAGCGGGCATTACGGCACTTTCACTGGCGCTGGCCCCTGAAGTCGCCCGCGCCGGGCGCCACCTGGCACTGCCTGCCAGCCTGCACGCACCGCTTCGCCAGCGCATGGTGTTGCTGAAGTCTGCCGCACCAGCGGCGGTGGCTTTGTATGACTACCTGCAAAGTGCAGCGGCGCGCGAGATCCTTCGCCGCTATGGATTTTCAGCGTGAAACCTACTGATAAACGCAGATTTACGGGTCATTGTTGCTATGCTTTTAGTAGCATAAACAACGACGTTATCGGTTCAGAGCCTGCATAATCTCGCTATGGATTGGCAAGCCGCGCGCGTATCACTGCTTCTCGCTGTTTTCACAGCCGCTTTGCTTTTGCCGCTTGGCGTTTGGCTGGCGCGCTGGCTAAGCGCCACGTCATGGCGCGGCCGCCCGCTGGTGGAGGCCTTGCTCATGCTGCCGCTGCTGCTGCCGCCGACAGTCATCGGCTTTTATTTGTTGACCACGCTGGGCCAGGGGTCCCTGGTGGGCGGCTGGCTAGCGGCTAGCATCAACTTGCGGCTGGTATTCAGCTTTGAGGGCTTGCTTCTGGCCAGCGTGCTGGTAAACCTGCCTTTCATGGTGCAGCCACTGCAGCGTGCTTTCGTCGCCATTCCGGGCAGTTTGCGCGAGGCCGCTTGGGTCTGCGGTCTGAGTCCTTGGCGTGCGTTTTGGAAAATTGAGTTGCCACTGGCCTGGCCGGGCCTGCTCGCCGGCGTGGCGCTGACCATGGCGCACACGCTGGGTGAGTTTGGTGTGGTGCTGATGGTGGGCGGCAGCATCGCCGGTGAAACTAAGACGTTGTCGATTGCCATTTATGACCGCGTACAAGCCTTTGACATGGCTGCTGCCCACATCATGGCGTTGACACTGGTGGGGTGCTCGCTCGCTGCGCTGGTGTTTGTTTTTGCGGCGGACAAAGTCCGGCCACTCCAAGAAAGATAGCGCACTGCGCACGTCCTCATTGCTCATGCTGCAGGTTTTACTAAAAAATGACGGGCCGATCCGGCTCAACGCCGAGTTTGGCTGCGCTCGAGGCGAGTTACTCGCGCTGGTCGGTCCTTCAGGCAGCGGCAAGACCAGTGTGCTGCGCGCTATTGCCGGCCTGCTGAAACCCCCTGGTTTGCAGGGCCGGGTCAGTATCGGAGAACAACCCGACGAGGTCTGGTTCGACAGCACACGCGGCCTCTGGCAGGCACCGCAGCAGCGCCGAGTGGGACTGGTGTTTCAGCACTACGCGCTGTTTCCGCATCTCACCGCGCTCGAAAATGTCGCACTTGCGGCCCGGCCTGAAAAGACCAGCGATTATTTTGACGCCTTATTTGAGCGCATGGGTCTGACGGGCCTCCAGAACCGTCGACCGTCCCAGCTGTCCGGTGGCCAGCAGCAGCGCGTCGCCTTGGCGCGCGCGCTCGCTCGCGAACCTCAGGTGCTGCTACTTGACGAACCCTTTTCGGCGGTGGATGCGCCGACACGCCAGACCCTTTATCGCGAGCTGGCAGCGCTACGGCAAAGCGTGGCAATTCCGATGGTGTTGGTTACGCACGATCTGGAGGAAGCTCGCCGGCTGGCTGACCGGGTCGTGATTCTGGATCGGGGCGAGTCGCTCCAGATCGGGCCGCCCGCCAGCGTATTCGCCAGTCCGCGCAACGCCCGGGTGGCCGAGCTGGTGGGCATTCAAAATCATTTCAAAGGCCAGTTTTTTTCGAATGGTTCCGCCGAGGCACCCGGTTTCGGCCGCTTACTGTGGCACACGGACGTCTCGTGCGAGCCGCCGCTTACTTTGCGCGTGCTTGACAAACATCGGATCGACGACGGCGTCGAGGTGTCGTGGGTGGTTGCTGGCGAGCTGCTGGACTTGCAGGTCCAGGCGGATGCAGGCGCGATCAACACCCTGGCCTGTACGCTGCGTGAAGTGCTGCCGCTTGGGGAAATCACCTTGTGTACGTTGGTGCCGCTGCAACTGCCGTCCCAACGCGTCACCCTGAACTTGTCCACTGCGATGCTGCGGAAATTGAACGCAAGCCCGGGCTCCGTGCTGTATTTGCACATTCCACCCGCAGCGGTTCACATCATGCCGGTGCGGCAGCGTTGAAGGTTCTTTCCTTCCCCTTTTGTCCTTACTGCTTCAACTTGAGAACTCCTGCAAGTCTGACGTTTATGGGGGCTTCGTAATCGGCCACAACCCAAGCCCTGTCTGGATGGCGTGCCGCTTCCGCCAACACGCCCAGCACATAATCGATGGAGGGCCGATCAAGCGCCATAAAGGGTTGGTCGAGCAGAATGACGGCCGCCTGGCTGGCCAGGGCGGCGGCTAGCAAGACTTTGCGTCTGGTGCCGGTGGAGAGCGTGGCAAGCGGCTTGTCTAAATGGGGCGCGAGGGACAGCCCCTCTAGATGGGTGCGCAGGGAATCCAGGTCGCAGCCGATGTAGCGCTGGGGCAGGGTGGAGAAGAGTTGCCGGGCCGTGTGCTGGTCCAGCGCGTTGTCACGCGGATCGAACCAGGCCACCTGCTCTTTATAGGCCGTCGCATTTTCCCGCAGGCTCACCCCGTTGATCTCGATCTGACCGGTCGTCGGCAAGGCGCCCGCCAGCAGTTGGAGCAAGGTGGTTTTGCCAGCACCCTCATCCCCGGACACCCAAGTCACGCCGGGTGGCAAAAGGACGTCCAGGCCATCGAACAGGGTGCCATCAGAGGCATTGGGGTAGCCAAAAGAAAGACCATCAGCCTGCAAAATGGGGGTAACTCTGTGCATGTGAGCCTGTTGAGGAGAGTAATTGGAGCCAACGCCCGGATTTTGCCCTGCGAAACGTGGATGCAGCCCTGGGTCGATACCGAATTTTTTTACCCATTGCGTGAAACTTCATGGTTCCGCGCGGCAACCCTGACGATCGTCGCCGGCCGGCGCAAGCCGACCGCTGAGGGTAGTCCCCTTATAGTGGAGGCACCCAAACCCTGGAGTCCCCATGCGCATCTGGAAACAACCCGTCTCCGTCGAATTGCTGACCGCGATTAGCGCGAATACGGCCGTCGCCCACCTCGGTATAGAGTTTTTGGAGGTCGGCGATGATTTCATTCGCGCGCGCGTGCCGGTGGATCACCGCACTGTCCAGCCTTACGGTTTGCTTCACGGCGGTGTGTCGGTGGTGCTGGCTGAAACGCTGGGCTCCTGCGGCGCGGCGTATGCGGCGCCTGAGGGTCACCGTACGGTGGGACTGGATATCAACGCCAACCACCTCAAGGGCGCAACGCATGGCTGGGTGACGGGCATCACGCGCCCGGTGCACATAGGCCGTACCACGCAAGTCTGGCAGATCGAGCTTACCAACGACGCTGGCGAGCTGAGTTGCGTGTCGCGCATCACGATGGCGGTACTGGCGCCGAAAAGATGGATAGATCAGCCGCCGACCGATAAAGAACGGTCGCGTGCAGCTACTAAGTAGACAGCTTTTCGGAGCCAGGGGGCGTTCATCCTGTTGCGGGTCCTGACAGCGACTACACACTGGCGGTAATGTCGTTCCGCATGGTGAAGATCATTGTCGATGTATGCGCACACTTATCAATTAAACCAATTAGAACGGTAACTGTGCATCGACTTACAAAGTCAACAAACCAGAAACTTCGTGGACATAGGGGAGGCGGAAGATGAACTTTTCTTCAACACAGGAGCCCCAATGCACGGTTTTAAACACGCTCAGTCCCCAAGCTTTCAAATTCCCATTCGCGTGGCCCGCCCTCGGTTTTTACGGGCCATTCCGTCATTAGTCGTGCTAACCACGGCGATGGCATGGGGGGCCTCCTCCCAAGCTGGCGTGTTAGGGCTCGATGGCGTCTTGCGTACAAACGCCGGCGTGACCATCGCGGCCGGCCCCGGACTTGGTGGAGGTGGTGGCGCAAGCCTGGGTGCCAATACTGGTGGCAATGCCGGTAGTGGTGCCGTGAAGGGAAACGCCGCTATCAACGCTGGCGCGGAAGGTGTTGCCGTTTCGCCCGCAGCTGCCAGCGGCAATGTCAGCTCTGACGAACAGGCCCAACGCATGGGCGCAGGGGGGGCCAGCGTCGGAGCACAAGGTGGCGGCGAGATACAGGCCCCAGGCGCCGTGAACCGAGCCACCGACGGCGTAGGCCGGGAGCTCGGCGCTGTACGCGACACGGCGAAAACCACCGGAGACGATGCGGCGGTAGCCGGCAAACGTGCGACCCATGGCGTGAGAGGCGGTGTAGGAAGCGGCAAACATCGTCAGCAAAGCGCGGGCGATGCCAGCGGCGGGGTGTCTGCTGGTGGCGACGCCAACTTGGGTGTCGGCAGCCAAGACATAACAAAAAAGCGCTAGTCGGTCTTCAAACCAGGCCGACAGCGTTGAGCAGTCGCGGCGAAGTGCGGCAGGGCTGCAAACGGCCTAGTTCATCCCAATTGAAGCTCCATTTCACTGGGCGCTGTTCAAACTTTCGGGGCACCTCAGGAAATCAAAAGTTCGGAGACCAGACCAAACGGACGCGTTGCCGTCGCCCTGGTCTAGTCCGGTTGCTCTCGCTCCGTCACGGGGCCGGCTGTGTGATGGCGCTCGATTGAAGCGTGACCGCAGTTTGCGCCAGCAGTCGGCCGTTTGCAGAGGCGCCGGTATTCACGGCAACGAGTTTTTTAGCCAAAAGAACGCCCTCAAAGTGAGCCGTTGTTCCAATGGACACATCGTCAGCGACTTGCCAAAAGATATTCTTCGCCAGCGCACCGCCAGCCAAAGTCACCCGTTTCGCATTGGCCTGGACCAATTTACCCGCTACCTGGAAGATCCAGACGTCGTTCGGACCGCCCGAAAGCGTGACATCCGTGCTAATCAGGACATCGGTACCCCATTTATAGAGACCGGGAGCCAAAGTGAGTCCGCCAATCTCCCCGGCACCCAGCTCAGTGAAATTGGGTAAGGTCCGTCCGGCTGCGCTGGTGAACGCGGTTTCCATGCTGCCCACTGCGGCCGTCAGGGCGGTAGCATCAGTCACTGCGCAGGGAAGTGGGCCCGCAGCATCGACGACGTAGATTTTGCCCGTCACTTCCCCGCATGTGAGAAGGAGCGCCGCACCGGTGATGGGGCTTGTTCCGACATCCCCAACAATGGCCGATTTATAGACGTCGGTGATTCCGGTTTTGCTCAGAATCGCGAAGGTACCAGCGCTTCCGAGGTTAACCGGTGCCTGAGCGGTGGAGGCGATGGCGTTGGTCGTAAAGCTCCACACAACCGGACTGGCCATCCGAGTGCCGCCAGCGTTCTTGGCCGCAGTGCTCACAGTCGCGGTGTAGTTGGTATTCGGGATCAGCGCGGACGCGGTGGGCGTAAAGGTGGCGGCCGTGTTCGCGGCATTCAGGGCGACAGTGCCGGGGACGTTCAATCCGGTGGTCTCTTTCAGCGTGAACGTTAGCAGCGTTCCGGCCGGGAACGAGTTGATCGATGCCGGATCCATCGGCTGGCTAAAGGTGGCTGTCACCGCGATCCCGGTCACAACGTTGTCGCTGCTATTGGTGCGGGTCGCCACATTTGTAGCCCCATTACTGGGGCTGGTCGAAAGCACTATCGGCCCGCTTGCGGCATCCGCCGAGGGGCTTGCGCCTGCAGCGGCGCCAATCTGATTTCCTCCTCCACCGCCGCATCCGGCTGCAAAACCGGCCAATAGTAATGCCATCAGCCACATCAGCGGCTTGAATAAGCTTTGGAATCTGTTCATTTTCTTTTTGCTTTCACTTAAAGTTGCTAGGATTTACCGAGTCATTCGGACTTAGTCAACGGTAGTGTGCAAAACATTTAAGTCTGAACCGTGACCTAAATCACGCTTTTGCCGTTTATCTACTTAACGGCAACGGGAATGCGCCCGTACGCAACGTTTGTCAGGCGAAGGCTTGTACGCGCAGCATAGCGAACGCGGTTTATTGAAACCCGCGCTAACTGGGTTGCGGGCGGGCGGCCGCTTATTTAGCGTCCGGCAGCTCGATCTTGACTTCGAGCACGTCGAGGTTGTCTTGACGCTCAAGATTTACCTTGATGTCGGTGGGATTGATATTGATGTACTTGGAAATCACGGCAATCAGGTCGCGCTGCAGCGCAGGCAGGTAGTCGGGCTGATGGCTATTTCGGCCAGAACGTTCGTGCGCCAGGATGATCTGCAGCCGCTCTTTGGCGACGCTGGCAGTTTTTTTCTTTTCGCCCAGCAGAAAGGACAGGAATGAAGTCATGACGCTTTATTTCCCTCCGAACAAGCGTTTTAGGAAATTGGGCTTTTGCGGATCAATAAATCGCATTGGCTTGTCTTCGCCCAGAAAGCGATCAATCACATCTTTGTAGGCTTCAGACACATCGCTGCCCTGCATATGGACGGCCGGCACGCCTTGATTGGAGGCTTGCAGCACCGCCTCGGACTCGGGAATTACGCCAATCAGCTTGATGCGCAGAATGTCTTTGATGTCTTCCAGCGAGAGCATTTGCCCCTGATCGACGCGGCTCGGGTTGTAGCGGGTGATGAGCAGGTGCTCTTTGATGGGATCACCGCCGTCAATCGCCCGTTTGGTCTTGCTGGACAGCATGCCCAGAATACGGTCCGAATCGCGCACCGACGACACCTCCGGGTTGGTGACTACCAGCGCTTCATCGGCGAAGTGCATCGCCATCAACGCACCGGTTTCAATGCCCGCGGGCGAGTCGCAGACGATGTATTCAAACTCCATCGCGGCGAGGTCTTTCAGAATTTTTTCCACGCCGTCTTTGGTGAGAGCGTCTTTATCTCGAGTTTGCGAGGCCGCCAACACATAGAGGTTCTGGCATTGCTTGTCTTTGATAAGCGCCTGGTTGAGCGTGGCCTCGCCCTGAATGACGTTGATCAGGTCATACACCACACGACGTTCGCAGCCCATGATGAGGTCCAGATTACGCAAGCCGACGTCGAAGTCGATCACTGCAGTTTTGTGGCCCCGCAGGGCCAGGCCGGTTGCAAAGCTGGCACTGGTGGTGGTTTTACCCACGCCGCCTTTGCCGGAGGTGACCACAATAATTTTTGCCATCAGATAAAAGTCCTTTTGAAAACAATAGAGAGGTGTTCGTGCGGAGCGTGCGCCCGGTTGCGCACTGCGGGCAGTAACGATCGGCGAAGCGTCATTTTCAGTGGGTCATGACACTCATAACCAACCTGTCACCGTCAGGACCGGGTAGCAGCCGCACCTGCGCAGGCTGGCCCGCCACGCCGGGTGGGAGTGGATTTTCGCTGGTGCGGTAGACACCCGCGATAGACAATAACTCAGCCTCCAGCGCCAGCGCAAAAATGCGCGCATCGGTGTTTCCTCGCGCGCCAGCCATGGCTTTACCGCGCAATGGCGCGTAAACATGAATGTGCCCGTCGGCAATGACCTCGGCCCCCGCATTGACCATGGCCATGACCACCAAATCCCGCCCGCGGGCATACACCTGTTGACCCGATCGCAGCGGTTTGTCGATAACCAGCGCTCCAAGAGGTGCCGTGGAAGAGGCTAAAGCCGGTGCTGCGGTAGAGGGAGGGGCAGGTCGGGCCCCCACCAGATGCGCGTCCGGCGCAAACAGTAGCCCCGCTTGCTGCGCCCCTGCCATCTGCGCAGGACTACCGCCTTTCACGGCCACGGGTACCAAACGGTAGCTGCGAAGCAACGCCACGAGTGCCAAAAAATCGATCTCTGCCGGGCCGACGTCCGCGTGCGCTGACGCCTCTAGCGGCGACAGATCGATCATCAGCGGATCTTGATCGAAGAAATCGGGAATATCACCAAACCTAAGCTTCAACTCGCTCGCTAGAGCCTGCAAATCCAGGGATTTAAGCAGCAGCGCGACCAACGGAAGGCTGGCGCTCTTGATTTCAAAGGTGGCGGAGGTAGTAGCCCGCATGGCAACAATCATGGGTGGAGAATGAACAGGAAGGACGGGATCGCCTGATTTAAAACAACAAAAGCCAACGGTTACAGAAGCGGGCCCAAATCAACGGGGTTATGAACGCCTTTTTCTGCCTGGCAGGTGGAAGGCATTGAATGCAGGCAGGCGGCGCCCTTGTGAAAAGTAAAGGTTGACAATTATTATCCCGGAACTTTATGAGCTTTTGCCGTTGCCAGTTGTAACCGCCTTGCTTCATTCGTTTTCTGCGCACGCAACGCTGCCTTCTTGGTGATACTTTGCTCGTCTGAAAGCGACGACGAAGCCGGCTTAGCCCGAACCAGTTATCCCATCGCAAAAATCAAGGTATTCAAGCCAATATTTCAGTCACCACGCCAGAGGAACGCCAGCAGGTCGGCATTGATCGGGGTTTCCCCCTCGGTTGGGCAGCAGCGAAAGCCCGCTTAAATGATGGGCGGGTCCATGAACGCACTAACTTGGCGCAAGTCGTTCAGCCATGCCTCATAGGCCGCTGGTTGGTGGTGTTCGTCAGTACGCAAGAGCGCGGCGGGATGGAGGGTGATCAGCACGCGGAGGCCATCGGCACGGGTGACCCATTGTCCGCGCTCCGCCATGACGGGCACATGGCGGCCAAGCAGCGAAGCGGCTGCGGTAGCGCCCAACGCAATCACCGCCGCGGGTCGCACCAGGCTAATCTCGCTCTCGAGCCAGTGAAGGCAAGCCGCCGCTTCCTGCTGAGAGGGCGTTTTGTGTATCCTGCGGCGACCACGCGGCTCGTATTTAAAGTGCTTGACCGCGTTGGTAATAAAGAGGTCATCGCGCACCCAACCCAGATCGATAAGCGCGCGGTCAAATAGTTGCCCGGCTGGGCCTACGAAGGGGCGGCCGCGCAGGTCTTCCTGGTCCCCGGGTTGCTCGCCGACCACCATCACGCGGGCGCCAATCCGGCCCTCACCACACACTGCCTGCGTGGCGTGCTGTCCGATGGGACATTCACGGCAGTGTTGTGCCGCTTTGTTCAGTTCAGGCAGAGTCAGCGGCGAAATTTGCGACGAATCAGCAGCCGAAGTGCCAGCTGGCAGGACCGAACTGACCGGGATACGGCGGCGCGGCATACTGGGAGCCTGGCTGATCATGCTCATGCGCCGTTCGGGCGCCTGCGCCGCCAAGCTGCTAATGAATTGCGCTTCGGGCAGGTTTTTCCAGTAGCGACGCGGCATTTCCTTTTGCATCATTTTGAGCTTCAGCCGGGCGGGGTTGAAGATGTGCTGATAGTAGGTGAGCCAGAGCTGCTCGCCAGCGTCGGGCGGCGGCGCCTGCTCGCGTTGCGCGCCGGGGCCCAGATGCAGTTGCGCACCATTCCATTCCACACTGCGTTCCGGTGTCAGGATGGCCCAGCGCATTTGTGTGAAGCGCCGCGCAAAAAAGGGCGCGACCGCTTCAACGATGTGGTGCTCGGGCTCAAACCACGCCACGTGCAGCGGGCCTCCGTCTGGATACGCTTTAAACGCTTCATCCTGTACGGTGCGAAAGCGCACGAAGGCCTTCATTTTGTGTTTATCGCGCTGGACCGCCTGCGCCATTCGCTGGGCCTGCACCCTGTCGGCGTCCAGCGGGTCGTGTCGTAATGCAGGCTCTTTTAATAGCCGCCACAAAAGACGATACAACAAGCCGAACCGATTGGGATCACTGTGGAGAATCACGGATTCACACAGCGCTAGAAATTCAGGGGGCACATTCACAGCCGGCGCGTCGATTGACACGCCGCCGTCTGCGTGAGCGAACAGATCCTGCGCGGGGGTGTCGGCACTGAACCAGCTCACCTGACCTGGCGGCATCTGCTGCGCCAATAAACGACGCGCCGCTTGGCGAAATCCCGCCAGATCTGTGGCCCCCTGAAGCGTGATGGCTATCAAGGCTTGCGGAAATAGCTCGTTCGTTAGCGGATCATTTGTGACGTCCATGCCGTACTTTTTTCTTCACACTCTAAACAGATTTGGACAAACTTGTATCTTTTACAAAGTAAGGTCAAACGCTGACTTTGCACCTGCAACCGGCTCTAATTTTGGAGGCGATGCAGACAAAGAAGGCGGTGGCAACGGCAGGGGCAAACGAGGGCTCGCATCAGGCTCGTCGAACAAATCCACTTGCACGGCGGCCGGCCGTAAGCGGGTCGCCAGATCGAGCGCATCCAGGCTCGCGCCCGGTTGATGGTCGGCCAGCACCACGAACGGCAACACCTTCTTGAGCGGCACGTGCAGCCGTAGCAAATCGTCGGCACGCATCTTGCGCACGCGTCGGGCCTGCAAGATGCGCACAACGGCCTTTACTCCCAAGCCAGGCACGCGCAAAAGCAGCTCACGCGGTGCGCGGTTCACATCCACCGGAAACTGTTCACGATGCGACAGTGCCCATGCCAGTTTCGGGTCGATGTCGAGTGCGAGCATGCCCGCTCCGGCGCTGGCAGTTGTACCCGAGACCTCCGGGACGATTTCATCGTGCGCAAAGCCGTAAAAGCGGATCAACCAATCGGCCTGGTAAAGGCGATGCTCGCGAATCAATGGCGGCTGGCGCAGCGGCAGACTGGACGAGGCGTCGGGAATGGGACTAAAGGCCGAGTAATAGACTCGGCGCAACTGGTAGGCGCTGTACAGCGTGGCGCTAGTGGCAAGAATGGTGCGGTCATCGGTCGCGTCGGCACCCACAATCATCTGCGTACTTTGCCCGCCCGGTGCGAAGCGCGGCGGGCGCGCACGGTGCGCTTTGAGCGAATGAGGCAGCGATATAACGGACGTTCGGCTGGCATCTCGGGCGGCCCCTTTGGCGTCGTCAATGTGCACGCGCAAATGCGCCATGGAGCGGCGAATGGCCGCGCTGTTTTTTTCGGGCGCTAACGCCTCGAGACTTTGCACCGTGGGCAATTCAATGTTGATGCTCAGCCGGTCGGCGTAACGCCCGGCTCTGGCCAGGAGCTCCGGCGATGCGTCAGGAATGGTCTTGAGGTGGATGTAGCCGCGAAAGTCGTAATCTTCGCGCAGCTTGCGCGACACCTCCACCACCTGTTCCATGGTGTAGTCGGGGCTCTGGATAATGCCGGACGACAAAAACAGTCCTTCGATGCAGTTGCGTCGGTAAAAGTCAAGCGTCAGATCCACTACTTCATCGACTGTAAAGCGGGCCCGGGGGACGTTGCTCGTGACGCGGTTAACGCAGTACAGGCAGTCGTATACGCAAAAATTGGTGAAGAGAATCTTTAGCAGCGAAATGCACCGACCATCGGGTGCGTAGCTGTGGCAAATACCTGACCCTTCCGTCGAACCAATGCCTTTTCCGCCTACCGAATTGCGTTTACTGGTGCCGCTGGACGAACACGACGCGTCGTATTTGGCCGCATCGGCAAGGATGGCAAGTTTCTGTTGAATATGCACTGTAATAATATACAGTGGTTGCCAAATTTTATTTGTGCTTTTCGCAGGAGTCCCTGTCGCGAGGATGGTGTTTTTTCGCGCCGAAACCTTGCCCGCTAAAAAGATTTTTTGGGCTCGCGAGCCGTTTTGGTACTTCGTTTGACTTTAGCTTCCATGGCAAGGTAGACCACCGTAGCAATGCCAAGCGGCACCAGGTAGTAAATCACGCGGTAGGCCACCAACGCGGCCAGCACGTCATGCCGGTGCATCTGATGCGATAGCAGGGCCACAAACACCGCCTCCAGTACGCCCAGACCAGCCGGAATATGCGTGATGACGCCGGCGATCGCAGCCAGCAGTAATACGCTGACGACCATGGGAAATTCAACACGCTGCTGCAGCAGGATAAAAAGAATGCCCGACATCAGGAGCCAATTGCTGACGCCCATGAGCAGTTGCAGACCGGCCATCCGGATCGTCGGTAATTCAAGCGCGTGACTCCGCAGCTGCAGTGTGCGCTTGCTGGAAAATGCACAGACGCTGAGGTAGCCTACTGAAGTGGTTAGCAACGCCAGTCCAATCAGGCGAAGAAGGGAGGCATCAATCGGCCAGCTGACAGGTAACGTCGGCGGATACAGCGCGAACACCAACCCGCCAAGAAGCAGATAGCCGGTCCAGTTGGTCAGCATACTCAGCGACAAAATACGCGTGATCACACCGTTGTCCAGTCCCAGGCGTGAATAGAGACGGTAACGGAAGGCGAAACCGCCGACGACTGAGCCCAGGTTGAGGTTGAAGGCGTAACTTATAAAAGTAACCGTCATAACCGTTGGCGTGCTCAGCGAATGGCCGACATAGTGGCGGCCCAGCAGATCAAAACAGCTGTAGAGCGTGAAGCTGGCCAAGGTCAGCCCCACCGCACCCCACACGGCCGTTAGAGGGTAGTGCTGCAGCGAGGTCAGTACCTGGCGCCATTCGATGCTGCGCGCCCGCGAGGCCAGCAGCCCCGCCACCAATATAAAGAAAACGGCGGCGGCGGCGCGCTTAAGCCACGGCCACCAGGCGCTATCGGTCATTCCGGAAAAAGCCAAGGCCGCTTTATTCATGGGCTGGAAACCCTTCTGGCTAGCCGGCGCTTAAGCGGGATCTGCCTGGTTCACCCGATCGGCAGTGGTAGAAAGCGCACCGGGCGAAAGGGGGCTTGGACTGGCCGAGGTGATGCGCGGCGAATGTGCCGGCAGCCAGCCGGCCCAGGCCGGGTAGCGGCGAAGCACGTGAAACAAAAGGAAGCTGCGAACGAGGCGCCAGCCACTGGATTCCACTAAATCGTCGTGCCCAATCTGCTTGCAACTGTGCTGAATCAGGTCGTCTAGCCGAGCGCTTAAAAGCTGGTTGAACCCTCGATCTTTGATGATGACGTTGGCTTCGAGGTTCAAGGACAGACTCAAGGGATCCAGGTTGCTGGAGCCCACCGTCGCCCATTCATCGTCTGACACGGCGACCTTGCCGTGCAACGGTCGCTCGGAATATTCAAAAATACGCACGCCCGCCCGCAGCAGGTAGTGGTAAAGCATGCTTGCCGCTGTTTTTACAATGGCCATATCGGGTTCACCCTGCAGGATGAGTTGTACATCGACACCGCGCTGCGCCGCCCTGCGCATCTCTTTGAGCAATCGGTAACCGGGAAAGAAATAGGCATTGGCGATCACGATGCGATGGCGTGCGGTGCGAATGGCAATGCGGTAGTGCTGCTCAATGTCGTTGGTGTGTTTGCGATTGTCCCGGGTGACAAAAATAGCCGCCGCGTCACCGGCAGGGGGCGGGGTGGCGCGCCGCCAGGGTCGGGTCGGCGTTTGTAAGTCGGCAGAAAATTGCGCGCGCATTGGACCAGGGAAGGCCGCTCCCGCATTGCGCTGGCCCGCCTCCAGCGCCTGGTGCACAAACTCGTGAATCTCGGCGACGATGGCGCCTTCAATTTCGACGGCATAGTCCTGCTTGGCCAACGGTCCGAAGTCGGCCAAATGATCGGCGGCGAAATTAATGCCGCCGACAAAAGCGCGCTCGCCATCGATTACCACGATCTTGCGGTGCAGGCGTCGAAAGAGATTGGTGCGCCAACCCCAAAATTTGGGGCGGGGGTCAAACACGTGCACCCGCACGCCGACCTGCGTGAGCGAAGAAATGAATTCTGGCGACAGGTCGGGCGAACCGTAGCCATCGACGGTGATGTCTATTTGTGCACCGCGACCGGCTGCCTGGAGCAACGCAGCATGCAGCCCCTTACCGACCTTGTCTTCAAACAAAATAAATGTTTCGATCACGACTTCGCGTTGCGCTGCGGCAATGCATTCGAAGACGCGGGGAAAAAACTCTTCCCCATTTTCGAGCAGCTTGAATTGATTGCCGCCGACCCATCGATGCATTAAGAAGCCTCCGCGCCGCACCCAGCGCGGGCTGGGCTCACAACTCGATCTCCGCAGCGAGGGGCGCGTGATCGGACAAATGGGACCAGGGCCTGCTCGGGAGAACGACCGGTGCGTGACCGATGGCGTTGCGCACATAGATGCGATCCAGCCGAAGCACGGGCAAACGCGCCGGAAAAGTTCGTGCGGCCTGGCCTTGGGCCTGGACAAATATCTCATACAGTCCGGCACCGCGTTCTAGCTGGGCGTGGGCGCGATGGCGCCAGTCATTGAAGTCGCCGGCCACCACCACCGGCGCGTGAGCGGGGATGTCCGTGTGGACGAGTTTGCACAACATATCCATTTGCTGCGTACGGTGTTCTTCGATCAGTCCCAGATGTACGCAGATGACATGCACATTGACGCTGCGACCCGGGATATGCAACTCGCAATGCAACAGGCCGCGCCTCTCAGGTCCACTGATCGATACATCGTGATTCTCGGAACGCACAATGGGAAATTTCGACAACACCGCATTGCCATGATGGCCGTTGTTATAGACCGCGTTGCGTCCGTAAGCGAACTGCGGCCAGATCGTGTCCGCCAGAAATTCGTAGTGCGGCGTATCTGGGTAGTTGTCGAATTTGTCTGGATATTTAAGGTGGTTACCGGTCACCTCCTGCAGGAACACCACGTCCGGACCCACGGCGCGCACGGCTTCGCGCAATTCCGGAAGAATAAATTTACGGTTGAAAAATGTGAAGCCTTTGTGGATATTGACCGTGAGCACTTTGAACGAGAACGACGACTCAGCGCTCACCGCGGCAAGTGCCACTTGCGTATCGGTTTCTACGGCGGTCATATCAATCGGGGTAACTGGGGGGCGCACAGCGGGCGCTACAGTCAGAGTGGCGGGCGCGCCGCGCGGGGATGAATCGGGAAAGGGAGGTTGCATATGAAAGTGGGACCAGAAAGGTACAACCAACTCATATTGTTAATCTTCAAGAACCGCGCCGCTGTAGGACAGCAACTTCTTTACGGCGACCCACCCCACCGCGTCGATAGTTCAGCACAAACCCGACGTCGATTGCACAGTGAGTGTCTAGCGCACAACACACCGCATTCAAAGCCACAACCGGCGAGCGCGGTGTCCTACGTGCTGCGGCGCGCCTCTCCGATAAGACCGGCGAGCAGCGTTCGCTAAATTGAAATTAGCGTTAGCCCTTTGCGGCGTGCGTATTTTTTAACCCGCCCTCTGAGGCCAACGAAGGAATCGACATGTTAAAGAAATCTACGATGAAAGCTATCCCCCTTGCTGCAGCGATGACCGCAGCGCTAATGCTTGTGGCCCCAGCACAAGCTCAAACCGGCTCGGCGACCATGAACAACGCTCCGACAGGTATCGGCGGCACCACCAATGGCAAGGACGCCACCAACCCGGATCCGCGCGCTGGGAACGGAAGCTCGGCGCGCGCAGGCGCAGACGGGAACACCAACTCGGGTAGCGGCATGAACCTGGGCGCGACGGCTACGCCAGGGACGACGAAAGGCAAGGACAACGTAAGCCCCGAGCCGATGGCGGGCAACGGTTCCAGTGCGCGCATGGGCATGCAGGGCACCACTGACATGAGTCCTCAGGACCCCAACATGACCCATACCCCGGGGACCACGAATAGCAAGGACAACGTGAGCCCCTCGCCGATGGCGGGCAAGGGAATGACCGCAGAAGAGCGCGCTACGGCCCAGGCTGACAGGAAAGCGTCAAAGGCGGCGAAGCGGGCTTCCCGCATGAAGAAAAACAAAAGCGAAGGCAGCATGGGAATGGGAAGCCCAGCGCCGTCGGGTGACATGGATGGCACGGCGCCGAGCCCGTCAAAGTAAGCCTCCGAAAGTGAATGGCTTGCGGGTTGATTAGATCCGCAAGCAACTCTCTAGCTACTTTCTTTGGCGGCCGTTAGCTGGCCGCTGCAGTAGCTAACTTTACAAATCGAAAAGAATTTTCAACCGCTTTTGGAACTGACAGCTGTCGCCAAAACAACAATAGGGTTTTAGCCAGTGCGTGGTTGTAATCCGAGTGGAAAAAAGTCCGCGTCACTTGGGCCGCGGCTGGCGAAGTCCATAGTCAGGCTGCGAAAGCTTGCCGGCACGCAACGCCTTCACGGCATTGGCCACGGCGCTGGCAACATTACGCACCTCGGCCTGCATCGCTTTGTCGCTGTCCAGTGCCTCGTGACTGGTCGCGTAAGGCTCGTAATAACCGACGAAACGATCTAAGCGCGCCTGGTTGCCCGCATCAATCAAACCCATCCAGTCAAGCCAGTCCGACAAGCTACGCCGCGAGCCTTCAATGCCTGCGACATCGCCGTGCACCACCAAACCGTAAGCGCGACCGGCCATGTGCTTGGGATAGTCCCAACCTTCCATTTCAAGCACTTTCGCCTCGGCTGGTTTTTTACCATGGGTAGACGAGGGATCGGGGTTGCCGCCATCGGCGCACACCAAACGGTCGATCATCAGTTTGAGTGGGCTCGGCGACTGATACCAGTAGACCGGCGTCACGATGATGACTGCGTGAGCAGCGGTCCAGCGCTCGTAAATTTCTGCCATCCAGTCACTAGTTTGTCCCAGCGAATGGTTGGGGTAGCAGCTGCAAGGCCAATGACACAAGGGCATGGCGGTTGAGACGCAGCCCTTACAGGGGTGGATATTGAGGTGGTAGCTGGACGTCAGCAAGCTCAAGTCGAGCACGTCGGTCTCGAGCTGCGCCTGCGCTAGCGTCTCCTGAGTCCACTGGACCATGCGAAAGGTTTTTGACATTTCCCCGGGACAGCTGCCATCGTTTCGTGCCGAGCCGCAAATTAACAGCACACGGGATTTTGAGGCGGGCTCGTTCCACGTCGCGTGGGCCTTTTCAATTCGATTTTTGGTGGCGAGCCACTCTACCGACAGGTCGTAATTCGGGTCTGCAAAGCCGGGACCCGCTTTCCGGGTGACGGGCGACTTGCGACCTGCTTGATAGGCGTCCCAGGCAATCGCCTCTACCCGAGAAATCGCCTCATCTTCGGTTCGAAAGCTTGGGTCCATAAACGATTGCATGAAGCGTTCATGGAACACAGTGCGCGACAAAACGGCTGGCGCCTGGCCTTTGCGGATTTCAGTCATGCCGTCAGTCTAGTCAGACAACAACGCGTTCAAATGGACTCTGGAAACCGTCCTACACCGGCCTGGGAGAATGTCGGGTCAATGCATTCGTAAAAGACACCGCCATGTGCAGCGACTACGGCCCACCTCTTCTATCAAAACAAAGAACGTTTGCGGGGGCACGGCGCATTAGAAATGCCTGCACGGGCACCGTCAAGGACAGTGCCCGTGCAGGCATTACCGAAGTTGGAACGTCAGTCCCTCGAACCCTATCAGCCTTTGTACGGCATGCCGCCTTGGTGGCGACCGCGGCCCTCGTACTGGCCCATTTTGTTGTGCTCCGCGTCGAAGGTCTTTTGCTGCTCAGGTGTCAATACTGCATAGAAGGCTTTGGTCGCCTCGCCGCGTTTGTCCATGGCGGCGCTCATGTCGGCCATGCGTTGGGTGCGCAAGGTGCGCATCTTGTCTATCCGGTCGGGCGTGGTCAGCTTGTCCAATTCAGCGCGCTGCTCGGGCGCAGGACGGGCGTCGCGAGCCATCGGCTGCATCGCGGCGGTGAAGGTGGTCCAAGCGCCTTCCTGAGCTGGCGTGATCTTCAGTTTGACTTTCATATCCGCCTGGCGTTTTGCCATCCATGCCTGCATTTTGGCCGGGTCTTCTCGACCCATGCGGCCGGCGCTCATGCCTGCGGACATGCCCGGCGTACCGGCAGCAGGTGCTGCGGGCATGCCTTGGGCCATGGCGCCCATGCTGGCCGTAGCCAGTAGACCGGCGAGGACGAGACTGCTGATTGAACTCACTGGTTTAAAAACGGATTTCATAAAAACTTCCTTTCGGGGAGAGGTAAAAGAAGCCTGGCATCAAAGACGTGTAGCGAGGCTTTGGTTTCAGGTTGAGAGTAAGTTTGAAGTGCCGGTGTGTCCGCACCATTACGCCGCCGTGATGGTTTGTAAAGTTGAGTGAATACACGGTGTCGATGACAAGGAGGTCGGTGATGCCTCCTGGTTTGCCCGCATGAGGAGAATCCCTAGGTTCATTGCGGCGGCAAGCCCTGTGCTTACAATGACTTCAGCTTGTCGGGGTGCCAAAGATGTTTCTAAGCAAGATTCTTCTGAGGCTGAGATCGCAAATGCGAGACCCGCTGAACCTGATCGGGGTTATCCCCGCGTAGGGAACAAGGCACTTGGCTCCGGCAGTTTTGATGGCACTGACAGCGACACCCCCTACACACCACGGGGATCCTGCAGCCCCCCACATCAACCTCTCCGGCTCCCCAGGCAGGCACCCACACCTTCTGGAGATAATCATGGCCAAAACCCGCCTTACCGTTGATACCGACGACCTCACAAGTCGCATCACGCGCAGCCCTTTTTCCGGCTCCGCAAAAATTTATATAGACGGTACCCGTCTGGGAGGAAAAGCCGATATTCGAGTGCCATTTCGTGAGGTCACGCTGACTGACACGATGGTGCAGGAGGGCAGCGGTGAGCCGCGTCGCGAGGCCAATCCCCCCCTTCGCCTGTACGATTCGTCGGGCGTGTACACCGACCCTTCGGCACCGATTGACATCACGCGCGGGTTGGCGCCATTGCGCAGCGCATGGATTGCCGAACGCCTGGATACCGAAGCGCTGCCCGGCATTACCAGCGCCTATGGCCGCGAACGCCTGAACGATCCCGCCCTAAGCGCCTTGCGAATGGCGCACACACCTGTGCCGCGCCGCGCCAGAACCGGCGCCAACGTGTCGCAAATGCACTATGCGCGTAAAGGCATCATCACAGCGGAAATGGAATACATTGCCGTGCGCGAGAATCTCATTCGCGCCCAGCTCGCGGAACGCTTGGCCACCGAGCGCATGCCCAAGCCCGGCCATTCGTTCGGTGCCTCTCTGGTGCAGGACATTACGGCGGACTTTGTGCGCGATGAAGTGGCGCGTGGCCGTGCCGTGATTCCAAACAATATCAACCACCCCGAGAGCGAGCCGATGATCATTGGTCGCAACTTCCTGGTGAAGGTCAACGCCAACATCGGCAACTCGGCCGTTACGTCGTCGATTGAAGAAGAAGTCGACAAACTGGTGTGGTCTATTCGCTGGGGCGCCGATACGGTGATGGACTTATCGACCGGCGAGAACATTCACGAAACACGCGAGTGGATATTGCGCAATTCACCAGTTCCCATTGGAACGGTGCCGATTTACCAGGCGCTGGAAAAAGTCAATGGCAAGGCGGAAGACCTGACCTGGGAAATTTTCCGCGACACGCTGATTGAACAAGCCGAGCAAGGCGTGGACTACTTCACCATTCATGCGGGCGTGCGCCTGGCTTACGTACCGCTCACGGCCAACCGCTTAACCGGCATTGTTTCGCGCGGGGGGTCCATCATGGCCAAGTGGTGTTTGTCGCATCACCGTGAAAGCTTTTTGTACGAACGGTTTGAAGATATCTGCGAGATCATGAAGGCGTATGACGTGTGCTTCTCTCTTGGCGATGGCTTGCGTCCGGGATCGATTGCCGACGCGAACGACGAAGCGCAGTTTGCCGAATTGCACACGCTCGGCGAGCTCACGCAGATTGCCTGGAAGCACGATGTGCAGGTGATGATTGAAGGCCCCGGTCATGTTCCGTTGCAGCTGGTGAAGGAAAACGTCGACAAGCAGCTCGAAGCCTGTTTCGAAGCGCCGTTCTACACGCTCGGCCCTTTGATCACCGACATATCGCCGGGCTACGACCATATTTCGTCAGCTATGGGGGCCGCCAACATCGGCTGGTACGGCACCGCCATGCTCTGCTATGTCACGCCAAAAGAACACTTGGGCCTGCCGAATCGCGACGACGTGAAGCAGGGCCTCATCGCCTACAAGATTGCCGCGCACGCTGCTGATTTGGCTAAAGGTTACCCAGGCGCGCAAATGTGGGACAACGCGGTATCGAAAGCGCGCTTTGAGTTTCGTTGGGAAGACCAGTTCCGGCTGGCAATTGATCCCGACACGGCGATGGCGTATCACGACGAAACCCTGCCCAAGGAAAATGCCAAGGTGGCCCATTTTTGCTCCATGTGCGGGCCTAAGTTTTGCTCAATGAAGATCTCGCAAGAGGTGCGCGAATTTGCACGACTCAACCCCGCATCGACGACCTTAGCCACTGCTTCGACGAGGGCCCCGGGCGTTATTCCGATCCAGCAAGTCAGCAGCGGGTTGGAGCAGAAAGCCGAGGAATTCCGCAAGGGCGGCCACGAGATTTACTCCTAAATCCTTCCATGACAACACAACATATTGGTATTGCAGGCGCCGGTCTGGCCGGCCGCACATTGGCCTGGCGCTTATTGCGAGCGGGACGCCGCGTGAGTTTGTTTGATTCGCGACATCGCGCCGATCTGGACACCGCATCCCTGACAGCGGCGGCTATGCTGTCGCCCCTGGCCGAACTGGCGGTGTCGGACGACGTGGTGTTTGCGTTGGGCCAGCGTTCGATGCAACTGTGGCCGCGCTGGATTGCGGAACTGGAGGCAAGCGGCGGCCAGTCGGTTTATTTTCGGCAGCGAGGCACGCTGGTAGTGGCTCACGCGCCCGACCAGGCCTCACTGGAGCACTTCACTCGCCTGCTGCACCACAAGCTGCCAGAAGCCAGTCGCGCTCAGGTCCATACGCTCACTAGCGCGAGTCTCGCGGAGCATGAGCCGGCGTTGGCGGGGCGCTTTGGTGGTGGCCTGTTTTTGGACAGCGAAGGGCAACTCGCAAATGACCAGTGGATGGCTGCGTTGGCAACTGAGATTGACCGACTAGGCGGGCGCTGGCACGAAGGGCTGACAGTCGAGAGAGTGGAAGCGCAGCGCATGGTTTGCGCGGATGGCGTGCATGCGGTCGATGTGGCCGTCGATGCGCGCGGTGTGGGCAGCAAAGCGCAATGGCCGCAACTGCGCGGCGTGCGGGGCGAAGTCATGACGGTGGAGTGCCACGGTGTGACCTTGCAGCGCCCGGTTCGTTTGATGCATCCGCGCTATCAGATCTATGTGGCGCCGCGGCCAGGTCACCAGTTTGTGGTGGGCGCGACCGAGCTGGAGTCAGAAGACCTCGGGCCGGTGACACTTCGTTCCACGCTAGAGTTGGGCAGCGCGTTGCACAGCCTGCACCCTGCTTTCGGCGAGGCACGCGTGTTGCGACTGGCCGCCGCGCTGCGGCCCGCACTGGACGATCATCGGCCTGCCGTAGCACTGCGGGACGGCGTGTGGCATATCAATGGCTTGTACCGACATGGCTATCTATGCGCCCCTGCGGTCGTGGATGAGCTTGCGCAAAAACTTCTCGGTACCCAAGTGAAGCTTGGTATTGAAGAAGAAGTGACATGACCACGTTCGAGATTTCCTTGAACGGCGAGCGCCTGCCGACGCAAGCCCCTACGCTACAGGTGCTGCTACTGACGCGGGGTTATGAACTGCAGGGTGCGTTTGCCTGTGCCGTCAATCACGCTTTTGTGCCACGCAGCCAGTGGCCCGAATGCACGTTGCATTCCGGCGACTGCATTGACGTCATTACACCGATTGCAGGAGGTTGAAATGACCCATGAGAGAACATCGAACACCATGACCCCCGCCTCCGTCTTTTCCGTTGCGCATGGCGGTCCGTGGACCGTAGCGGGTACCACGTTGTCGAGCCGTTTCCTTCTGGGCACTTCGCATTACCCGTCGCCGCAAGTGTTGGGCGATTCGGTGCGGGCCAGTGGCACCGAGGTGTTAACAGTCGGCTTGCGTCGTCTTCAACCCGAAACCGGCGGTGGTAACAGTTTTTGGCAACGCATTCAGGCGATGGGACGCCACATCCTGCCCAACACAGCGGGCTGCCATAGCGCAGAGGAAGCCATTACGCTGGCGCAGATGGCGCGCGAGATTTTTGGTACGGCGTGGATCAAGCTGGAAGTCATTGGCGACGACTACACGCTGCAGCCCGATACCGTGGCCACTTTGCAGGCTGCAACGGTGCTGGTGCGCGAAGGTTTTTCAGTGTTTGCCTACACCACGGATGACCTGGTCATGGCTCAGCGGCTGCACGGCGCGGGCTGCGTCGCCGTGATGCCTTGGGCAGCGCCAATTGGCACCGGACGCGGTCCCGTGAACCCGTACGCGCTGGAAACCATGCGCCGCCGTTTGCCTGATGCCGTGTTGATAGTGGACGCCGGCTTGGGCCGGCCCTCTCATGCCGCGCAGGTGATGGAGCTGGGGTTCGACGCCGTGCTGCTGAACACCGCTGTGGCGCAGGCTGGCGACCCGGTCCGCATGGCCCGGGCTTTTGCCGATGGCATCGCTGCGGGTCGTTCAGCGTACGAATCGACCCCTATGCCTGAACGCGCAGCAGCGCAGGCCTCCACCGCTACCGTGGGCGTGCCTTTTTGGCATGTTTCCTGACGCAAATTAATCCAATGACGCCATCCGCTTTCCCCGCGAGTTCTTTGCCGGCTTTCGCAGCCCTGTCCGGGCCGACAGGCTTCTATCCGGTAGTGCCAGACGCCGCATGGGTGCAGCGGTTGCTGGGCTGGGGAGTGCGAACGGTTCAACTGCGCATCAAGGCCGATGGTCACACGTCTTTCACCGAGATCGAGCAGCAGGTGCGCTTCGCCATTGCCGCCGGTCGTGCCGTGCCGGGCGCACAAGTGTTTATCAACGATCACTGGGAGTTGGCTTTAGCGGAAGGTGCCTACGGGGTGCATCTGGGTCAGGAGGACTTGTCCAAAGCAGACCTGAACAGCTTGCGTGATGCGGGCGTTCGACTCGGCTTGAGTACCCACACCCCGCAGGAACTGGCGCGTGCCCGAGGGGTGCGGCCGTCTTATCTGGCCATCGGCCCAATCTACCCGACCACGCTGAAGGTCATGCCGTATGAACCGGTTGGTTTGGCACGGTTAAGCGACTGGGCGGCGCAAGCCGCGCCCTTCCCGGTGGTCGCTATAGGCGGCATTTCTCTGGCCTTGATACCGGGCGTGCTGGCCTGCGGAGTAGACGGCGTCGCGGTGGTCAGCGCGGTAACGCAGGCAACCGACCCCCGCCAGGCGGCGCTCTCCGGGGTGCGACTTTTGGGACTGCAGCGGGATTCGCAATAAAAAGGGCTGCAGCGCACAAACATGCCTTGCAGCCCAGTATTGCCGAGCAAGCTGCTATTAATTAGCTAGCGCAGGGTAATCGGTGTAGCCCTTGGCACCGCCACCATAAAAGGTGGCTTGGTCCGGCTTGTTGAGCGGTGCATTGCTGCGCAGGCGCTCGACCAGGTCGGGGTTGGCAATATATGGTTTGCCAAAGGCGACCAGGTCGGCACCGTCCTTCACCGCTTGCTCCGCCATGGCCTTGTCGTAACCGTTGTTGACCATCCAGGCGCCTTGGCCGCCTGCGGCGCGGTAGGCGGCCTTCAACTCTGCGTAGTCAAACGGGCGGTCGGGCATATCACGAGGGCCGCCGGTTGCCCCTTCAATGATGTGAATGTAGGCCAGATCCAACTTCGCAAGTTGCCTAACGACGTAATCAAACAGCGGTTGCGGATCGTCGTCGTGCGCGTCGTTGGCAGGCGTCACGGGCGACAGGCGAATACCGGTCCTTCCGCCGCCAATAGCCCCGGTGACGGCGCGCACCACCTCGAGCAACAAGCGCGCACGGTTCTTGATGCTGCCACCGTAGTCGTCGGTGCGCTGATTGGACCCGCTTTTAAGGAACTGGTCGAGTAAATAGCCGTTGGCGCCGTGGATTTCAACACCGTCGAAACCAGCTGTCTCCACGGCATTACGCGCGGCCGCCTGGTAGCTGTGCACGATGTCGGGCAGTTCTGCCAAGTCCAGGGCGCGCGGCTCGGAAGTCTCTACGAAGGTCGGAACGCCATCCTTGATCAACACGGTTTTGGTCTTGGCGGCGATCGCCGAAGGCGCCACAGGTTTACCCCCATGCGGCTGCAAGTCAGTGTGGGAGACCCGCCCCACATGCCAAAGTTGCACCACAATTCTTCCGCCTTTGTCGTGAACGGCTTCAGTGATGCGCTTCCACCCATCAAGTTGCTCGGTGCCGTACAGGCCAGGAACGTCGGAATAGCCCTGACCCTGATGGCTGATGGCGGTGGCTTCAGTAATTAGCAAGCCAGCACTGGCACGCTGAGCGTAATACTCAATCATGAGCGGGGTCGGAATGGCGTCGGGTGCGCGGTTACGCGTCAGAGGGGCCATCACGATGCGATTGGGGAGCTGCAGGGCGCCGGCTTGAACGGTGTCAAATAAAGAGGGCATGGAAAACTTCCAGTGTTAAAAACAGCTTGCAGTGTGCGCTGATGTGAATCAGTCTACTCAACATGGACTGTTTGATTTCTGTTACCAGGGTGGGCGTGCGCTATGACCGCTTACTTGAGCAAGCCTTCTTCCTTCATCGCAGCCTGCACGGCGGGTCGGGCGGCCATGCGTGCGCGGAACGCGGCAATGTTGGCAAAGCCGGAAATATCCACGCGCACGTAAGCCGCCCAGTTGGTCACGGTAAAGAGGTAAGGATCGGCCACGCTGAAGTGGTCGCCCATCAGGTACTGTTTGCCAGCCAGCTCACCGTCCACCCACTTCAGGCGAGACAATAATTTTGTAGTGACCATGGGCTTGTAGTCCGCTGGCGTTTCAGGGCTGAACAGCGGGCTGAAGCGCTGGTGCAGTTCAGTGCTGATGAAGTTGAGCCAGGCTTGCAATTGGGCACGTTCAATGGTGCCATTGGCCGGCGCGAGCGCTTTGTCGGGCACCTGGTCAGCAATGTACTGCACGATGGCCGGGCCTTCCCTCAAGCGCGTGCCGTCGTCCAGCTCCAGGAGGGGAACATAGCCGAGCGGGTTGATCGTGTAGTAATCGGTGCCGTCTTGCAGCTTATGATTTTTGGTGGGGGCGAGCACATGCTCGAACTTTAGCCCCGACTCGTGCAATGTGATGTGCGGAGACAGGGAACAAGCGCCGGGCGAGTAGTAGAGCTTCATGGGTATCCTTGGATTTTTTGAATAGAAGTTGTGTGAACGCAGCACTCCATCCTAGCTGCACGACGCGGATTGTGCCAAAGTGCAGTACTCTGGAGTACTCAAAGACTCAGATCTGCAAAAGCCCTGCCCGCCCGGATATCAGTGGGGCTTGACGGAGGCTTTGTCCTACAGCGGCATGGGGGCGCTGCTGATTCGTTGCCGCAACACAGACTTTTAGCATCAAGCGGTGCCACATAGGCTTTTACTGTGGTGATGCTCAATATTTCAACCTGCGTCATTCTGAACCGGGTGGCGCTACACAGCATTGGAGACCATGATGCTTAAATACGCGATTATTTTTGTGGTTATTTCACTGATCGCTGGTGCCCTCGGTTTTGGCGGTGTCGCCGCAGGCGCTGCCGGCATTGCCAAGATCCTGTTTGGATTGTTTCTGATTCTGGCGGTGATTTTTGTGGTGTTGGCGGCTTTAGGTGTCGGCGTTGCCAGAAAAGCACTCAAATAAATGACCTCCGACATCGAAGCCCCTGCCAATACGATGCTGTCCCGCTTCCGGCAGCGGCTTTTCCAACCGTGGTCCCACCAGAGCGATGCCACGGTGCCGCGTTTGCCGGCTCCGAAGCAGGTACGGTTCCAGGCGAATATTGCCGAGTTTTTGCTCATCAGCCGACTCCGTGCGCGCCGTCGAGTGGCGCCTACCGCAGATGTACTGGAGCGCGCAGCGCACATCGTCTTTATCACTTGTAAAAACTGGTTTGCTCCCGTCGACAATAAACGCAGCGATCACCGGCCGCGGATTTGAATTACCCCATGTCCCGCTCGGCTCTTTAACAGAGCAAGACAAGAGCAGGCAAGTTCATGATCGTTTAAGGGCAACGCGGTTTCTCCTACCAGAACGCAGATGCCAGCCACATTGACTCATTGCACGCGCTCGGCTTACTGGAGCCGACGGCTGCTCAAAAACGAGGTCCGTCGCTTTGATTGTTTGAGAAGAAGCGGTGTTACCTATAAGCGGTAGCTCTGGTCAAGCCGGTCCAGCTTGCGGATCAGCGACGGCCAGGCAAACGCACCGCCCATGCCACCGGTCTGTACGCGCATAGCTTCTGCCACGCCCTTGACGATCAACGGGTTAACCTGGATTAGCTCCCCTCCGCTCTGGGCGTCTAGCTGAATGCGGCAGCTATTTTCAAATGTATACATGCTCAAAAAGGCATCTGCAATGGTCTTTCCCACCACCAACAAGCCGTGGTTGCGGAGCATTAGGAAGTTGGCATGCCCCAAGTCAGCCTGCAGGCGCGGCTTTTCTTCATCGCGAAAGGCCACGCCCTCGTACGCGTGATACGCCAGCGACGCCAGCACAAAAGTGGACTGCTGGCTGATGGGCAACAAGCCACACGCTTGCGCGCTCACGGCAACCCCGGCACGCGTATGGGTGTGCAGCACGCACCCAGCATCGGCGCGCGCGGCGTGCACGGCGCTGTGAATCACGAAGCCAGCGGGGTTGACAGGGAAGGGAGAATCAATCACCTTGTTGCAGTGTTCGTCGACCTTGACCAGGCTGGAAGCCGTGATTTCGTCAAACATCAAACCATAGGGGTTAATCAGGAAGTGGTGAGCACCCGCCCCGGAGACCGACTCGGGCAGCTTGGCGGTAATGTGCGTAAAAACCAGGTCGCTCCACCCGTACAGGGCTACCAGCCGGTAGCACGCAGCGAGGTCGCAACGGAGTTGCCATTCTTCGGCACTGACGATTTCCTTGAGTGACTTTATTTCGAGGGTAGGCATGGTGGTCTCCTGAGTGTGACTAGGGCTGACAAAACCGACTTGCCAAACAAACGAGCAAGCTCAGTCAGCGATCCAACCCACAGCGTACGCCATGTTGGCAAACCCGTGCTGTACCACTCGAGACACCAACCAAAACGTTGGCCGGTTTTATGCCACGGCGTTTGGTACCAGTTGCACAAGTGACAGCCGCCTCAACCAAGGATATCGCGCAGGGCCGCGTCGTACAACGAGGTGAGGTTATCCATCACCTCGAACACCCGCTCGCTGGTGGTGGCTATGTTTTGTAGGCCCTCTGCACTGGCGGTTTTATTCAGCGCCGCTTCGTAAAACAGCCACTGGCCTTTAGCAAGTTCCAATTCGTTGCGGATAGCCGGCGTCGAAATAGGGGTAGCCTGGAGCGTAACCAACCCTTGGTTGAACTCGGCCCGGGCAGTGACGAGCTGCTTGTTGAATGCCGGGGTGTCTTGCCCGGCCGCAAGCAGGAAAAAGGCGCGCGCAGCCCGCTGTGACAACATGCGCTGGCGACCCGCGATATTTACGATTTTTGCGCTGACTTGCTGAGACAGGCCCTCATATGCCTTGGTGAGCCGGTCGGCGGACTCCAGCATGACATCCGCAGCGCGCGTCACTTCCACGATCCGCTCTTTCCGCGGCGTGGAGGCAAGGAGGGAACTGAACACGTAGCAGTCTCTTTCCAGCGCTTGTATCAACTTTCGTACCTCGGGCGCCGGATTTCCGGCCGTCAGTTCCTCCAGGCTAACGGTGATCAGGTGTTGGGTTGCGAGCATGATGTCTCGCGCTTTTGCTGACAGCACGTTGAGCGTGGCCTGAATATAGGCCTTGGAACCGCGCTGCGAAAACGCCCGCATCCTGCCCGCCCGATTGATCGAAATGCTTAAAGCCAGTGGCGCCCTTGGCTCCGCGAAAACCCAGGGGGAAATTGGAATCAGCAGGGCAGACCCGGATTGAAGCAAGGTTCTGCGGCGCAGGCCGACAGGCGACAGGGTGTGCATCAGGAGGCTCTGTATAAGTGGGAAACAATTTCAGTATAGGAATTACAGGTGCTTACTGCTATCCTTCCAGAGAGCTAGTGGTGAGGCTTCCGAGAGACACCAGTCTCCGCCCTATCGTTCATAAGAACTATAGGCAAGCGCAACCATCCAGAGAAAAGCGCTGTCATCCAATTACCGCCTGATGGCCGCTTATGCCTCCAGCCTCCGCGACCAGTCACTGTCTCAATTTGAGAATTCCCACGCGACGTGAATCCCGCATCAGGGTTTGTCCTAGGTGTTTTAAGAGAGCTGATTTCAATAATGGCTATGCAGACTAATTCATAGCAAATCAGCTTCGCCGCTTCCCAAGGAGACCTCATGCAGAAGGTGTTGCACATCAACCCGGATAAATGCACTGGCTGTTTGCAGTGCGAGATGGCCTGTTCTTTCGAGAACTACGGCGTCTTTGCACCTGCGAAGTCGCGCATCAAGGTATTCGACTTCCACGACACCGGCAAGAAGGTGCCCTACACCTGCACCCAGTGCGACGAAGCCTGGTGCTTGCATGCCTGCCCGGTCGAAGCCATCACCGTGGACCGGGTCACGGGCGCCAAAGTCGTCAACGAAACCACCTGCGTAGGTTGCAAGGTCTGCACCATTGCCTGCCCATTCGGCACCATCAACTACGTGCAGGAAACCGGAAAAGTGCAAAAGTGTGACCTGTGTGGCGGTGAGCCCGCCTGTGCGGAGGCTTGCCCGACGCAGGCGATCACTTTTATTGATGCGAACTGGACCGGTTTGGGCAAGATGCAGCAGTGGGCCGACAAGCTTGGCAACCGTCCTTCCGCCGCTTAAGGAGCAACGAACATGTCTTGGGCAAAAAAAATCCTCCGCGTTGACTTGACTGCAGGAACCGTCAAGTCTGAACCTCTTAACATGGATTGGGCGCAAACCTATCTGGGCTCGCGTGGCCTGGGCAGCAAATATCTGGTGTCCGAAGTGGACCCCAAGGTAGACCCGCTGTCACCAGCCAACAAAATCATCTGGGCTACCGGTCCACTGACGGGCACCATGGCTTCAACCGGGGGGCGTTACACCGTCATCACCAAGAGCCCGCTGACCGGTGCGATTGCCTGCTCTAATTCGGGCGGCTACTGGGGCGCCGAACTCAAGATGGCCGGCTGGGACATGATTATTTTCGAGGGAAAATCGGAAAAGCCGGTTTACCTGTACATCAACGACGACACGGCCGAACTACGTGACGCGAGCCATCTGTGGGGCAAGAGCGTCTGGCAGACCGAGGCGATTCTCAAGAAGGGCCTGCAAGACCCACTGGTGCGCGTTTCCAGCATTGGCAAGGCCGGTGAAAACGGCGTGCTGTATGCCGCGGTGGTCAACGATCTGCACCGCGCTGCCGGCCGATCCGGCGTGGGCACCGTCATGGGAAGTAAAAACCTGAAGGCGATTGCAGTGCGCGGCACCAAGGGTGTGGGCAATATCCGCGATCCCAAGGCCTTCATGAAAGTCACCTACGAAAAGAAGAAGATCCTGCATGACAACGCCGTCACCGGCCAGGGGCTGCCTACCTTCGGCACTCAGGTGCTGATGAACGTGATCAACGAAATCGGCGGGTTGCCCACTCGCAACCACCGAGACGTACAGTTTGAAAGCGCGAAGGATATCTCGGCCGAAGCCATGGCGGCGCCGCGCGAGACCGACGGCAAAGCGCAACTGGTGACCAACCAGGCCTGCTTTGGTTGCACCATCGCCTGCGGCCGCATCAGCAAGATGGACGAGACCCATTTCACGGTCGCCAACAAGCCCCAGTACTGGGGCGCCTCTGGCGGATTGGAGTACGAAGCCGCCTGGGCGCTGGGTGCAGCCAATGGCGTCAAAGATCTGGAGACATTGCAATACGTCACCATGTTGTGCAACGAGGAAGGTATCGACCCGATCAGCTTTGGGGCCACCCTTGGTGCGGTGATGGAGCTGTACGAAATGGGCGTACTGACCAAAGAACAGCTTGGCACCGAAGCGCCCTTTGGCTCGGCCGAAGCGCTGGCTTTTTTTGCCGAGGAAACAGTGAACAGTCGCGGCTTTGGCAAGGAAATTGGCCAAGGCTCCAAGCGCCTGACTGCCAAGTACGGCTACCCTGATTTATCCATGACCTCCAAGGGGCAGGAGTTTCCGGCCTACGATGGGCGGGCCATCCAGGGCATTGGGCTGGCCTATGCCACCTCCAACCGCGGCGGTTGCCATTTGCGCGGCTACACCATCGCGTCCGAAGTTCTGGGCATCCCGGTCAAGACCGACCCGCTGGAGCATGAGGGCAAGCCCGAACTGGTCAAGGCCTTCCAGGACGCGACGGCCGCTTTTGACTCCTCCGGGCTGTGCGTGTTCACCACTTTCGCCTGGGGCTTGGCCGACCTGGCGCCGCAGTTGCAAGCGGCTTGCGGAGAGCAGTACACCACCGAAGAGCTTGAAAAAATCGGTGAGCGCATCTGGAACATGGAGCGCGAATTCAACAACGCCGCCGGCTTTACCAAAGCCGACGACTCGCTGCCCAAACGGCTGTTGACCGAACCCGCCAAAACGGGGCCCGCCAAAGGCAAGGTCAACATGTTGGCCGAGATGCTGCCCAAGTATTACGCCGCGCGCGGTTGGGACACCGAAGGCCGCCCCACTGCGGAGACCCGGGCGCGTTTGAGCCTGTAAAGCTTATTCCCTCCCCGGAGGGTGGGGGTGGGTGCTGCATGCACGCCCACCCTTTTTTTAATTCTGGAGATGCCATGGTCCCCCACACTCATTGTTGTTCCCCGTCCCCCGAGTGGGCAAATGTTCACCCTGAGACGGCTTTTTGGATCGCTTTCCCATGACTCACCACGTCATTTTGGGCGCCGGCCCAGCCGGTGTGATTGCCGCAGAAACGATTCGCAAGCACGCGCCGCACGACACCATTACGCTGGTCGGCGACGAAGCCGAACCACCGTATTCGCGCATGGCCATTCCTTACCTGTTGATGGGCAACATTGATGAGCGCGGTACCTACCTGCGCAAAAATCCGGATCACTTTGAGTCCTTGCAAATTAGTCACCTGCATGCTCGCGTCAAGTCTGTAGAAATCGCTACTAAAAGCATTGTGTTGGACGACAACCACAGCCTGAGCTATGACCGGCTGCTGATCGCCACTGGCTCACGCCCGGTGCGCCCGCCGATTGCGGGCATCGAGTCCGCAGGCGTTCACCCCTGCTGGACACTGGAAGATGCCCGCCAGATCATGGCGCTGGCGCAGCCCGGCGCGCGCGTGCTTCAGATGGGCGCCGGCTTCATCGGCTGCATCATCATGGAGGCCCTGATGCAGCGCGGCGTGCACTTGAGCGTGGTCGAGATGGGCGACCGCATGGTGCCGCGGATGATGGGCCCGATGGCCGGCGGCATGATTCGCGACTGGTGCGAGTCCCAAGGCGTGACGGTGTTCACCGGGACCAAGGTCGAGGCGATTGAACCCGGCGCGCCGCTGAAGGTGCGCCTCTCGGACGGGCAGATCGTCGAGGCTGACTTGGTGATCAGTGCCACGGGTGTGAAACCCAACATCGGATTTTTGGAGCATTCCGGCATCACCTGCCTGCAGGGCGTGCTGACCGACGAGCATCTGCAAACCAACGTCCCGGGCGTCTATGCGGCAGGCGATTGCGCAGAAGCCTTTGACAAGGTCAGCGGTAAAACGATCGTTAGCGCCATTCAACCCAATGCGGCCGAGCAAGCGCGGGTGGCCGCGCTGAATATGGTGGGATTGCTCGGTCAACCGCAGGCCGAGCTCAAGGGCGTCACCCAGATTAACGTGCTGGACACCCTGGGTCTGATTTCCACCAGCTTCGGTAACTGGGAAGGTTTGCCGGGTGGCGAGCAGGTGGAGTTAACCGACCGGCAAGCGGACGGCGGCAAAGGCCGTCATCTGAGCCTGCAGTTCAAGGACGATGTCATGGTGGGCTGCAACAGCGTGGGCTGGACCGACCATGTGGGCGTGATGCGCGGGCTGGTCGAAGGCGCCATTCGCCTTGGCCCCTGGAAAGACACGTTGACCCGGGACCCCACCAAATTGATGGAGGCCTATCTGGCGAGCGCGCAGGCGCAGGGACAGTGGAGCGGCGCAACGGACGAGCGACGACGGTGAAAATCACTTTCAAACTGTTTGCGACCCTCACCGACTATCTTCCTGTATCGGCGCGCCGCAGCAATATCGTCGAGCTGGACATCGCGTCCGACGCCTCCATCAGCCAGATCATCGCGCCCTTCGGACTACCTCCCAAGCTGGTTCATCTGGTACTGGTCAATGGCCGCTACATTGAACCCGCCCAGCGCCTGACCACCACGCTGATCGAGGGCGACGTGCTCGCCATCTGGCCACCGATTGCTGGCGGGTAAGCCGTGCAGGCGCACTACGCCGAGCAGTTCGAGCGTGACATGGGCTGCACCGAAGCGGAATGGCTGGGGTGGTTGCCGGCAGCACTCGGAGATAACTTCTGGCAACGTGACGGTGCTTCAGTCCAGATTGTGATTGGTCCGGGTTCTTTGCAGATCCACTGGCATGCAGCCCCACCCCGCGCGCTCGGCCAGGTCCGCATTCCGCGTTTGCTGGTGTGCTTTGCTTTTGCCGGGCTGGACGCGGGGGAGCGCTATCTTTTCATGAAGCGATTTGACCTCTATATGCAGCGCGGTGGGGGCTAGTTATAGGGCCTGTGTCCTACAGCTTTGGCTGTACCGGGGGAATAATATAAAAATGCACCGTTGGATACACCGCATGGGAATAGTCGACCTCCGGTGGCAACCGAGTCATCCGCCTTCGGCCCCGATGCGGGGGTTTGGCGGCTTTAAAGAGGAGTATTTCCGTGGAATACATTTTGAAAGGCATGTTTGGTGAAAAGTCGCTTACCAAGGTGGTCGGCCTGTTTGCCAATAAAAACGAAGCTGACGCCGCTGTCACGAGTGTTTTAAAAGCACAAGGCATGATCCAAGGTCAGGCGCGCGTGCTCGGCCCGCAAGACGCAAAAATCTCCCATCGGGACCTGTTCGGCCGCACCTTGGAGCCGGAGCAACACGGCATCTTCAAAACCGTGTTCTTTGCACACGGCATCACTGGCCTGGCCGGCGCACTGGCAGGGCTGCTGCTATTCGCCTGGTTCTACCAGGGGAATCAGCCCATGGTCATAAGCAGCCCGCTACTCGCGTTCATCGCTATCCTAGGGTTTGGTATTACGTTTGGTTTGCTGTTGGGCGGATTGGTCGCCATGCGGCCCGACCATGTCTGGCTCATCACCAAGGTCCGCAGCGCCCTCACGGAAAATCGCTGGGCAGTCATCGTGCATCCGACCGATGCGAAGCAAACAGTTGCAGCCAAGGAAATATTGCGTCAAAGCGGCGCCGAGGTCCTTAGGAGCTTGTAACGCACGCTGCGCCGGAGTCTTGGCGAGCCTTGCTTACTCAGCGTGAATTGCCCAGGTGAACCCCACCCGGGCGCTCGCCAGGACCACTTGGGAAAACCCTTCCAGCTTTCTGACGGCGCGCTGGCGGCTATTGCTTTTTTAGCCGATCTTGCAGACGCACCGTGTCATATAGCGGCCCCCGGGCCGAACAGAGTCGGCTTCTCAATAACTTCTGGAAGTCGCCAGAAGTGGCAAGTCCGTCGTGCCGGACGCTGATGGGTTATTGGTATTTAACTTCCAATTGCGCATGAATTTCTTTTTGTCAGATTTCTGATCTGATCATTATTTGATAATCGAAAGTTATTCAAAATAATTCAAAGAGAAAGCTGCCATGTCCGTTCATACCCAGTATCAGCAAAAACGCATGTCCGCTGCCGATGCGATTGGCGTCGTCACAAATGGCGATACCGTGGTTATCCCCACCGCAGTGGGCGAGCCTCCAACCCTATTAACGGCACTCTCCGAAGCTCGACGCGGTTTTCGGAATGTGCGGGTGTCGCAAATCCTCCCCGTACGAAAGTACGATTATTTCGATCCTGAAACTACGGAGCACGTCCGACATATCGCGTATTTTTTCAGCGGCATTTCGCGAGCGGGCGGTCAGGAAGGCTGGGTCGACTTCATTCCGGCTAATTTTTCTGAACTGCCAGAACTGATCAAGCGCAACCTGATTCCGGCCGATGTGGTGTTCTCCATGGCCTCACCAATGGACGAACACGGATTCTTCTCCCTCTCGCTGGCGCCTGATTACACGATGGCGGCAATCGACAAGGCCCGTGCCGTGGTATTGGAAGTCAATCCCCATGTGCCGTTCGCCAATGGCAACTGCCACATCCATATCTCGCAGGTGGCGGCTCTGGTGGAGAGTGAGGACCCGCTTCTTGAAGTGGGTCTGCCTAAGATAGGTCCGGTACAAGAGGCCATCGGCAGGTACGTTGCCGAGATGATCCCCGACGGCGCGACGCTGCAAATCGGGTACGGCGGCATTCCCGATGCGGTGGTCATGCAACTGATTCACAAGCACGACTTGGGAATTCACACCGAAATGATTGGCGACGGCATCATGACGCTGGTGGAGGCTGGCGTGGTGACTAACCGCAAAAAGAATTACCACAACGGCAAGATGCTGGCCACCTTCGCACTCGGATCAAAGAAGCTTTACGAGTTTTTGCATCGCAATCCGGCGGTCGAAATGCACCCTGTCGGTTTCACCAACGATCCGTGGCTAGCGGGCCAGAACGACAATCTGCACGCCATCAATGCCACCATGCAGATCGATTTCATGGGCCAGTGCGGCTCGGAAAGCCTCGGGTTTTCACCCTACTCTGGCACGGGCGGCCAAACCGACTTCGTGCGCGCCGCCAATCGCTCAAACGGTGGAAAGGCCTTCATCGTCCTGCCCTCGACTGCGAAGCACGACACCATCTCGCGGATTGTGCCAACCCTGTCCACCGGCACGCACGTATCCACCAGCAAAAACGACATCAATTATGTGGTGACGGAATACGGGGTGGTCCAGTTGCGGGGCAAGACCGCCCATCAGCGCTGCGAAGCATTAATAGACATCGCACATCCCGATTTCCGGGGGGAACTGCGCGAAGCCGCCAAGAAGATGAATCTCCTCTGACGCGGCCCGCTCATTGGAGTACGCAGATTCGGATTTCCTTCCTTACGTCGCTTTTTCCGTCACACCCTCCGGCCTCCGGAGGGTGCCCAGAAGATGCTATTAATAAATAGCGTTAAGGACGGCGTTGTGAGATCAGATCCGCTCAAAGATCGCCGCAATGCCCTGGCCGCCCCCAATACACATCGTCACCAATGCGTATCGGCCCTGGATGCGCTGCAACTCGTACACCGCTTTAACGGTAAGCAGGGCACCCGTGGCCCCGATCGGGTGCCCCAGCGAGATGCCGGATCCGTTGGGGTTGACTTTGGCAGGGTCAAAACCGAGGTCGCGGCTGACGGCGCAGGCTTGGGCGGCGAAGGCTTCGTTGGCCTCGATCACGTCGAGGTCCTTGATGGTCAGTCCGGCCTTTTTAAGCGCGAGCTGGGTCGCGGGCACGGGACCGATGCCCATGTATTTGGGGTCCACACCCGCGTGGGCGTATGCCACCAAACGGGCTAGCGGCTTCAGACCACGTGCTTTGGCCGTGGCAGCTTCCATCAGCACCACGGCCGCGGCCGCGTCGTTGATGCCTGAGGCATTGCCGGCGGTCACGGTACCATTTTCTTTGATGAACACGGGCTTGAGCTTGGCCAAATCGGCCAAGGTGCAGTTAGGACGGAAATGCTCATCCGTGTCGTAAGCCACATCACCTTTTCAACTTTTAAGGATCACCGGAACGATCTGCTCTTTGAAGTAGCCGGCTTCGATGGCGCGCTGCGCACGGTTATGGCTTTCAACCGCCAGTTTGTCTTGGTCTTCGCGCGTGATGCCCCATTTAGCGGCGATGTTCTCTGCAGTGACGCCCATGTGAACGGTGTGGAACGGGTCGTGCAGTGCGCCGACCACCATGTCGACCATCTTGGTATCTCCCATGCGGGCACCCCAGCGCATGTTCAGGCTGGCGTAGGGCGCTCGGCTCATGTTCTCGGCCCCGCCACCAATCGCGATGTCGGTATCGCCCAGCAAGATACTCTGGCTGGCGGAAATGATGGCCTGCAGGCCGGAGCCGCAAAGACGGTTCACGTTGAAGGCTGGCGTGCCTTCGCCACAGCCGCCGTTGACGGCTGCCACGCGCGACAAGTACATGTCTTTGGGTTCGGTGTTGACGACGTGGCCGAACACCACGTGGCCAACGTCTTTGCCGTCAACGTTAGCGCGTGCCAGCGACTCTCGTACCACCAGCGCGGCCAGTTCCGTGGGAGGGCTGTCCTTTAGACTGCCGCCAAAGGTTCCAATGGCGGTGCGTACACCGCTTACAACAACGACTTCACGGTTCATGGGAGTGTCTCCAGTAGTTAAAAATGGGCCGCGTAAGAGGTCGCTCAGCTTTTCTACAGCCAGCGGACTCACATCAAGGCAAATCAGTATGGCACGACGCTCAGAGGGAAGAGGGTAATCGCCCCTGATCTACCTATTTCCTCACGCAAAAAGTATTGCCTGCCGCTGAGAACAGCCGCCAGCCGCTACGAATAAATAGCCGTGTTGGCTTGCCTGGATGACGCGTGAGCCCGCTCCTGCGGGTCGCGCTCACAGTGCGTGCGTGACGAGCTTGAAATCTGGATCTTCGGCAAACGGTTTGACGCCAAAGCCCAGGCCTTTCATGAGCTTGATCATGGCGGGATTGTTGGCCAACACCAGCCCGTCCATCTCGGTCAACCCCTTTTCACGCGCCACATCCATGATGCTTTGCATCAAGCGCGAGCCCAGGCCCTTGCCGTTAAAGTCGTCTGCCACGACAAGCGCAAATTCGCAGCTGGACTGGTCGGGGTTGGTGATGTAGCGCGACACGCCGACGATGCGCTTGGTCTCCAGGATCTCGCCATCCGGCCCGGCCACGCGTTCCTTGAACACGGCCACCAACGCCATTTCGCGGTCATAGTCGATCAGCGTGAAGCGCGCCAGCATGGAGGGCGGCAGTTCGACGATGGACGAGACGAATCGGAAATAGCGACTCTCGGAAGACAGATGGTGCATCAGGTCTTGCAGCATGTCCGCATCGTCCGGGTGGATGGGGCGCACGGTGTACTCGCCGCCACCGCGCTGCGGCCACACGTGTTCGTAGCGGGCAGGATAGGGCAGTATCGCCAGGTGGTTGTAATTGTTGGCACGGCCATTGACGGCCTGCGGCGCATGGCCAATGACAATGCGCGCGTCGACTGCGACGGCGCCCGATTCGTCCACAATAATGGGATTGATGTCCATCTCGCGCAGCTGGGGCAACTCGCACACCATTTCCGACACCCGTAGCAGCACCTGTTCCAGCGCGTCCATATTCACGGCGCTGGCGCCTCGCCATTCGCCGAGTGTTTCTGCCACACGGGAGCGTTCGATCAGCCGGCGTGCGAGAAACTGATTCAGCGGCGGCAGTTCCATGGCGCGGTCATCGATGAGTTCGATCATGGTTCCGCCGGCGCCGAACGCGATCACGGGGCCAAATGGGTCGTCGGTGACCAGACCGATGTAGATCTCTCGGCCACGACGAGCGCTCGCCATGTTTTGAACCGTCACGCCGTTGATGCGAGCATTCGGTTGCAGGCGAGTGACGCGCTGCACCATGTCGGTGTAGGTGTCGCGCGCCGTGGCGCCGTTCATGATGTTGAGTGCCACACCCTGCACGTCCGATTTATGGCTGATATCGGGTGAATCAATCTTGAGTGCCACCGGGAAACCCAGCTGTGTCGCAATCATCATCGCCTCGTGGGCACTGCGTGCGAGGATGGTTTTGGTGACCGGAATATGAAAGGATGCGAGCAGTGTTTTGGACTCCATCTCGGTCAGTACATTGCGCCGCTCTGCCAGCACGCTTTCAATCACCAGACGCGCGCCCTCGATGTCGGGCTTGGCCAGCGCGGATAAAGGCGGCGGGGTTTGCAACAGCAGCTGCTGATTTTGATAAAACGAGGCGATGTTGCCGAAGGCGCCCACGGCCGCCTCGGGCGTGCGAAAGCTGGGAATAGCCGCCTCGTTGAGAATGCTGCGCGCCATGACCACGGAGGTATCTCCCATCCAGCACGACAGCAAGGGCTTGCCCATTGAGCGTTTGACCTCCACCAAGGCGCGCGCGACCTCGGAGGGGTCGGCCCCGACTTTAGGAGAATAGATAGCCAGCACGCCGTCGACTTGACGGTCCTTGCAAGCAGCTTCTATCGCCACTCGATAGTGTTCTGGTGTGGCCTCTTCAGACAAGTCAATGAGGTCCGACAAAGACGCGAGTTCGGGCAGTAGCGGCCGAAGAGCTCTTACAGACTCGGGCGAGAGCTTTCCCAAATGCAAAAATATTTCGTTGACCCAGTCGGCTGCCAGCACGCCGGGCCCGCCGCCGTTGGTGACGATGGCCAATCGCCGCCCGACCGGGCGATAACGCGAAGCCAGACACTTGGCGGCTGAGAACAGCTGGACAAAAGAACGCACGCGCACCGCACCGGCTCGGCGCAGGGCGGCGTCAAAGACATCATCGCTGCCGACGATGGCGCCGCTGTGGGTCTGCGCAGCCTCGTTCCCGGCTGGTTTTCGGCCGGCCTTGAGCACCACCACGGGCTTGGCATTCGCCGCCGAGCGCAACGCACTCATGAACCGGCGCGCGTTGGAAATGCCTTCCAGATAGACGACGATACTTTGGGTTTGTGCATCGTTCGCCAGAAAATCGAGTACCTGGGCAATGTCCACAGAGGTGTTGGGTCCAAGCGATACGACCGACGAAAAGCCGACCCCATTATTACTGGCCCAATCAAGGATTGAGGACGTTAGTGCCCCCGATTGCGACACCAGCGCCAAGGAGCCGGCCTTGGCTAGCGGCCCGGCTGCGCTGGCGTTGAGCTGGAGTTGTGGGCGCTGCAAACCGAGGCCGTTAGGGCCGAGCAGATGAACGCCTTCACGGTGTGCAATTCGCTTCAGTTCAGCCGCCTTGTCGACGTCGATGCCACTCGAAATCACCAGTGCGGCGCGGCACGCCATACGGCCCGCGACCTCCAGCGCGGCCGCCAAGTCCTGCGGCGGCAGCGCGATGATGGCAAGATCCGCTCGCGTCTGCGCCAACTCCGCCAAGGTGCCGCTGGTGTGAATATCGAGAAAGGTCAAGGTGCCGCTGTAGCGCTGGGCACGCAAGGCATGGTGCAGCGCCTTGCCCTGCGTGGTCTGCGTGGCGGGGTCGTCGACCTTGCCCGCAAAAACAACGATGGACTCTGGGGAGAAAAGAGGGGTGAGGTAGTGTTTGTCCATAGGTATTCCAATCGGCGCCAATCAGCAAACTAACATGCAGAGCGGCACTGCCGCCAACGGACTCATCATCTCGCCCCGTTCCGGGCAACCGCTGACAGCGCGCTGGCAGGGATGCCGGGCCCATACTTGTGAAGTCTAGGGCTGGATGGACCTCAGCATTTTGATACAAAGCAATTTTTTGCACTCCCCGAATCGCGATCAACCCCCGAACGGCATCAAGACAAAGCGCCTACGCAGGATCTTTACGTGGTCAAACGCTCGGCCGCAAACAGCACCTGGTCGATCACCGCCTGCACGTTGCTCCGGTGGGCGTCATTCAGTAGCTGGCCTCGTGCGTCAAATGCGTCACTCGCGTGACTCAGTGCAAACGCCCTGGGCGCCACCCAGCATTGCGCGTTGAGTAGCAAGGGCGCGAGGTGGCTTTGTGAGCGCAGGCCGCCGAGAGCGCCGGGTGAGGCGCTGAGTAGTCCCACCACCTTGCCGCTGAAGGACTTAAATCCCTCCTGCCAGGCAACGTCACTTTTGACCGGGCTGGAGGCCCAATCAATCGTGTTCTTGAGCAATGCGGTGTAGCTGCCGTTGTATTCCGGCGAGCAGATGATCCAGGCCGGGTGTTCATACATCAGCTGCTTAAGCCTCATCACGTCGCGAGGGGTGCCTTGAGCTTCAAGATCGGCGTTGTACATCGGAAGGTCGAAGTCCACCAATTCGAGGTGGGTCACGTCAGCGCCGCCGGCGCGGGCCAGCTGAGCAGCAACGTGAGCCAGTTTTCGGTTGAAGGAGTTCAGGCGGGTACTGCCTGCGAAGATGAGTAGTTTCATGGCGATGGCGCAAAGGGTTTAGCGATGGGTTTAATGGTAGTTAGTTTGCGGTCACTTATCGTTCTGAAACCGCCAACCTTACTGCAAGCCCTAAAAATACGAATCCTGAAAGTTTATTTAAGACTTGCTGAGTCCGCGCGGAGCGCCGGAGAATGTGGCCTACCGATGCGGAAAACCAAGCAATAGTGCCGAATGTGAGCAATGTGGCCAGGATGAAAACAAAGCCCAACCAGAGGATTTGCCGCCCAACCCCGCCGTCTGCAGGGTTCACAAACTGGGGCAGAAACGCCAAGAAGAAGATCACCACCTTGGGGTTGGTCAGGTTGAGGAGGACGCCGCGCCGATACATGTGCGCCGCAGCCAAAGGTCGGCAGCCGGATAAGGTTGCGCTGCCGACCGGTGCGCGAAACGCCTGCCAGGCGAGGTAAGCCAGGTAGGCCGCACCGCCAAGCTTTAATAGCGTAAACGCGAGGATGGAAGCGGCGAAAATTGCCGCCAGACCGAGCGCTACGGCCGCTGTGTGAACCATCAGGCCGGTGCACAGGCCCATCACCACAAACAGGCCGGCGCGTCGCCCGCGCAGCGCCGATTGCATCAATACAAACAAATTGTCAGGGCCGGGTGAGAGGCCGAGCAGAACGGAGACGCCAAAGAAAGTGACGAGGGTTTCGATTGAGGGCATGCGAGGTCAGGAGACTATTCAATGGGGGGAGAAGTTCGGAGCCGGTCGCTTAGGATTTGATTCACAGGGTTTCCCTAAATCACTAAAATATAGGGCTGCCCAAAATTGCCAACATGCCTATGCCGTCTTTAAGTGGCCTTTCCACCAATCTCTGTGCCAACGATAATTTGGCGCACACAGACGACCTGCGCGTGTTTCGCGCCATGCTGGTGGTGCCGGGCAGCCGGCTAGGAACGCATTCGATAAAAAGAAGAAGGCCAACCGCCTGCCGGACGCGAGATTTTTGCATATTGGTACGGTGCAGATCGAGTTGTTTGTTAACGCCAGTCGGCGTCGGGTTTAGGCGGCACACGCTACCCGCTTCAACACTGAATTGATAGAGGCTTCAAATGTATTATCCACAAGAATTTGATGTGATCGTGGTCGGTGGCGGTCATGCCGGCACAGAGGCGGCGTTGGCTGCCGCTCGCATGGGCTGCAAGACCTTGCTGCTCTCACACAATATTGAAACGCTCGGCCAGATGAGCTGCAACCCGTCTATCGGCGGAATTGGCAAGGGCCATTTGGTTAAGGAGGTGGATGCCATGGGGGGGGCAATGGCGCTCGCGACCGACGAAAGCGGCATACAGTTTCGGATTTTGAACTCCAGCAAGGGACCGGCTGTGCGCGCTACCCGTGCCCAGGCCGACCGTGTCTTATACAAGGCATCCATTCGCCGCAAGCTGGAAAACCAGCCTAACTTGTGGCTGTTCCAGCAGGCTGTCGATGACCTGATGGTGGAAGGTGACCGGGTGACCGGCGCAGTGACTCAGATCGGCATCAAGTTTCGCGCCCGCACGGTAGTCCTGACAGCCGGAACCTTTCTGGACGGAAAGATTCATGTCGGCTTGAACAATTTTGCGGCGGGCAGGGCGGGTGATCCGCCGGCAGTGTCGCTCAGCGCCCGCCTGAAAGAACTTAAACTTCCTCAAGGTCGCTTGAAAACCGGAACACCACCGCGTATCGACGGGCGCACGATCGACTTCAGCCAATGCACTGTGCAGCCTGGTGACGGTATGCCAGGCGGCGTGGGGGGGTCAGTTCCAGTGTTCAGCTTCATGGGAAACGCCATTGCGCATCCGCAGCAGATGCCGTGCTGGATTACCCATACCAACGAGCGCACACACGAAATCATCCGCTCTGGTTTTGATCGCAGTCCCATGTTCACCGGCAAGATTGACGGCGTAGGGCCCCGCTATTGCCCGAGTGTGGAGGACAAAATTAATCGCTTCGCCGACAAGGCCAGCCACCAGATTTTTTTGGAGCCCGAAGGTCTCACGACCCATGAGATTTATCCGAATGGCATCTCAACCAGCCTGCCTTTCGATATTCAATACGCCTTGGTGCGCTCCATATCGGGCCTGGAAAACGCCCACATTTTGCGGCCTGGTTACGCCATTGAATACGACTACTTTGATCCCCGCGCGCTGAAAGCCAGCTTTGAAACGCGGGCCGTCGGCGGTCTGTTTTTCGCCGGACAAATCAACGGCACGACCGGTTATGAGGAGGCGGCGGCGCAAGGCATGTTCGCGGGCATCAATGCCGCGCTGCAATGTCAAGGCAGGGAAGCCTGGCTCCCTCGCCGTGACGAAGCCTATTTGGGCGTTTTAGTCGATGATCTGATCACGAAGGGCGTGACCGAGCCCTACCGCATGTTTACCAGTCGGGCGGAATTCCGTTTGATGCTTCGCGAGGACAACGCCGACATGCGTCTGACCGAAAAGGGGAGGGAACTAGGCCTGGTTGACGATGAGCGGTGGGATGCTTTTAACCGAAAACGCGATGCCGTTTCACGTGAAACAGAGCGGCTGCGGTCCATCTGGGTCAATCCCAACAACCTGCCTGCGGCAGAAGCGGAGCGTGTGTTGGGGAAAGCGATTGAGCGCGAATACAATCTGGCCGATTTACTACGCCGGCCCGACGTGAATTATGCAGGGCTGATGTCATTGAGCGAGGGGAAATATGCCAACCCCGATATTCTTGGCACGCCGACGACTGTTTCACGTGAAACAGTCTTGCCTGAGAGCTTGGCGCGTAGCGTGATTGAACAAATCGAAATCACGGCAAGGTACGCGGGCTACATCGATCAGCAAAAGATCGAGGTTGAGCGTGCCGCCCATTACGAGAATCTCAAATTGCCCGCCAATCTGGATTACTTGCAAGTATCGGCATTGAGCTTTGAGGCCAGGCAAACCTTGGCCAAGCACCGACCCGAAACCTTGGGCATTGCCTCCCGAATTCAGGGGGTAACGCCTGCGACGGTATCGCTTCTGTTGGTGCATCTGAAAAAGAATTTATGGAAGAACACGCTTCCGGTGTCCTCCGCTGAAGAAGTTGCCGGCTGATGCAGGCCGCTGAACAAGATCTCCGCGCGGTATTGTTAGCGGGATTGCAGGCGTTGCAGCTTGATCTGAGCGAACAGCAGATCAATCAACTGATGGATTTTCAAGGATTGATCGCTAAATGGACGCAGGTTTATAACCTTACCGCTGTGCGCCATCCCGCCGAGATGATGACCCATCATCTGCTGGATAGTCTGGCGGTCATTGCGCCACTACGACAATATCTGCAAAAAGTCGGTCTGGAACGTGGCGGTCGCCTGCTCGATGTCGGCTCGGGGGCGGGTTTACCTGGCGTGGTGATCGCCATCTGCTGTCCGATGGTTGATGTCACATGCGTCGATACCGTGGCCAAAAAGGCCGCCTTTATTAAACAAGTGGGGCTAGCCTTGCAACTCCCCAATCTCGCCGGACTGCACGCACGGGTAGAAAACATCGAGCACCCATTTGATGTAATCACTTCCCGCGCGTTTGCCTCGCTGGCCGATTTCACTAATTGGTCCGCCAACGCATTGGCAAAGCATGGCGTCTGGATGGCCATGAAGGGGAAATACCCCGCTGCGGAATTGACTGTCCTTCCTCCAACCGTTGAGATGTTTCACGTGGAACAGTTGCAGGTTCCCGGTCTCGATGCCGAGCGCTGTCTTTTATGGATGCGGGCGACGGCTTCACAGTAGCTAAAGCACAAACAAAACCCGCTTTGGTGGTGGTTTAGCTACACCTCTGTCGTAAACTCGAATCCTCGATATCAGGGGAAATTCCATGCTGGGCTCATTTGTCGGCGTCACCGACTACGGCGCGTTTATCGTCGCTGTTCTCGTTTTCCTGGCCCTTCCAGGACCCGGCAACCTTGCTTTGATCACCTCCACCAGCAAGGGCTTCGTCGCCGGCGGCTTGGCAGCTACATTCGGCGTAATCGCAGGCGACCAGGTCTTGCTCTGGGCGGCTGTGGCAGGCGTATCGGCTGTGATGACCACCTATCCCGCAGCCTTCCGTGCTGTGCAGTGGCTGGGCGCAGCCTATTTGATCTGGCTAGGCATCAGAATGTTGAAAACCAAATCCGGCGATGCGCCAATTTTGAACATCAAACCGCGACACTACTTTAGACAGGCGCTGTTAATTACCCTGCTCAACCCGAAAGCCATTGTTTTCTATCTGGCCTTTTTTCCACTGTTTGTGGATCCGGCCCAGCATCAAGGGTTCAAAACTTTCGGGGTGATGGCTGCAACTATTGCGGGGCTCACCTTTCTGTACGGGCTAACTGCAGTGTTGATCACCCATTATCTGGCTGGGCAGCTTCGGGCAAACCCAAGAATTTCAACCGCCTTTCATAAAGGTGCCGGCGTATTTCTTATCGGTTTTGGCCTCAAGCTGGCGCTTAGCAAATAAGTTTGGTTCGAAGTTTTCATTTTACAAAACAACAATTAAATCATCCATGGCTAAAATATTCTGCGTTGCCAACCAAAAAGGCGGAGTGGGCAAGACGACCACCACGGTGAATCTGGCAGCAGGCTTGGCCAAAATTGGTCAACGTGTGCTGATGATCGATCTCGACCCGCAAGGAAACGCCACCATGGGTTCGGGCGTGGACAAGCGCAAGCTGGCGCTCACGGTGTACGACGTGCTGATCGAGTCGGCAACGATTGCCGAGGCCTGCGTGAAGAGTGAAAAATTAATCGCGGCAGGGTGTGGCTATGACGTGCTGGGCGCGAACCGGGAACTGGCCGGTGCCGAGGTCGAGTTGGTCCAGCTTGAGCGTCGCGAAAAGCGACTCAAGCTGGCTCTGGCTGTGGTCGACAACGACTACGATTTTGTGCTGATCGACTGCCCCCCGTCTCTTTCCATGCTCACGCTCAATGGTCTTTGCTCTGCGCATGGCGTCGTGGTCCCCATGCAATGTGAGTACTTCGCACTCGAAGGGCTGACGGACCTAGTCAACACCATCAAGCAGGTGCATGCCAACCTCAACAAGGATTTGCAGATCATTGGGTTGTTGCGCATGATGTTTGATCCGCGTATCACGCTGCAGCAGCAGGTTAGCGACCAGCTCAAGGAGCATTTTGCCGAAAAAGTGTTCAACACCGTGATTCCGCGCAATGTGCGTCTTGCCGAAGCGCCCAGCTACGGTTTGCCAGGCGTCGTGTTTGACCCTGCCTCAAAAGGGGCGCAGGCGTTTGTGACTTTTGCTGAAGAAATGGTCGAACGCATCAAGGGCATGTAAATTTCTCTTTCCGCATAAGAATAATGGCTGTGTGTTAGGTGCGCCTTGCATAACTAGCTATTAAAACAATAGCACATAAGCATTGCAAATAAATGAAACCACACAACGTACTGATTCTTCCGGGCTGGCAAAACAGCGGCCCCGACCACTGGCAAAGCCGCTGGCAGCGCACGCAGGGCTACACGCGCGTGGAGCAACACGACTGGATGCGGCCACTGCGTGGCGACTGGATTTCGCGGCTCGAAGATGTCCTGCTCTCTTGCGATGAACCGGCCGTGTTGGTGGCCCATAGCCTGGGTTGTATGAACGTGGCGGCGTGGGCTTCACGGTCCCAAAATTTGCATCGCGTTAACGCCGCATTGCTGGTGGCCCCCCCCGACGTAGAAAGTCACGAGATGCGTCAGAGGCTAACCAGCTGGGCGCCGATTCCTTTGCAACCGCTACCCTTTAAAACAGTACTGTTCGCCAGCAGCGACGACCCTTATTGCACGCCAGAACGGGCCAGACATTTCGCGGCGGCCTGGAACGCTGATTTTGTAGACGCTGGCCCACGCGGCCACCTTAATGGCGAGAGCGGCTTGGGGGACTGGCCGCTCGCCTACGAGCAGCTGCTGCAACTCATCCGCCTGACGCCCTGATCGCTCTCCGGCTTTCTAAAGCGCCAGGCTTTGCCACTTTGAACTGAGAAAGACAAGACAAATTATGGTTACCAAAAAGCCCAAAGGCCTCGGACGTGGACTCGAAGCTTTGCTCGGCCCCAAAGTCAATGATTTCTCAGACCCGGACAATGCCAACAGCAGCACGACCAGCCCCGGCCTGTCGGCGACGCTGCAGCTTACCGACCTGGTACCAGGCCAGTATCAACCGCGCACTCGAATGGACGAGGGTGCCCTTTACGAACTGGCCGAATCCATCAAGGCCCAAGGCATCATCCAGCCGATTCTGGTGCGACGCTTAAACAGCGGCGCAAACGATGGCAAATACGAAATCATAGCGGGTGAGCGGCGCTTCAGAGCCGCCAAGCTGGCCGGGCTGGACAGCGTGCCGGTACTGGTGCGCGACGTGCCCGACGAGGCCGCTGCAGCGATGTCGTTGATTGAAAATATTCAGCGCGAAGATCTCAACCCATTAGAGGAGGCTCAAGGCCTGCAACGCCTGGTAAAGGAGTTTGGGCTCACTCACGAGCTTGCGGCGCAGGCCGTCGGCCGCTCGCGCAGCGCAGCGTCCAATCTGCTGCGCCTGCTGAACCTGGCCGATCCGGTGCAAACCATGCTGATGGCTGGCGACCTCGACATGGGCCATGCACGGGCACTGCTGGCGCTAGACCGCGCGACGCAGATTACCGCCGCCAATCAGATATCGGCCAAGAAAATGTCGGTTCGTGAGGCTGAAAGCCTGGTTAAGAAAATCGGTGCCGACTTCTCGCTTAAACCGCAAAAAGCAGGGAAGGAAAAGTCGCGCGACACCCGCCGCGTAGAAGAAGAATTGGCTGACTTGCTCATGGCTGAGGTAGAAGTCCGCATTAAAAAGCAGGTGAAGCGCAACGGCCGTCGCGAAGACGTCGGCGAACTGGCCATTCAGTTTGCCTCAATGGATGAGTTGAATGGTTTGATCGAGCGCTTGCGCGGCGGCAATTAAGCCGGAGTTTCGACCTGCCGAAGGCTTCAGCGCTGACCGATTTTTGCGTCCCCAAACAGCGCCTTCGAACCGCGCGGTTGGGAGCGCCAGTACTGGGGCGGAGCCTCCACTTGCGCGCCCAGCTTCGCTGCTGCATGCCAAGGCCAGCGCGGGTCAAACAACATCCCCCGCGCCAGCGCCACCAGATCGGCACGGCCTTCGGCAATGATCGCCTCCGCCTGTTCCGGCTCGGTGATCAAGCCGACCGCGATGGTCGGTAGGCCGGTCTCAGTCCGAACTCTCTCCGCCAACGGAACTTGATAATTCTGGCCCACCGGAATTTGCTGCAGCGGCGACACGCCACCGCTGGTCAGGTGCACAAAGGTGCAGCCGCGCTGGCGCAAGGCATGGCCAAACACGACACTTTGCTCGACATCCCAGCCGCCTTCGACCCAGTCCGTGCCAGAAATACGCACACCAACCGCCATTTTTGGTGGTACCGCGGCCCGCACCGCCTCAAAAACCATGAGGGGAAAGCGCATGCGCTTGTCCAGCGAACCGCCATAAGCATCCGAGCGGGCATTCGACAGCGGTGAGAGAAATTGGTGGAGCAGATAGCCGTGCGCCGCATGCAGCTCGATCGCATCAAGGCCGAGACGATACGCACGCTGCGCGGCCAGCACAAAAGCTTGCAACACATGTTCCAGCCCCGCGTCGTCGAGCGCTTCCGGCGCTGGTTCCTCCGGACTATAGGCGATAGCCGAGGGCGCCAAAGGACGCCAGCCGCCTTGCCCTGGCGGGATCAACTGGCCACCCTCCCACGGCACGCGGCTAGAGGCTTTGCGGCCGGCGTGCGAAAGCTGAATGCCAAGGGGAATGGATGAATACTTGCGAACGGCAATGAGCACCTTTTTCAGGGCCGCTTCGTTCTCGTCCGACCATAGCCCGAGGTCGCCCGGAGAGATGCGTCCTTCCGGTGCGACAGAAGTCGCTTCGACGATGAGCAAGCCGGCACCTGAGAGCGCCAAATGCCCCAGATGAATCAGGTGCCAGTCCGTCGCGTTACCGTTCTCTGCAGAGTACTGGCACATCGGCGCAATCACGATGCGGTTTTTCAGCGCAAGCGGGCCGAGCGCAAAGGGAGAAAACAGGAAACTCATAATTTATTCCAGACAGAGTGTGCAAGACCGCAAGGCGGTCAGGGCCGCGTGGTTTGTCAAAATCCTTCGAGCACGACTTTACCAATAACCTCGCCACTTTCCAGCAAGCGGTGGGCTTGCAGCAGGTTGGCTGCGTTGATCTTCCCAAGATTTTGTTGGGCGGTGGTGCGCACAATACCTTGGTCCACCAAGTTCGCCAACTCGTTCAGGAGTTTGTGCTGCGCCTGCATGTCGGTGGTTTGATAAAGCGAGCGAGTGAACATCAGTTCCCAATGCAAGCTCAGGCTTTTACGCTTGAGCAGTCGGGCATCGAAGGGTCCCGGGTCGTCAATCAATGCGAGCTTGCCTTGCGGCGCAAGAATTTCGACCAGCTGGGCCAGGTATTTGTCGGTCTGCGTCAGGCTGATGACATGGTGGACGGGTGGCAGCTTCTGGTCGGTGATCTGCGCCGCCATCGGCTCGCGGTGATTAATGACCTGATGGGCGCCCATCGCTTTGGCCCAGCGCTGGCTTTCAGGCCGTGAAGCTGTTGCCACCACCGTCAGGTCAGTCAGCTGACGCGCCAGCTGGATCAAGATGGAACCGACACCGCCGGCCGCGCCCACAATCAGTAAAGTGCTGGGTTGCCCGCCGCCCGCCAACGGAATCTGCAAGCGGTCGAACAACAGTTCCCAGGCGGTGATGCCGGTCAGGGGCAGCGCAGCGGCGTCGGCTGCAGAAATCGAGCGCGGCTTGTGACCGACGAGGCGTTCGTCCACCAGATGAAACTCGCTATTGCAGCCCGCGCGATCGATGGCGCCCGCATACCAGACTTCGTCGCCAGCCTTAAACAACGTGACGTCTGTGCCGACCTCGCGCACGATACCGACCGCGTCATAGCCGAGCACCTTGTACTCGCCGGCAACAGGCGCGGCACCGATTCTGAGTTTGGTGTCCACCGGATTAACCGAAATAGCCCGCACTTCCACCAACAGGTCGTGTGCCGTCGCCTCTGGACGAGGCAGCTCAATGTCGATCAGGCTGTCTGCGGTCAGCGGGCCGGGCCGGCGGTATCCAATGGCTTTCATGTGCGACTTTCAGTGGACATTGATTACAGACTTATTTGACGGCGATCAGGGGGTAAGTTCGGCCTTGACAGTACCTCGACGCGCACACTCATTTCACCTTCTTCGGGTTTCTGATGCACCAGCTGGTTCGTATACCCTTCGGCGGTGCCGCCAAATGAGATGGCGAGCTGCAGTTCCTTGAGTCGCCAGTCATTTTTCAGCCGAGCGGGCAGGTTGGGGTCGGCAATAAAGCGCCGACTGATGGCCTTGCTTCCATTTCTTCAGGCGGCCTTTAAGGCGCCAACCGTGTCGGGGAGATAGTCGCCACGTCTCCATGGTGCAACCCTGCCGGATGTGACGCACAATCTGCTCACACCTAAAAGACACTCTACAAGGACACACCATGGGCAACCGCCTGACTCAAATCGCCACCCGCACCGGTGATAACGGCACTACAGGCCTGGGCGACAACACCCGGGTTTCCAAGAATAGTCTGCGCGTGCATGCCATGGGCGAGGTGGACGAACTCAATTCAAACGTCGGCGTATTACTGTGTGAAGAGATGACACCGGAGGTGCGCGCCTTGTTGGTCGAAATCCAGCACCAGTTATTTAATCTGGGCGGCGAGCTTTCCATCCCCGGCTTTGAGTTGCTGAAGCCAGAGGCCGTGCTGGCGCTCGACGCGGCGCTGGCCACGCACAACGAGCATTTGCCACGCCTGCAGGAATTTATTCTTCCCGCCGGGAGCCGCGCTGCGTCAGTCGCCCATGTTTGCCGCACTGTGGCGCGTCGCGCCGAGCGCGCCGTGGTGGCGTTGGGCAATGAAGAGGCCCTTAAAGACACGCCGCGCCAGTACCTCAACCGTCTCTCCGACCTGATGTTTGTGCTCTCCCGCGTGCTCAACCGCATGAACGGCGGCGACGATGTGTACTGGAAGAGCGAGAAAATGGCGCAAGCGGCTTCCGAGTGAAAGCCGGCCTTATCGGAATCGACCAGCGCACTCGTAAAACCGCAGCGCCACACACGCTCACGGCATGAAACCGCTTGTCAAATGGAGCGCAGTCGGCTTGGTTGTGCTGGCCCTGGTTGCTGCCGCTGTACTGGCCGGTCAGCGCGGCACGCCCGTGCAAGTCGTCCCGGTGACGCGCAGCGGCATCGTGCAGTCGGTGGTGGCCACCGGGCGACTGAATGCTCCGGCGCGCATGGACATCGGCGCTGAAGTCACCGCCACAGTGGTGGAAGTGCGCGTGCGAGAAGGCAACCTCGTCAAGAAGGGCGACTTGCTCGTCCGCCTTTCAGATGCCGAAGCCCGCGCGGCGATGCAGCAAGCCCGCGCCGCACTGACTGAAGCCCGCGGACGCGCGACCCAACAGGCGACCGTCGCGGCACCGGTGGCCTCACAGGCCGTGGTGCAGGCCCAAGCCGCTTTTACGTCCGCCGAGCGCGAGTACCAGCGCGCACGTGACCTTGTCGCGCAAGGCTTCTTTTCCCAGCAAAAACTCGATGACGCGCAACGCGCGCTGGACACGGCCCGTAGCGCGCTGGAATCAGCGCGCGTACAGGCGCAAGCCAACCAGACCAGCGGCGTGGAGCGCGTATTGGCAGTGTCGCGTGTGGCCCAGGCCGAGGCCGCAGTCGAGATCACACAAGCCCGTTTGGAGCGCCTGGCCATCACCAGCCCAGTCGATGCCCTGGTGCTGACCCGCAACGTGGAGCCCGGCAGCATGGCTCAGCCCGGCCGCGTGCTACTCACGCTCGCGGCGCAAGGCGGCTTGCGCATCGACGCGGGCGTGGATGAAAAGAATCTGCGTACGCTGTCGCTTGGCATGCCCGCCCGGGCGGTGGCGGATGCCTACCCTGGCCAGTCGTTCGAGGCGCAGCTGAGTTACATCGCACCCGCTGTCGATCCGCAGCGCGGCACGGTGGAGGTGCGACTTGCGGTGCCCAAGCCGCCGGTCTTTCTCAGGCCCGACATGACGGTATCGGTTGAACTGCTGGGAGGGACCAAAAAGAACGCAATGGTGCTGCCTTCAGGCGCCGTGCGCGATGCCGACCGGGAGGCGCCCTGGGTGCTGGTGTTGCAAGGCAACCTCGCCGTGCGCGTCCCCGTCAAGCTCGGCCTGCGCGGCGTGGGCGCCGTGGAAATTGTGGCCGGACTCAAGGAAGGTGATGAGGCTATTCCGCAGACCGAAAAAGCCGCCCCCGGTGACCGGGTGAGGCGCGGCCCCACCGCTGCGGCCAACAAAGGCATGGAAGTGCCAACGTTCATCTCCCGCTGAGCCGCCTCCGCATGTTCTCTGCCCACCACCGTCCCGCCGCCAGTTCATGGACCCGCTGGATGCCTTTCGAGCTGCTTGTGGCCTTGCGCTTTCTGCGCGAAGGCCGCATGCAGAGCGCACTGATCCTGGCGGGCGTGACGGGTGGGGTGGCGGTCATCATCTTTCTCACTCAACTGATCAACCAACTCCAAAGTACCATCATTGACCGCGTGATGGGCTCCCAGGCGCATGTGGTGATCCGCCCGCTCGAAGAGCTCACACAGCGCGTCCTCACGCCAGACGCCAATCGCTCCATCGCGGCCCTGGTGCAACCGCGTGAGCAACGCCTGCGCTCCGTCGATCAGTGGGAGCGTATAGCCGCGCTGGCGGCAGCCACATCCGGCGTGCTGGCGGTGTCCCCGGTGGTCAGCGGCCCAGCTTTCGCATCGCGCGGCAACAGCAACAAAAGCGTGGCCATTCTGGGCGTCGAACCCGAAGCCTATCGCCGGGTCGTGCGTATGGACAACTACATGACCCGTGGCCGCTTTGACGTGACGGGCACCAATACGCTGATCGGCATCGATCTGGCGCAGGATTTGGGGGTAACGGTGGGCGACAAGCTGCGCGTGACCAGCGCCGGTGGCCGAAGCGAGACGCTGGACATCACGGGCCTGTTTGACATGGGCAACCGCGACCTGAATCGCCGCTGGGTTTTCGTCACGCTCAAGCTCGCACAAACCTTGCTGGATTTACCCGGCGGGGTGTCCAACATCGACCTCACGCTGACGGACTTGTTCAGCGCCAACCAGGTTGCCGACACCCTGCGCGCGCAGACCGATCTCACCGTGGACAGCTGGATGCAGACCAACTCGGGGCTTCTCAATGCGCTGTCCAACCAGACCGTTTCGAACAACCTGATCCGCAGCTTCGTCGTCATCATCGTGGCGCTGGGTATTTCGAGCGTGCTGGTGGTTAGCGTGGTGCAGAAGCGCCGCGAGATCGGTATTTTGCGGGCCATGGGCGCAGGACGCCGCCGCATCATGGCGGTCTTTTTGCTACAGGGCGGTCTCGTCGGGCTGGTGGGCTCCCTGCTTGGATCGGTGCTGGCCTACGCGCTGCTGGTCGTGTTCTCACACATTTTCAAGAGCCCGGACGGTAGCTCGCTGTTTGCAGCGCAGCTCGACCCGATGCTGGTCGTGCTGGCCTCATTGGTGGCCTGCGGCGTCGGGCTGGCTGCGGCGGTGATTCCGGCGCGCAGCGCAGCGCGCATGGACCCGGTGCAGGCGATTCGCAGTTAGCGCTGCAGTCAAGCTATGAACAAACCTATCCACCCGATCCTGCGCCTGACCGACATTCACCGCAGCTACAACGTCGGCACGGAAGTCGAGACCGAGGTTTTGCATGGCATCAACCTGAGCCTGCTGGAGGCCGAGTTCGTCGCGCTCAAAGGACCGTCCGGCTCGGGCAAGAGCACGCTGCTCAACATCATCGGTCTGCTGGAGCGGCCCACGCTCGGCACGCTGGAAATCGCCGGCCAACAAACCCAGTCGCTCGACGATGCCGGGCTCACGAAACTGCGCGGCGCCACCATCGGTTTTGTGTTCCAGTTTCATCACTTGCTGCCGGCCTTTACCGCGCTGGAAAACGTGCTGTTGCCGTCCATCATTGCCCACGGCACTGCCACGGCGGCAGCGGAAGCCACGGCACACGAACTGCTGGCCCGCGTCGGCCTGAAGGGCGCCGAATACAAGCGCCCCGGTGAGCTTTCTGGCGGCATGCAGCAGCGCGTGGCAATTGCCCGCGCCTTGTCGCTGCGGCCCCGCCTGATCCTTGCTGACGAGCCCACTGGAAACCTCGATACGGTTTCGGCCGATGAGGTCTTTGCCCTGCTGCGCGAGTTCAACCAGGACCACGGGAGCGCCTGCCTGCTGGTCACGCACGATCCGCGTTTGGCGGCGCAGTGCGATCGAACTATCGAGTTAGTCGACGGGCGCGTGGTTTCCGGATAAGCAGGCATCCACCCCTTGTTCACGGCCCGGGACCCGGGGCACCTTGCCAACAGCTGCTGTTGACGACGCGAGCGCCGCATCGCCCCGGCGAAACACGTCGATCCCCTGGCGTTGCGCCCGGCGCAGGATGTCGAGCGTGTTTCGTATATGCGCTTCCAGCGCCAGTGCTGCGCGAGCTTCCTGCCCAGTCATCGCCATTTCAAAAATCTCGCGATGCTCTGCATGCACATCGCGGGCAGAATCTGGAAGCGCCATGGTGTAGCAGCGGTAGCGCTCGCCGTGCCGCGCTAACAGCCTCAGCAAGTTCAGCGTCCAGCGCGACCCATATCCCTCGATCAGCGACTCGTGAAAGCGCATGTTCAGTAGCTCCCAACGCTGCCGGCTCTCGGGCTGGATCGGCTGCTCGACCGCCGAGATCTCGTCATAGGCGCGCTGCAGCTTCTCTCGCCACCGCGCATCACCGTGGCGGATCGACTGACGCAACGCCTCGATCTCGATGTGCAGCCGCAGTCGCGTCAGGTCTTCCAGGTCCTCCAGTGCAATCGGCGCGACGCGAAAGCCCCGTTGCCCCTCCACAGTCACCAGCGCGTCCGATACCAGCAGCGAGAGCGCCTCTCGCAGCGTTCCAGCGCCCACCTGGTATTGGTCCTTCAGATGCTCCACGCGCAGCCGCTCGCCGGGGCTTAGCTTGCCGCACACCACGTCACGACGTAGCCCCAGATAGGCCCGCTCCACCAGCGTGCGAGGTGGTGCGCTCTCAGACTCATGGTAAGGGTTGAGATGATTATTCAAAGCGAGCATCAGACGCCTCCTAAGTCGTGTGGTCGGTCCGCGTCAGCCCTGTCAGCCTTGGCGTGATGACTCTTTTGCCGATAAGCCAGTTGCGCCCGCGTCAGCCCCAGCAGTCGGGCCGCCTCGGACAGGTTGCCACGGGCCCGCGTCACGGCAAAGTCGAGCAACTGTGCCTCAACCTCCTGAAGCGAACGACCGCTTTCAAGGATGCGCGCGCACAACTCGTCATCACCGGCGCTCGGCAGCTGGGCCAGTTGGCCGTGCGCGTCCAGCCCGGTGGGCGCCGTCTCAGGCTGATTAGGAAACAGATGCTCAACTTCAATCATGCCACCCTGATTAGCAAGGATCACGCCACGCTCGACCAAGTTTTCAAGCTCGCGTACGTTGCCCGGCCAGTCATGCTGCTGCAGCGCTTGCATCGCGCGCTCGCCAAAACCAGCCACCCGCTTGTGGTGTAGCGCAGAGAAGCGCGCCAGCATGCTTTGCGCGAGAGGCTCGATATCCGCGCGGCGTTCGCGCAACGAGGGGATGCAGATCGGATACACGTTGAGCCGGTACATCAGGTCGCGCCGAAAGCGCCCGGCACGCACCGCTTCTTCAAGATCAATGTTGGTCGCGGCCACCAGCCGCACATCGATCTTGCGCGTGGTCTCGCCGCCGACGCGCTCGATCTCGCCTTCCTGCAGCACACGCAACAATTTAGCTTGCGCCGCCAACGGCAACTCACCCACCTCGTCGAGTAACAAGGTGCCACCATCGGCCCGTTCAAAGCGACCGCTGCGCGAAGCATGGGCACCGGTGTAGGCTCCTTTTTCAACACCGAACAGCTCCGCTTCAATCAACTCCGACGGCAGGGCCGCACAGTTCACCGCCACGAACGGCCCAGCGCTGCGCGCGGAGAGTTCGTGCAAGGCACGGGAGAAGCGCTCTTTGCCGACGCCGGTTTCGCCAGTCAGCAGCACGGTGACCTGGGTCTGGGCAACTTTTCCCATCAGCGTGTAAGCCTTCCGAAAAGCGTCTGACGCGCCCACCAGGCGGCCTACCGGGACGGTCGGTTCGAGGGAGGACTTGAGCGCCTCGACCTGCAGCTGCAAGATTTCCATCTTTTCAACCAACGAATCGTCGCCGAAATAAACCCGGTGTGCTTCACCGTCTGGCCATTGCTCGATCGGTCGCCCAACGATGTGGCAATGATCGGCACCACAGGCCGCGCAAATCGTTTCTTTGAACAGGATCAGTCGCCCCATGAAGGCGCTGGTGTAGCCGCTGGCATAGCCCAGCAGCGTCCAGCAGGCCGCCTCCACCACCACGCCGAATTTTTGCTGGTGGGCATACGCCTCCCAGGAATGGTCCCAGCGGAACTCGCCATAAAACTGACCCGCCGGTATATCGAACGTGAGCTTGACGGGCGTGACGCGCGCCGCGCCTTCCAGCATGTGCAGTTGCGGGCCGATCAGAAAGCTGTCCTTCAGCGACTCGCCCGGGCGCATCTTCTTGGCGTACTCAGCGTCGCACAGACCCGAGGCGTAACCCATGCGTGTCAGGATGCGCCGCGCATGTTCCGGGCCGATCGAACTCAGCAGATCCTGGCGCAACGCGGCCAGCGCCATGGTGTGCATCAGCACCATGCGCCGGTCGCCCATCCAGATGGCGCCGCTGTCCGGCTCGAAGCGCAACAGGCGGCGCAAATCACTGTCCGGCGGGTATTTGAGAGTCATGGAACATCACTTCTGGGATAAGGCCAAAACGCCATTTTCTCGATATTTTTTTCAGCTTGTCATGCTACGCCAATTTAGCCGGCATACCGTTGCATTTAATCATTTGGTTAATTCCAGCGGGATTGACTGCTTCAAATGCTCAATTTAGCGCGCCATTCAACGGTTGACAGCCCTAAGGGAAAACCCTGGCAGAGACCATTTCTTGCTCAACGCTCCAAAAGTTTGGATCCAAAAGATAGGTGTTTTCCCTCGCAAATCTCGAGAATTTAGTAGCTGAGGCCAAGTTTGGCAGGCTCCTTGCAAAGTCCTGCTCATTACACCCGTCACACCATGAGCAACACACCCAACTTCAACCTCAGCCTCAAGTTCGTGCGAATCATTGAGCAGCACGCCAATGGGCTGGTCGAGTTTGAATTTGCGGTCGGCGAACCCGAGTTGTTCGTTGAATTGTTAATGGCGCAGGCGCAGTTTGACCAGCTCTGTGTCATGCACGGCGTCACCCCCACCCAGGGTCGCCTCGCCGCAGTGCAAAGCCCTGAAGAGCAGGAATGGGACTGGAGCCTGCGCGCTGCGCGCGAGCAGCACCTCCGTCACGACAACAGGGCCTGAACCCAGACCAAAACCAAGAGGAGACCTACTGAAATGCATATCGACCTTCGCACCGTCAGCATCGAACCACTGCGGCAAACCTTCGACCACATTGCCGCGCGCATCGGCGACAACAAGCCGGCCTCGCGCTACCTCGAAGGCACGATGGATGTTCAGCCCGAAACCAACTTCCATTACCGGCCGACCTGGGACCCGGAGCACGAGATCTTCGACGCCTCGCGCACCGCCATCACCATGAAAGACTGGTACGCCTTGAAGGACCCGCGTCAGTTCTATTACGGCGCCTACACCGCCTCGCGCGCCCGCATGCAGGAAACCGCCGAAGCGGATTTTGAATTCGTTGAGACCCGCGGTCTGGCCGAGAGTTACGCCGAAACCGCCCGTCGCACCGCGCTCGACTTCTATGTGCCGCTGCGGCACGTCGCCTGGGGCGCCAATATGAACGGCGCCTCCATGTGCGCCTACGGTTTTGGCACCGCCATCACGCAACCGTGCTTGTACCAGGGTATGGACCAGCTCGGCGTGGCGCAATACCTGACCCGCATGGGTCTGGTGCTGGGTGATCTGGGTGAAGTGCAGGCGGCCAAAAAAGCCTGGCTGGACCAGCCGCAGTGGCAGGAACTGCGCCGCTACGTCGAAGACACGCTAGTCATCAAGGACTGGTTTGAAATGTTTGTCGCCCAGCACGTCGCGCTGGACGGTTTGCTGTTCGGCCTGGCTTACAAAGAAGTCGATCAGGCACTCAATGACAAGGCTGGGCCCACGGCGTCGCTGTTGACCCGCTTTCAAACCGAGTTGTTTGAAGACAGCAGCAAATGGGTCGATGCCTGCCTGCGCGTGGCAGCCGCCGAAAACCCGGAAAACAAGGCCCAGTTGCAAGCGTGGATTGCCCATTGGCGTGGCCGTGCCTTGACGGCGCTGCAGCCGCTGGCCAGCATGGCGCTTGGAACCGAGGGTGAAGCTGCCCTGGCGCGTGTTGGCGCACGCCTTGATACCCGGCTGGCCAAGGCCGGCCTCCTCGCCTGATCGCACCGGAGCACCCACTATGTCCAACGTATTTATCGCCTTCCAGCGCAACGAAGAAACCCGCTGCATCGTCGACGCCATCCTGGCCGACAACCCGCACGCCGTGGTCAACATGCAGCCCGCCATGGTCAAGGTCGATGCCCCCGACACCATGGTGATTCGCCGCGAATCGGTGGAAGAGCAGATCGGCCGCCCGTTCAATCTGCAAGAGCTGCACATCAACCTGATCACGCTGACCGGCCACATCGACGAGACCGATGACGAGTTCACGCTGAGCTGGAAACACTGACAGCAAAACCCTATTCCTATAGAGCCCTAACAAGCCAACCGGAGACAAATCATGGACATGAAAGTCAACAAGAAGTTGAACCTGAAAGATCGCTACAACCTGCTGACGCGCGATCTCGACTGGGAACCCAGTTACCAGAAGAAGAACGACATTTTTCCGCACCTGGAGTACGAGGGCATCAAGATCCATGACTGGGACAAGTTTGAAGACCCGTTCCGTCTGACGATGGACGCCTACTGGAAATACCAGTCGGAAAAAGAACGCAAGCTCTACGCCATCATCGACGCCTTCAACCAGAACAACGGCCATTTGCAAGTGACCGATGCGCGCTACATCAATGCGCTCAAGCTGTTCATGACCGGCATCTCGCCCGCTGAATATATGGCGCACCGGGGCTTTGCCCACGTTGGTCGCCAGTTCGCCGGTGCCGGCCCGCGCGTCGCCTGCATGATGCAGTCGCTCGATGAAATCCGCCACTCGCAGACGCAGATTCATTCGATGTCGAACTACAACAAGTTCTACAACGGCTTCCAGAACTGGCATCACCAGAACGACCGGGTCTGGTACCTGTCGGTACCCAAGTCCTTCTTTGACGATGCCGTCACCGCCGGCCCGTTTGAGTTCATGGTGTCGATTGGTTTTGCGTTTGAATACGTGCTGACCAACCTGTTGTTTGTTCCCTTCATTTCGGGTGCCGCCTACAACGGCGACATGGCGGCGATGGCGTTCGGTTTCTCGGCGCAGTCCGATGAGGCGCGCCACATGACGCTGGGCCTGGAGATGATCAAGTTCATCCTCGAGCAAGACCCGGACAACCTGCCGATCGTGCAGCGCTGGATCGACAAATGGTTCTGGCGCGGCTACCGCGTGCTGACGCTGGTGGCCATGATGATGGACTACATGCTGCCCAAGCGCGTGATGAGCTGGAAGGAAGCCTGGGAGACCTATGCCGAAGCCAACGGCGGTGCCTTGTTTGCCGACCTGGCACGCTACGGCATCACCATCCCCAAGGGCTGGGCGCAAGCGTGCAAGGACAAGGACCATTTGTCGCACCAAGCCTGGTCCACCTTCTACAACTACGGCGCGGCGGCCGCATTCCACACCTGGACGCCGACCGAGTCGGAAATGGAGTGGCTCTCAAGCAAGTACCCCGACACCTTTGACAAGCACTACCGGCCCCGCTTCGAGCACTGGGCGAAAGAAGCGGAAGAAGGCGAGCGCTTCTACAACGGCACGCTGCCGATGTTATGTCAGGTCTGCCAGATTCCGATGGTCTTCACCGAGCCTGACGACCCGACCAAGATCTGCTACCGCGAGTCCGACTACAGCGGCATGAAGTACCACTTTTGTTCCGACGGCTGCAAAGATATCTTTGACCACGAGCCCGAAAAATATATGCAGGCCTGGTTGCCGGTGCACCAGATTTATCAGGGCAATTGCTTCCCGCCTGATACCGACCCGACCGTGCCCGGCTTCGATCCGCTGGCCGAGGTGCTCAAGTGGTACCGCATCGAGATGGGCCGCGACAACCTTGATTTTGAAGGCTCGCAGGACCAGAAAAACTTCAAGGCCTGGCGTGATCTCGCCACCGGCAACTGAGCCCTTTCCAGGAGACCGACTCATCATGGCTATTGCTTCTGTTCGCCCCTACCCCTTCATCCAGAAGGACACCGTGGACAAGTTCCCGGTGCCGCTGCTCTACATCGGCTGGGAAAACCACCTGATGTTTTGCGCCCCGTTTTGTGTGCCGATGCCGCCGACCCTGAAGTTCGGCGACATGCTCACAGGCAGCCTTCCTCGCCTCTTTGGCGCGCACCCGGATTTCGCAAAGATCGATTGGAACAAAACCGAATGGTTCAAGTCTGGCAAGACCTGGACGCCCGATGCCGAGAAATCGCTGGCAGAGAACGGCCTGGGTCACAAGGACGTGATCCGTTTTCGCACCCCGGGCCTGAACGGCCTGCAGGGTTCGTGCAACTGAGTTGACGAGACGCAGATGAGCTACCAACTCACCTTTGAGTCGACCGGGCAGGTGCTGGAGGTCGAGGAGGGGCAAACCATCCTCGACGCCGCCCTGCGCTCCGGCATCTACTTGCCGCACGCCTGCTGCCATGGCCTGTGCGCGACTTGCAAGATCGATGTCACCGAGGGCGAAGTCGATCACGGCGCGGCTTCAAATTTTGCGTTGATGGACTATGAGCGCGAAGAAGGCAAGTGCCTGGCCTGCTGCGCCACGCTGCAATCGGACGTGACCATCGACGCCGAGATCGAGGAAGAGCCCGATGCCCTGAATCTGCCGGTGCAGGACTACCGCGGCACGGTGTCGCGTCTGGTCGATCTGACGCCGACCGTCAAGGGCGTCTGGATCGAACTGGACGCACCTCAACACATAGTGTTCCAGGCCGGTCAGTACATCAACCTGGTGGTGCCGGGCGAGGCGCAGAGCCGGGCCTTCTCCATCGCCAGTGCGCCCTCGCAGAGTGGCGAGATCGAACTCAATATCCGGCGCGTGCCTGGCGGCGCGGCCACCGGCTGGGTGCATGACACGCTCAAGGTCGGCGACAACGTGCGCTTCAGCGGACCTTACGGACGCTTTTTTGTGCGCCAGTCGCAACACCAGGCGGAGCAACTGCCCTACCTGTTTCTGGCCGGCGGTTCCGGCCTGTCGAGTCCGCGCTCGATGATTCTGGATTTGCTGGCGCAGGATTGCACGCGCCCTATCGCGCTGGTCAACGGCGCGCGCTACCAGGCCGAGCTGTACCACCACGACGAGTTCGTGGCGCTGACCGAGCAGCACCCCAACTTCGACTACGTGCCGGTGCTTTCGAATGAGCCACCAGACACGGGTTGGACCGGCGCGCGCGGCATGGTGCACGAGGCCGCCAAAGCGCATTTCGCCAACGACTTTCGTGGTCGCAAAGCCTACCTGTGCGGACCGCCGATCATGATTGAAGCCTGCATCAGCACGCTGATGCAGGGGCGCCTGTTTGAGCGCGATATCTATACCGAAAAATTCATTTCGGCGGCCGATGCCAATCAGACGCGCAGCCCCTTGTTCAAGCGAGTGTGAGGAGTCATCACCATGTTGTTCGACACCCGCCCCAAGCTCAGCGTTCACGTCACGCAAACCGACGAGACCTTTCTGTGCGCGCATGACGAGAGTCTGTTGCGAGGCATGTTGCGCCTGGGCCGCAAGAGCATTCCGGTGGGCTGCGTCAACGGCGGCTGTGGTGTCTGCAAGGTTCATGTTCTTGAGGGGCAATGTCGCCCCTTGGGCCCCATCAGCCGCGCGCACGTCAGTGCCGAGGAAGAGGCAGACGGCTTGACGCTGGCCTGTCGTGTTGCGCCCGTCACCGCCATTGAGTTGACGGTAGCGGGCAAATTTGAAAAGCCGTTCAGCAAAGGATTTTCCTTCACGGTAAATCCATAAATATTTCTACAACGAGGAGACATCAAATGGGTATTTCACGTATTGGTCACATCAGCATTCGGGTGATGGACATGGCCGCCGCGCTCAAGCATTATGAAAACGTGCTGGGCATGAAAAAAACGATGGAGGACAAGCACGGCAACGTGTACCTCAAGTGCTGGGACGAGTGGGATAAATACTCGGTGATACTGACCCCGTCCGACCAGGCCGGCATGAACCATGTGGCCTACAAGGTCGAGAACGATGCCGACCTGGACGATCTGCAAAAGAGGGTCCAAGCCTACGGCACCGCCACTAAGTTTCTCCCTGAAGGCACGCTGCCGTCGACTGGCCGCATGCTGCAGTTCAAGCTGCCCAGCGGCCACGAGATGCGGCTGTATGCGATGAAAGAATACGTCGGCACCGAAGTCGGCACCCAAAACCCGGACCCGTGGCCCGACAACATCAAAGGTGCTGGCGCGCACTGGCTCGATCACTGCCTGCTGATGTGCGAACTGAATCCGGAGACCGGCGTCAACAAAGTCGCCGAGAACACCAGGTTTGTGATGGAAGTACTGGACTTCTTCCTCACCGAGCAAATCCTGGTTGGCCCCGCTGGCGACATGCAGGCCGCCACTTGGCTGTCTCGCACCACCACGCCGCACGACATTGCTTTTGTCGGTGGCCCGCGCATGGGCTTGCACCACATTGCCTTCTACCTCGATTCGTGGAACGACATTCTGAAGGCCGCCGACATCATGGGCAAGACCAAGACCAAAATCGACGTCGCCCCCACGCGCCACGGCATCACACGCGGTGAGACGATCTACTTCTTTGACCCAAGCGGCAACCGCAACGAAACCTTCGCCGGGCTGGGCTACCTGGCACAGCGCGACCGGCCCGTCACCACCTGGTCGGAAGACCATTTGGGCAGCGGCATCTTCTTTCACACCGGTGAGATGGTGTCGTCGTTCACCGAGGTGTACACATGAATATCATTCACTTTGGGGCATCAATTTTCGGAACGAATAACAAGTCATGAAAAAAATCATTTTTGCGATGGCCACCTTGGTCGTCGCCCTGAGCGCCTCTGCGGGCGGACACTACGTCCCGGGCGTCGAAGGCATTCAGGCCGCCAGCGTGCCGCCCCCCGGCACCTACTATCTCGGCTATCTGGTGGACTACAACATTGAAAAACTGAAAGCACCTGGCACCCGCAACGATATCCCCGGCAGCAACACCGGTACCGTGGTGGCACTCGCCAACCGAGTGGTCTGGATTTCAAACACCAAATTCCTGGGCGCGGACTTCGGCATGGAGACCATCGTCCCGGTGCTGCGCACGTCATTGACTTTCAACACCCCCGGTATCTCGGAAAGCACCACGGGTATTGGTGACGTTTACCTCGGCCCTGTCGTTCTCGGCTGGCACGGCGCCAACTGGGATGCGGTCGCCGCAGCCGGTATCTGGCTCGACAACGCCACCCACTCAACGCCCGCCGCCCCTGGCAAGGGCTACAAATCGACCATGCTCACAGGTGGGGCGACTTACTACTTCGACGCTGACAAGAAAATCTCGGGCTCGGCGTTGATGCGGTTTGAAACCAACTCTGAGAAGTCGGGTGGCTTCAAGCCAGGCAACCAGGTCACAGTGGAGTGGGGCATTGCCAAGATGCTGCAAACCGTGCAGGTCGGCGTGGTCGGCTACGACCAGATACAGGTCAGCAACGACAGCGGCCCCGGTGCCTCCGGCAACAACTCGTCGCGTCACGCCATTGGCGCCGAGGTCGTGCTGCCGATCCTGAGTGCCGGCGTGTTCCTGAAGGCCGCCGCCTATAAAGAGTACCGGTCCGAGGCGGGCAGCAACCCCGAGACCATCGGCAACTTGTTTCGCTTCACGGTGGTGAAAGCGTTTTAAGCATGAAGCCGGAAGCGAACAGGCGACCGCTCAGCGTCAGCGTACCAACGATTGACTGGCACGCGGCCTACCAAGCCATCGGTGCGGCAGTGCAAGCCGCCGAGGCCCTGGGCGTGCGCGTCAATGTGGCGGTGGTGGACGCTTCCGGCGTGCTGGCGGCTTTTTTGCGCATGCCGGGTGCGCCGCTGCATTCGGTCGAGATTGCCATCGACAAGGCCTACACCGCCGCGAGCTTCGGCTTGGCGACGAGCCAGTGGCCCGAAGCATTGCAGCAGCATTCCGCCGCGGTGCGGGAAGGCCTGGTGCTCAGGCCCCGCTTCGTCGCTTTTGGCGGCGGGCTGCCGGTGATCGAGAACGGCCAGCGCATCGGCGGCATCGGCGTCTCCGGTGGCTCGGAGCAGCAGGACGAAGCCTGCGCCCGCGCCGGGCTGACGGCTATCGGATTGAACAACTAAGGGCGAAAAGCCAAGCACCCCTTCACGAGCAAAAAAATATGAAAGACTTCAAGAACTTCATCAACGGCGAGTACGTCACCAACGTCAGCGGCAAGACCTACGAGAAGCGCAATCCGGTCGACAACGCGCTGATCGGCAACGTCTATGAGGCCGGCCAGCCGGAAGTCGATGCCGCCGTGGCAGCCGCCAAGGCCGCATTGCACGGCCCCTGGGGCCAGTTGTCGGTGGTGGACCGGGTCGCCATGCTCGATGCGGTAGCCAACGAGATAAACCGTCGGTTCGATGACTTCCTGCAAGCCGAAATTGCCGACACCGGCAAGCCGCTGAGTCTGGCGTCGCACATCGACATCCCGCGCGGCGCCGCCAATTTCAAGCTTTTTGCCGACACCATCAAAAACGCCTCGACCGAATCGTTCGAAATGCGCACCCACGATGGCAAGACCGCGCGCAGCTACGGCGTGCGCACCCCGCGCGGCGTCATTGCCGTAGTCTGCCCATGGAACCTGCCGCTGCTGCTGATGACCTGGAAGGTCGGCCCGGCGCTGGCCTGCGGCAACACCGTGGTTGTCAAGCCGTCCGAAGTCACCCCCGGCACCGCCACGCTGCTGGGCGAGGTGATGAACCAGGTCGGCGTGCCGCCCGGCGTCTACAACGTGGTGAACGGCTTCGGCGTGAATTCCGCCGGCGCCATGCTGACCGCACACCCGGATGTGAACGGCATCACCTTCACTGGCGAAACCAAAACCGGCACCGCCATCATGAAGGCCGCCGCCGACGGCATCCGTCCGGTGTCGCTGGAACTGGGCGGCAAGAATGCTGCCGTGGTGTTCACCGACTGCGACTTCGAGAACGCTGTCAACACCGTCACCCGTTCGGTCTTCGAGAACTGCGGCCAGGTCTGCCTGGGCACTGAACGGGTCTACGTTGAGCGCCCGATCTTCGACAAGTTCGTGGCCGCGCTCAAGGTAAAGGCCGAAACCATGAAGCCGGGACGCCCCAATGACCCCGACACCAGGATTGGCCCGCTGGTCAGCAAGATTCACCAGAAAAAAGTGCTGTCCTACTACGCCAAGGCCAAAGCGGAAGGCGCCACCATCGTCTTTGGCGGCGGTGTGCCCGACATGCCGGACGACTTGAAGGACGGTTGCTGGGTGCAGCCCACCATCTGGACCGGCCTGCCGGAAACCGCGACCGTCGTGCGCGAAGAAATCTTCGGCCCCTGCTGCCACATCCAGCCCTTTGACACCGAAGAAGAAGCCGTGCGCATGGCCAACGACACCAAGTATGGCTTGGCGACCTCGATCTACACCCAGGACATCAGCCGCGCCAGCCGTCTGGCGGCGC
>NZ_JABBPC010000020.1 GCF_012927485.1 Polaromonas sp. | reverse complement strand
CCGGTCGATCCGGCCAAATACCTGCCCGCCAAATAAGCGCTTGATATTCGAAAAAGGGAGCCCTGCTTTGGCTGGGCTCCTTTTTTTGGGGACGGGTATTTGAGGTAGCGTATTAATAGTCTTATAGTCCCGTTATTTGGGTACTACATGCTACAAAGTTTGTAGCTAATTTTGTGTTTTTCCGGCTGCTTGCATGTTTGCTGGGCCGCCAAAGCCATCGCTTTACCGAACGCCCGGTAAATTGAGGCCTTCGCCTGAGACAATTAGGGATGACCGAAGAAACCCAGAACAAACAGTCTCCCGCGCTGGCAGGCTATCCGTTGGATTTACTGACCGTAGAGTCTCTTGACATCGAAGCGCAGGGCATTGCCCACCGGGCCGACGGCAAGGTGGTGTTCATTGAAGGTGCCTTGCCTTTTGAACAGGTGACTGCCAACGTTTTCCGAAAGAAAAACACTTTCGAAAAAGCCACGTTATTAGCGGTTTACCGGGAGTCGTCACAGCGAGTGCGCCCAGCTTGTCCCAACTTCGGGATGCACACAGGTGCCTGTGGCGGCTGCAAAATGCAGCATCTGCATGTGGGCGCGCAGGTGGCTGTCAAACAGCGGGTGCTGGAAGACAACCTCTGGCATATTGGAAAGGTCAAGGCAGACAACCTGCTTAGGCCGATTGAAGGGCCGTCTTGGGCCTACCGTTACCGCGCACGCCTGTCGGTGCGCTACGTGCGGAAAAAAGGTGTTGTATTGGTCGGTTTTCATGAGCGCAAGAGCGGCTATGTGGCGGACATGACCGAATGCCACGTGTTGCCGCGACACATCAGTGCCATGTTGCTGCCGCTGCGCGAGTTGATAGGCAGCATGGACGCCAAAGAAACCTTGCCGCAGATTGAACTGGCGTGTGGCGACGATGTAACGGCCATGGTGCTGCGACACATGGAGCCGCTCAGTACGGGCGATCTGGCTAAATTGCGGGCCTTCGCCGCGGTGAATCCGGGCTTGCAATGGTGGTTGCAGCCCGGCGGGTTGGAGACCGTCAAACTGTTGGATGAAAACGTTCTGGAGTTGAGCTACGGCTTGCCGGAGTTTGGCGTGATCATGCCCTTCAAGCCGACCGATTTCACTCAGGTCAACCCGCATATCAATCAGGTGCTGGTTTCTCGTGCGCTGCGTTTGCTCGATGTACAACGCCATGAGCGGGTCATCGACTGGTTTTGCGGCCTCGGTAATTTCACATTGCCGCTGGCTACGCGGGCCCGTGAAGTACTGGGCATTGAAGGCAGCGACGTGTTGGTGGCCCGTTCACGCCAAAACTTTGAATTCAACAAGCCGGCATCTGCCGCTCGCCCTGCGCTGGCAGAGACCAAATTTGTAGCAAGAAACCTGTTTGAGATGACTCCGGCCATGCTGGTGAAAGATGGCGTTGCCGACAAATGGCTGGTAGATCCGCCGCGTGAAGGTGCGTTCGAATTGTTTAAATCCTTGGCCGCGCTGCACCAGCAGATGGTGACCGGTGTGCCCTGCGACGATGCCGGACAACAGCAGAGCCTGTTGCTCGGAGCCTGGACGCCGCCTACCCGGATTGTGTATGTGAGTTGTAATCCGGCTACTTTGGCACGGGATGCAGGCTTGCTGGTGGAGGGCGGCGGCTACCGCTGCGCGGCGGCAGGCGTGATCAATATGTTCCCGCACACGGCGCATGTGGAATCCATGGTGGTGTTCGAGAGGCTTTAGTCGCAACAAAGAAGCATAAAAAAGGACCCGAAGGCCCTTTTTTATTGAAACCGCTTAGTCTTAGTCGCGTTCACCGCCAAAAATCCCCAGCAGGGCCAGCAAAGCCTGGAAGACATTGAAGATATCCAAGTACAGGACCAGCGTAGCGCTGATGTAATTGGTTTCACCGCCGTCCAGGATTTGCTTCAGGTCGTACAGCATGTAGGCGCTGAAAATCGCAATCACCGCCACTGAAATGGCCATCATGCCAGCTGACGAACCTACGAAAATATTGATGATGCCGCCAATCATGACTACGACGGCACCGACAAACAGCCACTTTCCCATGCCCGAGATATCTCTCTTGATCACGCTGGCCAGCGTGGCCATCACGAAGAACACGCCAGCGGTGCCGCCCATAGCCGTCATGATCAGCTCGGAGCCATTTCTAAAGCCCAGAATCATGCCGATCATGCGGGAGAGCATTAGCCCCATGAAAAAGGTAAAGCCCAGCAACACCGGCACGCCCGCGGCCGAGTTTTTGGTTTTCTCAATGGCAAACATAAAGCCAAAGGCACCGCCCAGAAACACAATCATCCCGAGCCCGCCGGTGAGCGCCTGGGTGATTCCAGTCGCTACTCCGACCCAGGCCCCAAGCACCGTCGGAAGCAGGCTCAGTGCCAACAACCAATAAGTGTTGCGCAGTACCTTGTTGCGCTGCAGGGCAGAGCTTGCCGAGCCGTAGTCAAGGGTTTGAACATTGTCAGTCATGAATATCGTCTCCAAAGAGTCCGTAAATGTGAGCACTGCTATTTTAGGGGTCAACCCTGGCTTTTCAAGACCTCCCACTGCCCACCTACTACTATTTGTAAGGGTTCTATAAGCCTTTTTGCGGGCAATCGGAGCCTGAAAGTTCTTTAAATTTGCGTATGCTTGAGATCTTTGCACACAATGTCCTCGAAAAACTTGGAAAACCATGAAATCAAAAGTAGTACTGGAACTTGTGGACGTCAAAGCCATTGCCGCCGCAGCCGAAGCGGAAGCCCTTAAAAATAACTGGGCCGTGAGCATCGCCATTGTCGATGACGGCGGCCATTTGCTGTATCTACAACGGCTGGATGGGGCGGCACCTATTTCCGCGCATATTGCGCCTTCCAAGGCCAATACCGCTGCAATGGGATGCCGCGAGAGCAAGGTCTACGAAGACGTCATCAACGGCGGCCGCACCTCGTTCCTTTCAGCGCCTTATATTCAAGGCATGCTTGAAGGTGGCATACCCATCGTGAAAGAGGGACAGTGCATTGGCGCTGTTGGTGTCAGCGGCGTGAAGTCCGCAGAAGACGCGCAGATTGCCCGTGCAGGCATTGCGGCAATTGGCCGATAAGATCAGTTCTTCGGTTCAGTAATAAAACCGATTTTGTGCAGGCCTGCCTGCTGCGCTGCCGCCATGGCTTGTGCCACGCGCTCGTAGCGAACTGATTTGTCGCCTCGGATATGCAAGTCGGGCTGGGGATTTTGGGCCGCTGCAACCTTTAACCGGGGTACCAGATCTTCTTCAGTTACCCTGGTTTCATTCAAGAAGTAGCGGCCCTCCGCATCCACACTCAGAAGAATTGTCTCCGGCTTCACTTTTTGCGTCTCGCTGGTGGCGCGCGGCAGCTCGATATTCACGGAGTTTTTCATCACCGGTACTGTGATGATAAAGATGATGAGCAGCACCAGCATGACGTCCACCATGGGCGTCATGTTGATCTCATTCATCACCTCGTCGGTGTCTTCCTGGGTTCCAAAAGCCATATTACTTTTCCGTTAGGGAGTGGCCCTGACCTTTGAGGGGGACAGGGAAATTCATGCCTCAAATATTAGGCTTTTTCATAGGGACTACGTTGGTTAAGCCTCCTGTGCCGACGCGGGCGCCAGTGACGAAATAGGCGTGCAGGTCGTGCGCAAAGCGATTCAGCTTTTGCAAAACGCCCTTGTTGCCGCGCACCAGTGCGTTGTAGCCCAGTACCGCTGGAATGGCTACAGCCAGACCCAGCGCCGTCATGATCAGCGACTCACCAATCGGGCCGGCCACCTTGTCGATCGTCGCCTGGCCGGCCGCGCCAATGGACAACAGTGCGTGATAGATGCCCCAGACAGTGCCAAACAGGCCGACAAAGGGGGCTGTGGAGCCCACCGATGCGAGGATGGCCAAGCCGGATTGCAGCTTGGCGGTGAATTCGTCGATGGCGTTGCGTAGCGCACGTGTGACCCAGTCGCTCATATCCAGCGAATTGTGCAGCTGCGCTTGTGTGTTGAGGTGGTGGAGTGTGGCCTCACGGCCTTCAAGTGCCAATTGACGAAAAGGATTGCCAGGGTCGAGCCCCAGCTTGGTGAGGCCCGACGCGAAATCCGGGCTGTACCAAAAAGCTTCAGCGGCCCCGGAAATCTTTTTGTACTTGATCAGATCCAGTGTCTTGATGATGATGACTATCCAAGAAGCGAGCGACATGCTCAATAACAGCAAGGCTACGGATTTGGTGACGATATCGCCTTGGCTCCAGGCGTTGGCAAGGCCAAATTGGGAATTCATGAATCCATACTCCACAGTCCAAAATTAATTACGCAGTTCCCAGTTGATCGGTACGTTGAAGGGCATGGTTTCCGCCACGCCGTTGCGCCTGCCGGGCACGTAACGCCAACGCATGACCGTTTCGTAAGCTGCTTTGTCGAGACGTAAAAAGCCACTGGAGGTGACCAGTTCAGCGTGCTCGGCTTTCCCATCGGGCCCGATCCAGACTTTATAAACCACTTTGCCGGTCTCCCCCAGTCGTTCGCTTTGGGGCGGGTAGGCGGGCTTCGGGTTTTGCAGGTAGTCAGCGTTGCTCGACGGCTGCTGCAATGCCGGCGGTCTGGCAAGGCTTGCAGGAGCCGGTCCTGCAATTGCGGCGGCAGGCGCCGAGGAAAGGGGCGGCGGGCCGTCGGCCAACGGTGTGTCCAGTGCCGGTGTGGGCGCGGCAACGGTGAGGGAAGGCGGTTGTAACTGGAGCGGCACTTTGACGATCGCTTTTTTCTGCGCGCTCGGGGCAGGTGGGCGGCGTGGTGACGGCGACACCGGAAGTGCGGGAGCGGGCGCCGCAACTCTGGGCACGGGTGGGTCAACAAACTGGGACAAGACTTCGGCAGTCACCAGCAGTGTTTCGGTGCGCATACGCAGTCCGCTTTGCAGCGTCCAGATAAATCCGGCATGCAGCGCCACCACCCCCAGCGCAATCATTGCATTGCGGAGCAGCGTCGGACGCGCAATGGCTACGGGCTGGACAGCAACGCTAGAAAATGCGGTGGCGTTCATTGGGGAATCGGTAAAGGCTCTCATGGTCGTCAGCACACTACAAGTTCGGTCAAGTTTAGCGGTGGAAGATCCCCGACGGAACGCCGGCCATGGAGTTGCTACTTTTTTACCCAGGTAGCTTTTTTGTTCCGAATGCCCCGCTCTGTTTCAGGATGGTCTCAGATTCAGGTGCAGCACGCGGATAATTTATGGGGTGACGTTGGAGACTGATTCAAGGGAAGCGGAGGGTTGACTCAAGGCGTTTTGTCGCGAAACATTTCACTGCGCGGGCACTTCTTCATGAATCACATTCGTTGCCAGACGCCGCCGGCAATTCAGGCGCAATGAAAACCATTTCTCCCCTCTCGGCCATCAAGGTTCGGTCTACTACGCGCTTTTGATCGCAGTCTAAAAATCCAGCGGCGACACCTTCAGTCGCGAAACGACGAGCGTGTGGGGCTGCAGCGGCAAGGTCTTCATTGATGCAGGGGTTCATCTTGTCTCCAGTGCTTCTTCCTTGAAGGGACAGAAACCCTGCATGGTGGGAGAGCTGCAGTTATTTCGCGAACTTGCGGAAGTCGGGTTTGCGTTTTTGCTGGAAGGCTTTGACGCCCTCACGCGATTCGTCCGTGTCGTAGTAAAGCTTCAGCGCATACAGACCCATGCCGGCGATGCCGCTTTGATGCGCGGTGTCCATATTGAAGGAGCGTTTGGCGATGGCAATCGCCGTGGGGCTTTTTTCCATGATCTCATCGCACCACTTTTGCACTTCAGCGTCCAGCTGGTTGTGCGGCACGACGGCGTTGACCAAGCCCATCGCCAGCGCTTGGTCGGCCGAGTAGCGTCGGCACAGGTACCACATCTCGCGCGCTTTTTTCTCGCCCACCACCCGCGCCAGGAGGGCGGTGCCATAGCCGGGATCAACCGACCCTACCTTGGGGCCCACTTGGCCAAACTGGGCTTTCTCGGAAGCAATTGTGAGATCACAGATAGTGCAAATCACGTTGCCGCCGCCGATGGCATAGCCTTGCACCCGGGCAATCACTGGTTTGGGTACATCGCGGATGGCGTTGTGCAACTCTTCCATCGGCAATCCGATAGTGCCGCGACCGTCATACTGGCCTTCGTGGGTCGATTGGTCACCGCCGGTGCAAAATGCCTTCTCGCCTGCGCCAGCCAGAACGATGACGCCAATGGCCTTGTCGTAGCCTGCATGATTGAGGGCGTGAATGAGTTCATCGCAGGTGCGGCCGCGAAAGGCGTTCATTTTTTCAGGGCGGTTGATTGTGATCCAGGCCGCGCCATTGCGCACATCGAAAAGAATATCTTCATACTGCATGGTTGGTTTCCTTAACGTGGGGTTGTTTCATCCGTGCATGGTCAGGCCGCCAGAGACGCTAAGCACCTGGCCCGTGACGTAGCCGGCGTCGTCGCTGGCAAAGAACAGAATGGCGCCGGGAAGGTCGCCGGGCAGGCCAATGCGCCCAAGCGGGATTGATCGCTCGAAAGCTTCCAGCAGCTTTTCCGGGTTGCTCGCTCCCGCCTTGTAATCAGCAAACAGGGCCGTGTCTGTTGGACCAGGGCACACCACATTGACCGTAATTCCATGGCGTGCATGTTCGCGGGCGATGGTCTTGGAAAACGCCACCAGACCGCCCTTGCACGCCGCATATACCGCTTCGCCCGAAGAACCAACGCGCGCCGCATCCGACGAGACGTTGACAATACGTCCGCGTTTGCGGGTGGCCATCAGAGGCAAGACGGCATGGTGCATGTGCAATGCGCCGGTCAGGTTGATGGCGATCAGCTGGTCCCATTCTGCGGGCTCGGTCTTGGTAAATGGTTTGAAAACGTCCCAACCGGCGTTGTTGACCAGTACCTCGATGGGCCCCAGGCTGGATTCGGTTGCCGCAACGCAAGCATTGATGTCGGAACGGCTAGTGATATCGCAACGAAATGCCTGTGCCACTCCACCGCTCGCGCGAATTTCGGCAGCAATCTTTTCGGCGCCAGCAAGATTTCTGTCAAACACGGCGACCTGTGCGCCCTCTTGTGCGAAGCGTCGGCAGGTTGCACCACCAATTCCTCCGCCTCCACCCGTGACGATCACGGTTTTCCCCTGAAATCTTTGCATGTTCTTCTCCGGGTGGTCTGTTGTCAGTATCCTTGAAGGCTGCCGTCAAATTACAAACTCACGACTCTTAAGACTCATTACATGACGAGCAACGGCCGCGCGGGAAATCACCGTGGCAGGGCGGCTAATATATTTTCGACTATAGCTATAACCGAAGAAAAATAGGACGCCGGCCGCTTCCGCAACGGGTTGGGCAGTCGCTCAGCAGAAAATCAGCGCCAATATCGCGGCATCATCGGCCAAATTCAACAGGGCGTAAGCCGCCCACCGGTAGGACAGCATGACGGCTTGTTCAAACAGATAGTCAGCGGTCATTTAGAGGTGTCTGGATTGCATGGAGCTCGATTGTCGCTGCAAACCTTCGGTTGCCCCGAAGAAGTGCCGGCCGATTGAACTGAATGATGCCGCAATGCGGGGTGAGATTGGCATGGAGGGCCCCTATCAGTGTGAGAAGCACACCTGGGTTCCGACATAATCGTTCGCAACAAGACATTTCGCGAGGCAGCATGTTCGGCGATGGGCGGCGCAAGTTTTGCCGCACCGGGCGTATCTTGGTATGTTTACCTCCTGCTTTCTCGTCGTAAAAAGGAAATATGACCCCGAATCTTTCTGCTGCGGATCTCTGGTCAGATGTTGTGGCCGTCCGTGAACGTTCGCCGCTGGTGCACTGCATCACCAACCTGGTGGTTATCAACTTGAACGCCAACGTATTGCTGGCTGCCGGTGCTTCGCCGGTGATGGCCCATGCCCATGAGGAGGTTCGGGAGATGGTGGAAATCGCCCAGGCCTTGGTGCTTAACATCGGCACGCTCGATCCTTATTGGGTCGAGAGCATGAAGCTGGCTTTGGCGGCCGCCGCTCAGCGCGGTATTCCTTCGGTACTTGATCCCGTGGGTGCCGGTGCGACGCCTTATCGGAATCAGGCGCTGGAGGCACTGTTGGCGATCGCCTCGCCCACTGTGATTCGTGGCAACGGTTCTGAAATTATGAGTGTCGCGGGCGCCGCCGTTAAAACGCGCGGTGTCGACAGTAGTGCGCCAGCCACGGACGCGCTGGGCGCCGCGCAAAGACTGGTGGGCCGCACCGCAGGCACGGTCTGCGTGAGCGGCGAGATTGATCATGTCTTTGACAACCATAAGCGCTGGGCCCGTCTGTCCAACGGTCATTCATGGATGACGCGAATTACCGGCGTCGGCTGCTCGGCCACGGCACTCATCGGTGCGTTCTGCGCCGTGCAGCCTGATGCTTGGCGCGCCACCACGGCTGCCATGGCCCTCCTGGGTGTGGCGGGTGAGGTGGCTGCGGAGAAGGTGCAAGGCCGCGGTTTGGGTGTCGGCAGCCTGGCGGTGAGCCTGATTGACGAGCTGCAGTTGCTGGAGCAACCCACGTTTGAGAAGCGACTTAAGCTGCAGTCGCAAACGTGGTGACAACGTGGCAAGGCTGAACCCTGACGCCTTGCGTTTGTATCTGGTCACAGACCAGTCGCTGATGCGTGGTCGATCGCTGGTCGACCTAGTCGATGCCGCAGTACAGGGTGGAGTCAGCTGCGTGCAGTTGCGCGAAAAGCACCTGGGCACCCGAGAGTTTGTAGAGCAAGCCCTGATGCTGAAAAAACTGCTGGCGCCGCACCGTGTGCCACTTGTAATCAACGACCGTATTGACGTGGCCCTGGCCTGCGGTGCGGAAGGCGTGCATCTGGGTCAGCGCGACTTGCCGGTCGATCAGGCGCGCAGGCTGCTGCCGCCTGAGGTCTTTATCGGCTGGTCTGTCGAAACCATGGACGATGTGGCGCAAAGCGCCGGGTTGCCGCTGGATTACCTCGGCGTGAGCCCTGTCTTTGCCACGCCGACCAAGACCGATACCAAAAACTTCTGGGGCCTTCAAGGGCTTATCGCGGTGCGGGCCGCCACCCGTTTGCCCTTGGTTGCCATCGGCGGCATTCACGCGGGAAACGCCAGTGATGTGCTGCGTGCCGGGGCCGACGGCCTTGCCGTGGTGAGCGCCTTGTGTGCTGCGGATGACCCGGGCACGGCCGCCGCCGAACTCAGATCATTGTGTGATGCCGAGTTAAAAACGCGGGGACTTAGGTGATGACGGACAAAGCCTTTGAGTTTGAATATTCGCGCGTGCTTTCCATCGCCGGATCCGACAGTGGCGGCGGCGCGGGCATTCAAGCAGATCTGAAAACCTTCGCGGCGCTCGGCTGCTATGGCATGACGGCCATCACCGCCTTGACCGCGCAAAACACCCAGGGCGTTCGGGCGATTCACGGCGTTCCCCCTGCGATGCTGCGCGACCAGATTGATGCAGTGGTCGAAGACATTGGTGTGGATGCTGTGAAGATCGGTATGCTGCATTCCTCCGATATTGTGCGGACTGTGACGCAAGCAATTGATCGCCATAGACTTAAAAAAGTAGTACTGGACCCGGTGATGGTGGCCACGAGCGGCGCCGTGCTGATTGACAACCCGGCTATTGCGGTGTTGGTCAGCGAGCTGTTTCAGCGCGCCGACGTGGTCACCCCGAATCTGGACGAGGCGTCATTGCTGGTTGGCAGGCCGTTGGTTAGCGAGGGAGCAATGGAAGCTGCGGCGCTTGAGCTGCTGGCAATGGGCGCACGGGCGGTGTTGCTGAAAGGGGGGCATTTGTCGGGCGAAGTGGTGAGCGATTTATTGGTGATGCAAAACGGTGAAATGCACTGGCTGCGCGCGCCGCGCATACACAGCGCCAATACCCATGGCACCGGCTGCACCCTGTCGTCAGCGATTGCCGCGCACCTCGCGCGTGGGTCTTCTTTATTGGAGGCCGTGCGGGCAGCGCACACCTTTGTGCGCGTTGCGCTGGAGGCTGGGGCCAATGTGCGCACTGGCGCTGGAAGCGGGCCGCTAAACCACGGCCATGCGCCCCAGCGCATGTGGCTTAAGCCGCTGCGCTGACGTCTGAACGGTTAGACAGGCCGCGGCTGACACGCGCCAACACAAAGGTCAGTGCCAAGGTCGGTAACGTTGCTCCCCAGCTGGGGGCTAGTTGGGCACAGAGGTGGTAGCAGGTAACGCCCAGCAGCCAGATCACGACCGCGCTGTAGTTCACCCTGCGTTCTGTTACCAGCGATACCACATCGGAGTGGCCAGCCAGACGCGCCAGAATGACGCCGTATAACGGTACAAAAATCGAACTGAGTATCAGTAAAAACGGTTCAAGACTGTGCATGGGTAGCACCAGCGCCAGCGCAGTGGACAGCACGGCCAGCACCATGCCCCAGCGCCGTACAGTCCAGACCGGCTTCAGGCTGTGGCCCGCGACCGAACCCGAGTACAGATCGCCGTAGGCGTTATCCACTTCGTCAATCAAAATCAGCCCGAGCGCGATTAAGCCACCTTGCGCCAACAACAGCGCGGCGACCATGTCGGTACTGGGCGTCGTTAGGGCGACCAGCACACCCAGGGCGTAGCACCAGATGTTGGCGACGGTGTAACCCAACCAGGTGCCTCGAAAAGCGCTGTTGCCATCACGACCATGGCGCGCAAAGTCAGCCACCAGAGGCAGCCACGACGCCGGCATGGCGATGACGAGATCGAGCGCCGAAAGGGTGCTCATACTGCCGTCGCCGGCACGATTCCACACGGCTGTCAAGCCTTGGGCGCTGGCCTTGGAAAGAAACTGCCAGCTGAGCCACAGCAGTGAAGCAATAACCAGCGGCAAGCCATAACGGCCAATAAACTTTCGCACCAGTTTCACCATTGAACCCGACAGCAATGCCAGCAGCAGGGCACCCCAGAGCAAAGTGGTTAGCAGCGGCCACCAGGCGTCGGTGAAACTGCCGGACTGGCGGGCGATGGCTACCGTGCCATCGCGCATGACGACCAGCTCAAAAGTGGTCCAGCCAATGAGTTGCACAATGTTCAGCAGCACGGGCAGGCGCGCAAAGCTGCTGCCATAAGTGGCATGCATCAGACCCGCGCTCGACAAGCCCGTGTCACAGCCCATCTTGGCGGTCCAGGCCAGCAAGCCCGCACCGAATACGGAGCCGAAGACGATGACCGTTAATGCCTCTTTAGCGCCAAGTGCGGGCACCAGATAAGACCCGATCTGAATAACGAGAAGGCCCACGCCCAGACTGAGCCAAAGTGCAGCATGGTCGCTCCAGCCGAACAGGCGGTCGCCCGCGGGTAGCGGTGTGAGTGCAGTATTGTCAGCAGTGGTGGATAGTGGCGTAGCGGCCATCTGGAGTTCCATTCGTAAACGGCGGACCGGCTTGTACGTGGCCCTGGGGGGCGTTTGTGACATGCTTTCCTGCGCGAGGATGACGTCAATCGGGTTCAAAGGGACTTTCTCAGTTGCTGCTCGTTCCATGACAATTCGCAGCAACACCTTTGGCTAGCGCATTCCTATGAATACAGAGCAAATTGTAAAACGAATTGACGGGCAGATCGGTTTGGCAGTTCCTTTGAGCCAGGTAAACAACCTGCAAAAAAGCCCACCTCAGAGTGGGCTTTTAGTGCGGTCGTAAACGCCGGATTTAGTCAAACACCGGGGTCTCGACACCCAGCACCTTGTGCAGTTTAGTGCTCGTCGTGGTGTATTGCAGATGGATCTTTTTGTCCGGGAAGATGAAAGGCGCAGCGCCAAACGCCGCCAACGCGCATTCATGGAAGCCGCTCAGAATCAGTTTTTTCTTGCCAGGGTAGATGTTGATGTCGCCTACCGCGAAGATGCCGGGAACATTGGTTGAAAACGTTTCGGTGTCCACCTTGAGCTGCTTGCGCTCGATGTCCAGACCCCAATTGGCAATGGGTCCGAGCTTGGGACTTAAGCCAAAGAATACGAGTAGCACGTCCAGCGGCACGACGCGGGTTATTCCATCGGCACCCGTCACTTTGGCTGAGGTGAGTTTGCCCTCTTTTTCCTCGTATCCGGTGACTTGGCCTACGATGAACTGCATTTCGTAGGCATCACACAAGTCCTTCATTTTGGCCACGTTGGCAGGCGCGGCCTTAAAGCCGTCGCGGCGATGAATCAAAATTACACTTTCGGCTTTATGCGGCCCTTCTGCCACAAAATTGAGCGCCCAGTCCAGCGCTGAATCCCCACCGCCGACGATCACTAAATTTTTACCGGCAAAGTCAGCCGGATTTTTGACACGGTAAAACAGCTGGGCGTCATCAAACTTTTCCAGGCCATCAATCCGCAACAGCTTGGGTTGGAAGGCCCCCACACCGGCCGCAATAAAAATCGTCTTGGTCAGAAACTTGGTGCCTTTTGACGTTTCAACAAAGAAGCGACCGTCGTCCTGTTTTTCAACCACACTCACTTCCTGGCCAAAGTGGAAAGTCGCGCTAAACGGTTCGATTTGTTTGAGCAGGTTGTCTGTTAGCTCCCTACCGGTGCAGACGGGTACCGCAGGAATGTCATAAATCGGCTTGTCGGGATAGAGTTCAATGCATTGGCCGCCCGGATAAGCGAGTGAATCGATCACGTGGGCCTTAATCTCAAGCAGACCCAACTCAAACACCTGAAAAAGACCGACAGGGCCAGCGCCCACGATGACGGCATCGGTTTCGATGGGGCCATCGTGCTGGGCGGCGGTGTTAATCACTTCTTGGTTCAGTTGAGGTTCCATGTTTTCTTGACTTGTTTTGTAAACGGATCGGGGTCGGCTTCAATTGCCCGGTGGCATGTCAGTTTTAGCGCTTTAGCTCAGGAAGTTTCCCTGTCTTGTCTTTCCATTCCTCGGCATCCGGCAACGCGTCTTTGCGCTTGGTGATGCTTGTCCACCCCGCAGCCCGGCTCAATTCGGCGTTGAGTTTGATGAACTGCAATTGATCAGCCGGCAAATCTTCTTCAGCGTAAATGGCGTTAACAGGACATTCCGGAATACACACGGCGCAATCAATGCACTCGTCCGGGTCGATAACCAGCATGTTCGGACCTTCGCGAAAACAGTCCACAGGGCAGACATCCACACAGTCGGTGTATTTGCAGCGGATGCACGAGTCAGAGACGATGTGTGTCATGGTGTGAGGGTCGGTCGGTGTAAACCTTTAATTTTAAGAGGTTTCCGGCCGTAGGGTTAAAAGAGAAAACTGCGTTTCACTTGATTCTTGTCAAAGAACCAGCGCTGCGCCAGAGGTTTTGTGCGACGCCGTATCCACCAGCACCAGCGAGCCCAGCACGCGCGAGCGTACATAAGGCAAGGTCGGCAGCGGTTCCTGCACGGTTAGTTCAATGTGCCCAATCGCGTTGGGCGGCAACTCACTGGCGTCTTCTTCGGCCAGCGTATTGACATCGAGTTTGTGCACGATGCGCTTGACTTTAGCCTTGACCCAACGGTGCCCATGCAACGCCCAGTAGACGCGGCCTGCTATCAGCGGCTCATCATCCATCCAGGCGATGGTGACCGAAAGCTCGCGGATCGGTTCAAAAGTTTTAGCGGCGAGCAGCCAGTCACCGCGCGACACGTCCACTTCGCGGTCGAGCACAATGCCCGCGCTGTGACCGGCGGAAATGGATTTGGGCTGGCGGGTATGGTCCAGCACCTGTGCCACCACGGCGGTTTGCCCGCTTGGCAGGATGGTTACCGTCTGGCCCGGTTGCACGCCCCCGGTGGCGACGCGGCCCCAAAATACGCGACGGCCCTGCGAGGTATCGGACGAGGATGAGAATTTTTCCACCCATTGCACCGGGAGGGAAAAGGCTTCAAGCGTCTCCGCTGGTGTGGCCGGCAACTTTTCCAGCAGCTGCAGCAGCGACAAGCCGTTGTAGCCGCACCAGCCTGGCTTGGCGTCGACGACGTTGTAGCCGATTAACGCGGAGATTGGCACGATGGCCTTGACCGGAATTTTGGCGGCCTTGGCAAAGGCAGTCAGCGCCGCACTGATATTTTCAAAGGCGACGGTTGGGTCTGCGACCGCATCAAGCTTGTTCACCGTGAACACGATTGACGGCACGCGCAGCAGATTGACCAGCAGCGAATGGCGGCGAGTTTGCGACAGCAACTCAAGCGACGGGTTGTTCCAGTCGAGCTTGGTTGCGTCAACCAGCACCACGGCGGCGTCGGCGCTGGAGGCTGCTGTGACCATGTTACGGGTGTACTGCTCATGGCCTGGGGCGTCGCCAATGATGAACTTTCGGCGCTCGGTGGCAAAATAGCGGTAGGCCACATCGATGGTGATGCCCTGCTCGCGCTCAGCCGACAGGCCGTCGGTCAGCAAGGCCAGATCGGTTTCGCCGCCGCGCTGCACGCCCGCCAGGTGGTCCTGCAGCACTGCTCGGCTGTCCACCAGTAGTCGACCGATCAGCGTGCTCTTGCCGTCATCCACCGAACCACAGGTAATGAATTTCAAGGCGGAACGCAAATCATTTTGGCCCGTGACAGATCCATTGGCAGCGTTAGCTGCTATTAAATCAGTAGTGCTCATCAGAAGTACCCGTCTTTCTTGCGCTTTTCCATCGAAGCGTCGGAAGTTTTGTCATCCATGCGCGTTGCACCGCGTTCACTCACGTCGGCAGCCAGTGTCTCGATCACGATCTCGGCGGCCGTGGTGGCCGGGCTATCGACTGGGCAAGTGCAGGTAATATCGCCCACGGTACGAAAACGCACGGTTTTTTCAACCACCTGCTCGCCATTGAGAGCGGGGGTCAGTTCCGTCACAGGCACCAGCAATCCTTTGCGTTCAACCACCTTTCGCTGGTGGGCGTAATACAGCGACGGCAACTCGATTTGCTCACGCTCGATGTACTGCCACACGTCCAGTTCGGTCCAGTTGGAAATCGGAAACACGCGAAAGTGCTCATCGGGCTGCAGGCGGGTGTTAAACAAGGTCCACAATTCCGGGCGTTGCGCTTTGGGCTGCCATTGGCCGAAGCTGTCGCGGTGCGAAAAAATACGTTCTTTGGCTCTGGCTTTTTCTTCGTCACGCCGCGCGCCGCCGATCAGGGCGTCGAAGCGGAATTCGTCAATGGCTTCGAGCAGCGTCACGGACTGGTGCACGTTGCGTGATTCGCCAGGGTGAGCCAGACGGACCGTGCCGCGTTTCATGGAGTCTTCCACATGGCGAACGATCAACTCCGCGCCCAACTCCTTCGCGCGAGAATCGCGAAAATCGGTCACTTCGTGAAAGTTATGGCCGGTGTCGATCATCAGAAGCGGATAGGGAATGCGGCCCACGCCAAAAGCCTTTTCGGCGCATTTCAGCATCACCAGCGAGTCCTTGCCGCCTGAAAAAAGTAGCGCTGGGCGCTCGAATGCGGCGGCCACTTCGCGCAGGATGAAGATGGTTTCCTCCTCGAGCGAATCGAGGTGGGCATTGCTCAGCTTTGAGAGTAATTGGGGTTCGGTTCGGGCGTTCATGCGGGGATTTCTCGGATGGGAATAATGCTGGAAAGCGGTTCAAAGGCGGCGGGTTCCTGGGCCTCGTGGGTTCCGTCAGCGGCCACGTGCAGGCCGCACTCCTTGGCGCTTTCCTGTTCCCACCACCAACGACCCGAGCGGAAATCCTCCCCCAACGTCACTGCGCGCGTGCAGGGAGCGCAGCCCACACTCGGGAAAAATTGATCGTGGAGGGGGTTGTAGGGGATATCGTTCACGGCGATAAAGTGCCACACGTCGCCCCAGCTCCAGTCCGCTAGCGGGTTAATTTTGACGCGCTGCGCTTGTGGCTCAATGTCATGCACTTCGGCGCGGGCACTCGACTGCTCGCGGCGCAGGCCGGTAAACCAGCCGTTTTTACCGGCGAGGGCGCGTTCCAGAGGCTCCATTTTTCGAATGTGGCAGCACTCCTTTCGCAATTCCAGGCTTTTGTACATCGCCTCCGAACCATTGGCTTGAACAAAGGCCGAGGCAACTGTTTCGAGGGGATGGTAAACATCCACCTTGCGCGCGTAGCGTTCCTCGATGCGGCCAATCAGGGCCAGCGTTTCAGCATGCAACATGCCGGTATCGAGCACAAAGATACTGGAATCGATGCCCGCTTCCTGCAGCAGATGCGTGACCACCATGTCTTCCGCGCCCAGGCTGGACGCCTGCGTCAGCGGTGAATAGTGCTTTGCGGCGGATTGGAGCAAGGCTTTGCTGGTGGTTAACTTTTGTGCAAAGTTGCTTGATGGTTTTGCGTAGAGTGAAATGGCGCTCATGGCGGGTCCCTTGTTAAATCGCGAAATGCGGACTGACCTGGACTGCATCGCCCTGGTAGCGGCCTACCCCGTAACCCGGATAGTTGGCAAGCACCCGTTGGGCAACCGCCAGATCCTGATCGGCTCGCAACACGGCTGTGGTGAACCCGCTGCGCTCCATTTGTGCGAGCTGGTCCGCCAGTACGTCGCCGGTGGCGCGGATCTCGCCTTTAAAGCCGAGGCGACGACTCAGCAAAAATGCCTGGCTGAAAGCTCTTCCGTCCGTGAACTTCGGAAAATTCAGGTCGATGCGCTGAACGCCCACCAGGGATCGCTCGCGAGGGTCGACGTCGTTCGCCAGTTCAATCGCGAATTGGCTTGTTGAGCCCTCTGACGGGGTAGAAGCAGCTATTAATTTCATAGTGGTTAAGGGTTAGGCGGCCTGGGAAACTTGAGGTAGAGCGACGGCGCTAAAACGCGCCGCGTTGGCGGCGGCTTTAAAGGGCTCAGCGCCTACCCGGCGCAGCGTGGCGATAAAGGTTTCTTGCTTGTCGTGAACCGTCAGGCGCTCGGCACGGTAGGTATTGAGCACCGCTTCTATCACTTCGGGCACTTCGGCGGCCGAAAACGAGGGGCCGACCACTTTTCCGGTCGCGGCTGCGCCCGAGAGCGTGGAGCCGTCCGAGCCGCCCAGGGTAATCTGGTACCACTCCTTGCCATCCTTGTCGACGCCCAGAATGCCGATGTGTCCGCTATGGTGGTGTCCGCAGGAGTTGATGCAGCCGCTGATGTGCAGGTCGATCTCGCCCAGGTCGTGCAGCTCGTCGAGGTCCTGATAGCGCTGCGTAATCGCTTCGGTCAGAGGGAGTGAGCGCGCATTGGCCAGCGAGCAGAAATCGCCGCCGGGGCAGGCGATCATGTCGGTTAGCAAACGAATATTGGGTCGGGCAAAGCCGGCTTTGCGAGCGGCTTCCCAGAGTTCCGATAGCTGGCTGTAAGGCACCCAGGGCAGCACGAGATTCTGGTCATGCGTGACACGCGCTTCGCCCGCGCTGAACTGATCAGCAAGCTGGGCGGCCAGTTCAAGCTGACCCGCTGTGGCATCGCCGGGCGCTCGACCCAGGCGCTTAAAAGACAAGGTGACGATGCGCAGGTCCAGATTTTTATGCGGTGCCACGTTTTGCTTCAGCCAGCGCGAGAATTCGAGGTGGTCGTCCGCCGCCGCGCGCAGCAGCTTGGACCCACTGGTCTCGGCCGCGCTGCGGGGAGCATCCAGGTGGGGCGCCACAAACGAGGCGGAAACCCGGTCGAACTCGGTCTGGCTGATGGTGTGCGGTGCCCCATCCAATTCCACAATATCCCGGTATTCGGCTTCCACCTGATCAATGAAGTTTTGCCCTTCGGCCTTGACCAGAATCTTGATGCGCGCCTTGTAAATGTTGTCGCGGCGGCCGAAGCGGTTATAGGCCCGTACGATGGCTTCCAGGTAATTGAGGATCTGCGTCCATGGCAAAAAATCGCGTATCGTGATGGCCAGCACCGGCGTGCGGCCCATGCCGCCGCCTACCAACACCTTGAACCCCAGCGCACCCTCGACATTTTTGATGAGGTGAAGACCGACGTCGTGCCAGGTGGTGGCTGCACGGTCTTCGAGTGCCCCGGTAATGGCTACCTTGAACTTACGCGGTAAAAAGGCAAATTCAGGATGCAGCGTGCTCCATTGGCGCATGATTTCAGCGAAAGGGCGGGGGTCGGCAATCTCGTCGACGGCAATGCCCGCGCGCTCGTCGCTGGTGATGTTGCGAATGCAGTTGCCGCTGGTCTGGATGCCATGCATATTGACGCTGGCCAGCAGGTCCATCACATCGGCCGACTTGTCGAGCGGAATCCAGTTGTACTGCACGTTCTGGCGCGTCGTGAAATGTGCGTAGCCGCTGCTGAGTTTTGACTGCACGGACTGACCGTTTTTCAGGGGAATAGCGCCGAGCTTTTCCTGGATGGCCTGCGCATTTTCGAACAGTGCGTCGTTCGGCTGGTCGTAGTCGCGGGCGATTTTAGCCAGCACACGCAGTTGAGCAGTGGAAAGTTCGCCATAAGGCACGGCCACCCGCAACATGGGCGCATAGCGTTGCACATACCAGCCGTTTTGCAACCGAAGGGGCCGAAATTCTTCTTCAGGCAATTGACCCGCCTGCCAGCGCGTTAGCTGATCACGGTATTGGCTGGCCCGGGCCTTGACAAATTGGCGATCGAATTCTGTGTATTGGTACATGGTCTCGAAGAGTAAACGGGGGCTATGTCGGTTTGAATGAAAGATGAAATCGAAGCGGGCTAAATGGAAATAAGCTTGACGCCCGCATAGGCCAGAAGACCTGACAGCAGTGACCGGATGACGCGGTCAGGTGTTCTGCGCATCAGCTGTGAGCCCAGCCAAATTCCGGGCAGCGATCCAGCCAGCAGCTTGAGTAGCAACGGCCAGTCTACCGAGCCGATGGAGGCGTGCCCGAGACCCGCCACAAGAGTGAGGGGGACCGCATGGGCAATGTCGGCCGCCACGATGCGCGGTAGGGGCAGGGCGGGGTACAGCATCATCAAAACAATCACACCAATAGCTCCCGCGCCGACGGAGCTGATCGTGACCAGTGTGCCGATGACCGCGCCGAAAAGCACCGGTTGCACCCAGTGGCGGGCCTGGGTAGCCTGACCCAGTCGCTCGGGCGGGATGTATACAGGCACGGCTTTACCGCGCAACACCTTGTAAAACGTTGCGGCCGCTGTCAACAACAGCGCCAAGCCCAGGGTGGTGGTCATGATCGTCTGGGTTGCAGGGTTGGTCGGACCAAGGCGCCGCAACACAAACAGGGTGATCAGCGAGGCAGGAAGGCTTCCGGCGGCAAGCTGACCCACGATGCGCCAATCCACAATCCGTGCGCGTCCCAGGCTGATCGTGCCGCCCATTTTTGTGAAAGCGGCGAACAGCAGATCGGTCCCAATGGCCAAATGGGGTTTGACGCCGAAAACGAAGATCAGGATCGGCGTCATCAAGGAGCCGCCCCCCACCCCTGTAAGCCCCACTACGAGGCCCACGACAAATCCGGCAAAGACAAAGGCAAATTCATGCATAGACCCGAAAATGTAAAGGCACTGGTTATGAAACCTAACTACACATTTGTTCTTCCTTTATGCAGATAAGCTTATTCGCAAGGCTTTATGCGGGTTTGGCAGGATTTTTGGGTACTCAGCGCGCGTGCCCGCTAAAACTAAAGACCGGACCAGGGCAGGGCTTTCTATTCAGAAACCGCAGTCGCTGGTACAGTCCGTGCTCTTAAAGGTGGGGCTCCCGGCGAGCGCCTACCCGGTATGTTGTTTCCCTTGTTTGGAGAAAACCGTGAAATGTACAAAATCTGCCGTCGTAGGCGTTTTGTTAGGGATGGCAACCGTTACAGGGCTGCTGGCGCAGACCGCCGCAAAAACGCCGATCAAAATCGGGGAAATTAATAGCTATTCGACCATGCCGCAGTTCACACAGCCCTACCGCCAGGGCTGGCAACTTGCGGTAGAGGAGATTAATGTGTCCGGAGGTCTGCTTGGCCGCAAGGTCGAAGTGATTGCTCGGGATGATGCAGGCAAACCTGAAGAGGCGTTGCGCCACGCCGTAGAGCTGACTTCCAACGAAAAGGTGGATGTTCTAGCGGGTGGTTTTTTGTCCAACGTGGGGCTGGCGCTGGCCGATTACGCGAAGAAAAACAAGAAGGTGTTTATTGCCAGTGAGCCGCTGACCGATGCCCTGGTGTGGGAAAAAGGCAATCGCTACACCTTTCGCCTTCGCCCCAGCACTTACATGCAGGCCGCCATGCTGGTGGAAGAGGCCGCCAAGCTCCCCGCCAAGCGCTGGGCAACCATAGCGCCCAACTACGAATATGGCCAAAGTGCGGTCGCCAGCTTCAAGGAGCTGCTCATGGCCAAGCGCCCGGATGTGACGTTTGTAAGTGAGCAGTGGCCCGCGTTGGGCAAGCTTGAGGCCGGTACCACGCTGCAGGCCACGATGCAGTCCAAGCCCGATGCAATCTTTAACGTGACTTTTGGTGCCGACCTGGCCAAGCTGGTACGGGAAGGTAACCAGCGCGGCATCTTTCCCAAGACCCCCGTGGTATCGCTGTTATCGGGCGAGCCCGAATACCTGGAGGTACTGAAAGGCGAAACGCCAAAGGGCTGGATAGTGACGGGCTATCCCTGGGATCAAATCGACTCGCGCGAGCACGCGAGTTTTGCAGCCAGTTACTACCGCCGCTTCAGCGAGTATCCAAAAGTTGGCTCAGTGGTTGGCTACGCCACCATGCAAGCCATTTTTTCAGCCATAAAAAAAGCCAATTCAACCGACAGTGAAAAGCTGGTGACGGCGCTGCGCGGCCTGAAATTCTCCACACCGTTCGGCCCGGCCGAATTCCGTGCCATTGACCACCAGTCCACGATGGGTGCCTACGTGGGCAAGCTGAGTTTGCGCGGCAATAAGGGCACCATGGTGCAGTGGCGCTACGCGGACGGCAAGGCCTATTTACCGAGCGATGCCTATGTGAAAGCCCGGCGGCCGGCAGATGCGATGAAGTAAGAAAACGCTAAAACGTTATTTTCTTAAATTTCCTGAATTTTCAGAGGGCTGCGCGAGCCGACGTATTGCGGCCGTAGCGCATCGGCCAAGCGCTGCTCTATTGGCAAGGGCTCTGCATGAAGTTCGGCGGCGAGCAGTTCTCCGCATAGCGCGGCAAACGTCAGGCCGCGCGAGCCCATGCCGCTGCAGACCCATAAGTTAGGCTGGTCCAACGGCCCCAGCGAAGGCAGTCGGCTCGGCGTTGCGCAGCGAACTCCGGCCCATGCGTTGACTTTGCCACCTTCAAATTGCGCGGCCAGATGGCCTGCGGCTGCAGGGAGCAAGCGCTTTAATTTGCGAAAATTTTCCTGTTCGTCTGCGGCTCGAATTTCAATCCTGGGATTGTCTCGCTCATAGCTGGAGCCGCTAACCCATGCGAACGCGCCTGAACCGTCACTTAAAGGCATGGCCGGAATCAGGCTGCCATGGCCATTGACCGGGAAATCCGGCAATGCGGCCACAGTTCCCGGCGCATGCGTAGCCCACGATGCCTGACCCCGAATCGCTTGCAGGGCCAGCTCGCGCGATCCAATAAGGCCCGCCGCTTCGGCCAACGCCTGGCTCCCATAACCGGCAGCCAGGACCACCAGTTCGGCGCGTGCCAGCTCCCGCCCCGCCGCGTCCAGCAGCTGCCACCACTCTTCTTGCCGAACCAGTTGCTCGACCGCCGCATCGCCACGCCATTCAACACCGGGTGTCGCCAGCCACGCCTGAACCAGACTCGCTGGCTTGATCCAGCCGGCCCGCACATGCCAAAGAGCAGGCGCGTCGGGCGGCAGGCCGCAGTGCGCCAGCTGCTCCGTCGTTGCAGGCCGTGTCCAGTCGCTCGCGGCTGCGGTTAAGTCCTGTTCGTGTTCCTGCGTGGGCTTCTGCAGCCAGGCCGCGGGCAGCTTGCGCGCGTGTTCCACACAGTGCTCCAGCACGCCTGTGGGATTCCAGTCGCGACCCGCCTGGAGCAGCGTGCCGGCCTGTTGAAGCATGGCGCGAATGCCGCCGCGCGACAGGCGCGACAGCAGGCTGTCGTCAGATGACACATGAGGTACCAGCGCGCCCGCCGGCAGGCCCGATGCGCCGGCGGCAGGCGTCGCGCCCGCGTCCAGCACGACGACCTGCCAGCCGCGGCGTGCCAAGCTCGCTGCCACTGCGGCACCGGCCAAGCCCGAACCAATCACAACGCAACTGGCGGCGGGTCGAGCCGCGCCTAAAGGCGATGAAGCCGCTCGTGCATGGGCTTTTTTGGGTTCCCAAGTCGGGTCGAAGCTGCCCTGAAGCTTGTCGCGTTTGGGAGGAGTTCCCGGCGTTTTCATCATCACGAAACCACATTGCGCCAGCGCATCGCGCACGCTGCGCGCCACTGTCCAGGTGGCTACGCGTGTGCCGCGTCGGCAACAGCGCGCCACCGCCTTGAGCGTATGGATATCCCAGATGCCAGGGTTAAGTTGCGGGCTAAATCCGTCGAGATAAACGGAGTCGGCTTGAAACCTGTGCTCGCGCAGCATCGCTTTGGCATCCCCGATGCACAGCGTCAGCAACACCTGGCCACCTTCGAAAGCCAAGCGGTGAAATCCTGGCAACAAGCCCCAGAGTTGACTTTGCAGCTGCTCGGCAAGGGGCAATAATTCCGGGTGGGAGAGGGCACCGCGCAACACGTCCTCCGCGCTGGCCGGGAAGGCCTCGGTCGAAACGAAATGCAGTAGGCGAGGGCGTAGAGGGTCTGCCTTCCAGGCCTGCCATGCCACAAAAAAATTCAAACCAAGCCCAAAACCGGTTTCCAGGATGCACCATCGGGGCGCATTCCCCCAAGCGGCAGGTAAGCCGCAGCCTTTTAAAAAAACGTCGCGGGATTGATCCAGCCCGCCGAACTCGCCCCGGTAGCGGTCGCCAAAGCGGGGGCTGTGAGGACTGCCGCCAAGCGTGCCGTCGTCGAGCCACTCAATGGGTTCGCGCATCCGTAGGTCTCAAGGAAGTCGTGGAAATGTCGGCCCGGGCTCAGACGCTGGGAGGCACGTAGCCTTGCACCACATCGGCGCCGTCACCAAAAAAGTGCTTTTCCATCTGCCGCGCCAAGTACTGGCGCGCGCGCGCATCCGCCAGATTGAGTCGGTTTTCATTCACCAGCATGGTTTGCTGTTTCATCCAGTCAGCCCAGGCCTCTTTACTGACCTCTTCCCACAGGCGTTTGCCCAGTGGACCGGGATACGGCGGAAAGTCCAGACCTTCCGCTTCTTTGCCGAGTTTGATGCATTTAACGAGGCGTGCCATGTGTGTTGTACTTCCGTGAAAATGAGGTTTTAGGTGTTTTCAATATAAAGAACTGAAGTTTTATTCGTTCTTTTCTTGGGTGGACGATTCAAGAATCCCACGGTGAATGACTTCCCCGTAAGTGCAAAAGAAAAAACTAGATCGAGAAAGTCAATCCTGACCACACACCGCCATTTTATGAAGGTTTCCAGTCCCCGAGCCTGTGCTGATGTTATGGCAGGGTTTGCGCGGAAGAACGAGCCCCTGGCAGGTGCAAAAGATCTCTCCAGACACGAGACAAACACGAAAACCGTTTTGGCGGTAAAATACCGTTCCAAGCATAGAGAGTAAGCGCAACTAGCTATAGAAATTATAGCGGTTATTGCTGCCAAGCCGGGCTGAAAGCAGGCTCGGTATGACCGTAACGATAGCAAGCTTCCCGCTCCTAAGTGCTTGTATTTTGGGAAAAAAGCCCCAGATCCTGTTTATGAATGCCATCAAACCACACTCTCACAAAACTGATCTGACAGTGACCCACGTACTGGCCGAGTTGCTGGAACGGCTGGAGCGCAGTGCCGAACCGGTCGGCGCAGAACAGTATCGCTCTGTGGTCCTGCACCTAGTCAACGAGCTAGGCGAGGTTGAGTCCGGCAAGGCGCTGGGTGCCTTGCTGGATACCCATCCGGCCGCCGCAGAGTTGTACGAAAACGTCAATTATGAGTATGCGGGTCTTTGCCGCTCGGCACTGGATGTATCTCTTGCTGCAGAGCGGCAGGCTAAAGAGGCCATCGACAAGGCCATGAATCGTTCAACCACTTAATCCAAGGAAGATCCAAATTATGGCAAGAGCTGATGCAAAAACCGCCGTCCTCGCCGACGGCCTGCGCTACAAATCAAAGGTATCAGGTTCGCCGTTTGCTGCAACCACTTCTTTTGGCGCAGCCACCATGTCGTGTTTTATGTGCGGCAAACATCGCGCCCGCTCCCTGATGGGCACGCGAAAGGTGTTGGGCAAGTCCCAAGCCGTGTGCTCGCCTTCCTGCAAAGCGCTGGATGAAGCGCTGGAAAATCCCGCTGGCTAATCGTTAGAGCCGGATTTACCGATCCTGGTTGTGACCGATTGATTCCAATGCGGCCAAAGCGCATACTTTGTTGACTGCCTCTAAAAGTACAGTTGAAAGGTAATCTTCATGACCGCTCCCGCCAAGCAGGAACCCCTGCTAAAGCCTGACGAGGCCACTGATCACATTCGTGGCCCCGCGTCCGCCCGTGTCACACTCCTTGAGTACGGCGACTTCGAGTGCCCATCCTGCCTTCAAGCCTATGTGGCGTTGAAGGTCATGCTTCCGCATTTTGGCAGTCAAGTGCGGTTTGTCTTTCGACACTTTCCATTACGGGAGGCGCATCCTCATGCTGAACTTGCGGCCGAAGCAGCGGAAGCCGCGGGCGCCCAAGGTAAATTCTGGCCGATGTACGAGCTACTTTTTACCCATCAACAACATCTCAAGGAAAAGCAGTTGCTGGACTATGCGGGGCAGGTAGGACTGGATATGCCGAGTTACCAGAACGCGATGAGCGACCACGTTTACTTGCAGCGCGTGCAGGAGCACCTGCTCGGCGGGCACCATCTGGGCTTGCGCTCGACACCAGCGTTTTATGTCAACGGCGTGCTTACGGATGTTTCGTTTGGCTTGCAGCATTTGCACGAGGCGATAGAAAAGGCGCTGGCGGGCAGCTAGCGGCCGCGTGCACCGCCGGACGCGGGCTTGGCTTGATAATCGAGTGCTTCCGAATCACCTCTGCAAGGGGTGCGATCGCAGACACCAGCCCGCACTGACCCCTCAAACACTTTAGGATTTCTCCGTGAGAAAAACGTATCGATTGAATATTGAAGGCAAGAATCGTGACCGCTTGCTGGAAGCCAGTAAACACGATATCCGCAAGTACGTTAAACGGGAACGCAGCCGGGCGTTGCCGGCAGGCGCTGACTTCTGGGACTTCGATTGCAAGTTCGGCACCAGCGAAGCCACAGCGGAGGTGGTCCATTTCGCCGCGCTCATCGGCTTAATCGACACGCTAGCCCAGGATGGTGGTGAGCAATTTTATGTCGAGGTTGTGACCAAACACGGCCAGCGGACAGCCAGGCCGCGCGAGGTTGCTGACAGCGAAGTGGATAGTGACTAGGGCCCAGCATAGGACGCTCGGCGACCTACCCTTTGTGCTGTAGTTGGTCGCGGGCCGCAGCTTCGCGCAGTTTGTCTTTTTTACTTGGACGTTTGCCCTTGATGCCACCATTCGATGCAGGCGCGCCCAAAAAATTCTCGGTGTCAACAGGTTCAAAACCAGCAATTTGTTCTCGTGGCACGCTGATGTGCTGCCGCTTTTCGATCAGCCGAAAGTGAGCTGAAGTGTCGGCACTCAAGAAGCTGACAGCCACGCCGCTTTCGCCCGCCCGTCCCGTTCGTCCAATGCGATGCGTATAGTCAACGGCGGAGCGCGGGAGGTCGTAGTTCACCACCACGGGCAGTTGTGCAATGTCAAGGCCGCGGGCGGCAACATCGGTAGCCACCACTACCTGCAAGATTTCCAGCTTGAAGTCCTGCAAAACTTGGTTTCTTTTTCCTTGGCTCAGCTCGCCATGAAAAGGCTCCGCCTCAATGTCGGCTTTGCGTAGCTTGTCGGCCACTATTTCGGCGGCATGCTTGGTCGCTACAAATACCAGCACTCGGCTCCAGCCTTCGCTTTGTATCAAATGGCGCAGTAACTGGGTTCGCCGTGGAGCATCGACTTCAATAGCTCGCTGCACGATATCCGGGACAGTTTGCGGCTCCGCCCGTACTTCAATTCGGAGAGGGGTGCGCAGCATGCTTTCCGCCAGCGACTCAATGGCAGGCGGAAATGTGGCCGAGAAGAACAGGTTTTGGCGCAGCACCGGCAATAACCCAATAATGCGGCCCAACTCCTCACCGAAACCCAAGTCCAGCAGGCGGTCGGCTTCGTCCAGCACCAGCGTGTTGACTGTCGCGATATTCAGGGCGTTGTGGTCGATCAGATCCAACAGACGGCCTGGTGTGCCCACCACAATGTCGGCACCACCGCGCAGGTTCATCATTTGCGGATTAATGGACACGCCGCCAAACACTACGGCAACCTTCACCCGTTGTGGCAAATATTTGGACAGGCTGACGATGGATTCCCCTACCTGCGCCGCTAGCTCGCGCGTCGGCACCACGACCAGCCCGGAGACGCGTCGCGGTGCTTGTGTCGGCAGCTCCGCCAGTCGTTGCAGCATAGGCAAGGCAAAGGCGGCTGTTTTGCCAGAACCCGTTTGAGCCGAACCCACCACATCGCGCCCGTCCAGAATCGCGGGAATTGCCGCCGACTGAATGGCGGTGGGTGCGAGGTAGCCTTTTTCAGCAAAGACGCGCAGCAAGGCGGGTAATAACGCGGGCGAAAAGCCCAATGAAGAAAATGGCATAAGCGGGGGCTTTGAAAAAAGGTGAAGTGAGCGCGCTTCAAGACCGTGAACGCGATGGCACAAGCAAACTGGGCAATCGTTGTCTGATAGAGAATGCGTAAGTTGCGAGATGAGCCGCACTCCTGCCAGAATCTGTAATTTTAAGCCCCGAGCTTGATGCTCGCTACCGGCCCGAAGAATCTGCGGGGGCGAAAAATTTGAAGGTGAGGAATTCCCGCCGCTAACGCTAGGCGCAGAAAACAGATCGAGTGGTACGGTTTGGTGGTGCGGCATTCGGCGGGCGAACTTCACGGCGTAGAGTCTGACACGGCGTTACAGGCCTTGCCTGATAGCTACACGGCCGCGACGGAGTTGCATGAGAATGTGGTGTCCACCAACGTTCTGGACCGGGCGGTGAGCCCTGAGTGTCGAGTCAAGAAAGCGATGAGCGCGCCATGCGCCAACCCTATAAAGGATTTTTCAATGATCAAGGCTGAATCGAAAACTGCTGTCATCCTGGGCGGGATGCGACGCAACACTCAAACAAGCTGCCCGATGACTTCAGGTTTGACCCGGGATGCGCGATGACTGATTCTTTGCATATTGTCTGCCCGCACTGCCACACCACGAACCGCGTGAAACGCGCCGACTTGGCGAATACACCCGATTGCGGCAGCTGCCACCGGCCCTTATTTACGAAACATCCAATAGGGCTTGATGAAGCGGCGTTTGAACGCCACATTTCGCGCAATCAGATCCCGGTGCTAGTCGATTTCTGGGCGCCGTGGTGCGGCCCGTGCCTGCAAATGGCACCCGCTTACGAGCAGGCTGCGGCTCAGCTGGAGCCAGAGGTTCGCGTTGCCAAGGTAAATACCGAAGAAGCCAAAAGTCTGGGCGCCAAGTTCAATATTCGCAGTATTCCCACGCTGGCCCTCTTTATCGGTGGCCGCGAAGTGGCGCGCCAGGCCGGTGCCATGGGCGCAGCAGACATCGTGCGCTGGACGCGTTCGCACTTGCCTTGAAGCGTGCGGGAGTCGGAGCGGCTGGCTATCGCTTCTGCGTAAGGAGCACTATTTGGCTCAATGCAATCAGGCCGATTACGACAAAGCACACGAAAGACCAGTTGGCAATAGAGCCGCCCAAAAAGGTCCAATCCACTTTGATGCAATCGCCGCTGCCCTTGAAAATCATGGGAATGGCGCGCTGCAGCGGAAAAGTTTCGATCATTCCGTAAAAGTCCCTGCCACAGGATGCAAATTCAGGGGGGTACCACTGTAGCCAGCTTTGGCGGGCCGCCACAAACCCACCAAAGCCCGACAGCAACACCAGCAGGCCAGAACCTGCGATCAACGCTGATTTTTTATTCGTCATGGCGGTAACGCCTGAAACAAGGGCAATCAGCACCAACGCGTAACGCTGCACGATGCACATGGGGCAGGGCTCAAGACCCGCCACATGCTGTAAATACAGTCCAAAAGCCAGCAGTGCCACGCAGGCTAAAGCGACCAGTGCCAACACGCGACGCGGCGCACCTAATAAATTTAAAAGCATCAAATTCCTTCCCCAGCATCAATAAACACGCGGGCTTTGCGCGGCGTCAGTACTAGCATATCGCCCTCGCTCAGACCCATTTCCCTATATTGTTGCGCAGGAATTTGCGCTTCAATTAATCGATCATCAATCGAATTGTCCGGCTGTTGGTAAGGTTCGGAAGGAATAAGTTCCAGTCTGGCAATGGGCCCGATCACAATCGCACGGCTGAGCTGTGCGTTGATGCCCTGCGCCCCTGGAGAATACCGCTCCACCTTGAAGTCGTGCGGGCGCACGTAGGCAAAGGCTTTGGCGTTTTGCGCACCGCTGTTCTCAGGGGAATCCAGCCGCAGGCCTTCGATAAGCACCTCTCCCTCATGAGCCCGGGCATGAAACAAGTTCACGTCACCCAGAAAGCCATAGACAAACGGGCTGGCCGGATGGTCCCACACCTGCTGAGGAGAACCGATCTGCTCCACCTTGCCTGCGTTCATCAGCACCACGCGGTCGGCCACTTCCAGGGCTTCCTCCTGGTCGTGGGTCACAAAAATGCTGGTGACATGGAGGTCGTCATGCAAACGGCGTAACCAGCGGCGCAGTTCCTTTCGCACCTTGGCGTCGAGCGCGCCAAAAGGTTCGTCAAGCAACAGGACCCTGGGCTCTACGGCCAACGCACGGGCCAAAGCAATCCGCTGGCGCTGGCCACCGGAAAGCTGGGAAGGAAACCGGTCGGCCAACCAGTCCAACTGCACCAGGTTGAGCAGCGAATGCACTTTCTCCTTGATCTGCTTTTCACTTGGGCGCTGTCCACGGGGCTTGACGCGCAAGCCGAAAGCGACGTTCTCAAACACCGTCATATGCCGAAAGAGCGCGTAATGCTGGAACACAAAACCGACGTGTCGCTCACGCACATGCACATCCGTAGTGTCTTGCCCATTGAACAGGATGCTGCCCTGATCTGGTGTTTCCAGGCCGGCGATGATGCGCAGCAGCGTGGTCTTGCCGCAGCCTGACGGCCCAAGCAACGCGACAAGTTCGCCTGCTTCAATATCCAGGCTCACGTCACTTAGCGCTTGAAAGTGGCCGAAGTTTTTGCTGACGTTCCGAATTTCGATACCCATGATGGTTCCTTTAGTGGGCAATCGCAACGGGGCTGTGCACGGCCGGTTGCGGCCGCTCTGGCGGCACAGCCGCCGCAGCTTTCATTTCAGCTTCTTGGCGCCATTCAGCCACTGCCTTGATGACTAGCGTGACCAGCGCCAGAATGGCCAACAGCGACGCCACGGCAAAGGCCGCGACTGACTGGTAGTCGTTGTACAAAATCTCCACGTGCAGAGGTAAGGTGTTAGTTTGTCCGCGAATGTGGCCTGAGACCACTGACACCGCGCCAAATTCACCCATGGCGCGCGCGTTGCACAAGATCACGCCGTAAATCAGGCCCCATTTGATGTTGGGTAGGGTGACATGCCAAAAAGTCTGCCAGCCTGTGGCGCCCAGCACAATGGCGGCTTGCTCTTCGTCATTGCCTTGCGCCTCCATCAGCGGAATAAGCTCCCGGGCGATGAAGGGAAAGGTCACAAACACAGTCGCCAGCACAATGCCCGGAACGGCAAAAATAATCTTGATGTCATGCGCTTGTAACCATGGCCCAAACCAGCCCTGCGCGCCGAACAGCAGCACATACATCAGGCCGGCTACAACCGGTGAGATCGAAAATGGCAGATCGACCAATGTGGTCAGGAACGACTTGCCGCGAAACTCGTACTTGGCGATAGCCCAGGCCGCCGCCACACCAAACACCAGATTGAGCGGCACAGAAATTACTGCAGCAAGCAACGTAAGCTGGATCGCCGACCAGGCGTCGGGTTCTTTCAGGGCGGCTAGATAAGCGCCGAAGCCTTTGCGCAAGGCTTCGGTGAATACGGCTGCTAGAGGGAGCACCAGAAATAGCAGCGCAAAAAGAAGCGCGACTGCAATCAATGCATAGCGCACCCAAGGCGCCTCGGTCGTTCCGGCCTTCCCATGGCCCATTGGTGGTGACGACGAACCACTCATGCCACAGATCCGGTTTTGCGGCGCTGCCAAGCTTGCAATGCGTTGATGACTAACAGCAGAAGGAAGGACATTACCAGCAGCACCACCGCCACCGCCGTAGCCCCCGCGAAGTCGTACTGCTCCAGTTTGCCGATGATGATGAGCGGCGTGATTTCAGAGATCATGGGCATATTGCCAGCAATGAAGATTACCGAGCCATACTCGCCGATGGCGCGTGCAAACGCCATCGCAAAGCCTGTCAGCAAGGCCGGCGCAATGTGTGGAAAAATCACCTTGGTAAAGATCTGCAAACGCGTGGCGCCTAACGAAGAGGCTGCTTCCTCCAGTTCTTTTTCGGCATCTTCAAGCACGGGCTGAACGGTGCGCACCACAAATGGCAAACCAATAAATATCAATGCGATCACGATGCCTGCAGGCGTGAACGCCAGTTTGATGCCCAACGGTTCCAGATACTGGCCGATCCAGCCATTCCCTGCCAGCAGCGCCGTGAGGGAGATGCCGGCGACGGCGGTCGGCAGCGCAAACGGCAAGTCCACCAGCGCGTCCAGCATCTTTTTACCGGGAAACTTGTAGCGCACGAGCACCCACGCCAAGAGCAGGCCAAATACGAGGTTGACCAGCGCGGCGATCAGCGACGCACCAAATGTGAGGCGATAAGACGCCAGCACACGCGGCGACGTGACAGCCAACCAGAATTGCTCCCAAGTAAGGGTGAAGGTTTTGAAAAAGAGCGCCGAGATCGGGATCAGAACAATCAGGCTGAGGTACAACACCGTGTAGCCCAGCGTAAGCCTGAAGCCGGGCAGCACGCGTTTTGTCGGTCTTTTAGCGGCTTTACCACCCAAGCCCGCTGGCGCCGTATGAGGCGGCGCACCAGAAGACAGAGTCGTCATGCCTTACTTGACGGTATAGAGCTTGTCGAATTGCCCGCCGTCGTTAAAGTGGACTTTCTGGGCTTCGCTCAACGAGCCGAACATCTCTTGTACGGTAAAAAGCTGTACAGGTTTAAACGTGCTGGCATATTTTTTTAGTACCGACTGGGAACGCGGCCGCATCGCGTGTTTGGCCGCGATTTCCTGGCCTTCATCCGAGTAGAGGTAATCCAGGTAAGCTTTGGCCAAAGCCGCCGTGCCTTTTTTGGCAACGGTGCGCTCCACGACTGCCACGGGATTTTCAGCCAGAATACTGATGGACGGGTAGACCGCATCCACCTTGCCTTCGCCAAATTCTTTGTTGACCGACACCACTTCAGATTCGAACGTGATCAGCACATCGCCAATATTGCGCTGTAGGAAAGTGGTGGTCGCATCGCGACCTCCCTTGCCCAGAACGGGCACGTTTTTGTACAACTTACCCACAAACTGGGCGGCCTGGAGGTCGCTAGCGCCTTTCTTCTTGGCATAACCCCAGGCCGCAAGATAGGTGTAGCGACCATTGCCGCCCGTTTTTGGGTTGACCACAATCACCTGAATACCGGGCTTAATCAAATCGTCCCAGTCCTTGATGCTTTTGGGATTGCCCTTGCGCACCAAAAACAACATGGTCGATGTGGTGGGCGAGGCATTATCCGGAAAGCGCTTGGCCCAGTCTTTGGCCACCACCCCAGCGTTAGCCAGAAACTCTACATCGGTAGAGGTGTTCATGGTCACCACATCCGCGTCCAGTCCGTCGGCCACAGAGCGTGCCACTGCGCTTGATCCGGCGTGAGACTGGTCGATCTTCACATCCTTGCCAGTCGTTTTCTTGTAATGGGCAATGAAGGCTGCGTTGTAGTCTTTGTAAAACTCGCGCGCCACGTCATACGATCCGTTGAGTAACGTTTGTGCGGAAGCGATGCTGCCGGTGACTAGAACAAGCGCTGCAAACGCGGTCTTTAATTTTGAGGTCATGTAGATTGAAAGTTGGAGACCAGGATGACTGGATGCTGCGTGATGCAGCACGGCCCCGCGCCGGGCCACTATTCGCGCTGCCCAAGTTCAAATGAGTAGCCGGGTGTCTATGCGCTGCAATTACTTATTAGGTTGAGGCGTTATGCGCAGATAGGGGCGCACTGTCTTGAAGCCTTTGGGAAAGCGCTGTGCAAGTTCAGCCGGATCCTGAATGCTGGGCACGATGACCACGTCGTCTCCGTCTTTCCAGTTGGCGGGCGTAGCGACTTTGTGGCTGTCGGTCAGTTGTAGCGAGTCGATCACGCGCAGAATCTCGTCGAAATTGCGGCCTGTGCTGGCAGGGTAAGTAAACGTCGTGCGAATCACCTTCTTCGGGTCGATGATGAATACGCTGCGTACGGTGGCGGTTGTAGATGCCTTGGGGTGAATCATGTCGTAGAGATTGCTGACGGTCTTGTCGGCATCCGCCAGGATAGGGAAGTTGACCGTGGTATTTTGCGTCTCGTTGATGTCGGCGATCCACTGGCCATGTTTGTCGAGCGGGTCTACGCTGACAGCTATTGGTTTGACATTGCGTTTGGCGAATTCACTGCTCAACGCTGCCGTCTTGCCGAGTTCAGTGGTGCAAACTGGCGTGAAATCGGCGGGATGGGAAAACAGGACTACCCAAGAATCACCGGCCCATTTATGGAACGAAATTTTGCCAGCGGTGGAGTCCTGCGTGAAGTCGGGGGCGGTGTCGCCGAGTCTTAAAGTCGCCATGAATTACTCCTTGAATTACTGAGGATAAAGGGAACTACTTCATTGTGAATGAGTAATTGTTAAAACTCAAAAGAATATATCGCTCTTAATTTATCTCGATAAGCGAATAAAGCGCAAAGCAAGGGGAGAAAGTCGATTTTTGACCTTAGCTCATCGCAGTACTCGGGCGTCGAAAGACCAGGAAGAAGCTATGCTTTTAATAGCAAACTAGACCGTTTTTAACGGGCTTCTGCCTAGTGATTTTTCTGGGTGAACCTCTACTGAATAATCCTGCGCTGGTCGAACTGCTCTGGGGCATCAAGCAGGCGGGCACCCGCTTCGGCGCGGCAGTCTAGTTTCATCACGCTGGTCTGGCTGCCGTAAATCAGCAAAAGAAAGTAGCGTGAAAATTTACTCTCGGCCCACCTGCAATACCAGCTTGCCAAAGTTCTCGCCATTGAAGAGTTTAAGCAGGGTCTCCGGGAATTTTTCCAGGCCATCCACCACGTCTTCCTTGCTTTTCATGGTGCCGTCTTTTAAGTAGCCTGCCATTTCTGCCACGCCGAGAGGGTAGCGGTCTGCGTAGTCGAATACCACAATGCCTTCCATGCGTGCCCGGTTTACCAGCAGCGACAGATAGTTGGCAGGCCCTTTCACCGGTGCGGTGTTGTTGTACTGGCTAATGGCGCCACAAATGATGACGCGTGCGCCTCTGGTAATTTTGGCCAACACCAGATCGAGAATCTCGCCGCCTACGTTGTCGAAGTAAATATCGACCCCCTTCGGGCATTGCTCTTTGAGTCCCGCCCGGACGTCACCGTTTTTATAGTCGATGCAGGCATCAAAACCCAGTTCCTTGACGACCCAATCGCACTTTGCTTTGCCGCCGGCGATACCGACCACACGGCAACCTTTGAGTTTGGCGATCTGCCCCACGGTCTGACCGACCGCACCAGCCGCGCCCGACACCACCACGGTTTCACCGGCTTTCGGTCGGCCCACTTCCAGTAAGCCAAAGTAACCCGTCATGCCAGGCATGCCCAGCACGTTGAGCCACGGCGTCAGACCAAGGCTTGGGTCAATCTTGAATATTCCGCTGCGCTTGATGGCCTCCTCCGGGATCAGGCAATATTCCTGCACATCTAGTCCTGCATTGACATAGTCACCCACGGCAAAGTCCGGATTGCGCGACGCCATCACTCTGCCCACACCGCCTGCCCGCATGACAGCGCCGATCGCCACCGGCTCGATATAGCTCTTGCCTTCGTTCATCCAGCCGCGCATGGCCGGATCGAGTGAAAGGTACAAGGTTTTAACCAATACGCCGCCGGGGCCGGGTTCGGCCACCGACTCACTGGTGAAGTTCCAGTTGGCGCGGGTGGGCAAGCCTACAGGGCGGCTAGCCAGGCGGACTTGATGGTTGGTCAATGCGGTGAGGACGCTCATGGGATGTCTCCGGGAATTGGGGTGTTGTCGAATGTCGGGATGGTAGCGGCGCCGACCTTGGCGGTCAGTCGCAAAGGCGATTCGGCGCGGCGTGATTGCGAGTGGCGCTAGCCAACAAAGGGCTTCGGGGCGCAATTCCTAGACTGTTTCAGTTTATGCTTTCGCCATGAAGCTGCACAACTATTTCCGGTCTTCCGCGTCTTTTCGGGTCCGAATAGCGCTTGAGCTCAAAGGGCTAAGCTACGAGTACATTCCCGTGCACCTCGCGAAGGGTGACCACACTAAAGAGCCCTACGCTACTTTGGCGGCTGACAGGCTGGTGCCGCTGCTCGAGGTAGACGGTGAAAAGCTGTCTCAATCCATGGCCATCATTGAATATCTTGACGAAAAGCACCCCGAGCCGGCCTTGTTGCCCGCCACTGCGATGGGTCGCGCCAAAGTGCGGGCGCTGGCCCAGACGATTGCCTGCGAACTTCACCCGCTCAACAACTTGCGCGTGCTCAAGTATTTGGTGAACGAACTCAAGGTTGCGCAAGAGGCGAAAAACATTTGGTACCGCCATTGGTGCCGCAACGGGCTGGAGGCCTTTGAGCGTCAGCTCAGCCAGCTTCCTGCCGCCCGTTATTGTTACGGCGACATCCCCACCCTGGCGGACTGCTGTCTGGTGCCGCAAATCTTCAACGCCCGGCGTTTCAATGCGGACCTTGACGGGCTGCCGCGCACCATGGCCTGCTTTAACGCTTGCATGACACTGCCCGCTTTCCAGAATGCGGAGCCCTCTGCCTGCCCAGACTATGAAGCGTGAAAAGCCAGGGTTTGTGTTGTGAACGCTAATTGGCTCACTCCGGACTGGCCCGCCCCTAAAAGCGTTCGGGCGGTGTTCACAACCCGAGTTGGCGGCGTGTCTGATGGGCCGTACGAGAGCCTGAATCTGGGCGATCATGTGGGTGACTCGGCCGGACAGGTGGCTGAAAATCGCGCCATACTGCAGCGTTCAATCGGGATCAAACCGGTCTTCCTCAAACAGGTACACGGTAGCGAAGTGCTCCTGCTTAACGCTGATTCCTCCAATAATCAGTCAGCCGACGCCTGCGTCACAGTGCAGCGCGGTCTCGCGTGCACCATCCTGGTGGCAGATTGCCTGCCGGTACTTTTAACCACTGAGGACGGCGCTGTGGTGGCCGCCGCGCATGCTGGTTGGCGCGGTCTGGCGGGCGTCGGCGGGGAAAGTGGCGAGAGTGTTCTGACGTCTGTTTACAAGTCATTTAAGGCTCAGGCAAGAATATACCGGGGACACTTAACGGTTAAAACAATCGCTTGGATGGGGCCTTGCATCGGGCCCTCGGCCTTTGAGGTCGGCCCCGAAGTCAAGGCGGCGTTTGAGACGGCACAACCCGGTGCAGAGCGCTTTTTTGTAGAAATTGGAGGCGGCAAGTACTTGGCTAATTTGCCGGCATTGGCCAGAATGCGCCTGCAGGCCCTCGGCATTACACAGATCTACGGCAACGATGGCAGCGCGTCCTGGTGCACCGTGAGCAACCCTTCAAAGTTTTTTTCCCACCGGCGCGACGCCGGCGTCAGCGGCAACGGCTTCGGGACCACGGGGCGACTGGCTGCCTGCATCTGGCTGGCCTGACGGGGCTTCACCCGCTGGTTCGATTGCGCCCGAGGCCTGCGCGGCCTCGATGCTCCCCTCATTTGCCGCTCGTTTGGCAACTTCCGCGGCCTCGCGTTTCTTGATCGCCTTGCTGCGTGCGGGTGCTCGCATTAGGTAAACCACCAATGCCACAGGCCCCGCGCCATAGAGTACAAAGGTGACCAGCGCCCCCAGCACCGTTCCGTTGCTGTTAGTGGCTTCGGCAACGCTCATCATGAGCACAACGTAGATCCAGGCAATAACGATCAAATACATAAAACTCTCGGCCTTGTCAGGAATTAAAAAGTAAATCCCACGATACTGAAGGTGAATGTCAACAGTCACCAAGGTTCTCAACGATTGAGGAAGTAATTATGAATTCTGACGCAAACTGGGCGCAAGCGGCCCAACGCATGCAAGAAACCTTCGGTGCGGGCTTGCAGCAAGCCATGGGATCTCTTGGAATGGCGGGACAACCCGTCGGATTTCCTCCAATGGAACTTCCCAAGCTGACCCAATTTAACCAGGCTCATCCACCGATCCGGTTCGATGCAGACAAACTTAAGGCCCTTCAGAACCGTTACATCGAAGACGCCACGGCTTTGTGGAATCAGGGACTTCAGGCCAGCGCAGCAGCACCGGCAATTTCTGACCGTCGATTTTCCGCTGAGGCCTGGAAGGTCAATCCGGTTTCGAAGTTTTCGGCCTCCGCTTACCTGTTGAACGCCCGCACCCTGATGGGCTTGGCCGACGCAGTTGAGGGCGATGACAAAACCCGAGCCCGTGTGCAATTTGCGGTAGAGCAGTGGATGGCGGCTTCAGCGCCGAGTAATTTTCTGGCGTTAAACGCCGAGGCCCAGCAAAAGGCCATTGACAGCAAGGGGGAAAGCATCGCCAAGGGGCTTGTTAACCTGATGCACGACATGAAACAGGGTCATGTGTCAATGACGGATGAGAGCCTATTTGAGGTAGGAAAAAACGTCGCTACTACCGAAGGTGCGGTGGTGTTTGAAAATGAATTTTTTCAGTTGCTGGAATACAAGCCCCTTGGGTCAGGGCCAGTGGTCAAAGTCTATGAAAGGCCTTTTTTACTCGTTCCGCCTTGCATCAACAAGTTCTACATCCTGGACCTGCAGCCCGAGAATTCCTTGATCCGCTATGCAGCAGCCCAAGGACACCGTACGTTCGTGGTGAGTTGGCGCAACCCGGATGAGTCCATGGCTGACAAGACCTGGGACGATTACATTGAGAACGCTGCGATCAAGGCGATTGCGGTCGTGCGAGAAATCACGGGTGCCGAAACCATCAACGCATTGGGTTTTTGCGTGGGGGGCACGATTTTGGGAACGGCCTTGTCGGTACTGGCAGCGCGCGGTGAAAAGCCCGTCGCGAGTGTCACCTTGCTGACGTCGCTGCTTGACTTTACCGACACCGGAATACTGGATATTTTTATTGACGAAACTTCCGTCAAATTCCGTGAGGAAGAGATGGGAAAGGGCGGTTTGCTGAAGGGTCGAGACCTCTCCTCCACCTTTAGCTTCTTACGCCCCAACGATCTGGTCTGGAATTATGTGGTCGGCAATTACCTGAAAGGCGAGACGCCACCGCCGTTCGATCTCCTCTACTGGAACAGCGATTCCACCAACCTGCCAGGACCGTTTTACGCCTGGTACCTGCGCAACACCTACTTCGAAAACAACTTGATCAAGCCCGGGAAAACAGTAGTCTGTGGCGAAAAGGTTGATTTGGGAAAGATTGATATTCCGGTCTATATCTACGGCTCGCGTGAAGACCACATCGTGCCGATTGGCGGCGCCTATGCGTCCACCCAGCAGTTGCCGGGAAAGAAGCGTTTTGTGATGGGGGCTTCGGGCCACATCGCCGGTGTGATCAACCCACCAGCTAAAAATAAACGCAGTTATTGGACCAACGACAAGCTGCCGCAAGGCAAGTTTCCCGCAGCGCACGCGGACTGGCTTAAAGGTGCGACAGAACACCCCGGCAGCTGGTGGACCGATTGGTCTGGCTGGCTCAAATCACACGCAGGCAAGCAAATTGCCGCCCCTAAAGGCTATGGCAGTCGTCACTACAAACCCATCGAGGCAGCACCCGGCCGTTACGTCAAGGTAAAAGCCTGAAGCGTTTTCAATGATTTATGGGGCTCAGGTATCGAAAAGGCCCTCGCAGACGTTCCCCCTTTGATACCTCCGGGAGAACGTTACAACAGGACGTCACGAAAAGCCGTGACAACAAGGAGACATTGTGGAAGACATCGTTATCGTTTCGGCCGGCCGCACCGCCGTTGGGAAATTTGGCGGCTCATTGGCGAAAATACCGGCGACTCAACTGGGTGCTGCTGTGATAAAGGCCGTGCTTGAGCGCTCTGGTCTGAACGCTGAGCAGATCGGCGAAGTCATCATGGGCCAGGTGCTTGCCGCAGGCGTCGGCCAAAACCCCGCCCGACAGACCGTGATCAAGGCGGGCTTCCCACATGGCATTCCAGGGTTGACGATCAATGCGGTTTGCGGCTCCGGGCTCAAGTCCGTCATGCTCGCGGCGCAGGCTGTGGCGACCGGAGACAGCGAAATTGTGATCGCCGGTGGGCAGGAAAACATGAGCGCCTCCCCTCACGTGTTGAACGGCTCGCGAGAAGGCCAGCGCATGGGCGACTGGAAGCTGGTCGACACCATGATCGTGGACGGCCTCTGGGATGTCTACAACCAGTACCACATGGGCATCACGGCAGAAAACGTCGCGAAGAAGTACGGTATTGACCGTGCAGCCCAAGACGCTCTGGCGTTGTCCAGCCAGACCAAGGCCGCTGCTGCGCAGGATGCGGGCAAGTTCAAAGACGAGATTATTCCTATTCATCTGCCGCAGAAAAAAGGTGATCCGGTGGTGTTTGCGGCCGACGAGTTCATCAACCGCAAAACCAGTGCGGAGGGTCTGGCTGGCCTGCGCCCGGCGTTTGACAAAGCCGGTAGCGTCACGGCAGGCAATGCGTCGGGCCTCAACGACGGCGCTGCCGCCGTTATGGTCATGACGGCTAAAAAAGCGGCGGCGCTCGGCCTCAAGCCTTTGGCGCGTATTGCCAGTTATGCCACCGCGGGGCTGGACCCCGCTTATATGGGCATGGGGCCGGTACCGGCTTCGACCAAAGCACTGGAACGCGCCGGCTGGAAAGCGCAGGACCTTGATTTGCTTGAAATCAACGAGGCGTTTGCTGCGCAGGCTTGCGCGGTGAATAGTGAAATGGGGTGGGATACCAGCAAGGTGAATGTCAATGGCGGCGCGATCGCTATCGGCCATCCGATCGGCGCGTCCGGTTGTCGCATCCTGGTGACGTTGCTGCACGAGATGGTGCGCCGTGATGCCAAGAAAGGCATTGCCAGCCTGTGCATTGGCGGCGGTATGGGGGTTGCCCTCACACTGGAACGCTAAATTTCAGATAGATTCATGGGGGAATAGCTATCTGCGCTCGTCCGTCGTGCGAAGGCAGCTATTGAATCAGTAGCAAAACGGGCTTCAAAAGAATTACCAAATCAAGGAGATAGCAATGACAACACGAGTAGCTTATGTAACCGGTGGTATGGGTGGCATTGGAACCGCGATTTGCCAGCGGCTGGCCAAAGACGGGTTCACCGTGGTGGCGGGCTGTGGTCCAACGCGGGACTTCAGCAAGTGGATCGATGAGCAGAAGGCCTTGGGTTATACATTCCACGCTTCGGTTGGAAATGTAGGTGATTGGAATTCAACGGTGGCGGCGTTCGACAAGGTGAAGGCAGAGTACGGTCCGGTCAGCGTGCTGGTCAACAACGCCGGCATCACGCGTGATGGCCAGTTTCGCAAAATGAACAAGGCTGACTGGGATGCCGTGATTTCGACCAATCTCGACAGTATGTTCAATGTGACCAAGCAGGTCATTGAAGGCATGATCGAAGCGGGCTTCGGGCGCATCATCAACATATCCTCGGTCAATGGTCAAAAGGGCCAGTTTGGACAGGTGAATTATTCCACTGCCAAGGCCGGACTGCACGGTTTCACCATGTCGTTGGCGCAGGAAGTTGCGAGTAAAGGCGTGACGGTAAACACGGTGAGCCCGGGCTATATCGGTACGGACATGGTCAAGGCTATTCGCCCCGACGTGCTCGAGAAAATCGTTTCGGGTGTTCCTGCCAAGCGGTTGGGCTTCCCGGAAGAAATCGCTTCCATTATTTCCTGGATTGCTTCCGAAGAAGGCGGCTATGCGACGGGTGCAGATTTTTCGCTCAACGGTGGCCTGCACATGGGTTGAGTGCCAGTAAATGAGTGCACGTTAGAGACTACGTGCAGCAGAAAGCCCGCTTCGGCGGGCTTTCTTTATAGCTGTGACTGTAAGCCCCAACTTATCACTCATCAACTTAACTGGTGCCATCACACGGACAAATGAAAAAACAAAAAAAATCCCGCGTATCGGATGGGCGGGATTTTCTACCGTGGCTGCTTGACAGCAATGGATGAGCGCGGTTTTCAAGCGCGCATGAGGTGGCGACCTTAGCCGGCCTTCCAAAAAATATAGTCAGCCTGGTAAGGCAGAGTCAGTTTGTCACCAATATCTGCTTGCGTGCAGGCCTTGCTCAGGTCTTGTCCACCCTTGGTTTTGATGCGCTGAATGTAGGTGACGTTTTGCAACTCACCAGCCGTCGGGCCGGGTGTACCCTTCGACAATTGGTAGGCCAAGTTGGTGGCGCCAGGGCGTGGTCCTGTAGCGACTTGCTCGCCCACCACACTGGAGCCATCCATGTGGGTCCAGGTAGCAGGGGGGCCGGAATATTTGATAACCTGTTTACCCGTTCGGTCGACCAGATCGGCCTCTGGACTCATCAATACCCAGCCGACGGAACCTGCGTTGGCTCTGCATTCGTACTTGAGCAGGCCGGTCGCGGTGGTTTCAAGCGTCACAACGTTTCCTGGCGGCACCTGAATTTGATCGTCCAGCCGGTCTTGGCTGTATTCCTTGGGGGGCCGTTTGACACCGGAACAGGCAGCCATCAAGGCGGCTGTACCGGTGATTATTGCGAGTGCGATTGCAGCGCTTTTGACGTACGCCCAGCGTGTGCTGTGTGTGCTTTTCATCGGTTCCTCCGGTTGGCCTTATAAACCCCAAGTACAAACGGAAACCAACTGCGAAACTGTAGGACGCGGCGCTAACTCCTTGACGGAGCGCTCCATCGGCCAACTCTAACGCCACCTCGTATCATTGCCCGAAGCGCGGACCGCCCAGCAGAAACTCATCTTCCTCTGGTGTGCTGATTCTTCCGAGGACCTCGTTTCGGTAGGGGAAACGACCGAAACGGGCAATGATGTCCCGGTGCTGGCGGGCAAAGTCAAGGTTGCCGTGTAGGCGCTGCTTCAGCATTTCGGGTGCATCTGCGACCAATTGGGCAAAGCGGGCGACGCATTCCTCTTGCAGCGACCGATCTTCGGCATGCATCAGCGGCATGTAGGTAAACACACGCCCGACCCAAGGCAACTGCAAGTCCTCTTGGCGGGCCAGCGTCTGCAGCACCAGCCGCTGGGCGCGCGCATCGCCCTCGAAGGCTTGCCCAGTTGCGCGGAACACATTGCGGGTAAATTGGTCCAACAGGATTACCAGCGCCAACTGGCTGTGCGGCTGGCGCTCCCAATTTTGCAGCGCGCCGCCCACTGCTTGCCGCACCTGTGCACCAAACTTCGTCTTGATCTCCTGGTCAAGGGCGGCGCCTCCGCCGAACCAGCGTTTTCCGAGGTCTTGCGTAGGCCAGCCTAGCGCCATACCGTCGCCGAGCCAGAAATCAAGAATATCGACAGGGGTCGTTTGCGTGTTGGTGTGCAGCGGACGTGGGTTTGGGTCTGGCTGGATCATGACGTGCCAAGCTTATCAGCGGTCTGAACGCATCTGCAACTCCCAAACACGCCTGCTGCGTCGTCAGCGCCGCAGCCAAGGCAGCAAGCGTTTTGCGGCGCAAGGCGAAGTGCTTCACGGTGGCAAGGGGTTTGATATACGGCTGGCGCACTGTATGCCTTCCACCGCCACACGCGGTACCGGGCCCAACCTTTTCTAACTAAATGCGGAGGCTGAAGAGTTTTACCGATACTGACTGGTGACTTCCAGTTTTCGTTGAAATCAGCAGGCACCAGGGCGGCCCACTTTGGGAAGGCACAGGCTTCAAGGGGATAATCAGCGCCAATTTAAGGAGCCAGCGTGGATATTGCACTGTTGATCAAAGCCGTCATCATGGGCATCGTTGAGGGATTGACCGAGTTTCTCCCCATTTCCTCGACTGGGCACCTGATCCTGGCGGGCGCGCTGTTGGGTTTTGATGATGACAAGGCCAAGGTGTTCGACATCGCCATCCAGACCGGCGCCATCTTTGCGGTCATTTTGGTGTACTGGCAAAAAATCCGTGCGACGCTAATTGCTTTGCCGACCGAGCAGCAAGCGCGGCAATTTTCGCTTAATGTGTTGGTGGCGTTTGTGCCGGCCGTTGTGTTGGGGTTGTTGTTTGGCAAGGCTATCAAGGCGCATCTGTTCACACCCGTGGTGGTAGCCAGCGCCTTCATCATTGGTGGCTTTATCATTTTGTGGGCGGAGAGACGCCAGCAGCGCAACCCGGCTGTCGCACGCATTCACACGGTCGAGGCCATGACGGCGATGGACGCGCTGAAGGTGGGATTGGCACAGTGTCTGGCCATGATCCCAGGCACGAGTCGCAGCGGCGCCACCATCATTGGCGGCATGTTGCTGGGTTTGTCACGCAAGGCGGCTACCGATTTCTCGTTCTATCTGGCGATTCCCACGCTCATCGGCGCCGGGGTTTACAGCCTGTACAAGGAACGCGCGCTGCTGTCCCTCGCTGACCTGCCGTTGTTCGGAATCGGGTTGCTGTTTTCTTTTGTCAGCGCATGGCTGTGTATTCGCTGGCTGCTGCGCTACATTGCCAGCCACAGCTTTGTGCCTTTCGCCTGGTACCGCATTGCGTTTGGTGTCTTAGTATTGGGCACGGCCTGGAGTGGCGTGGTGACCTGGGCACCCTGAACTGAATTGATCAACAGGCGCAGTCAGCCCGACAGGTTGAGTAGCGCCGCTTCAATCGCGGCCGCCGTCGCCATCGGCTTTTCCATCGGAAACAGGTGGCTGCCATCGAGCATCATGATGCGGCCTTTGGTGACTTTCTCGGTCATGGCCATGCCCGCGTGTTTCATCTCCGCCGACTGGCGTCCACCAATGAACGCAACGGAGCACTTGAGTGGGTGCTCCTTCAGCAGGCGCTCCAGGTTGTCGGGAATGGTGTTGTAGATGGCGGTTTCCACATCGCGATCAAAGCTCAGCAGGCGCTGGCCCGCGGCGTCGTGCGTGCCATGCTCGATGTAGTCCCGCAACACCTGCTCGTCCCATCGGGCAAAAATTTTCTTTGTACGAAAATGCGCCAGCACTTCATCACGGCCCAACCATTGCTGCCGGCGTTTTCGGCTGATGGCGCCGGGCGAGATGGAGCCCACCAGCTGCGCCCGCTTAGCCACGCTGAGCGCAGTCGCTCGCCAGCCGCCCAGAATCGGCGAGTCGATAAGTAGCACGCCCCGCACGGGTTGTCCACCGAGTACCGGGTGTTCGGCTGCGCACATCACGCTTAAAAAACCGCCCAGCGAATGGCCGACGAGAAAAGCCGGCTGGCCGGATTTCTCGACTTCCCGGCTGGTGAAGTCGGCGAGCTGTTGCACCAGATTCGGCCAGTTGCTGGTAACCGGGTAGTGCGGATCGTGGCCAAACTTCTCGATGGCCTTGACTTGAAAACCACGGGTCTTCAGACTTTGGAACAGCACCCCGTAGGTGCTGGCCGGAAAGCTATTGCCGTGGGAAAAAATGACGAGGGGTTTGGAAGAGAGGGAGGGCACAGGTGTTTGGTTGGTCGCAGCGCGCTGGCTACGGCTTTTGTCCAGGGATAAGGTAATTAAGGAAGTAAAAAGTTAAATCAGTTTCTCATGAGGCGTGCTGATTTTTTTGAGCGCTTCATGGCGCGTCGCGAGCACTTTGATTGGAATGTCGGTATGCGCGTCGTCCCACACCGGATCTTCAATGCTGTCGAATACCTCGCGGAGCTTTTGCCCCCAGCTGTTGTGCATCATCTGATAGTAAGGGTTGTTGTAGTCGATACAGACAATCTTGTCGCTTTTAAAGGTGTCCGCTTCATAGACTACCAGGTCCAGCGGCAGGCCGACCGATAGGTTGGATTTGATGGTCGAGTCCATGGACACCAGCACGCATTTGGCGGCTTCGGCCAACGGTGTTTCGGGTGTAAGTACACGGTCTAGCACGGGCTTGCCGTATTTGGATTCACCCACCTGGAAGTAAGGGGTCTCGTCGGTGGCCTCAATGAAGTTACCCGCAGAATAAACCTCAAACAGGCGCATGCCCTCACCGCGAATTTGTCCACCCAAAACCAGCGAAACATTGAAATCCACATCGGATCTTCTCAATGCCTCGGCGTCGCGTGCATAAATGCGGCGAATGGCGGAACCCAGCACGCGAGCGGCGTCAAACATGCTTTTGGCATTCCAGATGGTAATCGGATCACCGCCTTCAGGGTCCTTGAGTTGTTCAACTTGCAAAATCTCGCGGACCGATTGCGAGATTGACAGGTTGCCAGCTGAAAGCAGCACCATGAAGCGGTCGCCCGGCTTTTCATACACGATCATCTTCCGGAAGGTGCCGATGTTGTCCAGGCCCGCGTTGGTTCGGGAGTCTGACAAAAACACCAAGCCCGCATTAAGTTTGGCTGCAACGCAATAAGTCATAAAGGAATTCTGGAATTTTGGGAACGGGTTCAGGCGGAAGTTGACAGCTTTTTTAACTGATAAATCGCATCCAGTGCTTCACGGGGACTCAGCGTATCAGGGTCTATGGTACCCAATGCCTTGTCCACGGCGCTCTGCTCGGGTCCGGCGGTTTCCGGCGGCGCGGCAAACAGGTCCACTTGAGCACGCGATTCGTTTTGCTGGGTTTCCAACGCATTCAGCGCATGTTTGGCATGGTTGACGACTGCGGCGGGCACGCCGGCCAACCTGGCAACCGCGATGCCGTAGCTCTTGCTGGCGGGGCCGGGTTCGATGTGGTGCAAAAAAACTATGTCGGCGCCCGATTCGACCGCGCTGACGTGCACATTGATCGCCCCATGATGCTGGGCCGGAAATTCAGTCAACTCAAAGTAGTGGGTAGCAAACAGAGTAAAGGCCTGCGCTTTGTTGTGCAGGTACGCAGCGATACCTCCGGCCAGCGCCAAGCCATCGAAGGTGGACGTGCCGCGCCCGATTTCGTCCATCAGCACCAGCGAATGTGGCGTCGCGGCGTGCAATATTTGCGCCGCTTCCAGCATTTCCAACATAAAGGTAGACTGCGCGTTGGCCACATCATCGGCCGCGCCTATGCGGGTGTGGATGGCGTCAATCGGCCCCAGTTGGCAGCGGGTGGCGGGCACATAAGACCCCACACTGGCGAGCAGCACGATGAGCGCGATCTGGCGCATGTAGGTTGACTTGCCCCCCATGTTAGGGCCCGTGATTATCTGCATGCGGCTCTTGCCGGTGAGGCTGCAGTCGTTGGCAATGAAGGCGCCGCCGGTGGTCTCGGCCAGCCGCGCTTCCACCACCGGGTGGCGGCCCTGCGCGATGTCAATACATGGCTCCCTGACAAACACAGGTGCGCACCAGTTCAGCGTTAGCGAGCGCTCGGCCAGCGCGCAGAGCGCATCAAGCGAGGCAATGGCGCGGGCCACGCGGCTCAACGCAGGAATGAAGGTTTGCAACTGGTCGAGCAGCTGCTCGTACAGCCATTTTTCACGCCCCAGCGCCCGTTCCTGCGCTGACAGGGCTTTGTCTTCAAAGGCCTTGAGCTCGGGCGTGATGTAGCGCTCTGCATTTTTTAGAGTCTGGCGTCGGCGATAGTCGTCAGGCACCTTGTCCAGTTGGCCCTGTGTGACTTCAATATAAAAGCCATGCACTTTATTGAACTGCACTTTCAGGTTGGCAATGCCGGTGCGGGCTTTTTCGCGGCCTTCCAGATCGAGCAAAAATTCATCGCAATTTGTCTGAATGGAACGCAACTCATCCAGCTCAGCGTCGCAGCCGTGGTTTATCACACCGCCGTCACGAATCAGGGCAGCCGGCTCGTCGAGCAGATAACGCTTAAGCAGTTCGGCGCAGCCGAGCGGGGGCTGCAGGTCTTCAAAAATGGTGGTTAAAAGGCTAGATGCCAATGCATCCATAGGCGGAAAGTGTTCTATTTTTTCCAGGGTTAATTGCAGTGCCACCAACTCGCGGGGTCGAACTTGGCGCAGCGCGATCCGGGCGGTAATGCGTTCGACATCGCTGCAGCCTTTTAATCGGGTGCGTAAGGTTTGCTGTGAGCCTTGGCGCAGCTGTGCAATGGCCTCCAGTCGTGCAGCGGCCTGCGCGCGGTCCCGACGCGGGTTCAGTAGCCAGCTTTTCAGCGCCCGGCTGCCCATGCCGGTGGTGCAGGTGTCGAGCAGTGAAAACAGTGTGGGCGAGTCTTCACCGCGCAGTGTTTGCGTGAGTTCCAGGTTGCGCCGAGTGGTGGACGGCAGCTCAATCAGCTCGCCCGTGCGCACTACCTGCAGACCTTGTACATGCGGCAGCGCACGGCCCTGGGTGTGTTCAGCATAGCCTAACAAAGCCGATGCGGCGGCATGCGCTTCGCTCAAACTTTCCGCGTTCCATGTTGCCAGCGAGGCTACCTTGAGTTGGGTCAGCAGGCGGCGTGCGCCCAATGCCGCATCGAAGTGCCAGGCAGCACGGGCGCTGGTGGCGCAGCGCTGCGCTTTTAGACGCTGCTCAAAGGTGGCCGTGACATCAACGTTGTACAACAGCTCGCTGGGTGCGATGCGGGCCAGCCAGGTTTCGAGTTCATTATTAGCGCATTGGGCCAAATGGATCTCACCCTGCGTGACGCTCAGCCAAGCGAGCCCGCAGGTGTTGCGGGCGCCTTGGTGCACCGCCAACAATAGGGATTCAGTTTTGTCATTAAGCAGTTCGGTGTCCGTTAGCGTGCCCGGGGTGACTACCCGCATCACCTTGCGCTCCACTGGCCCCTTAGCGGTCGCGACGTCGCCCACCTGCTCGCAAATGGCCACCGACTCACCGAGCTTGATGAGTTTAGCCAGATAGCCTTCAAGCGAATGAAAAGGTACACCTGCCATCACCACAGGCTTGCCAGCCGACTGGCCGCGTTGAGTCAGCGTGATGTCAAGCAGTCGGGCAGCTTTCTCGGCATCGGCAAAGAAGACCTCATAGAAATCGCCCATGCGGTAGAACACCAGCGTATCGGGGTACTCCGCCTTGATCGCAAAGTACTGCTGCATCATGGGGGTATGGTTAGCCAAGGCTGTCTCGCTGGGAGCTGGTGAAAAATTCTCTTTTGACATCAATGGCTTATGTGATCGTCAAAAAGTCACAACCTCGATACTTGGTGAGGACGTTGATCTGCTCAATGTGTGACTTTTTGATTTAATCGAATTACAAAAATTGTTTGTTGATAGGCACTTACGGAATTTTGACATTGTCGGACATCTGGCGACGAGGATTGATTCTCAAAAATGGATTGAAATGGGACTTTGGGGGAACTACTCAGAGTTAGAGGGACAACTTTTCAAATAGTCCTCTTTTTGGCTTCTACGATCCCCAAGACTTTTTTTCAATGAGTTGCGGATGGGTTAAAGATGCGCTTCCCCAAAAACCGGGGTGATTCAAGTCCCCACCCTCAACCCCGTCTGCTCACACGACCTTGTAGGCCGCAAAACGTGCATCCAGTTCGGTCCCAAAAGCATGGTTTGAAAAGTTGCTTAGAACCTTCACTGCGATGGCCAACACGATGTAGAGGATGTGCTTCTCCTGGTAGCCTGCGTCCAGGAATGCGGTCACCATGTCCTGGTCGGGGCGACCATTGGTTCGGACCATTTCTTGGGTCAACGCGTAAAGCGCAGCGAGTTTGGCGTCGGGAATGGGTTGTCCCTGACGTATGGCGCTGAGAACCGGAGCCGGGACGCCGGAAACCTTGTCAGCGATCATGCTGTGGGCGGCGGCGCAATAAGTGCATCCATTGGCTTGGCTCACGGCGAGAAACACTACTTCTTGCTCGGCTGGGGTGAAGCCAGACTCGCCACGGAAAAGGCCATAGCCGTGCAAGTAGGTGTTTAGCACTGCGGGCGCGTTGACCATGTTGGCGTACATGTTGGGGATAAAGCCTAGTTGCTTTAGGGCGCCATCCAGCAGTTGCTTTTGTTGGCCTTCTGCGGTGGCGTGGGCGACGGGGGTGAGAGTCTTGAGGTATGACATGAAAAGGTCCTTGGATGATGGAGTGAGATGCGTTGATTGCCGGCTCAACTGAGCCGGCAATCAACACAACTTCATCTTAGGAAATTCAGTGTCAATAAAGTTGGTTAATCGTCTCAGACCGTTGGCCCAACGTCCACAAGGGGTCGCTCGGCGGTGTTGATCACTGCGATTCAGATTGCTCGCGCAACCAACCTGAAGGGGAAACCCCCAATTTTCGAACAAATGCGCGGTGAAGCGCGCTTGAACTGCCGTACCCCACGTCCAAAGCTACCGTCTTGGCGGGCACGCCTCGGGCCAGAAGACGTTGGGCCAGCATGATGCGCCAGGATGCCAAATAGTCCGCTGGCGGCCTTCCGATAACGGCGCGGAAATAGTCAGCAAAACGCGCGCGGGACATGCCTGCTTCGGCTGCCATGGCAGGCAGGTCCCAGCCGTACGCGGGTTGTCGGTGAATCGCCTCCAAGGCTTTGGCGAGCTTGGGATCGGAGAGCCCCGCAAGCGCACCGCCAGCGGCGATGCCCTGATCCAAACAATGACGCAGCATTTTGATCATCAAAACTTCGCAAAGCCGGTCTAGCAAGGCCTGTCTCCCGCTTCGGTCGCCGAAGGCCTCGTCGAACATCAGCCCCAGGATCTCGTGGATTCCAGCCATCTGATCGAACTCGATCAGGACGGCGTCGGGAAGTGAGTCGGAGATCGGATTGCGGCCGCCACCTCCCAGCAGCACCGTCGCGCAGACAACATTGGCCCCCTCTCTCTCATCGGCTACCAGCCGGTGGGTTTCCGGTCGCGGCAAAAAAACCAGCGTCGGTCGATCCATCACGATGGCGGCTTTTCCAAGCTCAGTGAGCTGAACGGGACCGTTTTTGACCAGGTGCAAATGCCCGCGCCTTTCATCGCGCTCAAAGTCATGAAGGCCGCAGATGTTTCCGGTGTAGAAGACGCCCGCCCGCAAGGAAAATTGGGTCAGCAAATGGTCTAACGGTCCTGGCATTTAGTCTGGTCCTTGATGCGCGCCACCTTGGTTGATCAAGTTCAAGACATTTCCGATCACCAGCGAGATTCGCAATGCATTCGGGGCAATGTGCCGAGAGCAGGCCGCGCGCCATAAGTCTCTCATGTGCCCCCTGCGCACGGAAAGCCGCAATGCTGGTCTGCTTGCATCGGCGGACACTTTGCCGAGCCGTAGCTGCAAAAGACGCAACAGTCGCCTGGCAATGGACGAATCAAAACATGGCAGGCCTCGCATTCGCAGAAAAACAGGCAGGCGTCCATGGGCATTTCAAGCTCGGTGGCATGGCCACATTCGGGGCACGTCAAAGTCGAGTGCGTTTGGATTTCGTTGCCACCGGTGGAGGAAGTTGTCATCTCGTTTTAAGCCTATTCGATCAGTGCTCAATTGGACGCTTCTTGTCCGAAGCGTTAGAGCCGAGCATGTATTCGCGCACCAGCTCGCGGGCCCGGTGCAAGCGGCTTTTAACAGCGCCGGGCGGCTCGCCAAGACGCTTGGAAATCTCGGCGATGGTGAGTTCTTCGAAGTCGCGCAGCAGTACCACTTCAAGGTAGTGGGCAGGCAGCGATTCGAGGGCTGCGGCCAAGTCGATGCGCAGATCGTTGTCGCTTTTGCTTGCGATCTGATGCTCTGCCAAATCCTCATCCAGCGGATCGTGCCGGAACATGGCCCTTTCCAGCTTGCGGCATTCGCGCTTGATGACGGTGAAAAGCCATGAAGAGAAGGCCGCGGCGGCCTTGAGCCCATGAACTTTGCGGGAGATCACCAAGAGCGACTCCTGGACGGCGTCGTCCACGTCGCTGACTTGGCAATGCCGGCGGGCGTAGCGTCGCGCGTCCGATTGACAAACAACCAGCAAGCGTCCAATGGCAGCGGGATCGCCCGTTTGCGCGGCGAATATCAGATTGTCTCGTTCAGGCCCGCTGACTGTCATGGCTTAGGCTCCTTTGTCGAGTTTACGGCCCACCATTGCACACATGGGGCAAAAGCCAAACAGGCCGCTCATGGATAGCATGGCGCCCACAACGCCTACGCCGATGGCCAGTGCCGAACCACCCCAATTTGTGGCCGCGAAACCCAGAGCCATCAGGCCCATGACGATGCGAAGAACGCGCTCCCAGGACGGGATATTTTTGACGTAAAACATAGTAATCTCCTTTGATCCGTTGGTGTGTGAGGACAACCCTCGGTAACTAAGAGGGGAGATAACACCGAAACAGTTCGCGGGAGTTGAAATAGACATGGTCAGGGCTGGAAAGGCGCCAAATTGCCGTCAAGGATGAAGATGGGATCGGTGGGGCTAGCCGATTTGATGTGCAGGGTCCCGGCACCTTTGAGGCCCTTGAAGCTCCCTGTGCCGGAAACGACTTCCCAGAATCCGTTGTCGTTGAGTTCAGGCTTGCCATTCTTGCCCGGCAGAAAGATCGCGCGCACGGTCCACTTGATATAGGCCACGTTTCCTTCGCCTTTGGTGGCGACCAGATAGCCCGACGGGTCGCCCGATACGCCGGGGATGATGTCGTGGCGGCCGAATTCGACGATGGAGGCTTCATTAAGAAGACCTGTCCCAGTCGCCGTGCCTTCGCGGCGTACCATCAGGACAAAGTGTCCCGAGCCATCTTTGAAGTCGAGCTTGATTTGCTCTTTGGGGACCATGGTGGCCTGCACGTTGAGCGGTTCGGCCATTGCGGTGCCGCCAAAGGCGAGCGTGGCTGCCACAACTGTGGCGGAGGCAAGTCGCAGGATGCTGGAATTTTTAATGTGCATGGAGATGTCGATTCGGGGTGGTGTACAGATATAACGACTAGAAGCGAGTTGTCAATTTCGTGAGCCAGGCAGGCGAGTGATCCACCAGCCAAGTCTCGATCGGTTTGTCCGCCCCCGAGAGGATCATGACGGCCAAGGCGATCATGATCGTGCCAAGAATCATCTTGCCGGTCTTGCCCGCTTGCACAAGTTTGCCGCGCATCTTCATCATGGCACCGCGAGAGACGTAGGCCAAGGCTACCACCGGCAAGGCCGCGCCCAAGCCGAAAATGCCCATGAGCAATGCAACCTGCGGCAGGTGGGAGCCCTGGCTCGCCAAAACGACTGCAGCGCCCAATGTGGGGCCCACGCAGGGGCTCCACACGATGCCTAAAACGAGGCCGATGGCGAATTGCCCCCACAGGCCGTCCAAGCGCATGCGCGAGATCAGATTGTTTCCGGCATCGCCGAGGCTGGAGGTCGCCGAGGCGAAGCGTTGCTGCAAGCTGCCCGAGATCAGCACCAGGCCCAGCAGTCCCAGGATGACGGCTCCGACATTTCGGAATATTGAGGCGTCGATATCCAGAGCCGACCCGGCCCACGCCAGAGTCGTGCCGATGACTGCATAGGAAATGGCGAGGCCTCCCGCCAAAGCCAAGGGCGCCCTAGGGTGGGCGTTGGTCGCCGACCCAAGCAGGATGGGGATGATGGGCAGCACGCACGGCGAGAGCGTCGAAAGCAGCCCCGCCAGAAACCCAAAGCTGTAGGCGCCCAGTCCAAATTCCATTAGTTGGCCGACTTTTTGATCAAGCTTTCAAGTCCTTCCTGTGAGGTGTCGCCAACGGAGCGGCCGACTTCCTTAACGCCCTTGAAGGCCACAAGCGTGCTTTGCATGGTCACCTTGAACTTTTTCAACGTGGGCTTGTTGGCGTCGAAGTCGATGGTCATGAGCGTCACGTCCTTGTAGGCCGGCCGCTTCATGAGTCCGTCGATGATGGGCTTTTGTTCCTTGCAGGTCGGGCACCACGTTGCGCTGATATCGAGGACGACGGATTTGCCGGAAGACGTGAGAGTGTCGAAGTCCTTTTGGTTGAAAGGCTTGATCTCTCCTGCCATCGCCAAGGACATTAGCGAGGACAGGGCGATCAGAACGGTGGTTTTTACGAAATTCATGAGGAGACTCCTAAAAGTGGGTGGGCGTTAGTGGGATGGTTTGAAAGACTTTTGTTGAACTTGGAGGTAAGCCACGAGACCGGCGAGCTCCTTGGAATCCCAAGCCAGGGGCTTGGCGGCCATGGGCATGACCATGCAGCCTTGGATCATTTCGTCCAGATAAACCGTTTTGCGTCCAAATTGCTCCTTGGCCATCGCCACGGTATGCGGATAGGGTTTGGCGAAACTGGCTTGGAAGGCGCCATGGTTGGCGTGGCAGGTCGCGCATGACATGCCGTTGGTGGACAGCTTGACGTCGTTGAAGAGCTTTTCTCCGAGCCTGGCGTCCCCGGCTATAGGCTTGTATCCCGCGGGCCGGGTGATTAGAGCTCCCGCGTCGTCGGCCGCGAAGGCGGCGGGGGCGGCAACGAAAAGGGCAATAAGCAAAGCTAGGGTGGTTTTAGGCATGGCGGTCCTTGGTTTTGGGCGATTCCTCGACTAAGAGGTGGCGAGTCGTCAAAACGGTTCGCAGAAAGCCAACTATTTTCATGGGGCGCGTCGGGCGGCGATTTCTTACACCCGAGGTCGTAAAGAAATATTTACGTCTTCGCGAACCCAATCCATGAAACGGCCCCTCTTAGCTCTCGAGGACGCCAGCAGCGCCTCATATCCAAACACCATCAAGGAAACCCCATGAAGACATCTTTAAAGTTCGCCACTCTCGCGGCTCTGACGGCTGCAACCTTGTCGTTGCCCGCCGCTGCTCAAGATATGAAAGATCCTGTGAAGTGCCAGTCCAAGGCCGGCATGTCAAAGTGCGGGGCGAAATGCAACGTAAAAGCTGGCGCCAAGAAGCACATGAAAAGTCCTAAGTGCGGAGCAAACAAAGCAATGAAGGACGCCAAATGCGCTCCCAAATGCGCTCCCAAATGCGCTCCCAAATGTGGCGCAAAATGCGCGGTCAAAAACTGATCAGAGTGTCGTGAAACGGGATGGCGAAACAGGCATCGAGCGTCTCCACGCGCGCCGCAAGTCTGCGTCTGCTTGAAATCTATGCGGATCTGGCGCAGCGCAGGGAGCATCTCCTTGGAAGCCTGTTGGCTGGGCAGCCGCCCAAGCAATGGGCGCATTATCCGGAAGACGATGCGATCGACTCAGAGAGTGGCTTTCAGTGGTTCTATCACTCTCATGCACCCGAGGATCGGACGGGTTCTGGCGAGCACGGGCACATCCACCTGTTCGCGCGGAGAAGGCTCTGGTCCCGCAGCCTGCGCTCGGCGAGGGAAATCCAGTTCGCCAAACTCTTAGGCGATCCAGCGGGCGACTTCAATACTAGACACTTGCTGGGCATTGGCTTTGATGCCAAGGGCCTGCCCACCAGCCTATTCACGGTCAATAGTTGGGTGACGGGTGATTTGATGCTTTCGGCCCAAACCACCGCAGATTTGCTTGGCCAGCTGACCGTATCCACCGACAACGCTGATGTTGATGCCGTGGTGGAATCGCTCGTCCGCCTCTACCGAAAAGAAATCCAAGCCTTGCTGGATGCTCGCGACGCGTGTCTTTTTGGCTTTCAGAGTTGCAAGGTTCTGGCCGACGAATCGCTTGAGATCTTGTCTGAGCTTGAAATCAATGTCGATGAAAAATCAGCCTCCGAGCTGTAAGGCGGGGGCGATATGGCGAGCGGCGAGGGCGCCCTCATGTGTCGTCAAGTTCTCACACGAGGGTTGGGGAGCAGAGGGGGACTTGGGAAGTAACTTATGGGTGAATCTTGACGATTCATGCGCCTTTGAGAGTAAGGCGCGAGCAGTGCTGCGCCCAGGGGGGTGCTTCGATGGCTGTTTAATTTCTCTTTGCGAGCTGACCGGATTTTCGTTATCTATCACCAAAGTAAACCTTTTGTTTGACAACCCTCAGTACCGACTGGACTGTCTCGCATGCCAGCCGCCAAATCGGAGACAACGCAGCCCAGATACGGTTGGTCTGAGTTCAAGAACGGCTAGATAATTTCAGGGAGCTGAAACGCTGGAGTCAGTGCAAACGGGGCGGCTCATCGGTCCGTCGCGTCCAGTGCCTGAAATCGTGATTGGCAGATACACGTTTTACAACAAACGATAGGTCCCTTTATTTCCTTCTCGCACCGCGCCCCCTGCAACCAACCTGCGCAGAGCCAGCCCGACCGAGCCCACCGGAATTCCCGCCATCTTGGCAATTGTGGCTTGGGTCAACGATTTCCAGCTACGCCGATCCAGCACGCTCTTCAGATAGCCCAACACCTTTTCATCGTTATGGCTCAGACGTTGCGGCTGACCCGATTTGACGTTCTGGCGCTTCAGCAGGCTCGACGCTGTCGGCTTGACAATTGCATCTTCTGCGCCTTCGTTGCTTTTAACCGCGCGCGGCCTGGCATGTCCTCCATGGTTTGGCAAGGCGACCAGGATCGGACTTTCTGGCGTCATTAGTTCAGCGGCAGAGATATAGAGAACCTTCAGCTGCTCTTCCATGGCCTGCAGTTCGTGGGACAGCCGTGCCGCAGAACGCAGCTTTGTGTAGGCCAGATCGTTTTCGGGACTGAACGGTTGGCTCGCCACATAGGCGACCACCCGCTCTGCATTGGTCTGGACTGCATCCGCCACAGCCTGGCGAGCTGCATGAAGCCCCTGGCCTGCTTGCTGAATGGACAAAAGAGCCGCTGGGGATAGGGACATGAAATCTCCTGAGAATGCAAATGCGATTGTTGGCACAACAACAACGCGGTGGTTGAGAAAAAAATCTAGATTAGGTTCAGTAACTGAGCTGGCCCCCATTTACACAGCGCTGTAAGCCACAAGGTATGGGTTTTCTTGACCCTGATGTTGTGCGGCAACCCGATATTTTGCGGACGCCAAAGAGAGACAAGTCGCCAAGGCATTGATGCTACATCATCTGGCATTGGCGTCGAAGAGGTCAGTCGGGGTCTTACTTTGGCTGACCACAAGTGGCCGTTATCGGTCTTGTCTTACATCGCATCGCGGATGAAAACACTACCGTGCATTGACGCCTGATGAATAAACTAAACAGTAACTTGTAGCTGCTCTTTCTGGCGGTCGGGCTATAAAAAATTAGCGCTATTAGTGACGATGAATCCAGTAATAATCACGCCGCTTGGAGCAGTATTCTCATCCGCGGCGCACTCCAATAGGTGAGATGGTTTATCTGCAAATCCCCTGCTGGACTGATAGGGTCCATTGATTCAGCAGGCATTTGATATGACGGGCATTTTAAAAGGACCTTGTTTCATGAGTTATCCCATGCTGGTTAAAGCGCAACTCCACGCAACCTTGCGTACATTGGCCCTGACGGTTGAAGAAACTGGCCCTGGCGAATTTCGCTGGCGAATTCTTGAAGGTCACGGCAGTCCTCCGGTGTTTGAGTCGGTTTCCGGGGCTGACCTGAATTTTGCGGCCTACGACAACGCACTGGCTACCGGCTACGGCGAGTTGCAGCGCATGATTGGACACAACCTCCAGTATGGTCCCCGCAAGGGGATGGGCTATGAATCAGACGCCATTGCCGACCCTGTCGCGCCCGGGTTCAACGCGGCTGCGGCCAACGATACGCGAAAGAACCGGGTTATCCTTGGCAGCGGCATCAAGCCGGAAAGGGCGCCTGCATGAAGCCCGACCCGGAGTCCGATTACGCCCAGTTGCGATGTCTGCTGGAGGACTTACTGGCGAGACCGGTCAAGGATTTTCCAAGGATTGACCACATCATCGACCAGCTTGCGCACCTTCAGCTGGCCATCAAAGATGAGCATGGCTACAAAGGCAACAACCCCAATGAATAGGTGTGAGAGTGGTTTTCTAATTGCTTGCTATTGGGCAGTGGTCCGAAGTGATTTTCACAGGGACCGCGCTTCGGTCTAATTGGTTGAGTAGCCAATCCAAAAGCCTAACAATTGTTGTCGTAATTTTGCGGCGGTTTGAAAGCATGACGTCATTCAGACTGCTTGCCCGATGACTTGATTAGCCAGCAGCAACGCGTAGCATTTTGTGACCTCGCTTGTCTTACGCCACAGTGGGTAGCAAGCCGGCGCAACCCGCTAACTCAAGCTGACCACAACTAGATCAGACTGACGTTCATTCTGGTGTGCAGTGGAGCGGCAAACATTGGTTGACATCCCCTTTCGTTGCGGCTGTCCTCCGAACAGGCTGGGTGCGACTTGGCCGGAGCCTTGCTCGGGAACGAGCGCTGAATGCCGATCAGGTGCCCGCCCGGGGTTGGGGATGATAGCGGCCCCAAGCCCGTTCAAGTCACCCCGCAGGCGCAATCGCAAGCTGGACCATTTTGTACAAAAGCATTCCCGCCGCCACCACCAGATAGCCGCGCAAGACTGCCATCCACAACCGATTGAGCAAGCTCAGCTGGGCCGGTGGCAACTCACTTGTAGGGGGCATGCGCCAGGTCGAACGCAGGGCGGGATCAATCTCCTGGGTTTGCACCGCAGTGATGCCCCGCAGACGCTCATAAATCTTCACGCCAACCGTGACAAGCACCGTCGCCAGCACGCCGCCACCCAATATCGCCAGGATCTGCGTTTCGGTAATGTTCGGGAAAAGGACCGAGGCCGTCAGGATGATGGACAGCATCACCAGTGCTGCGACGATAGCGCCCGAAAAATAGTTGACTTTGCGTGAGTTGACCCAGGGCCCCAGCACCGCTTTGTCATTGCACAGCAACAGCAGGAAAACGGTGGCACTCGGCAGCAGCACGCCGGCCAGTGTCTGAACCAGATTGGTCAGCAGGCCCAACGGCGCACCCGGGGTCAGCACCAATGCGGCTGCCAACACGATCAAGCAGAAGTAAACCGCATAAAAGCCCTTGGCTTCAGTCGGCTTGCGGTGCAGGGAGTGGCGCATCGACAGCACATCGCCCAGGGCGTACGCGGTCGATAGCGATACGGCCGAAGCGCCGATGATGCTCGCGTCAATCAATGCGATGGCAAAAAAGACGCCTGGCATCCGCCCGAAATACTTTTCTATCCCCGAGGCGACGGCCCCCGCATCGGCAAAGTTACCGAATTCAGGCTTTCCGCTAAAGGCGGCGGCACTGAAGGCCATCATCGCGACCGCCCCAATAATCACTATCACAATGCCGAGCCAGAGATCGGCGCGTTGGTAGCGGATGAAGCGCGGAGTAATCCGCTTGTCGATGACGTAGCTTTGCTGGAAGAACAACTGCCAGGGTGCGATAGTGGTGCCCACAATCGCGATGATGAGCAGCATCACCTCACTCAACTTCCCGCCTATGGGCATCTGCGGGATGAAAAAATCATGCGCCATTTGCGTCACGGGCGGATGAATCATGATGAACACGGGCAGCACGAACAAGCTGCCGAGTACCAGCAGCATGGAAAAGCGTTCAAAGCGGCGGAAGTTGCCGGTACTGGCTACGCCCATGATGATGAGCGCTGAAATGGCGATACCCCAGAACTTGGACACGCCCAGGTAGTCCAGGCCGAGGCTGATGCCGATGAACTCGGTCACGATCGTCAAGGCGTTGAGGATAAACAAATCGATAACGCTGAAGGCTCCCCAAAATTTGCCAAAGCGCTCGAAAATCAAACGTGCGTGGCCCACGCCCGTGACGGCGCCCAGACGCAAGACCATTTCCTGGTTGATATACAGCACCGGCACCAACATCAAGAGGGTCCATAGCAGCGTGGTGCCGTAATTCTGTCCGGCTTGGGTGTACGTGCCGAAAGCACCGGCATCGTTGTCGCCGACCATGACGATCAACCCGGGGCCGAGGATCGCCAGCAGGGTGGTAAAGCGGCTCTTCCAGGTGCGCCGGGGTGCGACATCGCCGCGCCGGATCGACCCAAAGGCGCCGTGAATATCGCCAAGATGCGCTTCGTCTAACACGGCGCTCACCGGCTCGACGGGCAATCTGTCGGCCGTAGTGGTTGAAGATGACATCTTTTTCTCCTAATTAGATTCCGGAATCTGCCGCAACGCGCTGCACGTCGCAAGCTCGAAATCCGTGTTGTAGGCCGGTTGGAGGTACGCAGGCACTCCCGTAACAAAGTAGTCTTGCCTGTCCTCTCAATCGGCCTCTCGGCATTGAGCTTCTTAACGTGGCCGGAAGCCGGCCAGTAGTCCGTAGGCGCCCGGAAAGGGCCTCTGATTCTTGTCGCCTTGCGTGGTGCGAACCACCGTGCGCGTCGCTTCGCGGGAAGTCCAGCCCAAAGGCCACTGTTTGACTGTGGTGGGAACTTGGCCGGCACCGAGCCGGCTGTTGAGGGTTTTGAAGATCATTTTGAGCACTCCTAAGTTCGACATACAGCCTCAGGCTGAAGCCAACGTCAACGGAAATGCCAGATGGTCCAAATCAAGGATGACCGTTCAACTGGTCAAACCAAAATCTGTACATTGCAGTTCGTTTGCGGCTCGCCAAAGCGAAGCGCAAATCACCGCAGTCCGGCGAACAATAGGAAGGAGGTCAAACATTCGCCCGAGGGGCGAGGAAACTGCTTTGATTGACGCACCGTCCCGCTTTGCAGCGAGACGGCGGTATGAGAATAGACTCGTGCCGCGGATCCCGCTAATTACTTGCTAGGTCTACTAGGGCAACTGTCCATGGTGGGTAAAACCCGGTTGTTAAGATGTCGCGAATTATGCATGGGGTCACAAGCGATGTCAACCGCCCTTGTGCTAAATTTGTTTGTCGGCACCTTGGTCGTACTGCAGTCGATCAGACAATCTTGCAAGGCACAACCACGTCTCGGTCGACAGCGAAAACCGCGCACAACCGATGAAAGCCGTCGGCCACGATCAATTTACGGGCGCTTTTTTCTCTGACCAGCAAAAGCGGCGAGAGCGGCGTGCCTTGCTCTATCTCACAATGACATTCCTATCGCTATTGAGAAGGAATAGGGGAAATAGGGGAAATAGGGGGAATATGTGCTTTGCTCTTTTCCAGCATCTCGGTAACCTGCTTCCCCAGAAATTTAAGGGTTTCGAGCTGCTGAGATTCCAGCTTTTTGGGCCTTGAGTCCAATACGCACAAATTTCCCAACACCTGTCGCGTCGAAGTAACCAAGGGTGCGCCAACATAAAACCGAATGCCAAGGGGGCCCGTGACAAGCGCATTATTGGCAAAACGAGGATCTTTCGCCGCATCTTCAACGACAAAAACGCGGTCGCAAAATTGCATGGCCCATTCGCAGAACGAAGCTTGCTTGGGAATCTCGGTTATCTCCAGACCCACGCGGGTTTTGAACCACATGGAGTCACCATTTTGCAGAGAAATGAGTGCAATGTTTGCATCAAAAAGATCAGCGGCTGCGCAAGTCAGGTCGAGGTAGGCTTGTTCGTCTTTAAAGGACTCCGCTAAAGCCAATGACAATTGTTTAAGTTTTGTAACTTGCGAGTTTGTTCGTGTGTTAGGCATTGAGCAACTCCAGCAGAACTAACAAGGGGTGCCCGTTCAGACGGTCGCTGGTGGCAGCAGCCAATAAAGTCTGTGTGGCATTCCTCGCTGGGCTACCGCAAACGACAGGCTCCGCAACGTCTATCCTTGTGTGCTTGAATCTCTGGATCATGTCTATTGAGTCCTCAGGGGATGCCCAGGTTTTGCTTTACTGTATTTTTTTCCTCGCACCGCGAGCTTCACCGCTATCGCCGCAGATTCCAGAACGCTACTTAGTATTCCAGTTTCTGCAGATTACGTGCATTCGCTAAGTTGCTCTGTGCGCTAGGCAACACAGCGGCTTCAATCAATTGTTTGACCCTACCCGCAGCAGAACCGGGGAACGGGTAGGTAATCCGCACAACAAGAAGAAAGAAAGAGTTTCTGGTGGACCGTGGAATCTGAAATGGCGGTGAACTTTCGGTCGATGCGCGTTAGCCGGCCTGGCACAGGTAGATGCCTCAGAACAGCCCACAAGCCGTCAATTCGTCTTAAATCCCCAAGCCTCGCAGTAAAATCTCGGACTTAAAGCCTGAAATACACCATAACAAAGCCATAAGCTGATGCTGTACTTTTGCGGCAGGCGCGCCCCAACGAAGGACACGTAATGACCGATCAGAGTTCCCCAACCGCCTTGGCGCCCGCCGCGCTGACTGAATACGATGTAGTGGTGATTGGCGGTGGCCCGGCGGGTTCTACGGCGGGAGCACTGCTGGCGCAACAGGGTCACAAGGTCGTAGTGCTTGAAAAAGACCATCACCCGCGATTTCACATCGGCGAGTCGCTCTTGCCGGCCAACTTGCCACTGCTGGAAAAACTGGGAGTGGCAGATGCCGTCAAGGCTATCGGCATGGAGAAATGGGGTGCCGAATTTGTCTCGCCATGGCATACCAGCAAAAGCCAAACCTACAAGTTCAGCGATGCCTGGGATAAATCCATGCCGTTTTCCTACCAGGTACGGCGGTCAGAGTTCGACGAAATCCTGATCCGCAATGCCACCAGGCTGGGGGCTGAAGTGATTGAAGGGTGCAGAGTCAAGAAGGTGGCTTTTGAGCCTGACCACAGCGGCGCCATCGTTCATGCCCAGCACGAGGATGGCAGCAGCCAGCAGCTGCGCGCCCGCTTTGTTGTGGATGCGTCGGGGCGCGACACCTTGTTAGGCAAGCAGTTCGACGTCAAGCGCCGTAACGCCAAGCACAACAGCTCGGCACTTTACGCGCACTTCACGGGCGTCACCCGGCATGCGGGCCAGGACGCGGGGAACATCACGATCTTCTGGTTCGATCACGGCTGGTTCTGGCTGATCCCGCTGGTTGACGGCGCCACCAGCATCGGTGCCGTGGTCTGGCCCTATTATTTAAAGAGCCGGTCTAAACCGATCAAGGACTTTTTCGCCGACACGATGGCGATGTGCCCGGCCTTGATCGAGAGGCTTACCCATGCAAGGCAGTCCTCCGAGGTCGAGGTGACGGCCAATTTTGCATATGCCTGCGATCATACGCACGGACCCAACTATCTGCTGATTGGCGATGCCTTCGGCTTCATCGATCCGGTGTTTTCATCCGGCGTCATGCTGGCCATGCAGGGCGGCTTTGTCGGCGCGGAGACAGTAAATACCTGCCTGCGCGAACCCGCCAAAGCCGCCTCGGCGCTGGCGCATTTTGACCGCCAGGTGCGGCTCGGACCCAAGGAGTTTTCGTGGTTTATTTATCGGCTGACGGACCCGGCCATGCGTGACATGTTCATGGGGCCGAGCAATGTATGGCGTGTAAAGGAAGCGCTGTTGTCGATGCTGGCCGGTGATATTTTTGGAAAAACACCGATCTGGCGATCAATCACAGCGCTCAAGGGGATTTTTTACATGGCATCAGCTTTGAATTTCAAACGTTCATGGCGGGCCATGCGGCAACGCAAGGTCAACATTCACGTCGTCGAGGACGCTGAGCCGGCCGCACGCTAACCGGCCGAAAACGCACTCAAATTATGGAAACCAAGGTAGCTACCGTCCTGAATAAATTCGACACGCTGAATACCCTTCGTCGGACGCTGTATGAAACCATCCGGCTGCATGTGGGCTTCACGGTGTTGGGTCTGCTGTGCCTCGCCTTCTCGGTGCTGGCGATCCCGATGTTCGCGATCTTGCCGCGCGGGCTGAGCAAGCGAATTGGTCGCAAGCTCATCGCCGGGATGTTCCGAGTTTATTTGCGCTTGTTGGTTGTGATGGGCGCATGCCGCTTCGACCTGACCGCGCTCGACGCGCTGAAGAACGGACCGGCCATGATCATCGCGCCTAATCATCCGTCATTGCTCGATGCCGTGATGATTTTGTCCCGGCTGCCAGATGCGGCTTGCATCATGAAAGCCGACATCGTTAACAGCGTCTTTTTTGGCGCCGGTGCGCGGCTGGGAGGCTACATCCGCAACACCCCGCTTCGAACCATGGTGCAGTTGGCGGTTGCCGATTTGCACCAAGGTAGCCATTTACTGCTGTTTCCCGAGGGTACGCGCACCATGCGGTTTCCTGTGGGTCCGATGCAGGGAACGACCGGCTTGATTGCCAAGTATGCCGATGTGTCGGTACAGACGGTTTTCATTGAAACCGATTCAGGCTTCCTGGGCAAAGGCTGGTCCGTTTTGTGGACTCCAAAAATGCCCATCACTTACCGAATACGGCTCGGTAAGCGCTTTGATCCGCCAAGGCATACAGCAGATTTTTCCAGCGAGCTCGAGCGCTACTTCCAGTCGCAGCTGGCGCATGCCCAGTTGCCCGACTTTCCCATCTCGGGTCCACCGGCGTGACCAGGACTTGTCTTCGGTATTCTTTCTATGTGGGTTCAGGCGAATGAATGGTTCCTTTCCCGCCGTGTCCCGCACGCACCTTGTCCTGATTCCCAGCTACAACCCCGGTCCCAAGGTGTATGAAACGGTGCGTTCGGCACGCGCGCAGTGGACGCCGGTCTGGGTGGTGGTGGACGGCAGCACCGATGCCAGCCTCAAAGGCTTGCAGGACATGGCGACGCGGGATGATGGTTTGCGCGTTCTCGTGCTGCCGCACAACGTAGGGAAGGGCGCTGCCGTTTTGCATGGCCTGGATTCGGCTGCGGCGAAGGGCTTCACGCATGTGTTGACGATGGACTCGGATGGCCAACATCCAGCCCCGCTGATTCCCGTTTTCATGGCCGCCTCGGCGGCGCAGCCTGCTGCTATGGTGCTGGGTAAGCCGGTGTTCGCTGCCGACGCGCCCCGCTTACGCGTCAACGGCCGCAAAGTATCCAATTGGTGGGCTAATCTCGAGACCCTGTGGGCCGGCGTTGGGGACTCCTTGTTCGGCTTTCGCGTCTATCCGATCGCACCCTTGCGCGAGGTGATGGCTGGTCAGCGCTGGATGCGACGTTTCGATTTCGATCCCGAAGCCGTCGTGCGCATGTGCTGGCGTGGCGTGAAGCCGGTCAATCTGCCTGCCACGGTGCGCTACTTTCGCGTCGATGAAGGCGGGGTTTCGCACTTCAATTACCTGCGCGACAACCTGCTGCTTAGCTGGATGCATGGCCGCCTTTTTGCGGGCTTTGTGTTGCGCCTGCCGCTGCTCATCGCGCGGCGAATCAAAGGGACTTGAAACGCGCACGGTGAAGCAGGGGCGGCATTTCGCGTCCAGCATCTCCTGGCAATGGAGACGCACCAAGGTCAGTTTTAAATCATTCCCCCATTGATGGAGATGACCTGGCCGCTGATGTAGGCCGCGCGCTCGGAGGCCAAAAAACCGACGAGGTCAGCGACTTCCTCGGGCTGACCGGCGCGCTTCATCGGAACCAGCTTCGCAATGGTTGCCGCATCAAAGCTAGCTTGGCTCATGGACGTCGTGATGATGCCGGGCGCAACGGCATTGACCGTGATGCCTCTGCTGGCCACCTCCAGCGCGAGCGACTTTGTGGCTGAATGCAGTGCGCCCTTGGCTGCTGCGTAGTTCACCTGGCCGCGGTTGCCGGTAATGGCGGCCACCGACGTGATGCTGATGATACGGCCCCAACGGGTGCGGATCATCGGCATCATCAAGGGTTGGGTGACGTTGAAAAATCCGTGCAGCGACACGTCGATGACACGATGCCACTGCTCGGAACGCAGGCCCGGAAATACCGCATCGTCATGGATGCCTGCATTGTTGACGAGAATCTGAATCGGGGTGTTTTCTAAAAGCGGGTTGAGTGCGTCGGCCACCGCCGCACTGTCAGTGACGTCAAATACCAGCACCTGCGCGCTGCCACCCTGTGCGGTAATACTCTCGGCAAGCGCTTGCGCTGCGGCCACTCCATGATGGGCGTGGATCAGTACGTGGCAGCCATCCGCTGCCAACCGCCGACAAATGGCGGCGCCGATACCGCCGCTGCCACCAGTGACCAAGGCGTGTTTCATGATGCATTTCCTGAGGGGTGTGCGCGGGCTCTCTGGTCGGCGTTGACGACCACGGCCGCACGACCATCGAGCAGTAGTTGCCCACCTGCCTGGACACTGAATTGATACAAAATATGGGCGGCGCTGCTGCTGATACACCGTGCTTCGATATCAAGATCGTCGCAGATGTCGTCCAAACGCGGTACGTGAAGGGTAGTACCGCGCACGCTCACAAGGTATCCTGCCCGTGGCCGACTAGTGTCGGCGGGTGCCAGCAATGCGCCGTGTACTGCCATGGCTTGTGCGGCATATTCAATCCCGCATGCGGTGCCAAGCTGATCGTGTGAACGCAGCGGGTTATCTTTGTTGCGGTGGCTGCTGGCGCGACACTGAATACGCTGGCTATCCCAATGCACCACGTGATCCAGCAGGCACATGCTGCCCTGATGCGGAATATGAGCGGCGATCCAGGCGTTATCTAGCACGGTGTAATGTCTATCGCCAAACGCACGCAGTCAAGATAATCCAGCACCACGTGGGCGGCCTGGCGTTGCGCAACGCGGCGTAGCAAGGGCAGACTGCGCGCTGCAGGAATAGCTAGCCGCAATGCTTCCAGGGCGGCATTGTCCAGTGACTCGGCGGCTGTATCGGTCAGGCTGACGCTGATTTTCGACAACGCCCGAGCACTGCGCTGGGGCGCCAGCACCAAGGCCACGCCAAACGAGTCCGGGATAGTGCGGGCGCTGTTCAGTGGCTCCGGATAAGGGGTATCGCATGCCAGCAACAAGCAACGGTTGTTGTCCACGATGACTTGGGTCAGCGCCTCCAGCAAACCGGCGCCGAAGCTCGCGTCGAACGCGCACAGCACCGACGATGCGGTCATCGCGCCAGTGGCGATACTCCAGTAGCCTGCGGCTGCGTTATGTACCGAATTGTGGAAGCGGGTCGGCGAAATTTGGCGATCGTCTGACGCCAGCATCTGGCAGATCTCGTGGCAGTTGTAGCCGTCGCTACTAGAAGCAGAAAATACGCTGGGCAGGTGAGCCGCATTCAAACCGGCGGCTGTCACGGCTTCGAGTCCGGTTGCCAGGATCAGTTTAACGACGATGCTGCTGCGTCGGCGTTCAGCGGCCGGCAAGCTTAGCGGCAGAGGCAACATTGTCGGACTGGTCTGATAGGCCTGTTCCTCCGTAAGTATGGCCACGCTGCTTGGCCAGTCGTTGAAGCCAGGTCCCAACAGGCCAATGCCCTCAATGTAGGCGGTGAGTGGATTCATATCAGTTGGCACGCGGGTTCATTCGTCCAAGCAGCAGGCTGCAGTTGGTACCGCCAAAGCCAAACGAGTTGCTGAGGACATACGACACCGGCTGCTCACGATTTTCCAGCAGGTAGTTGAGGGGTAATGCCTGATCAAGCTGCTGGGTATTCAAGCCGCCCGGCAGCAGGCCGTGTTGCACTGCCAGCGCGCAGATAACCGCTTCCACGGCGCCGGCTGCACCCAGCGTGTGTCCGGTAGCGCCTTTGGTGGAACTGCATGGCGTGGTAGGTCCGAACAGCGCCGATACCGCTTTGGCCTCGGCCGCATCGTTGCTTTGGGTCGCGGTGCCATGCAGGTTGATGTAGTCAATATCTGCAGCGTCGAGTCGGGCCATTTTCAACGCACCCTGCATGGCTATTCGGGCGCCGAGCCCGTCAGGGTGGGGTGATGACATGTGATAGGCGTCGCTGGATTCCCCTACCCCCAACAGCAGCACCGCATCGGCACTCGATTGTTCCGGCACAGGTTCCAGCAGGGCGAAGGCCGCCGCTTCACCGATGGAAATGCCGTCTCGGGCGGTATCGAACGGCCGGCACGCCTGAGTGGAAATCAGGCCAAGGGAATTAAACCCATACAAGGTGGTCAGGCAGAGTGAATCAACGCCGCCGACCACCGCCGCGTCTATCAGTCCCGCCGCTATCATGCGGCGCGCCGAGGCAAACACCTTGGCGCTGGATGAGCATGCCGATGACACTGCAACAGCAGGACCGGTCAGGCCAAAATAATGGCGGGTGAAATCGGCAACAGAAAAGGTATTGTGGGTCGTGCCGTAGATAAAGTCGGCGGGTAATGCGCCGCTCACCGGGTCGCGCCGGCGGTAGGCCAACTCGGTTTGCAGAATACCGGAGGTACTGGTACCGATGAATATGCCAACGCGTTGGGCGCCGTATTTTATTTTGGCGGCCGCGACCGCCTCAGCGAAGTCGTCCTGAAGCAATCCCAGCAACGCAAGCCGGTTGTTGCGGCAATCGAAATGGGCCAGTTGCGGCGGCAGCTTCACGGCATCCACACCCGCGACCTCCCCAATGAAGGTGCGCAAATCAACCGTATCAAAGGCGCAGGGCACCAACCCGCCGCGATGTTGGCGCAGGGCGGAGAGGGTTTGTTCGAGGCCGCGACCCATGCCGCTGGTCGCTGTGAAATGGGAGAGCCAGAGCGAGTTCAAAGAAACAATCTAATGAGGTTGAATTTTAGCAATTTCAGGTAGTCGGTTTGATTCGAATGATCCGTTAAAGGGAGAGACGCCGTTCTTGCCCAGCGCTCTCGGCATGCGCCCGATGACGCAGTGACAGATAAGCCGTCAACCCGCCCAGTGCGACACCCCCCCACATATCCACTGCCACGTGCTGGCGTGTCGCTAATGTGGAATAGATGATGCCGACACACCAGATCCAATTGACCAAGAGTATCCACTGCGGCCCGCCGAAGCGCCGCAGCAAGTGATGTAACCAGATGCCCGAAAAAATGGCGGTAGCGACATGAAGTGACGGGAAGGCATTGCCGGATGCATCCATGTTTTTAAGGAAATCCACGCCAGGATAGCGGGTCCAGTCGATGTCGGCTACCGGCACAGCCGTGGGCCAGAAGTAGAAAACGATCAGTGCCGCAAGGCAGGTCCCCGCCATTGCCAGGCCGTACGCGTAGAGTTCCCGCCGAGTCGCAAGCAAGATCGGGGGCAAGGAAACATAGACCCACAATGAAATATACAAGGGCATGGCCAGTGGTTGGAAGCTGATCAGCCGATCCAGTAAGGTGTAGGGCATCACCGTGATCGGATAGGCAGGGAATTTCAGCAAGTAGAAGTAGGCACCAAAAAACAGGCCGATGAAAAGCAAGGTTCCGGCACCTTTAAGACACACGTGTTGGGGTATCACCGCTGCGGCTTGCCGGTACCAGGGCGGCTGCGCGTCGGGAATTCTCATACCAAAGCGTGCCGCAAGGTGACAAACTGCAGGCCGGCAGTCACAGCGGACTTCAACACGGCGGGCAGGACTTCGAGAATAACCGGGGTACCGAGGGCGGTGCGTGCAGCATTGCCGTCGTGCAACAGCAAAATCGCACCGGGTCTGAGGCCTCGTAATAATTTGGTTTTCACGCGCCCGGCGTCGCCAATCCGAGTGTCAAATCCGCGCACTGACCAACTGGCAAGTTGCAAGCCGAATCGAGCAAGCACCGGGTCGAGAAAAGGATTGCGCAAGCCGGCTGGCGCGCGAAAAAACGACGGGCGTTGTCCTGTAATTGTCGTGAGTGTGTCTTGTGCCGCTTGTAATTCACGCTTCAAAGCGCGCGTTCCCATCAGTGAAAAATAATGCCGATGGTGCTGGCTATGGTTTTCCACAACATGGCCGCGGCGTACGATTTCGCGGCACAAATCCGGGTACTGGGCCGCTTTCTCGCCGATGCAGAAAAAGGTGGCCTGGACCGCGTAACGATCAAGCAGGTCCAATACCTGAGGGGTAACGATGGGATCGGGGCCATCGTCGATAGTGAGGGCGATCTCATTTCTGCTGGTGGCGGCCGCCGGTAATCGTGTCCAGTTCGATCCTAGCCAGTGGCTGCGTGGCCACAAGCCGATCGCCGTAATCAGCAAATGATTGCCGACCACGGCACCGATCGCCCAGCGCCATTCTCCTGGCTCCGCGATCAGTAGCAACACCGCCAAAACGTGCAGCAGCACGGATAAGCGGATTAGCCGCGTGGCTTGCCAGCGCGTACTAGACATGGGCTTTCTTTGCAAAGATGGCGGAATAAATCAGCGCCAGAATCACGCCCGGAGCGACGGTGACCCCCATCGCTTGCAGTATGGAGACGTTGGAAAATGCAAGCAGCCCAAACCCCGCGACCGTGGTGAGGCTGGCAAAAAACATCGACGCAAGCGTGCGGGTGGAAATAGGCCGGTGTGGATCAGGCCGATCAAAAAACAATGCGTAATTCGAACCCACCGCGACCACCAGGAGCAAGCCCACCAAATGAAGAATAATCAGCTGCTGGCCAAAAACCGCCAATCCGGCCGTGACGCTTATGACCGCAGCTAGCAGTGGCGCGAGAATGCGCAATACCCGCTTAGGCGAGCGAAAAACCCAGAGCAGTAGTCCAATAATAGCGACCAGTCCGCCGAGCGACAGCAGAACGACTTCGTGCAGGTAGCCGGAATACAGGTGGTCGGATTCGGTTTTCATGTCTACGAACAGCACATCCGGCAATCCTGTGCTGCCTAACGCGGTGCGAATATGACTGGCGTTGATGCCGATGCCCTCCGGTGCGGTCAGTGGCAACAAAGCTGTCCAATGATGGTTTTTCTGCAGCAGCAACGCATCTACGGCCATGGCCATCGAGGTCTGCTCGACAGCGGAAGCCTGCAGCAAGGGCTGGCTGCGCGCGGCCGCTACGTCGGCTAGAAACGGAGCAAACAATTCTGCGCGCACTGGCAAGCCTTTGAGCGCTTCTGAAAGACGTGCTTTCAACACGTCGGGAGGGGGCAAGCTGGCCTGTCGCGCGCGCTGTGTCGCCGTGCTGGGAAGATACCGGCTGGGACTTTCGAAGCCAGCGAGTTCCCCTTTATCAACTTGCGTTTGCAACAGTGCAGAGACTTGCTCGGAAGAGTTCAATACGGCTTCCCGGCTCGCGCCGGACACTACCACCAGATAACGGACATCGGGTGCGCCCATGTCCGCGCGCAGACTCTCATCAAGCGCCACATCGGCCTGAGACACCGGGCTCAATGAGGCTATCTTGTCATTCAACAGGTTGGAATGGTTTTGAACGAGAAAGGCGCAGGCCAGCAGCAACATTAGCGCGACCGGCCAGCGCAATACCGCAGCGCCCTGGGCCAAACGCGCAAGCACGCGCCCGATAGCCGAGACATCATGGATGCGAAAGTTGGCGGGCAACAAATGAGGCAAGACGAAACGGGTCACTGTGGCGGCGGCGATCAGACCGGCAATTGAATACAGCCCGAGTTGCGCCAGACCTGGAAAGCCAGACATTAAAAGCGATGCGAAGCCGACTATTGACGTCAGCACGCCGAGTCGGACGGTAGGCCAAAAGCGCTTGATCCAGTTGTCTTGGTCCGCATCATTCTGCTCTGATTGCACAAACAAATAGATTGAATAATCCACCGCTTCTCCGATCAACGCGGTGCCGAATCCCAGCGTGATACCGTGCACCGACCCAAAGCCCAGACTAACTGCCGCAACCCCCGCCAACGCACCGCTGACAACCGGCAAAAAACCCAGTGCCAGGGCGGTAAAAGACCGATAGACCAGTAAAAGCAGCGTGGCAATGAGTAGGACGCTCATGAGGGAAAGGCGACTGACCTGACTTTTGATGCTGTTGCGTGACGTCACGGAAAACACGCCAGGGCCGGTCATCACGAGCCGGGCTGTAGGGGCTGCGCTGGCGGCGGCGTGGAACGCTTGAGAGATCGCGGCCATGGCGCTCTGCTGGGCATCGGTGTCGGAGCCCGCGGCGCGCGTTTGCATGAGCAGCAATGCGCGTGCGCCGTCGCGAGAGGCCCAGGCGCCGTCCACGATCCGTGGCGGGCTAGCGTGATTGAGCTGATCGAGCAGTTGCACCATTTCCCCGGTCGGATCGCGTGGCAGCATGGCCTTGACCAACAGGCCCGCAGGCGAGGCGAGCAGATCGATACTGTCGCTGACGGCTGCATGCAGACCGTCCACGCTGAAGCGCGCCGGCGTCACCGCAGCGCTCAATAGGTAACGATTGGTGAATAGAAAAGTACGGTCACGCTCGGTGTTGACGGGCTCGCCATTGTTGACAGTAACAAACGACGTGTCGGCGCGCAGTTGCTGGGCGATTTGTTTGGAAAGCCGAGCGCGGCCAAGCCCGTCCGCTCCCTCGATACCCACCAGAATGAGGCGGGAGGCCAGGCCCTCACGCAGTTGATCCATGAGCAGCTGCTGCTCAGGCGTGGGGGTACGCGGCAAAAAGGCCGACAAGTCGGTCGTGAAGTGCGTACGACTAATAATGACGCTGCAGCTTAGCAAAAACGCCAGCCACAGGGCGACTACGGTGATGCCGCGACGGCGAGTGGTCATCATTACGGCAGCGCTGATTTTTCAATGGTCATCAGCGAGCTGTCACCATCCGCCTGGGTCGTTTCAATGCTGCGCACCTGGTCGCGGACACCGGCGATGCGAATGCGCTGAATCACAGCCTGCATTTTTTGATCCAGCGGCAGCAGTTGCAAGGTCCAGCGTTCGGCCGTGCCATCCAGGCTCAGTCGGTAGTTGCGTTCCAGCGCTGTGCGGTCGCCCGCCAGGGTGCCACGAATGCTGCCGATGAAAGCGGCCAACTCCGGGTAAGCCTGCAATTGAAGGCGATATTTCTGCCGGCCTCGTTCAATCAACAGCTCGCCGCCGTTGACAACCATGGATTCAGGTTTGGGTTTAAGCGTGCGTTTTTCAAGCCGGTCCGGCGCAGTGTAGAAAAGCTCTCCCGATGACTCGACCGGCTTGTCGAGCAGCGCGATGTATTTTGTGTCGACAAAAGTAGCGCGGCTGGATTTGTTTTGCGCCAGTGAATCCATCAGCTGCTGAAGGTCCCAGGCCGCGAAGGCGGCTGGGCTCAGCACTGTAAGTGTCAGTCCGGTTGTTAATGCGAGCAGCGTGAATGCCAAACGCTTTGGGAGCCCACGTAGCCTGCGCGTCCGCATCATCGCGAAGAAGGAAGAGTGAACAGGAAAGGTCATGTGATTTCTGCGGGAGGCTTGACCTGGGGCGAAACGGAGGCTCGCCAAAAGTCAAAAAAATTGAACCAGTTGTAAGGCGCCCGGTAGCAATATTGCTCCATCAGCGCAGCATAGCGCGTCATGGCCGCATGTACCGCGATCGTTCTGCCGCGCGGGGCCAGCGCTGAAAAATCAGCGAGACTTTCAAAGTGAATATCGTAACGATTGCCGCCGCGGTACAGCCCGGCCATGAAGACCACTGGGCGTTTCATGATGGCGGCCATCCTGAACGGACCCAGCGGTAGCGCAGCCGGGTCCCCTAAAAAATCAACGGCATAGGTATCGTCTTTACCCAATGAGCGGTCGCCCAGCATACCGACGACGGTACCTTGGGCTAGCAGCTCGTGGACCTGAATCATTGAATCGATGTGGCCTAGCGCAATGATGTCCTGCTGTGCCTTGGGGTTGATGGCATTTAACGCTGCGTTGATCTTGCGCGCGTTGTCTTCATACATGACCATCGCCACGCGCAGGCCAGGTTGCTTGCGGCCAATGGCTCGAAGCACTTCGAAGCTTCCCAAGTGAGCGCCGATCAGGAATACGCCTTGGCCAGTGGCCACGATATCGTCTATGAGTTGGTCGTTATGAACTCGAATATCGAACAGCTCAAAGCGGTCGTTGACGAGGTAGACACGATCGTGGATCACCGACGCAAAACTGAGGAAGTGTTGAAACAGATGTTGCCAGCCTACTGCACTGTGCGATCCCAGTTTGAGTACCCGGCGCAAATAGCTTCGCGACATGCTGCGCGCCGCAGGCGCGAAAGCCAGAAAATACGCCGCAATTCCATAGAGCACGATGCGGCTCAGGTGCCGGCCCAGGCGCAGCGAAATCCACGTCATCACGCGCAGCCAAAACATATTGCTGCGCTCGGGTCGTTGCTTCCATTCAGCGCTTCCTGGTAGCGCGGCGTTGCGCTTTGTCGTCATGGGAACGAGGGCAGCACCAGCGTGCCGGTGGCTACTTTGCGGCTACCGCTCGAAATGTCGAAACGCGTGCTGCCCGAGGCGTTGGTGGTATGGGAAATGGTCAGGAACTCGCCCGGACCGACCGGACTGAGAAATTTGGCGGAACTGATCTGGCAAATAGTCCCGGCGCTGTCTCCATCTGTTGAGGGACGCCGTGATTCCAGCACGGTGTGTATGGCAGCGTCCAGCAATACGACCCCCGGCAGAATCGGAGCGCCTGGGAAATGACCCGCAAAAGCGGGATGGTCTGGTGCAATGAAGAGCGTGGACTCACCGCGCATGGGTGGTGCCCCTGTGCTTGTGCGCAAGCGCTAAAAGGGAGCTACGCGGCAATTTTCCCGTGCTAATGCGAGGCAATGCGTCCAGAATCACGAGGGGTCTGGGAATGAAAATGGCGTCAATGCGCTCGCGCAACGCTGCTAATAGAGTGGACGCCTTCATGCCTGGAGCGACCGCAAAGGCCATCAGGCGAGTCACGTTTTTACCCTCGTCATCGGTAGGCATTAAAAACGCCCCGTCGATCACGCCCGGCACCGCGTTGAGCTGGTAATTCAGGTAGTCGAGCGAGCTGCGTTTACCGGCAATATTGATGAGATCAGCGGTGCGGCCATGCAAAAGAAAGCGCTCGGCAGTCACCAGCTCAAGCTCATCCGCCAGGGGGAGCGCCTGTTCAATATGTCCGCCCGAGGCCCAGACGCGCCCTTGCTCAGCGCGGAGCTTGACTTCCGGAAACAGTGTCCACTCTGCCGTTTCGGTCGTGCGGCGGGAGGCGATCTGGCCGGTCTCGGTCGAGCCGTATATCTCGAGCAGTGGTGCCTGCAGGCGGGTCTCGGCGGCCAGGGCCAGTTGGGGCGGCATCGGTGCCGTAGCCGACAAAACGAGATCGGGCGAAGGAATGACGAGGCCCGAATCAAGCAGTACCTTCAGGTGCATTGGCGTGATCACCAACATGCAAGGGCGGTGGGCGGAGGCCAGTGCGGCGCAGATGTCGGCCGGGTAAAACGGACGGGAGGCACTCATTGCGGCACCACTCTGAAAGGCAATCAGCACGCTCGACTCAAAGCCATACATGTGTTGCGGCGGCACCGTGGCCACGATCGTGTGGCGTCGTCCGTCGAGCAAGCCGAGCCGGGCCGCCTCGGCACGCACACTTTGCACCAGGCCACCCCAGCTCTTATAGTGGGCAACGGGGGTGCCTGTCGAGCCTGAAGTGAACACGATGGCCGCCGTTCGCGCGGCGGGAATTTGCGGGATGTCGTGCAACTCGATTGGTGCTCCAGCCAGAGAGCGAGAAGTCGCTGCATCGGTCCATGCAAATAGCGGTAAATCGATCGACTGCGGCTGGTCCGTCAGACAAAACACGTCAGGGGCGAAGCGCTTGATCTGGCGGACCATTTCCGGCGTCAAGGTGGGCGGAAGCAGGCTAATCTTGTCGGCCAGCAATGCCGCAGCCATGCCGACGGCAAATCGGTAGCGATCGCCGCAGGCATTGAGGACATGCCGACCGGCGGGCAACGCAGCAGCCAGATGCCTGACGTCGGCGAGAAAATGCGCCACAGTGATGGGCTGGCCCAAACTGTAGGCGAATATATCCTCGGCGTGAGAATGCGTAACGAGCGGGAAGGTGGTCATGGCTGGCGCGCCGGTTTTTTTGAAGATGCTTGCCGGTAGGCACGAATTGCGTCAAGTGGTCCAGCCCGGTCTGCGGGCGGCAGCACGAACCAGCGCACGGCATACTCGCCGACGAACATTAATACCAGCAGAGGAATTCCCAAGAGGTTGGCAAATGCAGACCAAATGTAAATGGGTGCGAGCCAGAATAGCAATAGGGAGAGCCCTGTAATGCTGCCAAAGTACACAGTCCACGCCCATGTGGCGGACCGCGTGTAGCGAATCAGCGCAGGCGAGAGGCTGCCGTGCACGATGCTGGCAAAGCGTGAAATCATAGGCGTTTGTCCGCGCTGCAAGGTCCGGCCGAAGGCGCCGCACAGAAGCGCATACATGCCCGCATGCTGGAGTAAAAATAGCCAGTTGTAATGTGCAACCAGCCAGCCGCTCATGCTAAAAAGCACGGCGCAGGTCGCCAGCCACAGGGCCAGCATCGCCACGCGCTGCGGAGAACGCCAAGCCATAGCGAACGCCAGACCGACCAGCGGCATTACGGCGACCAGGGCGTTGAATAAATTCGGGGTGGCTGACGAGGCGGCCAGATGTGAGAGTGCCGAGTAGCCTATGCCTAATGTGATGAGGGCCACCCAACGAGAGGCCTGCCTTAGCCGTGTTGTCAGCTCGACTTTCACTTGGTTCGTTGGGCAGCGATATGGTCGCTCAGGCTACGCAACGAATGAAATATGGTGTGGTTGTCTTCCTGGTCCGCACGCAACTGCAGTCCATAGCGTTTGGAGACCACGAGCGCAATTTCAAGAATATCGATGGAGTCCAGACCCAGGCCGTCGCCGTACAAAGGTTCGTCAGCCTGCACGTCGGCTGCAGAGACTTCCAGATTCAGAGCGCTCACCACCAGCTCGGCAACTTCAAGCAGTAAGGCGGCATCGGCAGGTGAGGAGGAAGTTTGCGCGTTCAGTTCGGACATGAAGAATCAGCAGTAGGGGGATGACGGGTTGACAAGGCCGGCGCGAGGATGGTTGAAGTTCTTTGAGGGCCGATGATGTTAGCTGAAGCGGTTCAAAAATGAACCTGCGACTTCAGGGCTTGATCCACTAGGTCGGCCTAGAACGGCGCGTCTTCCGTGCCGCTATGGCGAGGCATCGGCGCTTTCACTCTTTTCGCCGTGAGCGTAGGTTTTTCTTTTGGCAGGTCGGTGCCTGCGGTCTCGTTGGCGACCGCTTCCTCCTGCAAGGCCCGGCGCACGATGGCTTTGTCGCCTGCCCCTGAAAATTTACTGTACTTGGTGAGCGTCGCCACCAACTGGCCATAAATACGCGGGTTGCCGGCGACGCATTCGCCGTGGTCGATAAAGTCCGCTTCACCGGTGAAGTTGCCAATCAGGCCGCCGGCTTCGGTCACCAGCAGCGAGCCGGCGGCGACATCCCAGGACTGGAGGCCAGTCTCGAAAAATCCGTCGCTGTGGCCCGCCGCCACGTAGGCTAAATCGAGTGCAGCGGCGCCGGGGCGGCGCACGCCTGCACACTGGCTCATGACTTCACCCAGCATGTTCAGGTAAGGTTTCAACTTGTCACCGGGACGGTAGGGAAATCCGGTACCAATCAGGCATTCCTGCAGGCGGGTTCGCTTGCCTACACGCAGGCGGCGGTCGTTCACGTAAGCGCCCCGGCCTTTGCTGGCGCTGTAAATGTCGTTGCGAGTAGGGTCGTACACCACCGCCTGCTCAATCTTGCCCCGAACGGAAAGCGCGATGCTGACGCAGTAAAAGGGAAAACCATGGATGAAGTTGGTGGTGCCGTCCAGCGGGTCGATGATCCACACAAATTCGGAATCTTTAGCGCCATGTTCAGAACCCGATTCTTCGGCCAAAATGCCGTGGCCAGGGTAGGCGGTGAGCAGCTCTTCAATGATTGCAGCTTCCGCGGCCTGATCCACTTCAGTGACGAAATCGTTGGTCTGTTTGACCGAAACGCGGACCGCTTCGACATCGAGGGCGGCGCGGTTAATGATGGCGCCAGCGGCGCGAGCAGCCTTGACGGCCATATTGAGCATGGGGTGTAGATTGCTGGACATAAAGGGTATGAAAGAGCGGGCAGGGCCTGCGGCCCGGTAACCGGAGGCAGGTGACAATGGGTTCATTTTACCGGCTTCCTTTGCGCTGCCAGAAATCACCTTGAAACTTAAGGTACGTGGCAGGATTGAAGCTCCAATTTACCGATGAAAACCCGTTTTATTCTGATCAACACCAGCCACGCAGGCAATGTGGGCGCCACCGCCCGTGCCATGAAAGTCATGGGGTTTGACGATCTGGTGCTGGTGGCGCCGCGCTGGGCCAACGTGCTGAACCGTGAAGAAACCATCCAGAGAGCCAGTGGAGCCCTTGATGTGCTGAAAAACGCGCGGGTTGTGACCACGTTGGATGAAGCGGTCGACGGCATGGTTCATCTGTGTGCAACCGCCATGACCCCGCGTGATTTCGGGCCGCCTACCTGCGCGCCGCGTGCGCATTTCGCCGACTTGCTGCGGACGCCCGATGAGCGACTGACACAAGAGCCGGTAGCCTCGGTAAAACAAGCACAACCACCAAATTCGGTTGCCTTTTTGTTTGGTTCTGAACGTTTTGGGATGCAAAACGAGGATGTGTATCGTTGCCACGTGGCCTTAAGCATTCCGAGCGATCCGAAGTTCGGTTCGCTCAATCTGGGTGCTGCGGTGCAGCTCATTGCGTATGACTGGCGTGAGGCTTTGGGGGGCTTTACGCTGCAGCCGGCAGCTTTCGAGCACCACCTGGCTGATGCCGCCGCAGTGGCGGGCATGCTCAAGCACTGGGAGCAGGCGCTGACCAGCATCGGTTTTTTGGACCCGGATTCCCCCAAGAAACTCATGCCGCGCTTAAACCAGCTTTTTAACCGTGCCCAGCTCAGCCCCGAAGAAATCCACATCCTGCGCGGGGTTGCCAAAGCCATGTTGCAAAAAGCTTTGCAGGCTGCGGGCAAAACGTCTTTTTCAGCAACGACCTCGGTCGACCAGTAGACTTGACCCATGTTCTCTCGACTCCGCTCCGATATCCAGTGCATTCTCGAACGCGATCCCGCCGCCCGCACGGCCTGGGAGGTGCTGACCTGCTACCCCGGTCTTCACGCGCTGGTATTGCACCGACGAGCCCACTGGTGCTGGACCCACGGCTACAAGTGGCTAGGTCGCTTTATTTCGCATCTTTCACGCTGGTTGACCGGCATTGAAATTCACCCGGGCGCCAAAATCGGCCGGTGCGTTTTTTTTGACCATGCCATGGGCGTTGTCGTCGGTGAAACCGCCGAAATTGGCGATGGCTGCACGATTTATCAGGGCGTGACGCTGGGGGGCACCTCGCTCTACAAAGGCACCAAGCGCCACCCGACGCTGGGGCGGGGGGTGGTGGTCGGCGCCGGTGCGCAAGTGCTGGGCGGTTTCACCGTGGGCGATGGCGCCCGGATCGGCTCGAACGCCGTCGTGGTCAAGCCTGTGCCAGCGGGCGCTACCGCGGTGGGCAATCCGGCCCGTGTAATTCAAGCCAACGCCGACTTAAAGCGCGAGCAAATCGCCAGTCAAATGGGTTTCTCAGCTTATGGAGTGACGCAAAACGACGACCCGTTGTCGCTGGCGCTGCGCGGCTTGATCGACAACGCGGCCGGCCAGGAGCACCAGATTGCCATGATTTGGCAGGCGATTGAAAAGTTGTCGGGTTGCCAAGCCACCGGCACGCCCGACTGCGTCCCCAAAGACGCTGCGTTGCTGGAAACCTTCGAGGCGGACAAGTTGAATCAGTGGGTGGGCAAGTAGCGAGCCGACTACCAAGACTGCGCGACTGGTTAAAGCGCAAAAAAGCAGTGAACGCCGCACAAGCGCGGCTTTATTCCGATCGGGTGTTCCGAATCGCATTTTTGGGTCGGAACGCCTTGCACACCGCTGGATCGGCCTCCAGGTAGGGACCGCCGATCAGGTCAATGCAGTAAGGCACGGCGGCAAAGATGCCGGGCATCAGTGATTCGCCGACGTCATTTTTCAAGCCTTCCAGTGTTTCCTGGATAGATTTTGGCTGACCGGGCAGGTTGAGGATCAGACTCTTGTCGCGAATCACCGCGCACTGTCGCGACAGGATGGCGGTCGGTACGAATTTAAGGCTGATCTGCCGCATCTGCTCACCAAAGCCGGGCATTTCCTTGTGGGCGACGGCCAGTGTGGCTTCTGGCGTGACGTCGCGCGGCGCGGGGCCGGTGCCGCCGGTGGTCAACACCAACGAGCAGCCGGCTTCCACAAGTTCAATCAGCGTGGCGCTTATGCGCGCCTGATCGTCAGGAATCAGGCGCTCTTCGAACGTGATGGGATTGCGCAACGCGCGTGTGAGCCAGTCCTTGAGGGTCGGTAGCCCCTTGTCGACGTAAACGCCGGTGGCAGCACGGTCGCTGACCGAGACAATGCCCACCCTGACCGCGTCGTAGGGTGCGGTCATTCTTCGGGCTCCTGGGTCAGGGCCTGCCTGACCAGCTGAAAAATCTCGCGATAGGGCTTGCCGTGGCGCGGTGCTTCGCCGGGTTTTTCGGGCACGGCGTCCTTGCGCGCCTGGCGAATCAACGCCCGCAACTGCTGCGAATCGGTATCCGGATGGGCCGTGAGCCAACTGCCCAGGGTATCGTCCGACGCGACCAGCTTGTCGCGCCATTGCTCTGCCAAGTGCAGGGTCAGCGTGAGCTGTGCCGAGCCATTGAGCTGCTCGTTGATCGCTTCACGAATGGGTTCGGAATCAAGCGGCCGCATCAGTTTTCCGATGAACTGCATTTGCCGCCGCTTGCCCTCGAAGTTGGTAATCCGTTTGGCCTGGGCCAGAGCATCCAGCAGCTTATCCGGGAGTTCCAGGCGTGCCATCAGGTCGGCACGCAGGGTCAGTAGTGCCTCCCCCAATGCCTGCTTTTCATCGGCCTCGGCTTTTAATTGGGTTTTACTCGGCGGCCCCACCTCTTCGGCGGCGATCTCTTCTGGTTTGACGAATCGGCCGTTGGACCAATAGCCCTTCGGGGCTTTGTTAGCCTTAATTGTCTTGTTGTTCATAGCAGTTAGTATCATAGCTACCCATATGACTCAAAAACCTTCTACCCGTTCACTCCCAAAAGCGTCCAGCCTCAAGACCAGCCAGCCTGAGGCCGGTTTCAGCTACCACCGCGACTTTTTCGAGGAACTGGTCGACACGGCGCTGGCCCATGCAAAAAAACTGGGGGCCAGCGATGCGGCCGCCGAAGCGTCGGAGGGCTGCGGCCTTTCGGTCAGCGTGCGCAAGGGGGAACTCGAAACCGTTGAGCGCAACCGCGACAAGTCGCTGGGGGTCACGGTCTACGTCGGCAAAAAACGCGGCAACGCGGCCACCAGCGATTTTTCAAAAGCCGCCATTGCGCAAACGGTGAAAGCGGCTTACGACATTGCACGCTTCACTGCAGAAGACGAGACTTCGGGTCTTCCCGAGGATCGCGACATTGCCCGAGACCCTCCGGCATTGGACCTGTTTCATCCTTGGGCGCTCACGTCGGAAGAGGCCGCTCAACTCGCCCTGCAATGCGAAGCTGCCGCCATGGGGACGAGCCGTCTGATCACCAATAGCGAAGGGGCGGGCGTGTCGGCCCAGCAAAGCCATTTTTTCAGTGCCCACAGCAAAGGCTTTCGCGGCGGTTATGCCAGCTCGCGTCACAGTATTTCGGTGGCACCCATTGCGGGCAAAGGCAACCAGATGCAGCGCGATGCCTGGTACAGCTCGATGCGAGATGCGAGCGACTTGGCCCCCCCCGAAGCGGTGGGCCGTTACGCCGCCGAACGCGCATTGGCGCGCTTAAAAAGTCGAAAAATTCCTACGACGCAGTGCCCGGTGCTATTCGAGTCGCCTCTTGCGGCTGGCCTGCTAGGCGGCTTTGTACAAGCCGTTAGTGGCGGCGCGCTGTACCGAAAAAGTACTTTTTTGCTCGACAGCCTGGGCAAACCCGCGTTCCCAAAGCACATTGATATCGCCGAGGATCCGCACCTTCTGAAAGGAAAGGGTAGCGCCCCGTTTGATGAGGAGGGTGTAAAAACCAGCGCCCGCAAAGTGGTCGATGCGGGGCGGGTGGAAGGCTACTTCCTGAGCACCTATTCAGCCCGCAAATTGGGTATGCGCACCACCGGTAACGCGGGCGGCTCGCACAACCTCACGCTCACCAGTCGCCGAACGCGCGCCGGGGACGATCTGGACGGGATGCTGCGCAAGCTAGGTCGGGGATTGTTTGTGACGGAGCTCATGGGACAAGGCGTTAACTACGTGACGGGCGACTACTCTCGTGGTGCGTCGGGCTTCTGGGTCGAAAACGGTCAGATCGCGTTTCCGGTTGAAGAGATCACCATCGCAGGCAACCTGAAGGACATGCTCATGGGTATTCAAGCCGTGGGGTCAGATGCCTATAACTACGGTGCCAAAACCGTTGGATCGATATTGATCAACCGGATGAAAGTGGCGGGATCTTGATTTCCCCCGGCTTTGCTAAAGACGCCCAATTCGTTTTTGACTTAACCGGCCAAGGCCGCTTTGACGGCCGCCGAAACCTGACCCATGTCGGCCTTGCCTGTGAGCTGGGCTTTGACGGCGCCCATGACCTTGCCCATGTCGGCGGGGCCGACCGGGCGACCAAGTTCGACACTTAGCCCAGAGACGATGGCTTTTACTGCCGTTGTAACCTCGTCGGCACTCAGTCGTGCAGGCAGATAAGCCTGAAGCACGATGAGTTCCGCGGCTTCTTTGTCCGCAAGATCGATACGGGCTGCCTTTTGAAATGCCTCAATCGAGTCCTTGCGCTGCTTCATCAGTTTGTCGACGATAGCCACCACGGCCACATCATCCACCACCACACGTTCATCGACCTCTTTTTGCTTGATGGCTGCCAGCAACAAACGGATGGTGCCCAAGCGCGCGCTGTCTTTTGCGCGCATTGCAGTTTTCATGTCTTCGGTGATTCGGTCTTTGAGTGACATTGCAGGCTCCTGAGGGAATGAGTTTATAAGCTGAAAAGTCAAAAAGCCCGCAGAGCGTCCTCTTGCGGGCTTTTGATTCGCCGAAAGACTGTACTGCTTAGTACAGTTTCTTGGGCAACTGCATGGACCGGATACGCTTGTAGTTGCGCTTGACGGCGGCTGCCTTCTTGCGCTTGCGCTCGGCCGTTGGTTTTTCATAGAACTCGCGCGCACGCAGGTCGGTCAACAGGCCGAGTTTTTCGATCGTGCGCTTGAAGCGACGAAGCGCAACGTCGAAGGGTTCGTTATCTTTTACGCGAATGGTCGTCATTGATGAGTTGATCCAAATGGAGGCACCTTAATTGATCTGATCAGGATCAGGCCAGGTGCGGGTTTGCTAGCAAAGCCTGAGATTATAGCAGTCGAAGAATGCCGTTGTAGCTGGGGTTGACTTCCCGGTCCCCGACCAGGCCGAACGTTTATTGAGCGCGCCGACGCCGACAAATCAAACGGGTTGTTCCGCGTGGCGTGCAGCGAGCGCCTCGGCGCAGGCAAAGCCCGATGCCCACGCCCACTGAAAATTGTAACCCCCCAGCCAGCCGGTGACATCCACAACTTCTCCAATGAAATATAAGCCCGGTTGCTTGGATTCCATGGTTTGCGAGGACAGGTCCCGGGTGTCCACGCCGCCCACGGTGACTTCCGCCTTTTTGTAGCCTTCCGAACCGGTGGGGGTGAGGACCCAGTCGGCCAAACGCTCCGCCACGGTCAGCAAGGCCTTGTCGGTGGCCTCACTGATGGGACGCTGCAGATTCAAGTCTTGACTGACCCAGGCGTCCGCGAGTCGGCCGGGCACCCAATTGGCTAACTCATTGGCAATCAGCCTTTTTGAACTGGCCTTCGCGCGCAACAGCGTCGCGGGAAGATCCATGCCGGGTGCCAGGTTGATGCGCAGGGTCTGGCCTTGGCGCCAGAAGCTGGACATTTGAAGCACTGCGGGGCCGCTCAGTCCGCGGTGGGTAAATAGCAGGTCTTCCGAAAACACCACCGCCTTTTTGCGCTGCTTTGGGCTGGTGTCCGTCGGTGTCGTTTCAATGAGCACGGGCAGCGCCAAGCCCGCCAATTGGGCATAAGGAGCCCAAGCTTCACCGTCAAAGGTCAGGGGAACCAGCGCGGGTTTCGGTTCCACCAGGCGCAGCCCGAACTGTTTGGCGATGCGGTAGCCGAAATCGGTGGCACCGATCTTAGGAATGGACAGGCCGCCTGTGGCGACCACCACCTGCAGCGCTTCAATAAGGCCGTGGTCGCTATCCATTGTGTAGACGCCGGTGCCGGTCTGCTCGGGACTGAGCAGGCTTTTGATGCCGCATGGCTGCCAGCGCGTCACGTGACCTGCCGCGCACTCGGCGAGCAACATGGTGATCACATCTTCGGCCGAGCGATCACAAAAGAGCTGTCCCTTGTGCTTCTCATGGAAGGCAATGTCGTAGCGCTGCAGCAGCGCTATGAAGTCTTGCGGCGTATAGCGCGACAGGGCCGAGCGGCAAAAGTGAGGGTTCTGGCTCAAAAAATTGGCCGGTCCGACCTCGCGGTTGGTGAAGTTGCACCGTCCGCCTCCGGAGATGCGGATTTTTTCGGCGACTTTTTCGCTGTGGTCCAGCAACAGCACCTTGACGCCACGCTGCCCCGCCAAGCCGGCACAGAAAAGGCCCGCAGCGCCCGCGCCGATCACGACAACATCAAATCTATGAATCAATTAAGTCTTTGGTTTGCGTGCAATGTGCACGATAAGCTATAAAAAGCAGGGCACCAGCGCTGAAGCCGAAGTCCGCGCCTTGTAGACCCCGGAAGTTTAGCGGCGTTGTCGGGCCGGCGCGACCGATACGTCTGCGGCGCAGAGGCGCGCTCGCTCGCCCCCATTTGTTGAGTCGTACGCTTTATCGCCTCGATCCCCAACGCCCTTATTGCGTCACGATCACCGGTTGAACCGTAAAGACATTTGCAGTCTTCGGGTCCACCGTCACGCGAACCCAGTGAATCATCGGGCTGCCAAAGGTTTGCAGGCGCGTAAGGTTGGACAGCAGCTTGCTGGGACTGTACAAGGGCTTGTCCAGCTTGAAGAAATGGGTGTCGCCGTGGACCAGCAAGACCTGGCCCGGGAACTGCTCTGTTTCAGCGATCACGTGGTTGATGAAATTACGGTAGCCGCTGAAACGCGGCCCTTGGCTTTCGTCGATGTCTTCGGTTTCTGGCAGGTCAAAACCGGGATCCGCCTGAAACACCAGCACCAGGCCCCGTGCCTTGCGGTCTTTGGCGGCTGCAAAGGCTTGCTGCATCCAATTCACATTGGCCGCATCGCGGGCCAAGTATTCCTCGTTGCTGGCATCGCACTGTGCGGCGGTCCGTGCACTTTTATAGGCGCAGTCTTTTTCGTCCAGAATTTTATTGTTGTTGCTGCCCGGCAAATTCAAGCTGACGAAGACAATGCCGCGGTGGCTGAAGCGCGTGTTTTCAAAATACTTTTCGCCGAACTTGCCCTGGTGCATTAGCGGCATCTGGCGTTGGCCCAGGCTGTCCGCAGTGGGGAACATCGTTTTACGCAGGTAGCCCAGACGTTCCAGCCCGTCGTAGCCGCCATTGTTCAGGCGATGGCAATCCGTCCATTCGTTGTCACCGGGCACATACACCACTGGTTTGACCAGTTGGCCAAACATAGCCAATGCCGATGCGTAAATGTCATCCGTGCAGCGGGAGCTGCCATCCTTGATGTCGCCGTCGTAAATTGAAAAAGCAATGTCAGACCGATTGATGCTTTTGAGCAGCGCCGGAATTTTCGGCGCGTCGCCCGCCTTCTGGTAAGGCATATCGCCCCAGAGTCCGAACGAAAAAGTTTGAGCCTGGGCGAAGGTGATGCTGAGTGCAAGCAGCACCCCAGTCAGAAGTCGTGTTGACATTTGATGACCTGATCAAAATGTGAAAGCTTAGCCGGCTTGCATGACAACTCTGTGATGCAGGACTGGGCGGTGTGCTGCTAGCGGGTCGCGGCGGCGCAAGCCGCGTTGAGAAAGGCTGAACTTTTCAGGCGGCGCGAATCACGCGGGGTTGCGCTGCTGCCAGCGCGACACCGCTGATGACGTCGCCGACAACGATGATGGACGGGCTGGCGATCCCGCCCTCATTGATCGCCGCTGCCAATGCGCCCAAGGTCGTAATAATGTGGCGCTGCGACGGCAAGGAAGCGTTCTGGATTACGGCAACCGGGGTTGCGGAAGGCAAGCCGGTCAGTAGCTCGCTCTGGATGCCTTCGGCACCGCTAACGCCCATGTAAATCACCAACGTAAGCCGGGCGCTGTGCGCGGTGGCCGCCAGTGCCCGCCAGTCGGCGCCAGAGTCTCCGGGCTGGGGGTGGCCGGTCACAAACACCACGCCGTGCGCGTGTTGGCGGTGCGTCAGCGGCACGCCCAACGACGTCACGGCGGCCAAGCCGGAGGTGATGCCATTGACGACTTCGACTTCAATGCCCGCTGCGCGCAGGTGCTCGGCTTCTTCCCCGCCACGGCCAAATATGAAGGGATCACCGCCTTTGAGCCGCACGACGTTTTCCCCTTCTTTCGCGGCGGTAATCATGAGCTTTTCAATAAAAGCCTGCGGTGTGGACTTGCAGCCGCCGCGCTTGCCGACATGCACGATACGGGCCTCCGGCTGCGCAAAAGCCGCAATTTCATCACTCACCAGGTCGTCGATGAAGAGTACCGAGGCGCGCTGAATAGCCTTGAGCGCTTTGAGAGTGAGCAGCTCCGGATCGCCAGGACCGGCGCCTACCAGGGTGCATTTTCCGTTTGCGACGTGTGGGATGCTGCGGCTGTTGTGCATAGTGTTGAGACCAATTGCAAAATAAGTTCTACCTGGCGGGCAATCGAGGCAGGCACTGGTTGATGGCCCGCCATAACCGATTGAATGTAAGTTGCCGTACTGGCCGCGTCAACCTCTTTGGGTAAGGCGGGCAATGCGGCAAGGGTTCCGGTCTGGGTTTCCTGCAGCAGAGAGCGCTCACCTTCGACAAAAGCCTCCATTTGCGGCATACGGCGCGCGTCGGCCACCACCTCTCCTTCTGTGCCGCGCAGCAGCAACGCATTCGCGCGAACCAGCTCAAAGGTGCGCGCCATAGAGACCGCGTATTCGGGATGGGTGTAACTGCTGACCACGAGGCTTTTGCCCCGGCAGGGGTTCATGATCTTGACCAGGCTGTGAGCTGGATTGCGCAGGCCCACCGCGCGCCGCACATCCAGCAGGCGCTTGAGAGCCGGGCAGAGCAACTCCGTGGGGATAAAGCCTACTTCACCCGGCCGTATTGGTTTGATCGCTGTCTGCGCGCGGATGCCGAGTGCGTCGAACACTTCTGACGCAAGAACACGACTGGATTCGGTGGGGGTGCCGTGTACCAGAACCGGCAGCCCTTCACGCGCCAGGAGCAGAGCCAGCAGCGGCGTCAAAAGCGGCAACTTACGGGCGCCGTTGTAGCTTGGCAGGACCACGGTAGGGCGGTCGCTGGGCGGCAGATAGTTGAGTCGCTGATGAACCGCATCCAGAAAACCCGCCATCTCTTCGGGCGCTTCACCTTTAATACGCATCGCCAGACAAAAAGCGCCGATTTCCAGGTCCGTCACCGCGCCATCAAGCACTTGGCCTAACAAGTCTGCAGCTTGCTGGCGTGACAACGCGCGTGCGCCGTCCTTTCCGCGCCCGATAACTTTGATGTACTGGCTAATACCCATGCGGCAATTGTATGCAGCTGCACATAAGGACCGGTATTCGATTAGGCGATCTGTTTGATCGGGATAAACGTTTGCGGTGACGAAGTGGTTTCAGACCCGCCTGCGTTGCGCGCGGAGCGCACTCTGCGTTTCAGCTCGGGCAAGCAAGAGCCGCAGTTGGTGCCGCATTTCAAGGCGTCTTGCAGTGATGCCAGGCGCTGTTCATCCGTTCCCAAATAGCCAGCGTCGCCGCTTTCGCTGACGATCGATAGATGATCGTCGATAGCCAAGTCCGTGACGTTGAGGCAGCTACACACCACCGTCCCTCGTGACAGGACAGCAACCGGCGGCTTAGCACCTGGCAGCAGCAACAGGCGGCCATACGCCTGTGCGGGGAGCTCGTCGCGCAACAGCGTGGTGATCCAGGCCTGGGCGCTGGTGTCACCGGCGAGAACAAAACCTGTCAGTTCTGTTTTTTCCTCATGGGTGCCCCGTCGTAGCAGCCGTATGGTGCGATGCTGGCCCTTTTTTTTGTCGGCGTAGCGCAGGGTGTCAAGCCCATTGAGGCCCAGGATGCGCTCTAACGTGGTCAGCGTTTCGTCGGCAGGCGATTCATGGCTGGCCGCGCGAAATAGCACCCCCGATCGTTCCCCGCAGCGGTCTGTCAGCGGCGCATTGTTTGAAAACGGCACGCAACTGGCAAAAGGAAATGACCTCATTAGAGGCCTGAGCGCTTCGCGCGCCGCCAGCACTTCACTGTCGGGTAGCCACGCCATGGCGAGCAATGACCACGGTAATTCCGCCTTCAGGATCTTGACCGCAGCGTGCTTGAGTTCCGGTTGTTTGGAGTGGGGGCAATAGGCCGACGTCGTGATCGCGTTGATGCCGGCCAGTGTTTGGCCACTGCTGGATAGACCACTCAAATATTCGCCACCCCAGTGCATGGCGATGAACGCCTGGCTCAGGGCAACCTCGGATGACGCTTGCACGGGAACGACGATGGAGCCGCGCCTGGAGGTGACATGCACCAGATCGCCTTCTTTTAGCAAACGCCGCACCATGTCTTGGCGGTTCATTTGGAGGGCGGGCTCCGCCACGTGGCCAAACAGGCGTCCCAGCGTACCCGTGCGGCTCATGCCATGCCATTGGTCGCGCAGGCGGCCGGTCGTCAGCGAAAACGGATAGCGTGATTCGCGCGGCTCGGCGACTGGTTTGTACACCGTGTTGACGAAGCAGGCCCGACCATCAATGGTGGGAAAGATGCCGTCTTCGTACAAGCGCGCCTTTCCTGTCGTTTCACCCGATTTCAGCGGCCATTGCAGGGGCGAATCTTCAAGCAGGGCATAGCTCATGCCCGTGATGTCGAGGTCGCGGCCTCGGGTGGATTCGCGGTGCTCGTTCCAGATGGTTTCAACCCCGCTGGCCTGATCGGTCAGCGAGTAAGGGAATAACGCCTTTGCAGGTCCGGCGATACGAGGGGGGAGAAGTTTTTCGAGCCGCTGTGCAAATTCAACTGCAATTGACCAGTCGTGACGGGTCTCCTCGGGGGGCCGGATAGCTGCGCGCACCCGGCTGATGCGGCGTTCGCTGTTGGTCACTGTGCCCGCTTTTTCGCCCCAAGTGGTGGCAGGCAGCAACAGGTCGGCATAGTCGCAACTGGAAGTGGTGGAAAACGCCTCCTGAACAATCACCAATTCGGCGCGCTCAAGGGCCCTGCGCACGGTGGTCTGGTCGGGCATGGACTGGGTCGGATTGGTACAGGCAATCCAAAGCGCCTTGATTTCTCCGTCGGCGGCCGCCTGAAACATTTCGACTGCTGTTTTACCCGGCTTCTCGGGCACGCTAGGCACGCCCCAAAGCGAGGCAATTTCCGCGCGGTGGTCGGCGTTGGACAGGTCACGATGCCCGCTCAGTAAATTCGCCATACCGCCGACCTCACGGCCTCCCATGGCATTTGGCTGGCCGGTTAACGAAAACGGTCCGGCACCGGCCTTGCCTATCTGTGCGGTCGCCAGGTGCAGGTTAATCAAGGCTGCATTTTTGGCGGTGCCGCTGGTCGACTGGTTCAGTCCCTGGCAATACAGGCTCAAGGTGGCGCCGGAGGTGGCAAACAGTCTGGCGGCAGAAAGCAGGTCCTCTTTTTTGATGCCGCAAGTCTCCGCCACCAGGTCGGGGGTGTAGTCCCTCACCGTGCTTTTTAAATCCGCAAATCCATTGGTGTGCGCTGCAATGTATTGTGGGTTGGTCCAGCCTTCCCACAGCATGATGTGCAGCATGCCGTTGAACAGCGAAACGTCGGTTCCGGGCTGGATCGGTAAGTAAAGGTCGGCGATCTCTGCGGTGTCGGTCCGGCGCGGGTCGCAGCAGATGATTTTGAGCGCCGGGTTGGCCGCTTTGGCATCCTCGATGCGCCGGAACAATACCGGGTGCGCGTAAGCCGTGTTGCTGCCCACGATGAAGATGCACTGCGCATGATGCAAGTCGTCGTAGCAGACGGGCGGTGCGTCCGCGCCCAGAGTTTGTTTGTAGCCTGCGACCGCGCTACTCATGCACAGCCGGGAGTTGCTGTCGATATTGTTGGTACCAATCAATCCTTTGGCCAATTTGTTGAAGACGTAATAGTCTTCGGTGAGCAACTGGCCAGAAATATAAAAACCGACCGCATCCGGTCCGTGGTCGCGAACGATTTGAGCAAAGCGCTCGCTGGCGAAGGTGAGGGCGCTGTCCCATGACGTTCGCTGGGCTACTTCGTGGCGCTGCGCGCGCCGCATCGGATGTAAAAGCCGTGTTTGCAGCGTGACCGGCGCCGCCGCGCTGAGGGCCAGCGTGGCGCCCTTGGTGCAGAGTCGCCCAAAATTGGCCGGGTGGCTCGGATCGCCGCGCACGCCCGTGATTTGCTCTCCTTGGGATTCAATGATGACGCCGCAGCCTACGCCGCAATAAGGACAAGTAGAGCGGGTTTCCTTTGCTTTTGGCGTACTCGTTGCAGGAACCATCATCTGGGCATTCAAGCAGAGGTCAGTTTTTTGCCGGCAGGTCCGGCCACTTCGGCCCGCGCTTCAAGCGCCAGCGTAGCCAGTTCGGTTGCGTCCAGGTACACCGCTCCCTCGATGACGCGAACGCTGAACTTTTGCGTACAGCCTTCATCCGGCGATTTGGCGCAACCGTCGGTCAGGCCAATCGTCCAGTTGTGCAATGGGCATGCCACGCTGGTGCCAAATACGATGCCCTGGCTCAGTGGGCCGCCCCTGTGCGGACAGCGGTCAAGCAGCGCAAAAATGCCCTCCTCGTTGTTGCGGAACAAGGCAACATCCATACCCTGCGCACGCGAGACCCGGCGGGAGCCGAGTACGGGAATGTCGGTGACCTGGCAGATTTTTTTCCATGCAGACATTTTTTTCCTCAGTTAGCCGAGTATTCGGGCGTACATGCCGGTCACGCGGTCCATCAGCTGCTGTGGCCGGGCGGTTGGTGCTGCGAAAATCATGCGGCAAGCGCTTCAAATTGCCGTGTATCCACAGCGGCTTCCTTCAGGGCAAACCACGGATCGGGCTCACCATCGACGCTGAACTGCAGGCGCTCCCACAAGCCTTTGCGGCCTTCAGCGTCGTCGACAATTTTCTTTTTCACGTGATCGAGGCCGACACGGTGGATGTAATGCACGGTCCTTTCAAGATACCAACCTTCTTCGCGGTAGAGCTGGAGGAAGCCCCCTGCGTACTCCAGCACTTCCTGCGCGGTCTTGACCTTGACAAGAAATTGGGCCACTTCAGTCTTGATGCCGCCGTTGCCGCCCACATAGATTTCCCAGCCGGAATCGACGCCTATGACCCCAACGTCCTTGATGCCGGACTCGGCGCAGTTGCGCGGGCAACCGCTAACCGCCAGCTTGACCTTGTGGGGCGAGTACATCGCCCATAGCGCGTGCTCAAGGTCCTTGCCCATTTGCGTGCTGTCCTGGGTGCCGAATCGACACCATTCACTACCGACGCAGGTTTTTACCGTTCGCAAGGCTTTGGCATACGCCATACCGGTGGGCATACCGATATCCTTCCAGACCGCTTGCAGGTCTTCCTTTTTGACACCGAGCAAATCGATACGCTGACCCCCCGTAATTTTGACGGTCGGAATTTTGTATTTGTCGGCCGCATTCGCGATCCGGCGCAATTCGTCGGGCGTGGTGTGGCCGCCCCACATGCGCGGAATCACGCTGTAGGTGCCGTCCCTTTGAATGTTGGCGTGTGAACGCTCGTTGATATACCGGCTCTGCGGGTCGTCTTTGGCCTGCTTGGGCCAGGTGCTTATCAGGTAGTAATTGACGGCGGGCCGGCAACTGGCACAGCCGTTCGGAGTCCGCCACTCCAAAAATGAATAGACGCTCGTAATCGTCAGTAGCCTGTTGGCCTTGATGGCGTCGCGGACCACTTGATGGCCGTGGTCGGTGCAGGCGCACATGGCTTTCGTCTTCGGTGTGGCCGAGTAGTCGCCGCCAGCAGTGAACATCAAGATTTGTTCTACCAGCCCGGTGCACGAGCCGCATGATGCGCTGGCCTTGGTGTGCTTGCGCACTTCGTCGAGCGTAAACAGGCCTTTTTCCTTGATCGCTTTGCAGATTGTGCCTTTGGTCACGCCGTTGCAGCCGCAGACCTCCGCTTCGTCCGGCATGGAGGCTGCCTTGCTGTGGCCCTCGTGGCCGGCGTCGCCGATGTTGGATTCGCCAAACATCAGTTTGTCGCGAATATCGGCAACGTTGCGGCCATTGCGCAGTAATTTGAAATAGTAGCTGCCATCTACCGTATCGCCGTAGAGGCAGGCGCCGATCAGCTTGTCGTCTTTGATAACCAGCTTTTTGTAAACACCGCCGAACGGATCGCTCATGACGATTTCTTCCGTGCCTTCACCACCCATGAACTCACCCGCGGAAAAGAGGTCTATACCGGTGACTTTAAGTTTGGTGGAAGTGAGCGAGCCGGTGTAGCGGCCGATGCCGAACTGCGCCAGATGGTTGGCGGCAACTTTGGCCTGCTCAAACAGTGGTGCCACCAGGCCATAGGCAATGCCGCGGTGGGCCGCGCATTCCCCCACCGAATAGATGCGGGCATCCGTGGTGGTCTGCATGGTGTCGTTGACCACAATGCCTTTGCTGCAATACAGGCGCATGGATTCAGCCAGCTCGGTGTTGGGGCGTATGCCCACGGCCATCACCACAAGGTCGGTTTCCAGCTCAGTGCCATCCTTGAATTTGATGGCGGTCACGCGGTTGCCGTCTTCGTCTCCGCCGCCCACGAGTTGCTGGGTTTGCGCGCCCATGAGGAATTTGAGGCCACGATCCTGCAAGGATTTTTGCAACAACTTGCCGGCTACACCGTCGAGCTGACGCTCCATCAGCGTCGGCATGACATGCACCACGCTGACGTCCATGCCGCGCAGCATCAGGCCATTGGCAGCTTCCAGACCCAGCAGGCCACCGCCAATGACCACGGCCTTTTTGTATTTTTTGGCGGTCTCAATCATCTCGTTGGTATCGGCGATGTCCCGGTAGGCAATCACGCCCTTCAGATCCTTGCCTGGGACTGGCAAGATGAACGGGTTGGAGCCGGTGCACATCAGCAAGCGGTCATAGGCCTCTTCGGTGCCATCGGCGGCACGCACAATGCGTTTGATGCGGTCAACTTCGACGACTTTCTTGCCGGAATGAAGCGTGATGTGGTTGTCTTTGTACCAGTCCCAGGAGTTGAGAATAATTTCGTCAAGTGTTTGTTCCCCAGCCAGCACCGGCGATAACAAAATCCGGTTGTAGTTGGGATGCGGCTCGGCGCCAAAGACGCTGATGTTGTAAAGCTCGGGCGCGATTTTTAGTAATTCCTCCAGGGTGCGTACGCCCGCCATGCCATTGCCGATCATTACCAGTTTTGATTTTTTAACGCGCATGTCCATCGTGGGTTCCTCAGAGTTTCGGTGTTCTTACGCGCTATAAATCCCGCTTTCAGGCGGCCTTTTCCACATGGGCCTGGCGCGTATACAAAAAGTCGATCACGGCCTTTCTGTAATGCAGGTACTGCGTGCTCTCAGCCAGTTCTACCCGGTTGCGCGGACGCGGCAAATCTACGTGGAGCACTTCACCAATCGTGGCCGACGGTCCGTTGGTCATCATCACGATCTTGTCGCTCAACAGCACGGCCTCATCCACATCGTGAGTGACCATCACCACTGTGCTTTGGGTGTTGGCCACGATCTGCAGCAACTCGTCCTGCAGCTTGGCACGGGTTAGTGCATCGAGTGCACCAAAAGGCTCGTCAAGCAGCAGCACTTTGGGTTCCATCGACAGAGCGCGGGCGATACCCACACGTTGCTTCATACCGCCCGAAATTTCACCAGGGCGCTTTTGCGCCGCTGATGTCAAGCCCACCATGGCCAGCACCGCATCGGTGCGGGATTTGAGTTGCGCCTTTGTCTCAGTGGCCGAGAAAACGCGTTCAACCGCCAGATAGATGTTTTCAAAGCAGGTCAGCCAAGGTAGCAACGAGTGGTTTTGAAACACCACGGCGCGCTCCGGGCCAGGCCCTGCAATTTCGCGGTTGGCGCACAGCAGGCTCCCCTGGGTCGGCCGGGTCAGCCCCGCCAGCAGGTTCAGCAAGGTGGACTTGCCGCATCCGGAATGGCCGATCAGTGCGACAAATTCGCCCTTGGCCACGCTGAGGTTGATATTTTCAAGCGCGCAGAACGACCCCTTTTTCGTCTTGAAGGTCTGCTCGACGAACTGAACTTCGAGGTATTTCGTGGTGAGGGAAGTGTTCATGGTCGTCTTTCCAAGGGCTTCAGTTTTTGACTTCTTCAAACGTGAACGCGGTAGCCAACTTGATCAGCGCGTACTCCAGCAGCAGCCCGACAATGCCAATTACAAAAATGGCGATGATGATGTTTTTGACGTTCAGGTTGTTCCACTCGTCCCATACCCAAAAGCCGATGCCGACTCCACCGGTGAGCATTTCGGCGGCAACAATTACCAGCCAGGCGGTGCCGACCGCGAGGCGCACGCCGGTCAACATGTAAGGCAGCACCGAGGGGAAAAGAATTTTGGTGACGATCTTCCATTCGGACAGGTTGAGCACGCGCGCCACATTCATGTAGTCCTGCGGAACGCGCTGCACGCCCACAGCGGTGTTGATGATCATGGGCCAGATCGAGCAGATGAAGATGGTCCAGATGGCGGCCGGGTTGGCCCCCTTGAACACCAACAGGCCAATCGGCAACCAGGCCAGCGGGGACACCGGGCGCAGCAGGCTGATCAGCGGGTTAAACATGCGGCTTAAAAAAGTAAAGCGGCCAATCATGAAGCCGACTGGAATGCCGACCAGCGCTGCCAGGCCAAAACCCACCGCGACGCGCTTGAGTGACGCCAGGATGTTCCAGCCGACGCCCTGGTCGTTTGGCCCTTTGCTGTAAAACGGATCGCTGAAAATCTGCACTGCCTGGACCAAGGTGTCTTTGGGCGAGGGGATGTTGGCGCCCGTGCCCATGGAAACCAGTTCCCAGATCAGCACCAGCAAACCAAGGCCCAGCAGGGGCGGCAGGACGTGGTGCCAGATCCAGGCGACATTCCATCGTGGCCGGGTGGTTACTTTGGCGACTGAAGCTGACGCGCTTGTTTCAACAGTGTCGTCCGCCATTAAATGGGGGGCGTTTCGTTCGCTACCGTGAACCGCTGCTTCGGTGGTCCGACGCGGGCTGTGGAATACGGCACTGACCATGGCATGACCTCTTTGAATACTATTTAGGGGACGTTTAAGCGCGGACTTTGAAACTGTCGGCGTATTTTTTCGGATCCTTTCCGTCCCAGACCGTGCCATCCATCAACTTGCTGGTGCGCATGAAATCTTTCGGTACGCTCACCTTGGCCGCGGTTGCCGCCTGTTTGTAAATGTCGATCTGGTTGATCTGCTTGGCTACGGCCAGGTAGTCCGGGTGGTCCTTGATCAGTCCCCAGCGTTTGTGTTGGGTCAGGAACCACATGCCGTCGGACAGGTACGGGACGTTGACTGCGCCATCATTGAAGAACTTCATGTAGTTCGGGTCGTCCCAGGTTTTGCCCAGCCCGTTCTGGTAGCGGCCCATGATCCGTTGGTTGATGGCCTCCACGCTGGTGTTGACATAGCTTTTGTCGGCCACCGTTTCGGCCATCTTGTTTTTGTTGGCCAGGCTGGCGTCAATCCACTTGCCGGCTTCGATGATGGCGGCCGTCACCGCGCGCGCCGTGTTGGGATACTTTTTAACGAAATCCGCGGTAGTGCCGAGTACCTTCTCGGGGTGATCCTTCCAGATGTCCTGCGTCGTGACAGCGGTAATACCAACGCCGTCCATGATCGCGCGGTGACCCCACGGTTCGCCGACGCAAAAACCATCCATGCTGCCGACGCGCATGTTGGCCACCATTTGCGGCGGCGGCACCGTGATCACCTTGGCATCTTTCATTGGATTCACGCCATTGGCGGCCAACCAGTAGTAGAGCCACATCGCGTGCGTACCAGTGGGAAAGGTTTGGGCAAAGGTGTATTCGCGCTTTTCGGCGGTCATCAGTTTGGCCAGGCCCGCGCCATCGACGCCACCCTTGTCGGCTATTTTTCTGGACAGCGTGATCGCCTGTCCGTTGTTGTTCAGGTTCATCAGCACGGCCATGTCTTTCTTGGGGCCTGCCGTTCCCATATGCACGCCGTAAACCAGGCCGTAGAGTACGTGGGCAAAGTCGAGTTCGCCATTGACCAGTTTGTCACGCACGCCGGCCCAACTGGCTTCCTTGGTCGGGATGATCTTGACGCCGTATTTTTTGTCGATACCCAGCACCGAAGCCATCACCACCGAGGCGCAATCGGTCAGTGGAATGAAGCCAATCTTGACTTCCTTCTTTTCGGGGGCGTCTGAACCTTGGGCATAGACGGCGGCTCGTAGCGCCGGGTTAATACCCACTGCACCCACGGCGGCGGCTTGCAACACCGAGCGGCGGGTGAGTGAAGATTTCAACAGATCGGTCATGGCAGCGACTCCGGAAGTAAAAAAACAAAACAAAAAGGCGCTCGACCCAGGCAACCACGTTTTAGTCGTGGCTGGGGGTGCGAACGCCTTTGTTCTTTGGGACAATCCACTTCGCCGTTGAGGTGGGTTGCCATGCAATCACCAATTGCAAGACCTGTGCCAATTAAGTTTTACCGTTGGCCTGAAGGCGGAATAAACTTTTTGTACCTGCGGCACAGTCATATTGCGCTATCTAATTAATAGCAATTGCAATAGGGTTCTGACCAGGTCACGGGTTTTTCGCTGCGGCACCGTATTTGTGCGGCGCACCATTTTGGCGTTTGGCGGTGTCAGCCCAGCAGGTCGGCCGCGTCCAGCATGCGCTGCGCCACCTCGCCCAGGCGCAGGCCTTTGTCCATGGCGGCCTTGCGAAGTTTCTGGTAAGCCTCCTGTTCGCTGAGGCCCTGGCGCTGCATGAGCAGTCCCTTCGCCCGGTCGATCACTTTGCGTTCGTGCAGTTCCGTTTTTGCATCCGCTAACTCCCGGCGCAAGCCCTGCTCGTGCTGGAAGCGGGCCATCGCCACCTCCAGAATCGGTCGAATGCGGGCTGGTTCAAGTCCCGCCACGATATAGGCGCAGACGCCGGCTGCCACGGCTTCCCTGACGTGGCGGGTATCTTCGTCGTTAGTAAACAACACGATGGGGCGTTGCTCGCCGCGCGTTGCCATCACCACGTGTTCGAGTGAATCGCGCGCATCGCTCTCGGCATCGACGATGATCATGTCGGGCTGCAGTTGCGCCAGCCGTTCGCGCAAAAAAGTGTCGGCAGGCAGGGTGGCAATCAGGTTGAAGCCGCCTGCCAGCAGGCCGATGCGCAACTGTCGGGAGCGCTCAATCAACGCCAGGTCGGTCTCATCCGCGCCATCGGATGCGGATAAGTCGGGCGCAATCACAACCAAGCGCAGGGAGTGGGGCGACGTCATCTTTAACTTCGTGCAAGATTTGCGCCAGATTCTGTTTGACGATGTGCGAGGTGCGACCTTGAAGGCGAACGGCCCTTATCAAAATGTAGCAAGCTTGCGCTTGGCAAACGCTTGGAGCGGGACTCTAATCTGTTTGCGATCAAGTCCGGGGCAACTTACGATATCCCGGCCCAAGCGCCTCTGATGGCAGAAATAGTCTCCGACGTCATGTCTAATGACACCGGTGCATCACTTTAGCTATTTTTATTGAATTTCAAAGGGTTTCCAATCACTATGAATCGTCGATACCTGAAGTATTTATTCACCTCGATTCTCGGCGGGGCATTGGCTTCCTGCGGTGGTGGAGGTGGTGGCGGTCCCGCTCCCGCTCCGGCGGTTCCCATTGTTGGTTCGCTGTCGCCAGACTGCACGGGTGTCAACTGTGGCGCCATTAACGCCAATAGCTACAGCGGCACTGGCATCGGCTTTTGGCGCTACAACAACACATCAAGCTCGGTTGCAACCGTCGATGTCAACATCGCCGGTGTGGCTGCAGGCAACGTCGCGACGCTGATTTTTTCCAACGGTTCCGACGCGACCGCAAGCAGCCCTACAGCAGGGACTCTGGCGTCGCCCGTGATGCCTCCCGCCGACGTTGCAGGCTTGCGGTTTTCTCCGGAAGTCATCGCGGCGCAGCAGCATTCCTCGCAAGATGACGCGCATGCACAAATGCTGGAAAGAAACCGGTCGATCGCGGCGCGGCTAATTAGCAACCGCCCGGCGATTGGGCCAGCGGCGGATCTTTCAAATGCGATTCCTGCCGCAGCGACGCGTTTGTTGTTTACGCCTGCGCTGGGGGCGACCAAAACATGGTTCGACACCTTCCCCGCGACATCCGTGGCCTACGATACCTCGGTGCAGAACGTGTGCCCGGTACCGAGCGGCCGAAAGGTGGTGTGGTGGGTGGATCCCACCATCGTTTCGTCAGGCAAATTCACGGCGGGTGAATTGAAAACGGCACTGGATGCCATGCAGGTGTCGTATTGCGGAAGCGCCGGTAGCGCCGGTGGTTTGGCCCAACTCAACGGTTTGTTGGGCGACGTATGGGGTGCTGACCCTAATAAGCGCCCCGAGCTGATAAAAGACGCCACCGGGGCTTTGCAGGACATCAACGTGGTGGTGCTGAATGTGCCGGCTGGCACCGGATGGGCCGGCTATTTCTCCGGAGGCAACAACTTTATGAAAAGTGCGGTCAGCAGCTCTAACGAAGCGCTTGCGTTTTTCATCAACGCCAGCCAGATTAAAACCGACGTCAATTTTGCGACGTCGACGCTTCTGCATGAGTCCACCCACATGGTGAACTTTTATCAACGCACGGTGGTAAGGGGTGTGTTGCACGATACCTGGCTTGAAGAGACCTCCGCGATGATGACGGAGGATATCGTGTCACCGGCCGTCATACCCGCCGGTGCGGTGGGCTATAACAAGGTGTTGAGCATCCGGCTGCCGGACTACCAGAGAAAAGGAGGCAATGTCAGTTACATCAATTGGCCCACGCTGGCGGACGCCACTCCCAACTACGCGATAGGTGGCGGTTTTGGCGCGTTCCTCAATCGCCGCTACGGCCTGTCTATCTACCAGCAGCTTGTCACAGCTTGCACCGATGGCACTCAATCAGCACCTGCGTTGACCAGTTATGTCTGTCTGGACGGGCTGATTAAAACCAATGGGGGAAGCAGTTTCAGCGATGAGTTCGCCCGTTTTGGCGCAACCGTATTTGGACAACTCCCCGCAACCGGGATGCCCGCAGGTTACGGTTACCCCGCTACTGTGGCAGGCTCTTACGCGCTGCAAGCAAAAGATCTTTCCTCCCCGTTGTCCTTTGTCGCCGCCGCACCGCTTGGCGCGGGCTATACCGCAACGTCACACACTTATCAGCGCGACACCGTTGCTGCTGGAACAACCAGTTATGTGCGCAATGCGGTGGTGGTGCCCGCCAACACAACTTTGATTGTGATCATTAAATGAAAATGCAGAAGGTTTCCTTCGCCGCGATCAGCCTCACCCAATGGATTTTGGCGGTAACGCTGCTCGCCTTGGCCGCTTGTGGCAACAGTGTGAGCAACCCTAGTCAAGAGACCGGAGAGGTCAGTATCTCCGGTAATCTATCGCTAAAAGGCGCCGAACCAGGCGCCTGGTGGGCGGTGACAGACGATCAAGGTCAGGTCTGGAAAATCACCTCGCCGAGTCCGGATCAGATCGCTCTCTTTCAACAGGCCCAAAATCACCGGGTCAGCATGCAAGGTCATCGGCAAGCAAAGTATCTCAACTTCGAGCAAATAACACCGTCCCGCGTGGTCACCGCGCCTTGAGTTAACGCCGCCCAAAGGTGGGGATTGCAACAACTCGCCCGCAGCGAATGGCGGGCCAAGTGTCATCGGTAGCGTTTGCAGGCGGTCGGCCAAACCTTACACTTGACCGATGCTTGTACTAGGAATTGAATCGAGTTGTGATGAAACGGGTGTCGCCCTTGTGGAGACAGAGGGTACCGCCGTTCCGCGTTTGCTGTCGCATGCCTTGTTCAGCCAGATCGATATGCATCAAGCCTTTGGCGGCGTGGTGCCGGAGCTGGCCAGCAGGGACCATATCCGGCGGGTGTTGCCCCTGACGCAAGAAGTCATGCTGCAAGCGCAGCGTTCTTTGGCGCAGGTGGATGTGATTGCCTACACGCGCGGTCCCGGTTTGGCGGGGGCGCTGCTGGTGGGCGCTGGCGTGGCTTGCTCGCTGGCGGCTGCGCTGGCCAAGCCGGTGATGGGCGTGCATCACCTGGAAGGTCATTTGCTGTCTCCTTTTTTGAGCGCCGACCCGCCGGAGTTTCCGTTTGTGGCCTTGCTGGTGTCCGGTGGGCATACCCAGTTGATGCGGGTAGACCGGGTCGGCAGCTACCAGTTGCTGGGCGAAACCATTGATGACGCAGCGGGGGAGGCTTTCGACAAGTCGGCCAAGCTGATGGGTCTGCCTTATCCTGGCGGACCGCACCTTTCGGCGCTGGCGCAACGCGGAGACGGCAGCGCGTTCAAACTGCCCCGGCCATTGCTGCACAGCGGCACCCTCGATTTTTCCTTTGCCGGCCTGAAAACCGCTGTGCTGACACAAGCTAAAAAATTGGGGCCTGAACTGGAAAACCGAAAAGCCGACCTGGCGGCCTCCACGCAGGCGGCCATTGTGGAAGTGTTGGTCAAGAAATCACTCGGCGCGATGTTGCAAACCGGACTCAGGCGCCTGGTGGTGGCCGGCGGGGTGGGGGCCAACGCTTTGCTGCGCAGTCAGCTCAATGCGGCATGCGCGCAACGCGGTATTCGGGTGCATTATCCCGAGCTGGATTTTTGCACCGACAACGGCGCCATGATCGCTCTGGCCGCTGGCATGCGCCTGCAGGCGGGCCTGGAAACGCTACAGCACGGCTACAGCTTTGACGTGAAGCCGCGCTGGGCCCTGGCAACGCGGCCGCTCGAAGTGGCTGAGGGCCGTTGAGCCAACCCTCGTGGGTTCGCCAGGCTGTTTTACAAAACTTTTTTCTTTACAGAGCGCGGCGTTTATCGGGGTTATTTCGTGCGCCTCAGTCAGGTCTGCCGAGGCTCTGTTTACGTCGAAAACTGGAATTTATTTTTTTATGAACAAGCTCTTCAAACATTTCCTGCTGGTCGTATTGCTCGGCGCGTCGCTAGCGATCGGAGCGGTAGCGCCCGCTCAAGCCCCGATTCGAATTGCCCTCATTGAAAGTCTTTCCGGACCGTTTGCCAACACGGGGGAGGCGGTGTTTCGCAACCTGCTGTGGGCGACCGAGCGTGTCAATGCACGCGGCGGCGTCAAGCTCCCCGGCGGTCGTCGTAACTTGGTGATTGAGCGCTATGACAGCAAAGGCCAAAACGAGGAAGCGCTGGCGGCCTTGCGTTCTGCCATTGACGATGGCGTGACGGTTATTGCGCAAGGCAATTCATCGTCCATCGCCGCGGTGCTGATTGACGCCATCAACAAACACAACGAGCGGGAGCCGGGCAAGCGTGTGCTGTTTCTTAACTATTCGGCAGTCGATCCCCTCCTGACAAACGAAAAATGCAGTTACTGGCATTTTCGTTTTGATGCCCACGCCGACATGCGCATGGTGGCATTGATGGACGTGCTCAAGGACGACAAGAAGCTCAAGAGTATTTACCTGATTGGGCAGGATTACAGCTTTGGCCAGGCAGTGCTGCGCGAAGCCCGCAAACAGCTCGTCTTGCAGCGTCCAGACGTTCAGATCGTGGGCGACGAGCTGCACCCCCTCGGGCGCGTGAAGGACTTCATTCCCTACGCCATCAAGATCAAGACCAGCGGCGCGCAAGCGGTGCTGACGGGGAATTGGGGCAATGATTTGACCTTGCTCATCAAAGCGGCCAGGGAGGTTGGATACGACGGCAAGTTTTATACCTTCTATGGCAATGCGCTTGGCGTGCCGGCCGCCTTGGGCGATGCCGGTGTGGACAAAGTGCTCGCGGTGGCCGACTGGTTTCCCAACGATACCGGCGCATCGTCTGAAGCCTTTTACCAATCGTTCCGTAAGCGGTTTCCAAAACCCCAAGACGACTACGTGCACATGCGCATGCAACTCATGATCGAGGCGCTGGCCCAGAGTATTGAAAAGGCCGGTACGACCGACTCAACCGCCGTTGCCGCCCGACTGGAACGGGCTTCGGTTACTTTTTCAGGTCGCCACGGCACGATGCGCGCTTCCGATCATCAGTTTCAGCAGCCGCTGCAGGTGGCGATCATGGAAAAGCAGGGCGCGCCCGGCGTGAAATTTGATGTGGAAGGCTCTGGCTACGGATTTCGCGTCTTGAAGACCATCGTGGCGGGGCGTGCCGAGCAGCCCCACAGCTGCAAGATGGTGCGGCCATACACTAAATAAAACCACACAAATGGAAGGGTGCGTATGCGACAGGCTGTTTTGAATCTTGAAGAATCGATGATCCGCCAGGTAGCCAATGCGGGCATGGGGCGAGACGATGTGCTCAAGTTCTGGTTTGGAGAGAGCGATGAAGTGACGCCTGCTTTTATCCGCGACGCAGCCGCGGCTTCACTGCAGCAGGGCGAAACCTTTTATGCCCACAACCTTGGATTACCGGAGTTGCGCGAGGCCATCGCCCGCTACGCGACCGCCTTGCGCTGCGCCGGCGCAGCGCCCATCGGTTCTGAGCGAATTGCGGTCACGTCGGGCGGTGTGAGTGCCCTGATGCTGGCCGTGCAAGGACTGGTCGACGCGGGCGACGAAGTGGTGGCCGTGACGCCGGTCTGGCCCAACTTGACCGCGCAGCCCGCCATCATGGGGGCCAAGGTGACCTGCGTGAGTCTCAAACCCGTGGCCGGAGAATGGCGGCTTGACATGGCAGAGCTGTTGGCCGCCATCACCCCCAAGACCCGGCTTTTGATTGTCAACGCACCGAACAACCCGACCGGCTGGACCTTGACGCGCGCCGAGCAGACTGCGATTCTGGCGCACTGCCGGGACACGGGTACCTGGATTCTGGCGGACGAGGTGTACGAGCGCCTTTATTTTGAACCGACCACGAATGGATGTGCCCCCAGTTTTCTGGACATTGCCACTCCCGAAGACCGTCTGGTCGTTGCCCACAGCTTTTCAAAAAGCTTTCTCATGACCGGTTGGCGCTTGGGCTGGCTCGTCATGCCGCCCAGCATGACGCTGCACATCGGCAAGCTGATTGAGTTCAACACCTCCTGCGCGCCGGTATTTATTCAACGCGCCGGGCTGGTGGCCATGGAACGGACCTCCGAGATCACGCCGCGCATCGTGAGCCACCTCAAAACCTGCCGCGATACGCTCGTTCCCCTGTTACAGGCTGTGCCGGGTGTGCAGGTGATGCCCGCCAAAGGCGGCATGTACGCATTTTTCAGGCTGCAGGACCAAACACGCTTCGGCGACTCTTTTGAAACCGCCAAGCGGCTGGTGGTAGAGGCCGGGCTCGGGCTGGCGCCGGGCAATGCCTTCATGGTCAATCCCGCGTCGGAAGCCCAGGGCTGGCTGCGCTGGTGTTTTGCCAGTCAGGACATCGCCAGGCTCGGGCAAGGCGTAGAACGCCTCGAACGATGGCTTGCGCTATAATTTAGCGCTTTGCTGGGTACTAATATCCGGCAAATCACGACGAAAGCGGTCAACTCCCATCTTGGGAACACTGCCTCGATCGCAAGTGCAACTTCGTTGCAAGAGGAAAATCATGATTGCAAAATCAATCAAGGCCGAGATTGTCAGCGCCAATGCACGCGCTGCCAACGACACCGGTAGTCCTGAAGTTCAAGTGGCGCTGCTGACCGGCCGCATCAACGAGCTGATGCCCCACTTTAAAACCCACGCAAAAGATCATCACGGTCGCCGTGGCCTGCTGCGCATGGTGAGCCGTCGCCGCAAGCTGCTCGACTACCTGAAGTCCAGAAATGCTGACCGTTACGTCGCGCTGATTGCCAAACTTGGCCTGCGTAAATAATCGTTAAATCCAACAGGAAGCGCCTGAGTTAGTTCACTAGCTCAGGCGTTTTTTACTTCGGAGTAAGGCAAAAAGAGCACGCGCTGTGTCATTCCACAAGAGAATCCTGAAAGCAGGCGTTTTGTGGAATGGCATCGTGTTCAGCCAGCTGCTACTCCGGGCTCCCTGCGCTGCCTCAAGTGCCTGAAATTAATGGAGAAAAGAACATGAGTATTTTTAATAAAGTCACCAAGTCTTTCCAGTGGGGACAGCACAAGGTCACCATGGAAACCGGCGAAATTGCACGTCAGGCTGGCGGTGCTGTACTGGTTGATATGGATGGCACCGTCGTGCTGGCAACCGTGGTTGCCAAAACGGACGCCAAGCCCGGTCAGGATTTTTTTCCGCTGACGGTCGACTATCTGGAAAAGACCTACGCCGCTGGTCGCATTCCCGGCAGCTTCTTCAAGCGGGAAGGCCGCCCCAGCGAATTTGAGACTTTGACATCCCGCCTGATCGACCGCCCCATCCGTCCGTTGTTCCCGGAAGGCTTCTTCAACGAAGTCCAGGTCGTGATTCACGTGCTGTCGCTCAACCCTGAAGTCGAAGGCGATATTCCTGCGCTGATCGCGTCAAGCGCGGCACTGTCGATTTCCGGCATTCCTTTCAATGGCCCGATTGGCGCAGCGCGCGTGGCTTACATCGACGGTCAGTATGTATTGAACCCCGGCAAAACCCAGCTGAAGGATTCCAAAATGGATCTGGTGGTGGCGGGCACCGAAGTCGCTGTGCTGATGGTTGAGTCGGAAGCCAAGCAACTCTCTGAAGAAATCATGCTGGGTGCCGTGGTGTTCGGGCACGAGCAGGGCAACATTGCCATCAACGCGATACACGAACTCGTTCGTGATGCTGGCAAGCCCGTCTGGGACTGGCAGCCGCCGGCGAAAGATGAGCCGCTGATCGCCAAGGTTAATGAATTGGCAGCGGTTAAATTGCAGGCCGCTTACCAGATCCGGAGCAAGCAGGCGCGTACGCAAGCCTGCCGGGAAGCCTACAGCGCGACCAAATCCGCACTGGCCGCCGAAGGGGTGGCTTTTGACAGCGTCAAGGTCGATGGCCTGCTGTTTGACATTGAAGCCAAAATTGTCCGCAGCCAGATTTTGGCCGGTGAGCCGCGCATCGATGGGCGCGACACCCGCACCGTTCGCGCGATTGAAATCCGCAGCAGCGTGTTGCCCCGGACCCACGGTTCGGCTCTGTTCACCCGCGGTGAAACCCAGGCGCTGGTGGTGACCACCTTGGGCACTGAGCGCGACGCGCAACGCATTGACGCACTGTCTGGCGATTATGAAGACCGCTTCATGCTGCACTACAACATGCCTCCGTTTGCCACTGGCGAAACCGGCCGCGTGGGTAGCCCAAAACGCCGTGAAATCGGTCACGGTCGCTTGGCCAAGCGCGCGCTGATAGCCGTGCTGCCAAGCAAGGAAGAGTTTCCGTACACCATGCGCGTGGTCAGCGAGATTACCGAGTCGAACGGCTCGTCCTCAATGGCTTCCGTTTGCGGCGGCTGTCTAGCTTTGATGGACGCAGGCGTGCCCATGAAAGCGCACGTGGCCGGTATCGCCATGGGCCTGATCAAGGAAGAAAACCGCTTCGCGGTGCTGACCGACATCCTGGGTGACGAAGATCATCTGGGTGACATGGACTTCAAGGTCGCAGGCACCACCTTCGGTATCACTGCGCTGCAAATGGACATCAAGATTCAAGGCATTACCAAGGAAATCATGCAGGTGGCACTGGCGCAGGCCAAGGAAGCCCGCATGCACATTCTGGGGAAAATGCAGGAAGCCATGGGCGAAGCGAAGACGGAAGTGTCTGACTTCGCGCCGCGTCTGTATGTGATGAAGATAAACCCCGAGAAAATCCGTGACGTGATCGGCAAAGGCGGTGCCGTGATCCGTGCGCTGACCGAAGAAACCGGTACCCAAATCAACATCGAAGAAGACGGCACCATCACCATTGCCTCCAACGACAGCGTTAAGGCAGATGAAGCCAAGCGCCGGATTGCCGAGATTACCGCAGAAGTCGAAATTGGCAAGATCTATGAAGGCCCGATCACCAAGATTTTGGATTTCGGCGCGCTCGTCAATCTGCTGCCCGGCAAAGATGGTCTGCTGCACATCAGCCAGATCGCCCATGAGCGTGTTGAAAAGGTCACGGATTACCTGAGCGAAGGCCAGATTGTCAGGGTCAAGGTTCTGGAAACGGACGAAAAAGGCCGCGTCAAGCTGTCGATGAAGGCGCTGCTGGACCGTCCTGGTCAAAATCAAGACAACGGTTGAGCGTTATCTGCTGTTGACTTTGTAGCCGCTGACATTGGAGAAGATAGTGTCGGCGGCACCAACTACTTGGAAATCCATGAGAGCCGTTGAAATCACTTCGTATGGCGCGCCGGACGTGCTGCGTTTGGGTGTCCGCCCGGCGCCCTCCCCAAGCGCCGGTGAGGTACTCATTCGCGTGAATGCCAGTGGGGTGAACCGGCCTGACGTACTGCAGCGCACCGGCAACTACCCCGTGCCGCCTGGGTCCTCCGACATTCCCGGCTTGGAAGTTGCTGGCGTCATCGTCGGGGGCGACGCGCCAGCGATGGCAGCGGCAGGTTTCAAGATGGGTGACCACGTGTGCGCGCTGGTGGCCGGTGGCGGCTATGCCGAGTTGTGCGTGGCCCCGGTCGGGCAGTGTCTGCCCGTACCAATCGGCTTGAGTGATTTGCAAGCGGCTTCCCTGCCAGAAACTTTCTTTACGGTCTGGAGCAATGTCTTTGAGCGGGCGCGCTTGATCAAAGGCGAAACTCTTCTGATTCAGGGCGGTTCCAGCGGCATTGGCGTTACGGCCATCCAGCTGGCCAAGGCGTTGGGCGCCACGGTGCTGGTGACAGCTGGCACTGACGACAAGTGTGCCGCCTGCCTGGCATTGGGTGCTGACCATGCCATCAATTACAAGGCCAGCGACTTTGCGGAAGAGGTCAAAAAACTGACGAATGGCCAAGGCGTCAACGTCATTCTGGACATGGTGGCCGGCAGTTATGTGGCGCGGGAAATTGAGTGTCTGGCTGAAGACGGCCGTCTGGTCATTATTGCGGTGCAGGGCGGTGTCAAGGCCGAGTTCAATGCGGGCGTGGTGTTGCGCAAGCGGCTGACTGTTACCGGCTCGACCTTGCGGCCCCGTTCGCTCGAATTCAAGACGGCGATTGCAAAGGCGCTGAAGAAAACAGTATGGCCGCTGATTGCCAGCGGTGCCATCAAGCCGGTAATCCACAGCACCTTCGCTGCTGCTGATGCGGCCAAGGCGCACGCGCTGATGGAGTCCAACCAGCATGTCGGAAAAATCGTCTTGACCTGGTAACTTGCGAGCCAACATAAAAACACTATGAAAAAGCTAATTGCAGGAAACTGGAAGATGAACGGCAGCCTGGCCGCCAATGAAGCGTTGTTACATGCGCTTGCCAAGGGCTTGACAACCGGGCTGGCTGTCAATGCCTCTTGCGAAGTCGCCGTGTGCGTGCCGGCGCCTTATCTGACACAGGTCCAGACCCTTAAATCCGCCCAATCCGGTCTTTTTGGCATCGAGGTGGGTGCCCAGGATGTCTCGGCGCAAGCCGCTGGTGCGTATACCGGAGAGGTCAGTGCGGCCATGCTCAAGGACCTGGGTTGCCGTTACGTCATTGTTGGCCATTCCGAGCGCCGCCAGTACCACTACGAAACCGATGCGCTGGTGGCGGACAAGGCCAAGGCCGCGTTGGCGTCGGGCATCACGCCCATTGTCTGTATCGGCGAGACTCTAGCCGAACGCGAGGCCGGTCGTACGGAGGAAGTGGTCAGGCGCCAACTGGCTGCAGTGATTCATGCCAACGGCCATTGCATCAGCGAAATTGTGGTGGCGTACGAACCCGTATGGGCGATTGGTACCGGCAAGACAGCCTCGCCCGAAGAAGCTCAAGTCGTTCATGCGGTACTACGAGAGCAGCTTAAAGCCGCGACCGATCAGTACACACGTATAAAAATCTTGTACGGCGGCAGTATGAATGCGGCCAATGCCGCTTCGCTGCTGGCGCAGCCCGACATTGACGGGGGCCTGATTGGCGGGGCCTCGCTGAAGGCCCTTGATTTCTTGACTATTGTTGCTGCAGCTTGCGCTTAACGGGCGTAAGGTGCTATTAAATTAGGAGTAAATATGAATGTTTTATTGACCATTGTTCTTGCTGTGCAAATGTTGTCGGCACTGGCCATGATTGGCCTGATTTTGGTGCAGCACGGCAAAGGCGCCGACATGGGTGCGGCGTTTGGCAGTGGCAGCTCGGGCAGCTTGTTTGGCGCCAGCGGAAGCGCTAACTTCTTGTCCCGCAGCACCGGCGTTCTGGCGACCGTGTTTTTTGCCGCCACCCTGCTCTTGGCTTATTTTGGCCACGCGCAACCGCGCACCGGCTCAAGTGTTCTGGAAGGTGCTGCAGTGACGGCACCCGCACCCGCCGCAATCGCATCCGGCGCGGCTCAAATTCCCGGAACCACGGCACCGGGAAAGATCCCCTCCACAGTGCCCGTGGCGCCCGCAGTCGCTGCGTCCGGCGTTGGGCAAATCCCTACGAAATAACCTGAATAAGCGCTTGCTCCGAACTCGGAGTGACGGGATTTCAGGGTAAACTCTAAGACTGTCTGGAAAGCTAAAAACCGCAAGGTTTCCTCATGCTGTCCCGACAGTTAAAGCACCGCGGACGTGGTGAAATTGGTAGACACGCTATCTTGAGGGGGTAGTGGCGAAAGCTGTGCGAGTTCGAGTCTCGCCGTCCGCACCAGATTGATAAGTATCGGCAGTTGCGTTTCGGTGGCGCTGCCGGTTCCAGCGACAAACTGGATCAAACCGGCAATGCGAAGACCCCGGACGGTTTCCATAAGTTGAATCCACGATGAACCTCGACCAATACCTTCCTGTTTTTTTGTTTATTCTGATCGGGGTAGGCGTCGGCGTGGTACCGCAGCTGTTAGGTCGTTTGTTGGGCCCGGTGCGGCCTGACAGCGAAAAAAATTCTCCGTATGAGTGCGGTTTTGAAGCATTCGAAGATGCCAGGATGAAATTCGATGTGCGCTATTACCTGGTCGCTATTCTTTTTATTCTTTTCGACCTTGAGATTGCGTTTCTTTTTCCTTGGGCGGTCTCGCTCAAGGAAATTGGTCTGGTGGGTTTTTGGTCGGTGATGATTTTTCTGGGCATCCTGGTCGTGGGCTTTGTCTACGAATGGAAAAAGGGTGCGCTGGACTGGGAATAAGAAAGAGATCCCTGGGGGGTTTTCCAAAAAGGTACGGATATGTCGCTTGAAGGTGTTTTCAACGAAGGCTTCATGACCACGAGCTACGACTCGGTGGCGAATTGGGCCAAGACGGGCTCGCTCTGGCCCATGACCTTCGGTCTTGCCTGCTGTGCGGTGGAAATGATGCATTCGGCAGCGGCACGCTACGATATTGGTCGTTTCGGCGCCGAAGTGTTCCGCGCCAGCCCGCGCCAAAGCGACTTGATGATCGTGGCCGGCACGCTGTGCAACAAGATGGGTCCGGCCTTGCGCAAGGTCTACGACCAAATGGCTGAACCGCGCTGGGTGATTTCCATGGGTTCTTGTGCCAATGGGGGCGGCTATTATCACTACAGCTATTCGGTGGTCCGTGGTTGTGACCGCATCGTTCCTGTGGATGTGTATGTGCCGGGCTGTCCGCCCACGGCCGAAGCCCTGATCTACGGCCTTATCCAATTGCAGCAGAAAATTCGCCGCACCAACACGATTGCGAGGGCCTGATGGGGCCATTGCATCCCGCGTCTGCGGTCCAGCTCGCAGACATTGTTGCCGCGGCCCTGGGTGAAAAGGCCAAACGGGTTACGGTTGCGCTCGGTGAACTGATCGTTGTCGTGGCCGCGCCGGACTACCTGGCCACCGCGCTGATTCTGCGCGACACCCCAGGCTGCCAGTTCGAGCAGCTGATTGACCTCTGCGGCGTCGATTATTCCGAATACGCCGAAGGTCGCTACGAGGGCCGCCGTTTTTGTGTCGTCTCCCATCTCCTGTCCGTTAGCCTGAACCAGCGGGTGCGTCTGAAAGTCTTTTGCGACGACGACGACCTGCCGCTGGTGGCCTCCGTGAACGACGTGTGGAACTCGGCCAACTGGTTTGAGCGCGAGGCCTTCGATTTGTTCGGCATCGTTTTTGAAGGCCACAACGACTTGCGCCGCATCCTGACCGACTACGGTTTCATCGGTCATCCTTTCCGCAAGGACTTTCCGACGACGGGTTATGTCGAGATGCGTTACGACCCCGAGCAGAAACGCGTGATCTACCAGCCGGTGACGATCGAGCCGCGCGAGATCACGCCGCGCGTGATTCGTGAAGACAACTACGGGGGCCTCCACTAAGGGGGGCCGTAAAAGACCGACATGGCTGAAATAAAAAACTACACGCTCAATTTCGGACCGCAGCATCCCGCCGCCCACGGCGTCTTGCGCCTTGTGCTGGAACTGGATGGCGAAGTGGTGCAACGTGCCGATCCGCACATCGGCCTGCTGCACCGCGCCACCGAGAAGCTGGCCGAGAGCAAGACCTATATTCAGTCGCTGCCTTATATGGACCGGCTCGACTACGTATCGATGATGTGCAACGAGCACGCCTATTGCCTGGCCATCGAGAAGCTGCTGGGTGTCGACGTGCCACTGCGTGCACAGTACATCCGCGTAATGTTCTCCGAGATCACGCGCCTGCTCAATCACCTGATGTGGCTGGGTTCGCACGGCAACGACTGCGGCAGCTCGACCATCCTGATCTACACCTTCCGCGAACGCGAAGATCTGTTTGATATTTACGAAGCGGTGTCCGGCGCCCGGATGCACGCGGCTTACTTCCGTCCCGGCGGCGTTTATCGCGACCTGCCGGACACCATGCCGCAATACAAAGTCAGCAAGATCAGGAACGCCAAGGCGATCGCGCTGATGAACGAGAACCGCCAGGGTTCACTGCTCGATTTCATCGACGACTTCACGCGCCGCTTCCCCGGCCACGTAGACGAGTACGAAACCCTGCTGACGGACAACCGCATCTGGAAGCAGCGCACCGTGGGCGTCGGCGTGGTGTCGCCGGAGCGTGCGCTCAGCTTGGGCATGACCGGCCCGATGCTGCGCGGCTCGGGCGTTGCGTGGGACCTGCGCAAGCAGCAGCCCTACGAGGTGTTCGACCGCATGGATTTCGACATTCCCGTAGGCAAGACCGGCGACTGCTACGACCGCTATCTGGTACGTGTCGAAGAAATGCGGCAGTCCAACCGCATCATCAAGCAGTGCGTGGACTGGCTGCGAGTCAACCCAGGCCCGGTGATCACCAGCAACTACAAGGTCGCCGCACCCGCTCGTGAATCCATGAAGACCAACATGGAAGAGCTGATACACCATTTCAAACTCTTCACCGAAGGTTTTCATGTGCCGGAAGGCGAGGCTTACGCCGCTGTGGAGCATCCCAAGGGCGAGTTCGGTATTTATATCGTCAGCGATGGCGCCAACAAGCCCTATCGTCTGAAGATCCGTCCGCCCGGTTTTGCGCACCTCGCCGCGCTGGACGAAATGGCACGAGGTCACATGCTGGCCGATGCCGTGGCGATCATAGGCACCATGGACATTGTTTTTGGAGAGATTGATCGATGATCTCGGAAGTTACCAAAGCGCGCTTCGCAAAAGAAGTCGCGAAATACCCCGTGGACCAGAAGCCCTCGGCTATTGTGGCCTGCCTCACCATCGTGCAGCAGGAGCAAGGTTTTGTCAGTGCCGAAAGCGAAAAACTGGTGGCTGATTACCTGGGTATGGCGCCAATAGCTGTGCACGAAGTCACGACGTTCTACAACATGTACAACCAGCAGCCGGTAGGCAAGTACAAGTTAAACGTTTGCACCAACTTGCCTTGCCAGTTGCGTGACGGGGCCAAAGCGCTGCAGCATCTGGAGCACAAACTCGGCATCGTTATGGGTGAAACCACCGATGACGGTCTGTTTACACTGCAGCAGTCCGAGTGCCTAGGGGCCTGCGCAGACTCACCGGTGATGCTGGTGAATGATTTCACGATGTGCAGCTTCATGAGTAATGAAAAATTGGACCAGCTCATTGATGGTCTCAAATCCGCCGAGGCGAAATAATCATGACGCTTGCATCCAGTTCCAATCACAACGCAGCAGCGCAAGGCGTATTGTCGCAATTTGCAGCCACTGGCGTTCAGACCTGTTTTCATGGCCGGCACATCAATCCGCAAATCCTTGCAGACCTGGATGGCCGCAACTGGCGACTTGCGGATTACGAGGCGCGCGGTGGTTACCAGGCACTGCGCAAGATTCTTGGGCAGGATGGCAAGCCGCCTAGGGGCAGCACAGGGGCCCCGGGTATGACGCCTGACCAGGTGATTGCCGAGGTTAAGGCTGGCGGGTTGCGCGGGCGCGGCGGAGCCGGTTTCCCAACCGGGTTGAAGTGGAGCTTCATGCCGCGCCAGTTTCCGGGCCAGAAGTACCTCGTCTGCAACTCGGACGAAGGCGAGCCGGGCACCAGCAAAGACCGCGACATCATGCAGTACAACCCGCACAGCGTGATCGAGGGCATGGCGATTGCCGCCTACGCGATGGGGATCAGCGTTGGCTACAACTACATTCATGGTGAGATCTTTACGACCTACGAGCGTTTTCAGGAAGCGCTTGACGAGGCCCGGGCGGCAGGCCTGATCGGCAACAATATTTTGGGCAGTGACTTCAACTTCCAGTTGCATGCTGCGCACGGGTTTGGCGCCTACATTTGCGGTGAAGAAACTGCATTGCTGGAATCGCTGGAAGGCAAAAAAGGCCAGCCGCGCTTCAAACCTCCGTTCCCGGCCAGTTTTGGTTTGTACGGCAAACCGACCACGATCAACAACACAGAAACCTTCGCAGCCGTGCCGTGGCTCATCCGCAACGGCGGCCAGGCCTACCTTGAATGCGGCAAGCCGAACAACGGGGGTACAAAAATTTATTCGGTATCTGGCGACGTCGAACTGCCCGGCAACTATGAAGTGCCCATGGGGACTCCGTTTGCCAAGCTGCTGGAGCTGGCAGGCGGCGTGAAAAATGCCAAAGAGGGTCGAACGCTCAAAGCGGTGATCCCCGGCGGTTCTTCGTCCCCCGTGTTGCCTGCATCCATCATGATGGAGTGCACGATGGATTACGACTCGATTGCCAAGGCCGGGTCCATGCTGGGCTCCGGTGCCGTGATCGTGATGGACGACACCCGGTGCATGGTCGAGTCACTCAAGCGTCTGTCTTACTTTTACATGCATGAATCGTGCGGACAATGCACCCCCTGCCGCGAAGGCACGGGTTGGTTGTGGCGCATGGTGGACCGCATTCACAATGGGCACGGCCGCCAGAGCGATCTGGACTTGCTCAACTCTGTCGCCGACAACATTCAGGGGCGCACCATTTGCGCGCTGGGTGATGCCGCAGCAATGCCGGTGCGCGCGATGATCAAGCACTACCGGCATGAGTTTGAGGCTCTGATCCAGAAAAACACATCTCAAGCGGTCGCGCCGCAAGGCGCAACTCAGGCTACAGGTCGCGCCGCAGCGCAGGCTTGAACGGCGGAAATAAAGCATATGGTTGAAATTGAACTCGACGGCCAGAAGGTGGAAGTGCTCGAAGGCAGCACGGTGATGCATGCGTCTGAAAAAGCGGGTATTTACATCCCGCATTTTTGCTATCACAAGAAGCTGAGCATCGCCGCTAACTGCCGCATGTGTCTGGTGGACATAGAAAAATCGCCCAAGCCAATGCCAGCGTGCGCTACGCCGGTAACGCAAGGCATGATCGTACGCACCAAGAACGACAAAGCTGTCAATGCCCAAAAGGGCGTGATGGAGTTTCTTCTGATCAATCACCCGCTGGACTGTCCCATTTGTGATCAGGGCGGCGAGTGTCAGTTGCAGGATCTGGCCGTGGGTTATGGCGCGAGTGGGTCACGTTATCAAGAAGAAAAGCGCGTGGTGTTTCACAAGGATGTAGGGCCGCTGGTCTCCATGGAGGAGATGAGCCGTTGCATACACTGCACCCGCTGCGTGCGTTTTGGACAGGAAGTTGCCGGCGTGATGGAGCTGGGCATGTCTCACCGCGGTGAGTACGCCGAGATTGAGACTTTCGTCGGCATGTCGGTAGATTCCGAGCTGTCGGGCAATATGATTGACATTTGCCCGGTAGGCGCCTTGACCAGCAAGCCTTTCCGCTACAGCGCTCGCACTTGGGAGCTGTCGCGTCGCAAGTCGGTCAGCCCCCATGATTCAACCGGTGCCAACCTGATCGTCCAGGTCAAGGGCAACAAGGTGATGCGCGTCGTTCCGCTCGAGAACGAAGAGATCAACGAATGTTGGATTGCCGATCGGGACCGCTTTTCTTACGAGGCCCTGAACAGCGACGAACGCCTGACCAGCCCCATGCTCAAGCAGGGCGGCGAGTGGAAGACGGTCGACTGGCAGACCGCACTGGAATATGTGGCCAATGGTCTTAAACAAATCAAAGCAGACCATGGTACGGGCAGCATCGGTACGTTGGTCAGTCCTCACAGTACTTCGGAGGAGTTGTATCTGGCCGCTTCGCTGATGCGCGGACTGGGGAGCGAGAACATCGATTACCGCCTGCGTAACGCCGAATTTTCGCCGTCGGCCACCGTTGACTGGCTGGGCACCTCTATCGCATCGTTGTCGCAACTGCAGCGCGTGCTGGTCATCGGATCCAATCTACGCAAGGATCATCCGCTTTTTGCCCAGCGTATTCGCCAGGCTGTTCGCAAAGGGTGTGTGCTGAGTGCCATCAACTCTGATAAGGAGCTGACTTCCGCAGACGCCTGGGCCATGCCGGTCTCCAATTTTTTGACAGCCGCGCCAGGCGTCTGGGCACAGGCCCTGGCTGATGTGGCTACGGCAATTGCTGCAGACATGGGCGTGACCGCACCGGCCGCAGGCCAAGCCACGGACGTTGCCAAGGCGATTGCCAAGTCGTTGCAGGGGGGTGAGCAAAAAGCCATCTTGCTCGGTAACGCAGCGGCGCACCACGTTCATGCAAGCAATCTTCTTGCGTTGGCGAACTGGATAGGGGCTCAAACTGGCGCGACGGTCGGCTACCTGACTGAAGCCGCCAATACCGTGGGCGCCCAATTGGCGGGTGCCTTGCCCGGGAGCAATGGCCTTCATGCTGGGCAGATGCTGGATGGCAAGCTGAAAGCGGTCCTCTTGCTGAACAACGAGCCTGAGTTCGACTCCGCCGCTGGCTCCAAAGTTAAGGCTTCACTGAACTCCGCCCAGATGGTCGTCACACTGAGTCCCTTCAAGGCCAACATGAGCTTTAGTGATGTGTTGCTGCCAATTGCGCCTTTCACAGAGACCCCTGGAACTTTTGTGAACGCCGAGGGGCGGACGCAGAGCTTTCATGCCGTCGTCAAACCTTTGGGCGAGACGCGCCCAGCCTGGAAAGTCTTGCGCGTACTGGCCAACTTGCTCGGCTTGCCCGGCTTCGATTTTGAGTCTTCGCAGGATGTGCTCAAGCAAATTCCAGTGTTTGATTTCGCGCAAGCGGCTCAAACCGCTTCAGACCAGCGCCTCAACGCGAGCGAAGTCCACCTTACCGTGTTCAATGCGGTCGGCCCGGTGCCGGCTGTCGCCAGCATCTACCAGCTGGATGGGCTGGTCAGGCGGGCTACCGCGCTGCAATTGACGGCGGATGCGCGGCAAGCGGCTGGCCTCGAAGGAGTCCAGGCATGATTGACGCAATTTTCGGGTATGGCCAAGGTTTGATGGGGGGCATTTGGCCCACCACGGTCTGGCCTGTCTTGTGGGCGCTCATCAAGATTGTCTGTTTGCTGGTGCCATTGCTGGCTTGTGTGGCCTACCTTACGCTGTGGGAACGCAAGGCGATTGGTTTTATACAAGTCCGTCTGGGCCCTAACCGCGTTGGTCCTTTGGGTCTGTTGCAGCCCATCGCTGATGCGCTCAAGCTGCTGACCAAAGAGATCATCATTCCCACCGCCGCAAGCAAGGGCTTGTTCGTGCTGGGGCCCATCATGACGATCATGCCGGCCCTGGCTGCCTGGGCGGTCGTGCCTTTTGGGCCAGAGGTAGCGCTGGCCAATATCAATGCGGGCCTGTTATTCCTGATGGCCATCACCTCCCTAGAAGTGTATGGCGTCATCATTGCGGGTTGGGCATCGAACTCCAAGTATGCATTTCTGGGCGCCATGCGTGCTTCCGCCCAAATGGTGAGCTATGAAATCGCCATGGGCTTTTGCCTGGTGGTGGTGCTCATGGTGTCGGCCAGCCTGAATATGACCGACATCGTCATGAGCCAGGGAAAAGGGATGGCTGCGAGCGCGGGGTGGACGTTTCTGTCGTGGAACTGGCTGCCTCTGTTACCCATTTTTTTAGTCTATTTCATTTCCAGCATGGCCGAGACGAATCGCCATCCGTTCGACGTGGTGGAGGGGGAGTCGGAAATTGTCGCGGGGCACATGGTGGAGTACTCCGGCATGGCTTTTGCGATGTTTTTCCTGGCCGAATACGCCAACATGATTCTGGTCTCGGTGCTGTGCGTGATCCTCTTTCTGGGTGGCTGGCTGTCGCCGTTTGACAGCGCCCTCCTGAACTGGATTCCTGGCTGGATATGGCTCGGCATCAAATCGTTTGTGGTGGTCACGATGTTCCTGTGGGTGCGTGCGACTTTCCCAAGGTTCCGCTACGACCAGATCATGCGTCTGGGCTGGAAAATCTTTATCCCTGTGACCCTGGTATGGCTGGTAGTCGTCGGGGCCTGGATGCAGACCTCTTACAACATCTGGAAGTGAATATGACCCCCACGCTTTTCACTTTGTGTAATGCGCTGCCCCCCGAGGAGGCCGCTGCGCCTGCGGCCCGGCAAAGCCGGTTCCGCGGCCCCTGCTGTGACAGAACCCGGTATATGACTCAGTTGCGCGGAAAATCATCATGAGTGCAGTTGCCTCCATCAAGGATTTTGTTTCAAGCTTCATGTTGACCGAGTTGTTCAAGGGCATGGCCCTGACCGGCAAATACATGTTCAAGCGCAAGATCACTATTCAGTTCCCGGAAGAAAAAACCCCGCTAAGTCCCCGTTTTCGAGGCTTGCACGCGCTGCGCCGTTATGAAAACGGCGAAGAGCGGTGCATCGCCTGCAAGCTTTGTGAGGCGATATGCCCTGCGGTGGCCATCACGATTGAATCTGACGTGCGGGAAGACGGCAGCCGGCGCACCTCACGTTATGACATTGACCTGACCAAATGCATTTTCTGCGGCTTTTGTGAAGAGAGTTGCCCGGTCGATGCGATTGTGGAGACACATATTTTTGAATATCACGGTGAAAAGCGGGGTGACTTGTATTTCACCAAAGAGATGTTACTGGCAGTCGGTGACCGGTATGAATCCGAAATAGCGGCCAGCAGGGCGGCAGATGCCAAATACCGTTGAACGACACTGTCCACCACTGATTTAATCCGCTAATTAGCTGGCTCAAGAAAGAATCTACAAAAGTATGGACGCTAAAACAGGTCTTTTTTATGTCTTCGCCGCGGTGCTGCTATTCGCAGCCTTCAGGGTGATTACAGCGCGCAATCCCGTGCATGCTGCGTTGTATTTAGTGCTTGCATTTTTTCAGGCTGCTGCGATCTGGATTTTGCTCAAGGCCGAGTTTCTTGCCATTACCCTGGTGCTGGTTTATGTGGGGGCGGTGATGGTGCTCTTCCTCTTCGTGGTGATGATGCTCGACATCAATATGGACGGTGTGCGGAAAGGTTTCTGGACGCATTTTCCACTTGCGGGCACGGTCGGCGCCATCATCGCGCTGGAGATGTCTTATGTGTTGATGGGTGGGTTCCGCGAGCCCCCCAAAGGGGCTTCACTGCCGTTAGGCCCAAGCCAGATCGCTGCTCAGGTTTCCAATACCAAAGAGCTGGGGAAAATGCTGTATTCGGAATACCTCTACCCGCTGGAAATTGCAGCTGTGATTTTGCTGGTCGCCATTATTGCCGCCATCGCCCTGACCTTGCGTGAGCGCAAGGACTCCAAACATATTAATCCTTCGGATCAGGTTCGGGTCAAGCCGGGAGACCGGGTTCGCTTGGTCAAGATGAAGGCCGTGGTCGCGGACTATGCCGCATCCGTCGCCATCACAACCGGTACACCCGTCGAGGAAAAAAAATAATGACGCTAACGCTGGGACATTTTCTTTCTTTGGGTGCCATGCTTTTTGCGCTGTCGGTCATTGGTATTTTCCTTAATCGCAAGAACCTGATCGTGCTGCTTATGGCAATTGAGCTCATGTTGCTGGCTGTCAACATGAATTTCGTTGCATTTTCGTACTATCTGAACGATATGGCGGGACAAGTTTTTGTATTTTTTATTCTGACTGTCGCGGCTGCCGAATCCGCCATCGGACTGGCCATTCTGGTGCTGTTGTTCCGTAACAAATCCAGTATCAACATCGACGAACTCAACACGCTCCGGGGTTAATAAAAAGATGAGTCAAACCCTCTCTCTATCGACGTTGCTGGCGGTTCCGCTAGCACCATTGGCCGGCGCCCTGGTGGCCGGTATTTTAGGAACCTCTTTCGGAGGTAACTGGATTGGTCGACGTCTGTCGCACACCCTGACCATCCTGGGTGTACTGGTCGCTTTCATCATTTCTGTCATGACGTTGAAAAGCGTGGCGCTCGATGGCGCGCGTTTCAATGAGACGCTTTACACCTGGATGACGGTTGGTGATTTGAAAATGGAAATCGGCTTTCTGGTCGATGGCCTCACGGCCATGATGATGTGTGTGGTGACTTTTGTGTCGCTTATGGTGCACATCTACACGATTGGCTACATGAAGGAAGATGACGGCTACAACCGTTTCTTTGCCTATATTTCCCTGTTCACTTTCTCCATGCTGATGCTGGTGATGAGCAACAACCTGCTGCAGCTCTTCTTTGGCTGGGAGGCGGTGGGACTGATGTCTTATTTGCTGATTGGATTCTGGTTTAACAAGCCGACGGCTGTTTTCGCCAACATGAAGGCTTTTCTCGTCAACCGGGTCGGTGACTTCGGCTTTATTTTAGGCATTGGGCTCATCGCCGCCTATGCCGGTACCCTGAACTATGCCGAAGCTTTTTCCAAGGTGGACGAACTCTCCAAGTTGGTTTTTCCGGGGACCGGCTGGATGCTGGTGACGGTAATCTGCATCTGCCTTTTCATTGGTGCGATGGGCAAGTCGGCCCAATTTCCGCTGCACGTGTGGTTGCCGGACTCGATGGAAGGTCCCACCCCCATCTCTGCTTTAATCCACGCAGCGACGATGGTGACTGCCGGCATTTTCATGGTGGCGCGGATGTCACCGCTGTTTGAACTCAGCGATACCGCGCTCAGCTTCGTCATGGTGATCGGTGCGATCACGGCGCTATTCATGGGATTTCTAGGCGTCATCCAGAACGATATCAAGCGGGTGATCGCTTATTCAACCTTGTCGCAGCTGGGGTACATGACGGTAGCGCTCGGTGCTTCCGCTTACTCCGTGGCCGTGTTTCACCTGATGACGCATGCCTTCTTCAAGGCACTTTTGTTCCTGGCCGCGGGCTCAGTCATCATCGGCATGCACCACAATCAGGACATCCGCTGGATGGGGGGCGTGCGCAAGTACATGCCGATCACCTGGATCACTTCGTTGGTGGGGTCGCTTGCGTTGATCGGGATGCCCCTGTTTGCCGGGTTTTACTCCAAGGACAGCATCATCGAAGCCGTTCACGAAAGCCATTTGGCGGGCGCTGGCTTTGCTTATTTTTCTGTGCTGGCAGGTGTTTTCGTCACCGCTTTCTATTCATTCCGTTTGTATTTTCTTGTGTTTCACGGCAAGGAGCGTTTCGATGAGAATCCCGACGCGCAGCACCATGACGCGAGCGAAGAACCTGATCCGCATCCTATTGCGAGTGATCACCATACGCCACGCGAGTCCCCGTGGGTTGTGACGCTGCCGCTGATTTTGCTGGCCATACCCTCGGTGGTAATCGGTTTCATGACCATTCAGCCCATGCTGTTCGGTGATTTTTTCAGGGACGCGATTTTTGTCAATCTTGAACGGCATCCCGCGATGGAAGAACTCGCCAAGGTGTTCCAGGGCCCGCTGGAAATGGCCCTGCATGGCCTGACGACTGCGCCATTCTGGCTGGCGCTGTCAGGCGTTGTTCTGGCGTACTACATGTACATGGTTAATCAAGCGTTGCCAGCCGCCATCAAGCGCAAAGCGCAGCCCATTTACACGCTGCTTGAAAACAAATATTACCTTGACTGGTTCAACGAAAATGTTCTGGCGCGTGGGATGCGCGCACTCGGTACGGCCCTCTGGAAGGGGGGAGACCAGACGCTGATCGATGGCGCGCTGGTGAATGGATCCTGGAAGCTGGTCGGTTGGGTGTCAGGCATCGTGCGAAAGCTGCAGTCGGGCTATATCTACCATTACGCCTTCGGCATGATCGTCGGTGTATTTGTATTAATGACCTATTTCGTCTGGCTGAATCGATAAAGCAATCTATAAGAAGAAGGAAGAAAAGAAATGGGATTGTTGAGCCTTGCAATCTGGACGCCGATTATTTTCGGCATTGTTTTATTAATGTTGGGGCGTGACGAACAGGCGCGCAGTGTGCGTTGGATTGCCCTGATCGGTGCGCTCATCAGTTTTCTGGTGACCCTGCCTTTGTACGACGGCTTCCAGCTGGGTACTTCCGCTATGCAGTTCGTCGAGAACGGTAGCTGGATACAGCGCTTTAATGTCAACTACCACTTAGGCGTGGATGGCATTTCGTTGTGGTTCGTGTTGCTGACCGCCTTTATTAATGTGGTGGTAGTCATCGCCAGCTGGGAATCGATTACCACGCGGGTTAACCAATACATGGCCGCCTTATTGATTCTCAGCGGGCTCATGATTGGCGTGTTCGCGGCGCTGGACGGTGTGTTGTTTTACGTGTTCTTCGAGGCCACGCTGATTCCGATGTACCTGATCATCGGTATTTGGGGGGGGCCGAACAAGATCTATGCGGCTTTCAAATTTTTCCTGTACACGCTGCTCGGTTCCCTGCTGATGCTGGTCGCGCTGATTTTTCTTTACAACAAGTCGGGGGGCAGTTTTGATATTCTCACGTGGCAAAAGCTGCCGCTGAGTGCTACGGTGCAGACCCTGCTGTTTTTTGCTTTTTTCGCGGCTTTTGCCGTCAAGGTGCCGATGTGGCCTGTCCATACCTGGTTGCCCGATGTTCATGTGGAAGCACCCACCGGGGGTTCTGCCGTGCTGGCAGCCATCATGCTCAAGCTCGGGGCTTACGGTTTTCTGCGTTTCTCTTTGCCGATTGCCCCTGATGCCTCGCGTGAATGGGCCTGGCTGATGATTGCCCTGTCCCTGATTGCCGTCATCTATGTGGGGCTGGTAGCACTGGTACAGCAAGACATGAAAAAGCTGGTGGCCTATTCGTCCGTGGTCCACATGGGTTTTGTTACCTTGGGCTTCTTCCTGTTCAGTGACTTGGGCGTTTCGGGTGGAATTGTGCAAATGATTGCCCACGGCTTTGTGTCGGGTGCCATGTTCTTGTGTATTGGGGTGCTGTACGACCGCGTGCATTCGCGGGAGATTGCCAGTTACGGCGGCGTGGTGAACACCATGCCCAAGTTTGCAGCCTTTGCCTTGCTGTTTTCCATGGCTAATTGCGGCTTGCCCGGCACGGCCGGTTTCGTTGGCGAATGGATGGTGATCCTGGCGGGCGTCAAATTCAACTTTTGGATTGGTGGTGCTGCGGCAACGACGCTGATTTTTGGCGCGGCCTACACACTATGGATGTTCAAGCGCGTGTACCTCGGGCCGGTCGCCAATAAAGACGTCAAAGCGTTGAAAGACATCAACAGCCGTGAATTTCTGATGCTCGCGTTGCTGACCATTGCGGTTCTGTACATGGGCATTTATCCAAAGCCGTTTACCGATGTGATGAACACGTCGGTGGCTGACCTGCTCAAGCATGTAGCGGTGTCGAAACTGAACTGAACCAACCTAGATAAAAATTCAGATGATTGACAAACTCAGTTGGATTTCGGTATATCCCGAAGTCGTCCTCTTGATCATGGCCTGCGTGATTTTGCTGGTGGATCTCGCGGTTAAGAGCCCGCGCCGTAACGGCACCTACGTGCTGACATTGCTGACGCTGGCCGTGGTCGCTTCCATCGAAGCCTTCTATGCGCTCGGCGGCCAGACCTTTTACGGTTTCGGCAACATGGTGGTGGTCGACCCCATGGGCAGTTGGCTCAAATGTTTTTCCAGTATTACGCTGATGATCACGCTGGTCTACGGTCGGCCCTATGCCGCAGACCGCGGCATGCTGCGGGGCGGCGAGCTGTTCACGCTCAGCCTATTCGCCTTGCTGGGCATGTTTGTGATGATTTCAGGCCACAACTTTCTCGTCATCTACATGGGGTTGGAGCTGTTGACGCTGTCGAGCTACGCACTGGTCGCCTTGCGCCGAGACAATGCAACGGCCACTGAAGCGGCGATGAAGTACTTTGTGCTGGGTGCGCTGGCTTCGGGCTTTTTGCTTTATGGCATGTCGATGCTGTATGGCGCCACCGGCTCGCTGGATATCAACGAAGTGTTCAACGCGATTGCCAGCCGTCAGGTCAAGCATCAGGTGCTGGTGTTCGGCTTGGTGTTCATCGTGGCAGGCCTGGCTTTTAAATTGGGCGCAGTGCCGTTTCATATGTGGCTGCCGGACGTTTACCAAGGTGCGCCCACGGTCGTGACCCTGCTGGTCGGTGGGGCGCCGCAACTGGCGGCTTTTGCCATCTGCATCCGCTTGCTGGTGGAAGGTCTGTTGCCGCTGGCGATTGACTGGCAGCAAATGCTGGCACTGATGGCTATTGGCTCTTTGCTGATAGGTAACCTGGCTGCAGTCGCCCAGTCCAATCTCAAACGCATGCTGGCGTTTTCAACGATCTCCCAAATGGGTTTTTTGCTGCTGGGACTGCTGGCCGGTGTGGTCAATGGCAACCAGATCAACACGGAATCAGCCTACAGCGCTTCCATGTTCTACGCCTTGACGTATGTACTTACGACGCTGGGCGCGTTCGGCATTATCTTGCTGCTTGCCCGGGCGGGATTTGAGTCCGAAGAAATCACTGATCTGGCTGGGTTGAACCAGCGCAGCCCGCTGTACGCCGGCGTCATGGCCATCAGCATGTTTTCGTTGGCGGGCCTGCCGCCACTGGTGGGGTTTTATGCCAAGCTGGGTGTCCTGCAGGCACTCATCTCGTCGCAGCAAACGAGCTACCTGGTGCTGGCTATTTTTGCGGTACTCATGTCGCTGATTGGTTCTTTCTACTATCTGCGCGTGGTTAAAGTGATGTACTTTGATGCGCCCCGGGGCAACAACCTTCAGCCCATATCGGCACCCGCTGACGCTAGGGTAGTGCTGGCGATCAATGGCGCGCTCATCCTGATTCTGGGGATTGTGCCCGGCGGACTGATGACTCTTTGCGCGCAATCCATTAGCAGCATCGTTAAGTCTCTGGGAAGTTAGACCACCGCCATGACTCAAACCATGTCAGTCTGGCTCGTTGTGCTGCTGGCCTTGTTGATGGCTAACTTGCCATTTATCAGCAACCGCCTGTTCGCGGTTGTTTCGCTCAAGAGCCCCAAAATTCTGGCAGTGCGAGTGGCAGAAATGCTGCTGGGGTATTTGCTTGCAGGCGGAGTAGGGCTGTTCCTTGAGCAGCGCACCGGACAGATTGCCCCGCAAGGCTGGGAGTTCTATGCCATCACTGGCGCGCTCTTCATCACCTTTGCCTTTCCTGGTTTTACCTACCGTTATTTGTTTAAACACCGTTCATGAAGCCTAGTCCGGGGATTGCTGGCGAAGGCGGCATGGTCGATGCGCATCTGGTGGAGACCACAGTTGTTTCCGAGGAAATTCTCAAGGGTAATTTTCTTAACGTGCGCCGCGACACCGTTCGGCTACCGGATGGCAGCTACACCACACGCGAATATGTCATACACCCCGGCGCGGTGATGATCGTGGCGCAACTTGATGACGGCCGTCTGGTGCTGGAGCGCCAATACCGCTATCCGATGCAAGCGGTGATGATTGAATTTCCCGCAGGCAAGCTCGATCCCGGTGAGCCGTCGCTGACCTGTGCGCAGCGTGAATTGCTGGAAGAAACGGGCTACACCGCCCGTGAGTGGGCCAGAGCCGGCGTGCTGCATCCGGTTATTTCCTACTCCACCGAATTTATCGATGTCTGGTTCGCGCGCGCGCTGACTTTAGGCGACCGCAAGCTGGATGTGGGTGAATCGCTGGACGTGTTCACGGCCACGGCGGCGGAGCTCTCGGCCTGGTGCGGTAACGGCCGGGTCACCGATGCGAAGACCCTGGCAGGCGTGCTGTGGATGCAAAACGTGTTGTCGGGGATGTGGGCACTGGATTGGCAAACTGCAGCTGCGTAACGTATTGACCATAATTTAGCCATGAAAGTTCTGAATCTGCAGTGTTCCCATCAGCATTCTTTTGAAGGCTGGTTTGGGTCTGAGGATGATTTTCAGCTACAGCTGGGCAGCGGTCTGATTGAATGTCCCCTGTGTGCCGACAAAGGAATTCAAAAAATGCCGAGCGCTCCGCGTCTCAATCTCGGCGGACAACAGCTTCAAGAGGCACCCGTGAAAAGATTGCAGGAAACGCGCTCTGCTGCGTCAGCTGTCGCGCCCCGCGAAAACGACTTGGCCGGGAGTCTGGCCGCCGTGACGGACCTGTCGATCGGCCCAAGCCCCTCCGCGCAGGGCGCTTTCCTTAAAGCGTTGCGTCATGTGATGGCCCAGACGGAAGATGTCGGCAGACAATTTGCCGATGAAGCGCGCCGTATGCACTATGGCGAGGTTGAGGAGCGCAACATTCGCGGCCAAACCAGCGCTCGGGAAGCCTTGGAACTGCTGGAGGAAGGTATTGATGTGGTGCGGCTGCCGCTGCCTCCCGCGATCAAGGAGACCCTGCAATAGGCGTGCAGGGTGCCCGATTTAGCGCCCTTGATGTTTGCGTTGTCCGTCCATCAAGGATAAAGTCCGCGCAACTCGCGTGTATGCAGAATACGCTTGCAAGCGACGATAAACGTGGCGGTGCGCAGGCTCACTTTATTGTCCTGCGCCACTTGCCATATGCCGGAGAACGCCTCCTTCATGATTTTGACCAAGCGAGCGTTAATTTCTTCTTCGTCCCAGAAGAAGCTTGAGAAATCCTGCACCCATTCGAAATAGCTAACGGTCACCCCACCCGCGTTGGCAATCACGTCGGGCACCACCAGGACATTGCGCTCGTGCAGGATGTCGTCGGCTTCGGGCGTGGTGGGGCCGTTCGCACCTTCGATGATCATGCGTGCCTTGATGCGCCCCGCATTGGCCGCTGTGATTTGTTGCTCCAGCGCGGCGGGGATGAGGATTTCGCAGTCGACCTCCCAGAACAGCTCATTGGCAATCGATTCCGCCTGGGCGAAGCCAGCCACGCTGCCGGTCTCTGCCACATGCTTGAGCAAGGAGGGAACATCCAGCCCCGCTTCGCGGTAAATGGTGCCACCATGGTCCTGCACCGCGACCACGCGGGCACCCGCTTCAGCAAATAGCTTTCCGGCAACGCCGCCCACATTACCGAAGCCCTGGACTGCAACCCGCGCGGTGCTGATGTCCAATGCGAGGTGTCTGGCGGCTTCCGCGCCAACCGTGAAGACGCCTCGGCCGGTTGCTTCACGTCGACCCAATGAACCGCCCAAATCGACCGGCTTTCCGGTCACTACGCCGGTGGCCGTGGAGCCTGTGTTCATGGAGTAGGTGTCCATCATCCATGCCATGATCTGCTCGTTGGTGTTGACATCGGGTGCGGGAATATCTTTGTTCGGGCCGATGATGATGCCGATCTCGCTGGTGTAGCGGCGCGTCATGCGCTCAAGTTCACCGTTGGACAGCTTTTTCGGGTCTACGCGAATACCGCCTTTTGCACCGCCGTAAGGCACGTTAACGGCAGCGTTTTTGATCGACATCCAAGCCGACAGCGCCATCACTTCCGACAGCGTCACATCCTGGTGAAAACGCACACCGCCCTTGCCCGGCCCGCGCGACACATTGTGCTGCACTCGGTAGCCCTCAAAGTGGGCTACGGTACCGTCATCCATGTGAATTGGGACGTCCACAATCAGTATGCGCTTGGGTCGCTTCAGCGTTTCGGTCCAGCGTGCCAGGTTACCCAGATAGGGAACGACCCGGTCAACCTGTTGCAGGTAGTTCCCCCACGGCCCCAAGTCGTCTGCCTTCAAATAAGAAGGAATCAAAGAGTGCGAGACAGACGCGATTGACGGGGCTGTGACGGGCGGTTTGGATGTTTTTGACATGGGAAAAGGTCCTTATGGGAATCATCAAGTGATGAACTGTAAGAGCCCTCTGGAGCGATGTCCAATACCGGGTTTTGCTCAGGTTATGCAAAAAAGTAATAGCGAAGCAATGGCTGCAATGGACGCGCCGCCGGGCGGGTCAGGGCGACGACGAGGTGCATTATTGGGCGAATCCGCATGCACTTTACCTAACGGCTGGCCTGAATCGGCTAAGCCGACCGAGCACCAGACATGCGAGAAAAAGCAACCGGGAAGGGCGGTTCCCAATCTGTCATGGGTGCGGGCGTCGGATTAAAGCTTGGCAGGTCTTAGCGGCGCGACAAGACCTCACGCAGCGTGGAGGCCAACTCCCCGACGGCGAATTTGGCAATATAAGCATCTGCGCCCGAGCTTTTGACGTGGCCTTCGTTGGCCGCACCCGTCAGCGAAGAATGAATCACCACGGGGATGGATTTGAAGCGGGCATCGCTCTTGATATTGCGCGTCAGGGTAAAGCCATCCATCTCGGGCATTTCCAGATCTGTAAGGACCAACGCCACCTTGTCCTGTGCCGTCTTGCCTTCACCCTCGGCCTCGGTGGAGATGGCTTGAAGCCGTTCCCAGGCTTCCTTTCCGGTCTTGGTCATGATGTAGGGAACGCCCATGGCCGTGAGTCCCTCTCCGATCATCGATCTGGCCAAGGCGGAGTCGTCGGCGGCCAAAACAACGGTGCCGTGCGGCAAATCTACTTTGAACTGGGCGGAGAGTGCCGGTGCTTGCTTCTCCATCGGCATGACGTCGCGCAAGATCTGCTCAACATCAAGCACCTGCGCCAAACGCGTATCCTCGGCATCGCCATCGAGGCGGGCAAGGCTGGTCACTAGTCCGCCGCCTTGGCCTTCAGCCGACATCACTTGCTCCCACTCCAAACGCACGATTTCAGTGACTTCCTCAACGGCAAAGGCCTGCGTGCTGCGCGAGAACTCAGTGACCAGCAAAATCGCCAAGCCGTTTTTGGGTTTGCATCCCACGACGGCTGGCAGGTCGATGACGGGAATGATCTGCCCCCGTATATTGGCCACACCCATGACGTGGGGTGGGGCATTCACCATGTTCGTGATGGTGGGCATGACCAGGATTTCGCGTACCTTGAAGACGTTGATGCCAAACAACTCCCGGTGTTCCGTGTTGGCGGCTTCCCCGAGTCGGAACAGCAGTAACTCGAACTTGTTGCTGGACGTCAGGTTGGTACGTTCGTCAATTTCGTGAAGCTCTTCATTCATGGGTCATCCTGTGGTGCGTTTAATTCCTAAACACGAATAGGTAGAGCTTACACGGCCTGCAAGGGGTATTTACACCGCCCGGAAATTGGATTCCGTGAATTGCCGAGGCTGCGAGTCGCCAACGTTGGTCCCGCATCAAACGGCGCTTTTACGGTATGAATTGAAGCGCTGCCAGTCGTGCATAGACCCCATTGGCGGCCATCAAGCTCTCGTGGGTTCCCTGCTCCACCATGTGGCCATGGTCAATCACCAAAATGCGGTCGGCCTTTTGAACGGTAGCGAGGCGGTGCGCAATCACCAGCGTGGTTCGGTCGCGCATGGCGGATTCCAGTGCCGCCTGCACCATGCGCTCGCTTTCCGCATCCAGCGCGCTGGTGGCTTCATCCAGCAACAGCAGCGGTGAGTTTTTTAGCATGGCCCGTGCAATCGCGATGCGCTGGCGCTGCCCACCCGACAGGCGAACGCCACGCTCGCCCAAAAAGGTGTTGTATCCCTCAGGCAACGCACTGATGAATTCATGTGCAAAGGCACCCTTGGCAGCTGCTTTGACTTCTTCGTCCGTGGCGCTTGGCTTGCCGTAGCGTATGTTCTCCAGTGCGCTGGTCGAGAAAATAACCGCGTCCTGCGGCACGATGCCGATGCGCTGCCGCAAGTCAGCGAGCGCCATATCCGCCGTTCGTACACCATCCAGTTCAATCCGGCCCGAGGCAGGATCATAAAAGCGGAGCAGCAACTGAAACACGGTACTTTTCCCGGCACCGCTCGGACCCACGATGGCCACGGTTTCACCAGGCGCCACGCTCAAGTTGAAGTCGGTCAGTGCCGCTTGCGTGGGGCGCGACGGATAGTGAAACGTGACGCCTTCCAATTTGATAGCGCTTCCTGATTGCGTTACATGGGCTGGAACCGGCTGGGAGGGTGAAACCACTGGCGAACGGGTTTCCAGCAGCTCCATCAATCGCTCAGTGGCTCCGGCCGCGCGCAGCAGGTCGCCATAGACCTCGCCCAGCACCGCAGCAGCGCTGGCCAGAATGATCACATAGAGCACGGTTTGGCCGAGGTGACCGGCGGTAATGTCGCCGCGCATCACCGCCTGCGTGCCCTGGTACAGGCCCCACAGCAGCGCCGCTGACGTAGCAATGATGATGAAGGCCACCAGTACCGAGCGTGCCTTGGTGCGGCGCACGGCGGTATTGAAGGCGTCGGTGGTGGACTGGTCAAAGCGGGCCGCTTCGCGGGCCTCAGCGGTGTAGCTTTGTACGACCGGAATGGCGTTGAGCACCTCGGCCGCAATCGCACTGGAGTCAGCGATGCGGTCCTGACTGGCCCGCGAAAGCTTGCGCACGCGTCGTCCGAACCACACCGATGGGGCGACGATCAGCACCAGCCCCCCCAGCACTTGCACCATGAGGTAGGGGTTGGTGATCACCAGCATGCCCAGCGCGCCCACGCCCATCACGGCGTTGCGCAGCCCCATGCTGAGTGATGAGCCCACGACGGTTTGCACCAGCGTGGTGTCGCCGGTCAGGCGCGACAGCACCTCGCCGGTTTGCGTCGTCTCAAAGAATTCCGGGCTTTGGCGCAGCACGTGGACATAAACCGCGTTGCGCAGATCCGCGGTCACCCGTTCGCCGAGCCAGCTGACCATGTAGAAGCGGCCTGCCGAGAGCAGTCCCAGCGCCGCCGCAACACCAAACAGTTCAAAAAAGTGAGTGCGCAGCGCCATCAGTTGTTCGCCTTTGGAGGCCGCGCTAAGCCCACCATCGATCAGACTGCGCAGGGCCAGCGGAAACACCAGCGTGGCAACGGCAGCCATCACCAGGAAAAACATAGCCAGACCAATCCGACCGAGATAGGGACGCAGGAAAGGCGCCAGGCCGGAAAGAGAACGGGCGGAATGCTTGGGCACGGTTGGAGCGGCAGAACGGGATGAAATAGCCATAGGACGAGTTTATCCATAAAACTGCCGATACAAACACCGCCTTGACAATATTTGTCTAGACAAGTAATATTCGGAGATGGTTTCAAAAATTGAATTAGATCCGTTCGTCGATACGCTGTCGTGTCCGCTGGTCGAGTTTTATCGCGCGGAGGGCTACACGCCGGATGACAGCATCGGTTACCTCATGCGCCGCATCCTTTCCCTGATTGCACACGGTGTCGAGCGGGAACTGGAGCCAACAGGCCTGACCAATGCGCAGTGGGTGCCACTGCTCAAGCTGTACACGGGGTGCGCCTCGACAGTTGCGGAACTGGCCCGGCAATGCGAACTCGATGCGGGCTCCATGACCCGCTTGCTCGACCGTCTGGAGGCCAAGGAGTTGTGCCGCCGTGTTCGTACCTCGGACGACCGGCGCGTGGTCAACCTGGAACTGACGGAAGCAGGACGCGCCGCCGCTCAAGAGATTCCGGGCATTCTTAGCCGGATTCAAAATGCCCATCTGGCCGGCTTTTCGGTTGAAGAATGGCAGATTCTCAAAGGCTATTTGCGTCGCATTTTAAATACGGCGCACATCCTGCAAGCAGCAGCGGAAAAAAATGACAAATAACACTACATCCCTCGAAAGCCTTTCGATGGCTGCCCCGCAGAGTGAACGACCGTCCTTGCCGGTGTGGCACGCGTCGTTTCGCATGGCCCTTGTTTCAGCGGCAAGCGTGGTGGCTGCCGGACTGATTGCCACTGGCCTGACCGGTTGCGCCAACATGTCGGGCATTGAGCCGGTGGCCAGTCTGCGCGAGGCGTCTTCGCTGGGCTTGGATGCGCCATCGGTTCAAGGTGAAACCGAGGTACCGGTCGCGACGCAATGGTGGCGTGAGTTTGGCGACGAGCCGTTGAATCGTTTGGTGGCGCAGGCCTTGGAGAGCAGCCCCAACCTGAAGCTGGCGCAGACGCGTCTGGCGCGCGCGCAGGCCGTGATGGAAGTAGCTGATGCGGCCACCTTGCCCCAGATTGCGGGTCAAGTCGATCTGACGCGTCAGCGCTATACCGCCAATGGCGCTGTGCCGCCGCCGCTAGCCGGCACCATTCTGAATAGCGGAACAGCCCAGCTCAGTGGGAGCTGGGAGCTGGATTTCTTCGGTAAGAACCGCGCCGCTCTCGACTCGGCATTGGGCGGGGTAAATGCGGCCCAAGCCGATGCGCAGGCCGCACGTGTGCTGCTGGCGAGCCAGGTGGCGCGCACTTATTTCCAGCTGGTGCGTCTGAATGAGCAGGTTGCCGTGGCGGACCGCACCCTGGCACAGCGTGAAGAGACCCTCAAGCTGGTACGAGACCGCGTCAACGCAGGCCTGGATACCCGACTGGAGCTGCGCCAAAGCGAGGGGGGCCTGCCCGAAGCGCGCCTGCAGTTGGAAACCCTGCAGGAGCAGATGGCCTTGACGCGCCATGCACTGGGCGCACTCATTGGGCAGCCAAATGCTGCGCTTGCGTTGGCTCCGTCTGAACTTTCAGCTATTAAAAAAATAACGGTTGCGCAAAACATTCCGGCTGATTTGCTGGGGCGCAGAGCCGATATCGCGGCAGCGCGTTGGCGCGTCGAGGCCTCGTCTAAAGAGGTGGTCAACGCCAAGACGCAGTTTTACCCGAACCTCAATCTGGTTGCGTTTGCAGGTTTCTCCAGCATTGGGCTGGGCCGTTTGCTCAATTCGGGCAGTCAACAGTGGGGGGTCGGGCCGGCCTTGCGCCTGCCGATTTTCGACGCGGGTCGGCTGCGCGCCAACTTGCGCGGTAAAACCGCCGACCTGGATGCCGCCGTCGAGATCTACAACGTCGCCGTGGTCGATGCTGTGCGGGATGTGGCCGACCAAGTTACCTCGTCGCAGGCTATTGCTCGCCAACAAGCCCAGCAACAGGCCGCTCAGGAGGCGGCGGAAGCCGCTTACGAGATCGCGCTGCAGCGCTACAAAGCGGGTCTCGGCAACTACCTCAACGTTCTGTCGGCAGAAACCAGCGTACTGAGTCAACGTCGCCTCGCGGTGGATTTAGCTGGCCGGGCCTTGGACACGCAGGTAGCGCTGATTCGCGCCCTCGGCGGCGGCTACCAAGCCGAGTCAACTTCAGCGTCCCAATCTGTCACAAAAACAATAGCGGGTGGTGGCTGAAACTGCCCCGGCAGCGAGCCCATTTATTCAAGAAAACAGGCGGTGTGATCCCTTACGGGGAAACCCCAGCCTTGCCCAAACTACGTCACGTGCACCCAACGCATAAAGAACCTTATGAACGCTCCCCAATCTTCCGATTCCAATGCCTCTAGCAGCATTACCGATCCGGTTCACCCGCCAACGAAGCCGCCCGCTCGCAATCCCCAGCGTCGAAAAGCACTGACGGCGCTCGCCACCGTAGTCGTCCTGGGCGGGCTGGGCTGGGCGCTGTACGAGTACTTCTCGGCCAGCCATTACGAGTCCACCGACAATGCTTACGTACAAGGCAATGTGATCCAGATTACGCCGCAAATTGGCGGCACAGCCATGGCCATCATGGCGGACGACACCGACTTTGTGAAAGCGGGCCAGACGCTGGTGCAGCTCGATCCGGCTGACGCCAAAGTGGCGCTGGACCAATCTGAAGCGGCCTTGGCCGAAGCCGTGCGCCAGGTGCGCACGCTGTATGCCAACAATGGCACGCTGGCAGCACAGATTGCTTTGCGCGACGCGGACGTGGTGAAGGCTCAAAGCGAGATAAGCCGCGCGTCTGATGACCTTAACCGCCGCCAGTCGCTGATCGGCAATGGTGCAGTGTCCAAAGAAGAACTTAACCACTCCCAGACCCAGTTGGCGACCGCTAAGAGTGCATTGGCCGCAGCCAACGCCGGCGTGATCGCCGCACGCGAGCAACTTACCAGCAACCAGGCCCTGACTGAAGGCACCAGCATTGAACAGCACCCCAGCGTCCAGATGGCGGCTGCGAAGGTACGCGAGGCTTACCTCGCCACTCAACGCACGGCGCTGTTCGCCCCAGTGGATGGTTATGTAGCCAAACGCACGGTGCAACTTGGCCAGCGTGTAGCCGCCGGTATGCCGCTGATGTCCATCATCCCGCTAGGGCAGGTCTGGGTCGATGCCAACTTCAAGGAAGTGCAGTTGCGCACTATCCGGATTGGCCAACCCGCCACCTTGGTGGCTGACCTGTATGGCAAGAAGGTGGAATATAACGGCACCGTGGTGGGCCTGGGGGCTGGGACGGGAGCGGCTTTTTCGCTTCTTCCCGCGCAAAACGCCACCGGTAACTGGATCAAGGTAGTGCAGCGCGTTCCCGTGCGCATTGCGCTGGATGCCAAGCAATTGCAAGAGAACCCGCTGCTGGTAGGTTTGTCCATGGTTGCGGAAATTGATGTGAGTAAGCGAGACGGAAAAACTCTCGCCGACGCTCCGCGCGCTGCAGCATTGTTGCAACCTCAGGCGTATGCCGCGAAGGGCGATGCGGCGAACGACGATGTGCGACGCGTGATTGCGGCTAATTCGGGGAAAGCCAGCGCCGTGGCCAGCGGCCGCGTCGCGCAACGACAGGCCATACAAGCGCAGTAATTAACCGCCGCTTGGCGCAACGTCTCTTCTCTTTTTTAGCTCACCTTTTTTCAGGGTTTTCATGGCCTCCGAACCAGCACCCGCCGCGTCATCCGGCTATATTCATCCGCCGCCGCTGACCGGTTCAGCCCGCCTTTGGGGCACCCTGGCGCTGTCAGCCGCAACCTTCATGAACGTTCTCGATACCTCGATCGCGAACGTTTCCTTGCCCGCCATTGCGGGTGACTTGGGGGTCAGCCCCAACCAGGGCACCTGGGTCATCACCAGCTTTGGGGTCGCCAACGCCATTGCTGTCCCGCTCACCGGATGGTTGTCGCAGCGCTTCGGCCAAGTTCGTCTTTTCACTACCAGCATCATTCTGTTTGTAATTACCTCTTGGTTGTGCGGCCTCGCGCCCAATATGACCACGCTAATTTTCTTTCGTGTGCTTCAGGGACTCGTGGCGGGCCCGATGATTCCGTTGTCCCAGGCCTTGCTGCTGTCCAGCTATCCCCGAGCGCTGGCCGGGCTGGCCATGGCCCTCTGGTCCATGACCACACTGGTGGCACCCGTTATGGGGCCGCTGCTCGGTGGCTGGATCACCGACAACATCTCCTGGCCCTGGATTTTTTACATCAACATTCCCGTGGGTTTCGGCGCTGCATTCGTGACCTGGAGCATCTTTCACAAGCGCGAAAGTATGACCAAAAAGCTACCGATTGATTCGGTGGGTTTGGCGCTGCTGGTGATTTGGGTCGGCTCTTTGCAGATCATGCTCGACAAAGGCAAGGAACTGGACTGGTTTCATTCCGGAGAAGTGGTGGCGTTGGGTGTCGTCGCGCTGGTGGGGATGATTGCCTTCGTCATCTGGGAGCTCACTGAAGAACATCCCGTGGTGGACCTCACGCTGTTCAAACGACGCAACTTCTGGGCCGGTGCGCTTGCGCTGTCGATTGGTTACGGCCTCTTTTTCGGTAACGTGGTGTTGTTGCCGCTGTGGTTGCAGCAGTACATGGGCTACACGGCGACGCAAGCGGGCATGATCATGGCCCCGGTGGGGTTGCTGGCCTTGCTGCTGTCCCCGGTGGTGGGTAAAAACATTGGCAAGGTAGACCCGCGTAAATTTGCCGCTTTTGCTTTCGCGGTGTTTGCGTTGGTGTTGTGGATGCGCTCAAACTTCAACACGCAGGCCGACTTCACCACCATCCTGATTCCCACCCTCATTCAGGGCGTGGCAATGGCGTTCTTCTTTATTCCGTTGGTCACCATTACGCTGTCGGGCATCTCGCCTGACAGGATTCCGGCGGCTTCCGGTCTGTCCAACTTTGTGCGTATCGTGGCCGGCTCCTTCGGCACGTCGATTGCCACGACCATCTGGCAAGACCGCGCCGCCATGCATCATGCCCAACTCAGCGAATCGGTCAATCTCGGCAGCGTTGCCACCAACGGCGCTTTGTCAGGTCTGGCCAGTGCAGGGCTGACGCCAGATCAGGCGCTGGGAACCATTAACCGCTTGGTCGACCAGCAAGCCTACATGCTGGCCGCGTCCGATGTCTTCTATGCCTCGGCGCTAATTTTTCTGTTACTCATTCCGCTGGTTTTCTTGACTAGGCCTGCCCAGGCAGGACTAGGGAATGCTGATGCGGCGGCGGGGGCGCATTGAGCACCAGCCTTTCGATTGGTTGAGGAAAGCCAAGAGTGTCATCGGCACTCGAGGCGCGTTCTGCTCAATGCTGAAAAGTTCAGAACGGACCCCAAAAGGGATCCGTGGAAAGTCGCGCGCAGCTGGTCAAAACACAATTTGCAAGCCCAGCTCAACCACCCGGTTCGACGGTATTTTGAAGAAGGCGGTTGCACTGCTGGCATTTCGGAACATGGCGATAAAAACCAATTTGCGCCAATAAGCCAATTCCGATCCCAACTTCGGAATTAGCGTTTCTCTGCCGAAGAAGAATGACGTGTCCATCAGTTCAATATTAAGTCCAGCCTCGGTGCACAGCGCCAGGGCCGCTGGTATATCGGGCTCATCTTTAAATCCATACTGGACGATGACCTGGGAAAAATTTCCGGGAAGCCGGATGACTTCAACACGATCAATGTCCGGTACATACGGCACATCGAACACGCGCACGCTTAAAACAATCACCTGCTCATGCAACGCTTTGTAGTGTTTGAGACTGTGCAACATGGCGTGGGGCACTGAGTCGGGGTCTTGGGTCATAAATATCGCAGTGCCGGGGACGCGGCTGACCCCGGTTTCTCCGATGTCCTGGATAAACGCCTTGAGCCGCAGTGCATCGGCCGAAAGGCGATAGTGCAAGAGTTCTCGCCCGCGCTTCCAGGTGGTTAACAAGATGAAGACCCCGAGCCCAAATGCCAAGGGAAACCAGCCGCCATCCGGAATCTTCACGACATTTGCCAAAAAGAAACCCAGGTCGATGCAGATGAAGGGAAGCGCGCCCAGTACGGCGCGCAGAGGGCTCCAGTTCCACAGACGGACAGCCACTGCAATCGCGAGAATATTGGTGATCAACATCGTGCCGGTAACGGCAATGCCATACGCTGCGGCCAGTTTGGAGGAGGTGCCGAATCCGATGACCAATCCGATAATTGAGGCCAATAAAAGCCAATTGATGGCTGGCAAATAAATCTGTCCAATTTCCCGGTCCGACGTGTGTTGGGTCTCAAAGCGTGGTGTATAGCCCAGCTGCATGGCCTGTTGGGTGATCGAAAAAGCCCCGGAAATTACAGCCTGCGAGGCAATTACGGTCGCTGCCGTGGCGAGGATGACCAGGGGATAGCGTCCCCAGTCCGGCGCGAGCAGGAAGAATGGATTTTCGACGGCAGCCGGAACGGATAAAAGCAGCGCACCTTGACCAAAATAATTAATAACCAATGCGGGTAAAACATAACCGAGCCAGGCGTACTGGATCGGTTTGGCGCCGAAATGTCCCATGTCGGCGTAGAGCGCCTCTGCGCCAGTAATGCATAGAACCACTGCGCCTAAAGCGAAGAAGCCGAGTAACGAGTTGTGGGCCAGAAAATTAAAGCCATAGATCGGATTAACCGCGGCAAGTACCGCTGGGTGCTGCACAACGCTTAGCCCTCCTAAAACAGCGAGCACCGCAAACCAGAGAACCATGATCGGACCGAAGAGCGCGCCGATGCTGGCGGTTCCTTTGCGCTGAAAAACAAACAAGCCGATCAGGATAGTGAGCGTGATGGGCAAGATATACGGCTTGAACGCAGGCGTGATCAGTTCCAGGCCTTCGACCGCAGAGAGTACCGAAATCGCTGGCGTGATGACGCCGTCGCCGTAGAAGAGCGCGGCACCGAACAGTCCCAGCGTAATCAATACCTTTTGCTGCCAGGACGCTGGATTTCCTTTCTGCAAG